>DAHXNI010000012.1 GCA_027365475.1 Pseudomonadota bacterium | reverse complement strand
CACAAGATCCGTCACTCCGCGCTCGCGCACAAGGACCCAGCGCTGTTATACCGTGGATCGTCCTTTTTGTCCAGCCCCCGGTAGCATCAGCACATGCAAGCGATCGGATGCCGATGGTCTTTGCCACATTTAGAATTGCTGACAATCAACCGTTCTACTCTCCTCAAACAATCGCTTCGGCGATGATCGAACCTGCAACACCTGCAACGGTACGCACCGTTTCGACCCTCGTCCCGATGCGGGGTGCCCATGAGACCCATGGCAGAGCGATCACCGCGTCTCGCGTGCACGGCTGATGCAGTTATAATTCCGCCACGGCCGGAGTGATGAGCTGGAGCGAGAGGTGAGGGCTACCCTCTGACGTCGCCAAAGGTCTGATGCTTGTTCCCTGAAACGGGAGCCTCCTCCATGTCCTCGGAGCGTCGGGCCACAAACTCCACCACAAGACAATCTCTTCGCAGAGGGACTCCTGCCCCCGTTACGATATTCATCACCCCGCACACGCCGATATGCAACAATACCAAAAGCTTCGGACGGGAGTCAGCATGAAGTATTGCAGCCGCTGCGGCGGGGCCATCACCCGCAACATCCCGCCGGGAGACACTCGCGAACGTTACGTCTGCACACAGTGTGGGGAGGTTTTCTACGAGAACCCTCGCATGATCGTGGGGTCGGTCCCGGAATGGGAGGAACGCCTCCTGCTCTGCCGGCGGGCTATTGAACCGCGCCTTGGGCTGTGGACCCTGCCCGCTGGATTTCTCGAGAATGGCGAAACGACGGCCGAAGGGGCCGGACGCGAGAGCGAGGAGGAAGTCGGAGCACCGGTTACGATCGGCCCTCCTCTGATCCTGGTCAACCTGCCCCGCATCCACCAGATACATCTCTTTTATCTCGGACGCCTCGAGAAACTGCCCTCGAGCCCAGGGCATGAGACCCTCGAGACCGGACTCTTTACCGAGACGGATCTACCCTGGACAGAGCTCGCCTTTCCGAGCGTCCGGCTGACAATCGAATACTACTTTCAGAAGCGCCGGGAAAGACGGGGATTCCCCTTCCACATCCACGACCTCAGGATCGAGCGTACCCTCCAACCTGTGGCAAAATAATCCAGGTCTTAAGCTTGGAAATCCGCCATGACCTTTGTCGTCATTGAAAATTGCATCAAATGCAAATATACGGACTGCGTCGAAGTCTGCCCGGTGGACTGTTTCCATGAAGGTCCGAATTTCCTGGCCATCGACCCTGACGAATGCATTGATTGCACGCTCTGCGAATCCGAATGCCCTGCCAAAGCGATCGTCTCGGAAGACGATCTGCCGTCGGATCAACGGGTATTTCTCAAACTCAATGCCGAACTGGCGAAGCTCTGGCCGACGCTCACGCGGAAGAAACCCGCCCCACCTGATGCCGAGACGTGGGACGGGGTTGCTGACAAACTCAAATATCTCGAACGCTAACGCGTCCAATCTCTGTCAACCGCGGGGGTGATGAGCCTTGTGGAGAGCCTTGAGCCGCTCACGCGCCACATGAGTATAGATCTGGGTCGTCCCGAGGTCACTATGACCGAGCAGGAGCTGCACCACCCGAAGATCGGCGCCGCGGTTGACAAGGTGGGTGGCGAACGCGTGACGCAAAACGTGTGGGGACGGTTCGAAGCGCAGACCGGCGCGCCTCGCATAACGCTTGATGAGCATCCAGAATGCCTGACGCGTGAGTGGCCGCCCGCCACGCCCCGGAAACAGTATCCCGCGATCGCGCCCATGATCCACCAGGTGCGGCCGCCCTGAGAGGAGATACCGTTCAAGCCACTCAAGCGCCTCCTCGCCGAGCGGGACAATTCGCTCCTTGCGCCCCTTGCCAGAAACCCGAACGATTCCCTGGCGCGGATTGATCGATTCGGTCCGGAGTGCAACCAGCTCAGATACCCGGAGGCCCGACGCATAAAGCACCTCGAGGAGGACACGGTCGCGGAGACCTCTCGGGGTCGACTCATCGGCGGCTTCGAGCAGGCGTTCGACCTCTTCCTCCGTAAGCACCTTGGGCAACTTCCGGCCGATTCTCGGGGAGGCGATATCTTCGGTCGGATCGGTCGCGGCGAGATGCCGTCTCAGGAGAAAGCGGTGGTAGCGCCGCAGGCTTGAGAGGATCCGCGCCCGGGTGGTCGTAGACCGTTTTCTCTTCTGGCAATCGGCGAGATAACCCAATATGGTCTCCCGTGTAGAGGCCCCGCCGCCTTTGGATTGCCACCAAGCCGAGTACTCACGGATATCTAGGGCATAGGCGGCGCGTGTATTGGCTGCAAGCCCGTCTTCCAGGATCAGGCTGTCCAGAAAAGCCGCAAGATGGGGTACGGTGTCCCGATCCGGTGCTGCCTCCAAGCGGGCGATCCATCCCCGCCTAGATCGCGCGCCGGTACTTTCCGCCCTGACCATAAAGTTCGCGCGTGATTTCCCCGAGTGAACAGACGCGCACGGCGTCCATCAGGACCGAGAAGAGATTGTCACCGCGGCGCGCGGCTTCACGGAGGCTGGACAACGCCTGGGGTCGCTCGTCTCGGTGGAGCGCCTGAAACAAATGGAGCCCATCGAGCTGCTCGCGCTTCTCCTCTTCGGTCGAACGGATGAGGGCGGGAGGCGCTTCCGGTTCGGCCGACGCATTTTCAGGGAGGAAGCAGTTCACGCCCACGATCGGCAAACGCCCGTCATGCTTGAGCCGCTCATAGAGCAGGCTTTCTTCCTGGATCTTGTTGCGCTGGTACATGGTCTCCATGGCGCCGAGCACGCCGCCACGTTCCGAGATCCGGTCAAACTCGACCAGTACCGCCTCTTCAACAAGATCTGTCAGCGTTTCGATGATGAAGGCACCCTGGAGGGGATTCTCGTTTTTCGCGAGACCCAGTTCCCGGTTGATGATGAGCTGGATTGCCATCGCACGCCGAACCGATTCCTCTGTTGGCGTCGTGAGCGCCTCATCGTAGGCATTCGTATGGAGACTCTGACAGTTATCGTAGATCGCATAGAGTGCCTGCAGCGTGGTACGGATATCGTTGAACTGGATCTCGCGTGCGTGAAGGCTCCGGCCTGAAGTCTGGATGTGATATTTGAGCATCTGGCTGCGGGAAGAGGCTCCATAGCGTTCGCGCAATGCCCGCGCCCAGATTCTTCGGGCCACGCGGCCGATGACGGCATATTCCGAATCCATGCCATTCGAGAAGAAGAAGCTCAGGTTGGGTGCGAATGCATCGATCGAAAGCCCGCGCGCGAGATAGTACTCAACCAGCGTGAATCCATTGGCCAGTGTGAAGGCGAGCTGGGTGATCGGGTTGGCACCCGCTTCCGCGATGTGATAGCCACTCACTGACACGCTGTAGAAGTTCCGGATGTCGTGTTCCACGAAGTAGGCCGCCACATCTCCCATGAGCTTGAGCGCGAACTCGACCGAGAAGATGCATGTGTTCTGTGCCTGATCCTCCTTGAGGATATCAGCCTGAACAGTACCGCGGACACGTTTCAGAACATCGGTGCGGATCCGGGCATACGTCTCGGGTCCAACCAGGCGATCCCCACTGATGCCGAGGAACCCCAGTCCCAATCCCGAGTGACCTTCGGGGAGCGCGCCCGTGTAATGCGGGGCCGCCTCGCCGAGCCGCGCGCGGAGATCTGCCCGGGCAGATTCGAATCCGCCGGATTCGATGAGGTGACGCTCAACCGCCTGGTCAATAGCGGCATTGAAGAAAAGAGCAAGCAGGATCGGGGCAGGTCCATTAATGGTCATCGAGACCGAGGTGTTGGGTGAGAGCAGATCAAACCCGGAATAGAGTTTCTTCATGTCATCAAGGGTTGCGATCGACACGCCGGAGTTTCCGATCCGCCCATAGATGTCGGGGCGGTGATCAGGATCTTCGCCGTAGAGCGTCACCGAATCGAAGGCGGTGGAGAGCCGGGTAGCATTCTGTCCGCGGGCCAGGTAGTGAAAGCGGCGGTTGGTCCGCTCGGGGGTACCCTCACCCGCAAACATGCGGGTCGGGTCCTCAGCGGTGCGCCGATAGGGATAGACCCCGGCTGTATAGGGATAGGCGCCGGGGAGATTCTCCGACTGGATGAAAGAGAGGATATCGCCCCAGTCCCGCCAGTTGGGGAGTGCAATTTTCGGAACTCGGAGTCCGGAAAGCGTTTCGGTGTAGTTCGCCCCTTTGACCCACTGGTCACGCACCGGATAGGCATAGGCCTCTGCGCGTGCGGACTGCAATCGCGCAGGCCAGTCTTTGAGACTCGCGATACCTTCCTGCCCGACTGCATCCAGTGCAGCCTCATAAGCCTGACGCAGCCGAACCCGGTCATTGTCGCCAACGAGTGCCTCGGCGGGGTAGCGCTCAAGGGGTTCTGGTCGTGGTTCATGATCCAGGCAACCCAATGCATCATGAAGGCTCTGTGCCCGGGATGCTGCTTCGGCCGAAAGCCGGTTACGCTCCCGAGCGTTCCGGATCACCTGGGCGATTTCCGCAAGATAGCGCTCATGGGATTGGGGAATGAGCACATGACCGGCCGGCGGATCGCGATTCAGGTCTTGCGCCGGTTTCCAGCGCGCAGGATCGTCGCCGGATCGGTCTTTGAGCATCCGGCACAACTCGGCAAACAGGCGGTCGACACCGGAATTCTGAAATTGGCTCGCGATGGTCGCAAAGACCGGTACGTCCTCGTCACTGCGTTTGAACTCCGCATGATTGCGCCGCCACTGCTTGCGGATGTCACGCAGGGCATCATCTGAACCGCGCTTCTCGAATTTGTTGAGCACGATCAGATCGGCGTAATCAAGCATACCCAGCTTCTCAAGCTGGAGGGGGCCACCGTAGTCCGAAGTCATGACATAAAGACTGAGATCAACGAGGTCGCTGATGGCGGTATCACCCTGTCCACTGCCTGCGGTTTCGACCAGAACCAGCCCGAATCCCTGTGCCTTGAGGAACTGAATGATCTCTCCGAGATGCACGTGCAACGATCCACCCTGCCGACCGGTCGCAAGCGAGCGCATAAAGACCCTGGGATGCGCGAGGCTGTTCATCCGGATCCGGTCTCCGAGAAGGGCTCCACCGGTCCGGTTGCGTGTCGGATCGACCGCCACCACCGCAATCTCGAGAGCCGGAAATGCTTCCAGAAACCGCCGGACGAGTTCGTCGGTGAGACTGCTCTTGCCCGCCCCACCGCTACCGGTGAGGCCGATGACCGAAGCAGGGCTTGAAACAGGCTTGAGGCTCCGCAGAAACGGGGTACGCATCGCGGAATCGGGGTGACTCTCAATCCAGCTGATAGTCCGCGCGAGCACGCGACGATCCCGGGTGGAACCTGGTTGAGGGATCACAGGTGGTTGCTGTCTTTTCCGGACTCTTTGCAGAATATCGTCGATCATGCCTTCAAGCCCGAGTCTTTGCCCATCCTCGGGCCGGTAAATCCGTTCAACCCCATAGGCTTCAAGTTCCTTGACCTCGTCAGGAGCGATCGTGCCACCCCCACCGACGATCACAGCGATATCGCTCGCGTGCTCGCGAGCGAGCTCATCAACGAGATACTTGAAATACTCCATGTGCCCGCCTTGATAGGAGCTCACGGCAATCGCCTGTGCATCTTCCGAAAGCGCCGTTTGGACGAGCTCTGCAACCGATCGGTTGTGACCGAGATGCACCACCTCCGCGCCCTGGGCGAGCAAAAGGCGCCGAATCAGGTTGATTGCAGCATCGTGCCCGTCGAAAAGCGATGTGGCTGTGACGAAACGAACCGGTTTGGAGGGCACCGGTTCCGTGCGAGTTTCCAGGGCAGCAGCAGGACTCATGGATCGGACTCACCCATTCGAACGGATCCAACGATATTTGATTATAGGCCTTCCATATCCTTACGGTACGGGCGGGCAAGTTATAATGGGGGGTCAACTGAGGGCCGATGGAACCTGAACTGACGCGCCATCCGATGGATGGCCCTCAAGCCACCCTTCCCGACCGGAGATGTATGCATGAGCGTGTTTTCAAATCCGTTTTTCTCGGACCACGAAGAAGTCGTCTTCGTTCACGATGACGCCGCTGGCCTGCGTGCCATTGTCGCGATCCATGACACCACCCTTGGACCTGCGCTCGGCGGACTCCGGCTTTGGCCCTATGCGAGTGAAGATGAAGCCCTGACCGACGTCCTGCGTCTGTCACGGGGCATGACCTACAAAGCGGCCATCGCAGGACTCAATCTCGGAGGCGGCAAATCCGTCATCATGGGGGATCCGTCCATCAAGAGCGAGGCCCTGTTCCGGAGTTTCGGCCGCTACATCCAGGGTCTGGCCGGGCGCTATATCACGGCCGAAGATGTCAACATCAACGTCGAAGACATCGAACTCATCTACCAGGAAACCGAGTATGCCGTGGGCATCCACCCCGAACATGGCGGAAGTGGCGATCCCTCACCGTTTACCGCCTGGGGAGCCTTTCAGGGGATGCGCGCCGCGCTCGAGAAGACATTCGGCCAGGCCGACTGGGCTTCCCGGAGCATCGCGATTCAGGGCGTGGGACATGTGGGCCTGCACCTCGCCCGTCTTCTGCGCAAGGAAAAGGCACAGGTCTTCGTGACGGATATTCATGCAGACCGCGTCCAGCGCGCGGTCGAAGAGTACGGTTGCGAAGCCGTGACCGGCGATCAGATCTACGACCTCAAAGTCGATGTGTTCGCCCCGTGCGCACTCGGTGGATCGATCAATCCCGAAACGCTTCCACGCCTACGCTGCAAAATTGTCGCGGGTAGTGCGAACAATCAGCTGGCCACACCGGAATGCGGGACGGAGCTCGACCGCCGCGGGATCCTCTATACCCCCGACTATGCCCTCAATGCGGGCGGACTCATCAACGTCGCGCTTGAAATTGAAGGCTACCAGCGGGAACTCGCCGAACGGCGCGTCAATGCCATCTACGACATTATCAAGAAGATCTTCGAGCACGCCGCGGCACGCGGAATCCCCACCTGGAAAGCAGCCGATGCCATTGCGGAGGAGCGAATTGCAGCGCTCACTCCGGCGCGAGGGCGTTATCTCGAAAACCCCCCGATGCGGCGCATTCGCCAGCTCGCCCGGACTTCGGCTAGCCGCTGACGATCCCATGGCCGCCCCGATGCCTGAAACCGGAAGGACAGACCTCGAGCTCCTCCGCGAGTCCGTGCGGCGCTTTGCCGAGGCGGAAGTTGCCCCGCATGCGGATGCATTCGACCAGGCGGGTGGATTCCCCCGATCACTCTGGCGGCGGATGGGGGAACTCGGGTTTCTCGGACTCAACCTACCCGAGGTTCTGGGAGGCAGCGGGATGGGATTTCTCGCGCATGTCCTCGCAATGGAGGAATTGTCACGGGCATCCGCTTCCGTGGGCCTGTCCTACGGCGCCCACTCCAATCTCTGCTTGCACAATCTCGCCCGGAACGGAACCGAGGAACAGAAACGCCGCTATCTCCCCAAACTCATCAGCGGTGAATGGGTCGGCGCACTAGCCATGTCGGAATCCGGCGCCGGTTCGGATGTGGTGGGCTCGATTCAGTGTCGGGCCGAGCGTCGACCCAAAGGCTGGGTCGTGAACGGCACCAAAATGTGGATCACGAACGGTCCCGAGGCAGATGTGCTCATTGTTTATCTCAGAACCCGGGATTACGCCCAGGCCGGCTCCCGCTCGCTCACTGCCTTCATTGTCGAGCGCAGCCAAAAAGGATTCACAACCGCGCAAAAACTCGACAAGCTCGGCATGCGCGGATCGGGCACCTGCGAACTCCTGTTCGATGCCTGCGAACTCCGCGACGATCAGGTTCTCGGAACCGTCCACGAGGGCGTCGAAATCCTCATGAGCGGCCTCGATAGCGAGCGGCTCATCCTGTCGGGTGGACCGCTCGGCATCATGCAGGCCTGTCTCGATCTCGTCCTGCCCTACCTCGTTCAACGCAGGCAATTCGGCCGACCCATCGGAGAGTTTGAGCTCATGCAAGGGAAGCTGGCCGACATGTACACGAAACTCGAAGCATCCCGGAGTCTCACGTACCGAGTAGCAGAATCATTCGATCGGGGCCATCCGAGCCGGATTGATGCGGCAGCAGCACTGCTCATGGCTGCAGAAAGTGCGGTTGCCGTCGCCCTGGAGTCCATCCAGTGCCTGGGTGGCAACGGTTACATCAACGACTATCCGACCGGCCGCTTTCTGCGCGATGCCAAGCTTTACGAAATCGGAGCCGGTACCAATGAGATCCGACGCATGCTGATCGGACGCGAACTGTACGAACGCCATAGCCAACCGGATCACATCTCATGACCGACACATCCGACATCGTCATCGTCGACGCGCGCCGTAGCCCGATCGGTTCATTCCAGGGCACACTTGCACCGCTTAGTGCACCGGAGATCATGGCACCTGTCATACGGGCGCTGCTCACCTCCCGACCCGCTCTGATCGATGCGATTGACGAGACCCTGATCGGCTGCGTACTCCCTGCGGGAGTGGGCCAGGCACCCGCCCGCCAGGCGACGCTTCTCGCGGGACTGCCCGACTCAACTGGAGCCACCACGATCAACAAAGTGTGCGGATCAGGCATGAAAACTGTACTTCTGGCCGATGCGCTCCTCCGCTCCGGGCAATCCCGGATGGTCATCGCGGGCGGAATGGAGTCGATGAGCCAGGCCCCCTACCTCCTGCCTCGGGCACGGATTGGCTATCGCATGGGGCATGAACGCGTACTGGACCATATGCTCTATGACGGGCTTGAAAACGCCTCCGACCACAAAACCATGGGTGAGTTCGCAGAGCTCTGCGCAGAACGCTATGCGTTCGGCCGGGCCAGCCAGGATGCTTATGCGATCCGCTCTGCAGAACGGGCTCGCACAGCTCAGGCGGAGGGTGCCTTCCGTGCAGAGATCATTCCGATCAGTGTGACACACCGGGGCCAAAGGACGGAAGTCGATATGGATGAAGGTCCGGGCCGCGTCGATCTCGAAAAGATCAAAACGCTGAAACCGGCCTTTCGCAAGGACGGAACTGTGACGGCCGCGAGTTCTTCGTCGATTTCGGACGGAGCCGCTGCACTGCTCCTCACGACACGTGCAGAAGCGGAGCGCCTGAATCTTCCTCCGCTCGCCCATCTCGCCGGTGTCGCGAGCCATGCCCAGGCACCTCAATGGTTCACCACTGCACCCATCGGGGCGATCCGGAACCTTTGTCGGAAGGTGGGCTGGGATATCGGCCAGGTCGAGCTGTTCGAAATCAACGAGGCGTTTGCTGTAGTCACAATGGCAGCCATACACGATCTTGGGCTGGATCCCGAGAGAGTCAACGTCCACGGGGGTGCCTGCGCGCTCGGGCACCCGATCGGGGCAAGCGGGGCACGCCTGATCGTCACCCTGATCCACGCCCTGGCCAGACGGGGGCAGCAGCGCGGCATCGCGACGCTCTGCATCGGCGGAGGAGAAGCCACTGCGATCGCCATCGAGCGGTCCGCGACTTGAGACGGGATCCATTCATCGGACGCTTTCGCGATTTTGAGACCATGCGAACGGTACGACCATGACTCCCTGGATCACGACTCTGAGCCACGACTCGGATTACCGGACGCGCTACCAGCACCACGAGTCGCTCGCCCGAACCCTGCGGGCAAAACTGGAACAGACCGCCCAAGGAGGCGGGAGTGAAGCACGCCGCAAACATGAGGAACGTGGCAAACTTTTCGTCCGCAGACGGATCGACCGCCTCCTCGATCCCGGCAGCCCTTTTCTCGAACTCGCCCCGCTCGCGGCAGAGATGCTCTACGACGGTGAAGCACCCGCTGCCGGGCTCGTGACCGGCATCGGCACGGTTTCGAGGCGGCGGGTCATGATCGTGGCCAATGATGCCACAGTCAAGGGCGGCTGCTATTTTCCGCTCACCGTGAAAAAACACCTGCGTGCACAGACGGTGGCCCTCGAAAACGGCCTGCCCTGCCTGTATCTGGTCGATTCCGGTGGCGCATTCCTGCCGCTTCAGGATGAGGTTTTCCCGGACCGTGAGCATTTCGGACGTATTTTCTACAACCAAGCCCATCTGTCGGCACGCGGGCTCGCGCAAATTGCCATCGTCATGGGATCCTGCACAGCAGGGGGTGCCTATGTGCCGGCCATGTGCGATGAGGCAATCATTGTCCGGAATCAGGGTACGGTCTTTCTCGGCGGCCCTCCACTGGTTCGCGCCGCTACGGGCGAAATCGTCGATGCCGAAACGTTGGGCGGCGGAGATGTGCACACACGCCAATCGGGCGTGATCGATACACTGGCCGAAGATGACGAACACGCCCTCGCACTCGCCCGCAGCCTGGTTGGGCGCCTGCCAGAATCGCCGGAATCGCGGGTGCGTCCATTCCGCGAGCCCCGCTACCCGACCGAGGAACTCTATGGCATCCTGCCGGTCGATGTGCGCTACCCCTATGAGGTGCGCGAAATCATCGCCCGCCTGGTCGACGATTCGGTCTTTGACGAGTTCAAGCCGCTCTATGGGAAAACGCTCGTGACAGCCTTTGCCGGAATCGCAGGATATCCAGTCGGGATACTCGCCAACAATGGCATCCTCTTTTCGGAATCCGCCCTCAAGGGCACACATTTCATCGAGCTTTGTGAACAGCGCGGCATTCCGCTGCTTTTTCTCCAAAATATCACAGGATTCATGGTAGGCCAGAAATACGAACAGTCCGGCATTGCCAAGGACGGCGCCAAAATGGTCAACGCAGTCGCCACTGCGAGCGTTCCCAAACTCACGATTCTGATCGGTGGCTCTTTCGGTGCCGGGAACTATGCCATGGCAGGACGGGCGTATGGCAGCCGATTCCTCTGGAGCTGGCCCAACGCACGGATATCCGTCATGGGCGGCGAGCAGGCGGCCGAAGTGCTGACATCCGTCCGGAACGATACCCTTGCCCAACGCGGACGCTCCTGGCCCGATTCGGAACAGGCTGCATTCCGGTCTGTCATTCGCCAACAGTATGAAGATCAGGGGGACCCCTACTATGCAACGGCGCGACTCTGGGATGATGGGATACTGGATCCGGCCGATACGCGGCGCGTCCTGGGTCTTGCACTCGCACTCGTGAGCGAAGAACCCAGACTGCGCCCGACCGGGCACTTCGGTATCTTCAGGATGTAATGATGGAAACCATCTTACTTGAACAGCGCATCGAACCGGGCGTGGTTACGCTCACACTGAACCGCCCGAAGGTACGCAACGCACTTGATGGAAAACTGGTCGAGACGCTGCTCAAACGTCTCGAAAAACTGGCGGAGGATCGCACGCTACGCGCGCTAGTTCTCCGCGGATCTGGCGACACTTTTTCGTCCGGTGCGGATCTTGCAACCATGCGCCTCATGGCAGACGCGAGTCCAGATGAAAACCTCGACGATGCCCACCGGTTGCTCTCACTCATCGCCCAGCTCAACCAGTTCCCGACCCCGACCCTGGCTCTCGTTCAAGGCCCGGCATTCGGAGGCGCCTTGGGACTCATTGCCGCCTGCGACATAGCTCTCGCCGCGAATACCGCGCATTTTGCCCTGAGCGAGGTGCGGCTTGGACTCGCACCAGCGATCATCTCACCCTACGTGGCACGCGCCATGGGTTTCCGGAATCTCAGGCGATACATGCTGACCGGCGAACTTTTCGATGCCGAAGAGGCTAAGCGCATGGGGCTCATCCAGATCGTCGTACCGGGCAACCGACTTGAGGCCACTCTCGCGGATCTCCTCGATGAACTCCTGAAAGGCGGTCCCGAGGCAATCCGGGCCGCCAAAACCCTGATCCGACGCCTGCAGCCGAGTTTTCATGATGAGGTCCGACTCGCAGACGAAACTCTGGCCCTGCTCACCCGTCTTCGCGCAAGCCCGGAAGGCCGTGAGGGATTGAGCGCCTTCCTCGAAAAACGCAGGCCTGCCTGGCGAAATCCGGCCCCTGAGCCGGATTAGGATGGAATTCACTCCATGTTCAGTCGGGTATTGATCGCAAACCGGGGCGAGATCGCCTGCCGGATCATCCAGAGCTGTCACAAGCTTGGACTCACTGCGATCGCCGTCTATTCCGAAGCCGATCGGTACGCGCGCCATATCGAGCTCGCTGATGAAGCCTGGCCGATCGGGGAATCGGCACCCAGCCAATCGTACTTGTCTGTTGATGCCATCCTGGAGGCCGCCCGCAGAAGCCGTGCAGAGGCCATCCACCCGGGATATGGCTTCCTGTCCGAACAAGCGGAGTTTGCAAGACGAGTCATGCACGCCGGACTCGTGTTCGTCGGCCCGGATCCGGACACCATCGAACAGATGGGATCGAAACGTGCTGCAAAAGCGCTCATGGAAACCGTGGGCGTTCCGGTTGTGCCGGGTTACGCGGGGGACAATCAGGATCCGGTCTTCCTTGCAGCGCAGGCCCAATCCATCGGTTTTCCACTACTCATCAAAGCAGTCCACGGCGGCGGCGGACGCGGCATGCGGCTCGTCCGGGAGATCGGAGAACTACCCGCCGCGCTCGAAAGTGCCAGACGCGAAGCCTTGGCGAGTTTCGGAGACGGTTCGCTCCTGCTTGAACGCTATATCGAGACACCGCGCCATATCGAAGTGCAGATTCTGGGCGACCGGCATGGTCGGGTCGTCCACCTGTTCGAACGGGAGTGCACACTGCAGCGCCGTTATCAGAAAGTTTGGGAAGAATCCCCGTCCTCCCTGCCTGCGGGTGAATCGCGCGAAGCACTGCTTCAGGCCGCCCTCCATGCGGCCCGCGCGGTCCGTTACGTTGGGGCCGGAACGGTCGAGTTTGTGGTGGATCGCAGCGGTGCATTTCACTTCCTTGAAATGAATACCCGTCTCCAGGTCGAGCACCCCGTAACGGAGTTCGTAACTGGCCTCGACCTGGTCGCCCTCCAGTTCGAAATCGCAGCGGGTCACCCCATTCCCTTTCGCCAGGAAGACGTCCGCTGTGAGGGGCATGCGATCGAAGTGCGTCTTTACGCGGAGAATCCACAGAAAGACTTCCTGCCTACGGCGGGGCGGCTGGACCGCCTGGACCTGCCGGATATCATCCGAGTGGATACCGGCTACCGTACCGGTGATCGGGTCGGCACCGATTACGATACCCTCATCGCCAAACTCATCGCTCAAGGTCCCACACGCGCGGCCTGCCTGGCCAAACTCGTCCGTGCACTCGCTGCGACCTGGGTTGCCCCTCTTGCAACCAACCTGCCTCTTCTCGAAGGACTTGCCAGAAATCCTGAAGTGGCACAAGCACATGTCGATACCGGCTTCATCACCACCCATCTTGCCGAACTCATTCTCACACCCGAACCCACCCTGCATCACTTGGCTGCCCTCGCCTGGGCCACGACACGAGCATGGGAGATAGACGATTCTTCTCCATGGGGAGTCCGAGATGCTTTCCGCATCGGCCACCTGCCCGCAACATTGAATTTCACGGGGCCCCGGGGCCCATTCGCACTTACGATCCGCTCCGGGCAGGATCCGGGATCCTGGCATCTCGGTCTGGATGGTGTGGAGCACCCGGTGGAAACACGCTGGCTCACACCCGAGAGCTTATGGGTCGCAGTGGAGGGCTGCGCACGGACAGGTCATGCACGTCGCTTGAGGAACCGACTGAGGATTGATTTCGGAACCGATGCGGTGGACTTCGAAACCCATTTCGATGACACCCGCCCCACACGTCCCATCGAACAGGACGCGGGTCGTCTCGTGAGCCCGTTTCCCGGCCGTATCGTCAAGATCACGGTCTGCGCCAACCAAGCCGTCGCAGCCGGATCTCCTCTCGTCATCATAGAAGGCATGAAAATGGAATACACGCTCCGGGCACCTTACCCGGGGCGGATCCGGACTGTTTCCTGCGAGGAAGGTGCAGCGGTCGCTATGGATCAGCCTTTGATGGAACTCGATCCGGATCTCGTAACACCATGAACACGGGTTCTGGTGCACCGGTCTCGATCGTCGAGGTCGCTCCAAGAGATGGACTCCAGAACGAGCACCACATCGTTCCGACCGACGTCAAAATCGCCTGGATCAACGCACTGAGCCGCACGGGTCTCCGGCGCATCGAGGTCACAAGTTTCGTCCGCTCGGACCGGGTTCCGCAACTCGCGGATGCCGAAATAGTCCTGGCCGAGATCGACCGGATCCCGAATGTCGCCTATGGCGTACTTGTACCCAACCTTCAGGGTCTTGAGCGTGCATTGGTTCACCGACCGGATGCAATTGCGCTTTTCATCGCGGTTTCCGAAACTTTCAATCAGCGCAACATTGGCGCTAGCATTGAGGAATCCTTTGCGCGCTTCACTCCCGTCATCGCAGACGCCCGACAGGCGGGGCTTCCCATTCGGGGTTATCTTTCAACCGTGATCGGTTGTCCTTACGAAGGTGTCATTGATCCCGGGAAAGTGGCGGAGATGGCAGAACGGTTCATGATGCTCGGGGTCGATGAAGTCTCGCTCGGAGACACGATCGGCGTCGGCACACCAGCACAGGTCAAGCGCCTCCTCGATCAGGTCAGCCAGCGCGTGCCGGTGACGCGGATTGCCGTTCACTTTCACGATACCTACGGGCAGGCCCTGGCCAATGTGCAAACCGCTCTGGATCAGGGTGTGTGCATCATCGACTCTTCCGTCCATGGGCTTGGGGGTTGTCCGTTTGCGCCTGGTGCCAGCGGGAACGTCGCGACCGAAGAAGTGGTTTACCTGCTGGAAGGACAGGGCTGCCGAACCGGAGTAGATCTTCCGGCACTGCTCAGAGCGGGTGGACTCGTGGGACGGATCCTTGGCCGCCCACCGGTGAGCCGTCTCGCTCGGGTACCCCTGGAAAGTATCTGGCTCAACCCGGGGAAGATCTGGAACCACAGACGCTGAGCCGAGACAAACATCAAAACTGTCCCGTTTCAGTCACAAGCACACCCGTGGCCCTCCCACGGCCAGATCCTTGAATAGCGCATGGGACCGCCGAGTGGATCGCACCTTTTCAAGCTTCCCCGGACCCTGGGGCTCGTGCGGTGCGGAAAGCCAATCCTGTGCTAGATTAAGACAAACTAGGGTCTGAGACCTGCACTTTGAGAATCCTCGCGTGACTTCCCCACCCGACCGGAACCCGCCCACCTGCTTCAAGGCTTACGACATCCGCGGTGCCGCACCAGCCGAGATCGATGCAGAACTGACGTCGCGCATCACACGGGCCTATATCGGGTTTTTGAAGCCCCGAAAGATCGCCGTCGGATACGATGCCCGCCTCTCGGGCCCGGATCTCGCCGCAACAGTCGAGGAGACGCTCACGCAAAACGGCGTGGACGTGGTCGCGCTTGGAGCGGTTGCCACCGAGGAACTGTACTTCGCCACCGCATCGCTCGGACTTGATGGCGGAATCATGGTCACGGCCAGCCACAATCCAGCTGGGGACAATGGATTCAAGCTGGTGCGGAGCGAGGCGCGCCCGATCAGCTCCGACACGGGCCTTCGCGAGATCGGCATCTCAAGCCTGGACCCCCCTGCCATCCCCAAGACCCGGACCGGCCGGGTCGAGCGGGTCGACATCCGACCCAAACTGGCTGAAACCCTGCTCGAGCGCTTCGGACCCAAACAAAAACGCCCCTTTCGAATCGTCGCCAACGCCGGAAACGGCATGGCCGGGCCCCTCATCCGGGAACTTGCGGTACATCTGCCGTTCGAATGGATCTGGCTCCACGAAGTACCAGACGGACGCTACCCTCACGGTGTGCCGAACCCTCTCCTGCCGGAAAATCGGAGCGAAACAGCCCAGCTCGTTCACGCGACGGGAGCGGATCTCGGTCTCGCCTGGGATGGCGACGCCGATCGCTGCTTCTTTTATGATGAAACCGGGCGCTTCATCGAAAGTTATTATCTCGTTGGGCTGATTGCATCGTCCCTCCTGACCGGGGAGCCGGGTGCCACAATCGTTCATGACCCGAGGCTCGTCTGGAACACCCGTGAACTCGTCACGGCGTCTAGTGGGCAGTCCATCGTTTGCAAGTCGGGGCATGCGTTCATCAAGGAAGCCATGCGAGCGCACGGAGCGGTTTATGGCGGCGAGATGAGCGGTCACCACTATTTCCGTGACTTTTTCTACTGCGACAGTGGCATGGTCCCCTGGCTCGTCGTGACGCGGCTTATGGCCGAATCAGGAATGTCCCTGTCTCAACTCGTCGAAGAACGCATGACGCGATACCCGATCAGCGGAGAAATCAACCGTTCGGTACAAAAACCCGACGTTATTCTCGAAACACTGGCAGGGCAGCACCAGACCGACACGCGGTCGATCGACCGCCTAGATGGTCTTTCTGTCGAGTACGACAACTGGCGTTTCAACGTCCGCGCATCGAACACCGAGCCCCTCCTCCGCATCAACCTGGAAGCCCGGGACAATCCCCGTCTGCTCGTACAGAAAACCTCGACGCTCCTCCGCGAGATCGAACAGGCGATCCGAAGCCTCCAGCCGACTCTCTGTTCCACACCCTGATTTCACAAACCACACACCCGCGTTTTGGGTCTGACCGGGCGAGTTCTCGGGTGTAGCGCATCGCGTTTTGGGTGGCCGTCTGTGCAATCACGGCTGCCGTCTACTGGCCGGGGCTCTCCGGTCTTCTCATTTTTGATCTGGCCCGTTCCCTGTTTGGTGCTATATCGAGGCCCGCCCGCGTGGCCAAAAAGGGCAGGCGGCCGGCGTCTGGTTTCTCCTGGCTCTTTATGCTCTGCCCGCTCATCGCACTCTTCAGCAAGGAGAATGGAACGCTCACACCCGTCTTGGCTCTGCTCGTGGAACTGCTTTTTTTCCGCTTCCGGGGACCGGAGGGCATCCGACGGATGCTCCTTGTTTATTTCGGCACCCTCACCGCCCTGGCTCTCGGGCTCATCGGTCTTGCGATGGTCGACCGGGGCTTCATCCGGGCTGGCTATGCCGGACGTGGCTTTACATTCGGCCAGCCAGCTCCCTCGGGGCCAGGCTCGCCTGTCTCGCGCCCCTACCCACCTGGTGTCTCTCCTCGCGATCCTGACGTTCCATCAGGCGAGCCTTTGGTGCCAGCCCATGCGATTCTACCGGGAGGGCGCCCCTACCCACCCGCACTCAGCCACTGCTGTATCGGGGCTTGCTCAGGTGGAGTTTGAGTACAGATATCCGCATCAGGCAATTGATCTTCTCCGGAAATCGGGGATCGTGGGAGCCGGAGTGCAAGCCGATATCTACCGCTGCCTCATGCATGGCCGGATCGGCACGGCCGAGCTCAACCCAACCCTGATCCCGGCCCGAGCCCGCCATTTTTCCGCCTATCCGATCACGACCCTCACGCATCTCGCCATCCTCGGTCTCAACGGACGTTGCCAATATTCACACCATCGATTCCTGATCCTCCTCGAGCGGGCACAATCCATCCGGAGTCGGTGCACGCACAACCGGTTTTTGATTTCCATCTATCTCGGATATGAAAACGAAAGACTGGGTCACCTCACACAGGCATTGCACGCACTCGAATCCGCAGCTGTGGAACGTCTGGGAAGCCCGCTGCCCTGGATTCTCAGGGCTCGCTGGCTTCTACGCGGCGGTCAACCGGCACGAACCCGACGCAGGCTCGAACGGGGTCGACTCAGACTGGATGCAGCTCCCACCCTCGCTTCTGCCTGGGAGGTTCTCGCCCGCAAACTGGATGGCATGGAAACCAGGCGGTGAAATTCCTCTCAAGCCGTTGGCTTGGACTGAGCGCGTGCGAGAGATTCGATCCGGGCTCGGAACTGCGCCCACGTATGGGTCTCGGCGAACCGGCGCGCGGAGGCTGATCCGGACCTCTGAGGATCGGACAACACTTCAAGAATCGCCTGGACGAACCCCTCGTAATCGTCAGGCTGGACGAGCCGACCACTTTCAGGAACGGAAACTGCATCCGGGACCCCACCTGTGGCAAAAGCCACAGTGTGCAATCCATGGGCGGCTGCTTCGAGCGCCACGAGACCGAATCCCTCGAGATCCCAGTGGCGATCGAGCACCGGGAAGATGTGCACATCGGCTGCTCCGTACGCCTCGCTCAATGGAGCTCCCGTGAGCGGCCCCAGAAAATGCACACGGTCGGCAAGACCCAAACGTGCGGCGCGCCGCTCAAGATCGGTTTGGCCTTGCGCGCCGCGTCCGAGGGCCTGTGCGGGCGGGGCGCCCACGACCACGAGATGGGCACGGGGCTCTACGGACACAACCGGTAACAGCGCCCGGTCGATGAACGGTCCGAGCCCTTTGCGGGATATGAATCGCCCCACGAACAGGAGAATGCGTGCATCCACTGGCAGTCCGTGGTTCCGCCGGAACCGGATCCGCTCCTCCCCACAGGGGATCGCTGGAAGATCCACTCCGGGATGGATGCAGACGATGTTCCCCCCTCCTGCGCCGAGACATCTGGCCGCCTCTGCGGTCGCATGACTGTTCGCGATGACTCCATCCAGACGACGGATCGCGGGCACGAAAAAAGACCGGTACAAGGGATGTTGCGTGGTAACGTCGAGCCCATGCACGAATGCCCAAGCCGGACAGCCGGTTCTTCGCGCCGCGCTCATCGCGGCTGGTGCCATGACCCCGCTGCCCGCCAGGACCCAAGAGGGTCGCAGCTGACGGGCTGCTCCAACCGCCCGCAGAATCGACTGAGCGAGGAACACGCTGGCCGGTTGCGCCGCAATCTCCCGATAATCCAGACCGCTGCTCTCCTGTCGGCCTCCCCGGGGTCCGATGACGGTCACATCAAAAGCGGCGCGAAGGGCCTGGACGGCCTCGGCAACCACCCGTTCAATGCCACCGATCACCGGCGGGAAGTTGCGCGTCAGAACGAGGAGACGCGCATGGGGGTCGCATTGGCCCCCGCCCTCTTCACGATCCAGGTTCACGGTAAAGCAGCGATGTGATCTGTTCCGAGACGAGCCCGATCAAAAACGTGAGCACTGCGGTGATCCAGAGGAGCACACTCATATTGGTCAGAAGACCCGTCGTAAAGTAGGTATAGCCATAGCGCAGGAGGCCCAACAGGAACAGGGTCAGACTGATCGGAAGAAATATTTTGAGCGGCGAATACAGAATTCCGATCCGAAAGATGATCAGGAGGAACTTGACACCATCTTTCATCGGATGCAGATGGCTCTGGTTCGCAGAGCGTGCAGGCGCATGAAAGGGGACGTAACGGACCGGGTAACCCACCCGGAAAAAGGCCATGGTAATGGTCGTGGGGTATGAAAATCCGTTTGGCAAAAGGTAGAGGAAACGGCGAAACAGATCCGCGCGTACGGCACGAAACCCGGAGGTCAAATCCAATATCCGGTGCCCCACCATCCAGCTTGAGAGGCGGTTGTAGAATTGATTTGCGAGTGCACGGAGCAGATTGCTCTGTGATCCCGAATCGCGTGCACCGATCGCCATCGTGTAACCCTCTGCAAGGGGCCCCAAGAGCCGGCTGATGTCCTCCGGTGGATGCTGCCCGTCTGCATCGAGGAATACGAGTACCTCACCCCGAGCTTCTCGGGCGCCGCTTTTCACGGCGGCACCGTTTCCAAGCGAATAGGGATGGGATATCACCCGTGCTCCCGCCTCCTGCGCGACTTGAGCGGTCCGGTCGATCGACCCATCGTCGACGACGATGAGTTCCGCGTCCGGATGCAGGGTCCGAATCCGGAAGAGGAGTGCTGGGAGAATCGATCCCTCATTTTTGGCGGGAAGGATGATGCTGAGAGAAGGACCGGCCTGAGGCATGGGAGCATCTTCATGAGGTATCGGTGCATCATAGGGCAAAGGAGCGGACGGCGAAAGCAGGCCAGAGTGCCCTAGAGCCGGGCATGCAGCTCGTAGCCGGGGTCACCCCCCTTCTGTCTCCGTGCTATGATTCACCAAAGAATTCCACAGGAGCCGCGGATCGTCGCGGAAGCCGGTATCCATGGCAACCCAGACAGCCGCAAACACCACAAGCCGCACTCCACCGGGATCCCTGATACAGGCCCTGGTCGCACAAGGCTTGCTTGCGGATGCCCGCGCCCGCCAGCTGGACCAAGAGGCCCGTGCGGCCAACACCCCACTGATTCCCTATCTCGTAGAGCATGCGAGCCTCCCCGCGCGTGAACTCGCGCTGGCTGCCTCCATCTGCTTCGGCAGACCGCTGATGGACCTCAATGCGATCGTAGTCGATCCAGAGTGCGTCAGGAAAATCGACGAACGACTGATTCAGGCACACCGTGTGCTGCCGTTCTTCGAACGGGGGAGCACACTTTACATTGCAGTCTCCGACTTGGGTCAGGCACGTGCACTCGACGAAATCCGCTTCAAGACCGGACGGGCGATCGAACCCATTCTAGTTGAGCACGACAAACTCCAGCGGGCCATCGGGGACATGCTCGACAACATCAACGGGATCATGCCCGGGGTGACCAGCGACGAGGCGAACCTCTTGAACGAGGTCGATCTCGATTCCAGCGCCGAAGCTTCCAGCCCGAGCATTGAGATGGGCGCAAGCCAGGACGATGAACAGCCCATTATCCGTTTCGTCAAGAACACCATCCTGCAGGCCATCCAGAAGGAGGCCTCGGACATCCATTTCGAGCCATACGAAAAATTCTACCGCGTACGCATGCGCATTGACGGCATCCTGCGCGATTACAGCCATCCTCCGGTTCAGTTCAAAGAACGCATCGCCGCCCGGATCAAGGTGCTTGCCCGCCTCAATATTGCGGAACATCGCCTGCCTCAGGATGGCAAAATCCGGGTCAATCTCGGAAAGCAGCGCGCGATCGACTTCCGGGTGAGCAGCATTCCCGCCGTCTATGGCGAGAAGATCGTACTTCGTCTTCTCGATGCCAGCATGTCCCAAATGGGGATTGAGTCGCTCGGATTCGAACCGGCCCAGAAAGAGATCTACCTCCATGCGCTGAATCAGTCGCACGGCATGATTCTGGTCACGGGCCCGACCGGGAGCGGCAAGACGGTGACCATGTACGCCGGAATCAACCACCTCAATACGAATGAACGAAATATCAGTACCGCCGAGGATCCGGTCGAGATCCAGCTCCCGGGCGTGAATCAGGTCAATGTCTATCCTGCGATCGGACTCGGATTCGCCGATGCGCTTCGGGCGTTCCTCCGCCAGGATCCCGACGTCATTCTCGTGGGCGAGATCCGCGATCTTCCAACCGCCGAGATCGCTGTCAAAGCGGCGCAAACCGGACACTTGGTCCTGTCGACCCTGCATACCAACGATGCACCCCAGACCCTCACCCGGCTGCTTGATATCGGCGTACCCGCCTATTCGGTTGCAAGTTCGATTCACCTCATCATCTCTCAACGGCTTGCCCGGAAACTGTGCGAACACTGCAAACAGCGTGCCAATATGACTCCCCAGGCACTGGACGAGGCAGGTTTTCCGCCCGCACTGACTGCACAGTCGCCCAAGATCTTTCACGCAAATCCCGATGGCTGTCCCCAATGTCAGCAGGGATACCGGGGGCGGATCGGCATCTACCAGGTTTTCCCGATTTCGGATGCGATGTCCGAACTCATGATGAACCGTGCCAATGCCATCCAGATTGCCGCTCAGGCCCATACCGAGGGGATCTGGGATCTCAGACGGGCCGGCCTCGAAAAGGTAGCGCACGGTGTCACATCACTTGAGGAGATCGATCGGGTAATCTCCAGTTAGGCGGGTGGAATATGGCCAGCAAAGCAAACGTTCGAATCACAACCTTTCAGTGGGAGGGGCGCGACCGACAGGGCCACCGGGTCCGCGGGCGCGAGCCTTCAGTCGCAGAAGCACTCCTGCGCAACCAGCTCCGCGGACAGGGCATCACGGTCACCCGGATCCGGCGCGAACGCTTCAAATCAGCGCGTGGGCGGCGGATCCGCCCTCGCGACATTGCCAACTTCACCCGGCAGCTCGCCACCTTGACCGGTGCGGGCGTGCCGATCGTCCAGTCGCTCGACATTATCGGAACAAGCGACAACAACCCGCGCATGCAGAATCTGGTCGGGCGTATGAAAGCCGATGTGGAAAGTGGTACTGCGCTTTCCAAGGCACTCTCCGAGTATCCCAAATACTTCGATACGCTTTTCGTCAATCTGGTCCAGGCTGGCGAGCACTCGGGTCAGCTCGAGCAACTGCTCGAAAAGATCGCCACTTACAAGGAAAAAATGGAATACATCAAGTCGAAGATCAAGAAGGCGATGTTTTACCCGGCGTCGGTGATTGCAGTCGCCGTACTTGTCATGATTGTCATGCTGATCTGGGTCATTCCGGAGTTCCAGAAACTGTTTAACGGCTTTGGCGCCTCCCTTCCGGCGTACACCCGGATGGTCATCGATCTGTCCGAGAGTGTCCGCAACTACGCCCCGGTTTACATCGTGGTCATCGCTGCCATTGTTTCCGCCATCACGTGGTTCTACCGGCGCTCGGCGGCGTTTCGCCTTCGCGTGGACCAGGCTATCCTCCGGATTCCGATCATCGGCGCGATTCTCAAAAAGGCCATCATTGCCCGCTTTGCACGCTCACTGGCCACTATGTACGGGGCGGGGGTACCGATGGTCGAGGGCCTCGACATCATTGCTGGTACGGCTGGCAACCGCGTCTATGAAATCGGAATCCACAGGATCCGCGATCAGGTGGCAACCGGACGCAGTCTTCAGGAAACCATGAAACAGACCGATCTCTTTCCGAACGCAGTGGTCCAGATGATTGCGATCGGCGAACAGTCCGGGAAAATCCAGGATATGGCCAACAAGGTCGCCGTAATCTACGAGAATGAGGTCGATAACGCGGTTGAAACCCTGAGCACACTCCTTGAGCCGATCATTATCGTGGTCCTCGGGATCATTGTCGGTAGCCTCGTGGTGGCCATGTACCTTCCGATCTTCAAGTTGGGTTCTGTGGTTTAAGACCACCCCCTCCGCTCACATGATTCCATCCCGGGACTCCGGTCCGAGAGCAGCTTCGTGATCGTCATCCCAAGTCGCCTGATGGCATGGTACCTCGTCACAGCAGGCCTTTTGGGTCTTGTGGTAGGCAGTTTCCTGAATGTCGTGATTCACCGTCTGCCACGCATGCTCGAAGCCCGCTGGCAGCGTGATTGCGCCGAACTCGCGGGGACGACAACGGAGACCGGACCGGTCTTCAATCTCGCCCATCCCGGCTCACATTGTCCGGGATGTAGCCACCCGATCCCCCCCTGGGCCAATGTGCCGGTCCTGAGCTGGCTTTTTTTGCGCGGGCGCTGCTATTTCTGCCACCAGGCAATCAGTGTGCGCTATCCCGTGGTTGAACTTGCCGCCGGACTCGGGGCATTCCTCTGCGCCTGGGGTTTCGATCACCCGCTCAAAGCGATTGGCGCCATGGTGCTCGTCTGGATGCTGATCGCCCTCTCGTTCATTGACTTCGATCACAAAATCCTGCCGGACAGCATCACGATCCCGGGACTCTGGCTGGGACTCATTCTGAACAGCTTCGATATATTCGTGCCCCTGAGGTCGGCTCTCTGGGGGGCCATTGCGGGTTACCTCTTTCTCTGGGCGGTCTATCAGGCGTTCCGGCTCATCACAGGTAAAGAGGGTCTCGGATATGGTGATTTCAAACTGCTGGCCCTTTTGGGTGCCTGGCTTGGAGCCATGAGCCTCGTCCTCATCATCCTCGCGGCCTCGGCCATCGGGGCTGTGACCGGTATCGGACTCATCATGGCCGGTCGACAAAAACGAGAAGACCCCCTGCCCTTCGGGCCTTTCCTCGCGGGTGCCGGGCTCATTGCGCTGGCCTTCGGGCCGCAGCTGATCTCGCTCTGGCTCACAGGCCTGCACACTTCATGACCCGTCCCTATACGGTCGCCCTGACGGGAGGCATCGCGAGTGGGAAAAGCATGCTCACCCGCCACTTCGCGGAGGCAGGGGCAACTGTCATTGATGTCGACCGGATCAGCCGACAGCTGACGGAGACAGGCAGCGAACTTTATGTCGCGCTTCGCGAAACCCTCGCCGATCACTATTTTAGATCCGATGGCACAATGGATCGCAGGGCCCTGCGGTTCGCCATCGCCCAGGATCCGGAGCTCCGGCACCGTCTCGAAACCATCCTCCACCCTAAAATCTGGGCAGCACTCGCTGAGGCCGTGATGGCCTCGAAGGCAGACTGGATACTCGTCGTGATTCCGCTACTGGCCGAGTCAGCCGGCCACTGGCAAATCCCGATCGACCGGGTTCTCGTGATTGACTGCTTGGCTGAGACCCAGATCCAGCGTCTCGTCAAGCGTGATGATGTCTCTCCGGATGATGCCCGATGCATGCTGACACTCCAGGCATCACGGATAGACCGCCTAGCCCTGGCCGATGATCTTGTGATCAACGAGGACGGATGGGATGCCCTCTCCGAGGCAGCCCGGTCGCTCGCGCGAGACTACGCGGCACATCGAATCACCGAGACCCGACAAACTGGATCACGCACGTGAGCAAGCCGCTGTTCACGACCGGAGCTGGTACGGATCGACGCTGCATCTATGAACATCCCCTGAATGAGCGGATCCGCCTCTTCCTGAGACTCGAATGGCTTTTCTTGCATAACCGGGATCTCAGTCAGGTGTCTGGGACCGGCGCCTTGCATGCACGGATCGGACACCTCCTCGATCTCGGTATCCTGCTCCAGCGTGGTGACATACGAAAGGAGATCCTGCGCGAGTTTGAGCGTGTCCAACTCACCTGGAGTCAGCTCCGCGCCCTCCCGCATCTCGATCCCAAGCGGCTCGATCGCCTGCTGGCCGAGTTCTCGCAAAAAACACGGGCACTACTCGACCCCCAGGAACGCGTGGGTGAAGGTCTCAAAAACTGCGAACTCCTCAATCTCATAAAAAGCAAGGCGGTTCTGCCGGGAGGCGCAACCGACTTCGATGTTCCGGCGTATGGACGGTTCATCCAGCTTGAACCAACCGCGCGTCAGGCCACATTGGATGCCTGGTACGGTGAACTCGCACCGATCGAATCGGCCATCCACTTCTATCTCAAGTTGCTGCGCGAGAGCGCCGACTTTACGGATCGGGTAGCGCCCAACGGGGGTTTTGAACAGGATCTCACCCCGCTTGCCACCATGAGCCTGATCCGGATCGCTCTGGATCCCGGCTGCGCTTATTTTCCTGAGGTCAGCGCCAACCGGCACCGGTTGTTCATCCGTTTCCTGACCCAGCCCAACCTCTGTGAGCGCCCCACCGCGGTCAAAACCGCTGTCCACTGGCAGATCCAGCACTGCCAGATTTAGCCTGCTCCCGCCGGGACATGTGCAGGCGTTCGGAATCAGGTTCGCACTAATCCATCATGCGGGAGATACCACGCGGATCGAAAATACATCTCAATCACTTGCGGGAGCCGTGCTATTTACAGCAGTTGATGGGCTGAATCCCGGTGCCAATTGACACCATGACTGTCCGAACACAGTATCAACCAAGATGCATAAACCAGGAGGATCGGACCTGGGATGCGTGTGTTACGGGATGCTGTCGCTCGGGCGGGATCGAGCCCCCCCGTCCGCATCGATCACTCTCCAACCCGGTTATCGTTTCGGAAAGGATAGTCAAGCCTGAAAATACCGCAGAGCAAATCAACGGCCGGTTATAGCAGCAGTGATTATCGGTTTTGCCCATTCCGGAGTCTGCGACAACTCGATGGAATTGAGGATTTGCCCATGCCGCATATGAAGGATCAGCAGCGGCTGTGGCCGCTTGCCGGTTACCGGATTGGCATCTTTACTGTTGTCGAAAATACGAACTTCAGTCAGGCGAGGTAAGAGATGGATGAGGTTTCGTCGGCTGCTGTCGTAGCGCGCGCGAATCTTATCCGTGGGGATGTCATGCCCTCCGTGTTTTACGCGCTCCGCCACACGAGCAATATGCAACTCCGGGCTTCTGAGACCGATGTACCAGATGCGGACGTCCAGACCCGCCAACAAGGCAGACTCCAGCGTCGCTATCATGGTGTTGCCGCCTAGAGTGGTTTCAAACCAGTAATCATGTCGGTCCTGGATCGCAGCCTCCAGTCTTTTCAATCCTTCCACCCAGGCCAAGCTGTTGGCTACGTTCTCGGAAATTCCTGGTTGCAACTCACAGATGCGTTTCGTGACCTCGTCGGGGTTGAAGTAATCGCCGCCTTCCTGCCGCACAAATGTACCGGCAACGCTGCTCTTACCAGCACCGTTCGTTCCTGCCAGCACCCAGATGCAGACCGTGGGTTTAACCACGCTTACGGGCGCGGACTACCATTGCTTTTCCAAGCTCGGCCGGTGACGCCTTGAACAGAGCCTTACCCGCCGCCTTTGCCTTGGGGGTCTGCATGCGCGCCACGAGCGCATCGAACTCCGAACTCAGCGTCTTCAAGGGATCAGGAACCCGTTCCAGGAGCGCTTGGTACTCCTCTACAGAAAGCAGTACCGCCCGAGCCTTGCCCCGCTTCGTGATGGTCGCCATGCCCTTGGTCAGGGCCTTTTCCAGGACCGCACCGAACGCGTTCTTGGCGTCAGTAGCGCTAAAAGATTCCACGGCTTGGCCGCGACTGTTTCGTAGAGATAGCGTGCTCATTGGGAATACCTCTCACAGCAGACGGGCCTATTATAGCTCAAATAGCCATTTAAGCTATATAGGATGCTCGCTCCCGTCCCGCCGCGCGACGGCTCGGAACCTGCTCGGGATTCAGTCTCATTTTTACCGGGTAATTTCCGGTAATTAGGGCGAAACGTAACCAAAGTAGAGTTGCGGAGAGGCGTCAAGGAGCCGCCCGGAGGCCGCAGCGGAGCGCAGTCGCGCAGTGGCGGGCGGTTGGGAACCGCCGGGGCGGATGGATGGAGCACGGCCCCCCGTCGATCACATCCACCTTGGCGGCGGGATAGACGGTCATCGCGTGGAGCAAGGCAGGCCGGGCGCTTCAAGAGTCACTACGAACGTGAACCGTTTCGGTATGCCGCTTGAATTCAACACTTCCATGCCGATTCAACAGTCAGCCTCGTCCCGTAAACGGGGAGCGCGCCCGACTGCTCAGCTCAAGTCAGGCATCTTCCAGAACGCCCGGATGCCGGCGATACCCGCTGCACCAGCTGCTCTCGCGCGGGTGAGGTCAGCGGGGCCGAGGCCCCCGATCGCGTAAACCGGACACTCGCTCCGGGCGGCGAGCCGGGTCCATTCATCCCAACCGAGATCCGGTTGACCGGGGTGGCTCGGTGTGGATTCGACATGGCCCAGAAAGAGATAATCGGCCGAGAGTACCTGCGCCCGCTTGATCTCCGCTTCGTTGTGAGTGGAGACTCCAAGGAGAATTTCATCCGGTGCAGGACGAGCATCGAGTTTTCGAGCCTGATCCGCCTGGAGATGAATGACCGGTGATTCTGGGTTTCCGTGGACATATTCGAGCGCAAGAACGAGTCCGCGATCCCTGGCCCAGGCCAAAAGCGGGGCCTGGTCTGAAACGGATCTACCCGCTCCAGCCTCAAAGCGGACCAGAATAAAATGGAGCCCCTGGGCCAGGGATTCCCGGAAGCCAGCTTCGATGAAGTCGGGGTCGGATCGGGTAAGCCTGGGCGTCACCCCGCAAAACTGGCCAAGTGCGAGTGCGGTCACGATCGGGCGATCCGCTGGAAGCCATGGACGCGCAGCGAGTTCAGCGGGAAACAGCCATTCGATGATCTGCCCCTCCACTCCGACCGGCGTCCCTTTGAAGCTCCGGGCCGTAAAAAAGTCGAGTGACAGAGCCAAGCCCTGTGCACGGTAGACGCGACGGCAGAGAGGCTCGACGCCTTTAATCTCGATACCGAGCTCTTCGCGGATCTCGCGCCCGAGTGCAGCCCGGCTGGTTTCTCCCGGCTGAACCTTACCTCCGGGAAACTCCCAGAATCCAGCCCAGGATCGGTCGGGTGGGCGCCTTTGGGCCAAGATCCGGCCCGACCCGTCCTTGAGACAGAGTGCGACAACCGGGACGAGATCGTCTCCGGTATGCACTGTCGTCCCGCGTTTCATGCGTCCTGAATGCGACCGTGACAGTTTTTGTATTTGAGTCCGGAGCCACAGGGACAAGGTTCGTTCCGCCCCACTTTGCGGCCGGAGCGTACAAACGGCATGGACGGGACCAGGGCTTCTGAACTCTGGGTCTCGCTCGGCGCACCACTCTCATAATCCGCCTGCTCAAGGCGCCAGTTCTGTGGCTTCCGTCTCCTTTGCTCGGCTGCCGCAACTTCTTCAGGTGACCGAACTTCGACCTTTGCGAGTACACTCACCGTCTCGAACAGGATGCGATCCAAAAGTTCAGTGAACATGGTGAAGGCCTCGCTCTTGTAGGCCTGTTTGGGATCGACCTGGGCAAAACCCCGGAGGTGGATGCCCTGGCGGAGATAGTCCATGGCAGCCAAATGTTCCTTCCAAAGATCATCGAGCGTCATGAGCATCACTTGGCGCGCAAACCGGTTCATCTCATCGGCTCCGAGTTTGCGGACTTTCTCCTGCCACTGTGTTTCGAGCTTTCCGGTCAGATAGACGGAAAGTTCCTCTCCACTGCCCTCTGGATGCTCCCGGATCCATGCCGAGAGTCCGGTCTCCAGATCAAAATCCCGTTTCAGATCCTCTTCCAGACTTCCGAGATCCCAGTGCTCGGCATACGTTCCCGGCAGGATATGCGGCGCAAGAAGCGAGTCGATCACATCGGCCTGCATGCCCCGGATACGTTCACCCACATCGTCCGCATCAAGCAGGTCATTGCGCTGACGATAAATCAACTTGCGCTGTTCATTCGCGACATCGTCGTATTCGAGAAGCTGTTTGCGCATGTCGTAGTTATGGGCTTCAACCTTGCGCTGGGCATTTTCGATGGTGCGCGTCACCCACGGGTGCTCGAGCGCCTCATCTTCCTGCATGCCGAGCTTGCCCATGAGACCTTTCAGGCGGTCAGCGGCAAAGATCCGCATGAGATCGTCTTCAAGCGACAGGTAAAATCGGCTGACACCCGGATCACCCTGTCGGCCGGCACGTCCTCGGAGCTGATTGTCGATGCGTCGCGACTCATGACGTTCTGTTCCAATAATCGCCAGCCCACCGGCATGAAGCACCGCTGCATGTCGCTCGTTCCAGTCGGAACGAGCTGCCGCAACCCGTGCGGCATCGCCTGCGAGTGTTGCAATTTCGGCATTCAGGTTGCCGCCGAGAACGATATCTGTCCCGCGACCCGCCATGTTGGTTGCGATGGTGACCCGCCCCGGACGCCCCGCCTGCGCGACGATCTCCGCTTCCCGTTGATGCTGCTTGGCATTGAGGACTTCGTGCGGAACCTTCCTCTGGGTGAGAAGCCCGGAAAGGTATTCGGAGTTTTCAATCGATGTCGTGCCAACCAGGATGGGCTGGCCCTGTCCGTGGCGCTCCACGATATCTTCGACGATAGCTTCGAATTTCTTTTTCTTCCCGAGATAGATGAGATCCGGGAGGTCCTGCCGGACCATGGGTCGGTGGGTCGGAACGACGACCACCTCGAGGCGGTAGATGTCCAGAAACTCATAAGCTTCGGTATCCGCGGTACCCGTCATGCCTGCGAGCTTTTCATAGAGGCGGAAATAGTTCTGGTAACTGATCGAGGCCAGGGTCTGGTTCTCGGCTTGGACCCTAAGCCCCTCTTTCGCCTCGATGGCCTGGTGCAAACCTTCCGACCAGCGGCGCCCCTCCATCGTCCGACCGGTAAATTCATCGACGATCACGATCTCCCGATCCCGCACGATATAGTCCACTTCACGCTTGTACAGCCAGTGTGCGCGCAGCCCTGCCTGCACATAGTGCATGAACTTGAGATTCTTGGGTTCGTAAAGGCTTTCACCGGGTGCAATCAAGCGGTTTTCAAGGAGAAGTGCCTCAACCCGGCGGTGACCGTCTTCGGTGAGATGGGTTTGTTTGGTCTTCTCGTCTATTTCAAAGTCGCCCGGCCCGCTGGGTTCCCGCTGTGGAGTCAGACGACGTGCAATCCGGTCAACCACCGCATAAAGATCCGTATCTTCCTCAACCGGGCCCGAGATAATGAGCGGGGTCCTGGCCTCATCGATCAGGATCGAATCCACCTCATCGACGATGCCATAACTGAGCCCGCGATGGACCCGGTCGCCCGGCTCGAAAGCCATGTTGTCACGGAGATAATCGAAAACAAACTCGTGGTTGGTCCCATAGACGACATCCGCCTGGTAGGCGGCTTTTTTGTCTTCAAGCGACTGATTGGACTGGATCACCCCGACCTTGAGTCCAAGCGCTTCATAAGCCGGACGCATCCACTCGGCATCGCGACTCGCCAGGTACTCGTTGACCGTCACCACATGAACACTGCGCCCGGTCAATGCATTGAGATAGACCGGGAGTGTCGCAACGAGTGTTTTGCCTTCTCCTGTCGCCATCTCGGCGATGCGCCCTTCATGGAGAACCATTCCACCCACAATCTGACTGTCGAAATGGCGCAAACCGAGGGTCCGTCGCGCGGATTCGCGCATGAGTGCGAACGCCTCGGGCAGAAGCACCTTGAGCGACTCGCCTCCTGCGTGTCGCGTCTTGAGCAGTCCGGTCCGCTCACGGAGGGCGGTATCGGACAGTGCCTGGCATGCCGCCTCAAGCGTATTGATGCGCACCACATCCCGGCCAAGCCGTCGGAGCACCCGCTCATTGCGGCTGCCAAAAATCTTTTGAGCGAGACCTCGGATCATGACGCTGGGCTCGATGGGCTGAACAGAGAAAGGCTGGACATCAGGGCCGGACCGAATCTGGGGTGTGCAAGCCCGAATCAGTAAAATACGACCTTCCCGTGAAATTATGCCACGTCACGGGTCACCCTTCTGCTGGGCGGGATTTTCGGACAGCTGGGTGCTCAAGTCCTGGGAGCGCCAAACACAAACGGAGCAGGATTGACCGGTCGATTGTCGCGCAGAACTTCGAAGTGAACGTGAGGTCCGGTGGACATCCCGGTCGATCCGACCAGTGCAATGGCTTCCCCGCGCCGGATCACCTGACCGATCTTGACAAAAACTTTTTCGCAATGGGCATAGTAAGTCGTATACCCTTGGCCGTCATTGATCATGACTATGTTACCGAATCCGTAACGGGGTCCAGCCCAGGTCACCACCCCAGCGGCCACAGCATGGATCGGTTCCCCTTCCGGCGCGGCAAGATCAATCCCCTCGTGAAACTCGAGCCGTCCGGTGATCGGATCGATCCGCCAGCCGAAGGGGGAGGAAACCCAGAAAGTTCGGACCGGATGCCCGGACGGGATGATCTCGCGTCTCAGACTGGTTTCGACGACACGGCGGTTCAAGGTCTGAAGGGCCAACCGTTCGGCACCGATCCGGTCCGCCAGATGACCGATGCGCCGCTCAAGTTCAGCACCGGTCAGGGGAATCTCTCCTGCAAGGCTGGTCAGACCGCCTTCCGGCACCGGCGCGTTGAAGTTGAATAGATGCGGATTGATACCTGCCCGATGGGTCAGTTCGCCGCCCAGGGCATCGAGTTGCGCCATGCGGGCTTCGAGCGTGGCCACCCGTTCAGCCAGCGCATCGATCTCGGAGCGGTGAAGACGCCTCAGCGTTCTGAGCTGAGCAGTTTCCGCCCGCAGTCTCCCCTGCCACAACCGGATGACGTGGAAGGACGGACGGGAGTTGCTTTGACTCCAGAAATAGCCGGATCCAACGAGACCTATGGCCAGAAGAAAAACCAGCAGGCCTGCCAGAACGCCGGTCCGCCGATTCATCTCGATCGTTCTCGACCCCCCCCGCCGGCCAACCAGTATGATGTGCATGGAGAAATGCCTTCAGGTTGCTTCCTGCATGCACAAACGGGCCGACACCAACGATCCGAATTCCCTGCCTGAAATCCTGGCCCAAGCCCGGATCGGCGGACAATCTCTCCATGCCCGCGCCCAAGACGCTTGGAGACTCACCCGGGTGATCCGCAAGACGCTCCCACCGGATCTGGCGCCACACTGCCACTGGGCCACGGCCGAAAAAGGAATCGTATTCATTGTGACGGACAATAGCAGCTGGGCGACGCGGCTGCGGTACGAGGAAAGCCGCATCCTCGATGAAGCTTCCCTGATCTGCGAAACAAAACCCGTACGCCTGCGGGTACTCATCATCCCGCCTGGTGAATGGATCATGCCATCGGGCACCCCAGCAACCCTGGGTTGACCCGCCAGGATCCTGCCTTCACGCTGCGTGAGCTGGACTGAGATAGCAAATCGGTGCATGTTCGGTGTCCTCGAAACTGACCTCTTCCCAGGCTGAACGCTCAGCAAGCACAGCACGGACAATGGCATTGTTGATCCCATGCCCGCATTTGTACGCCATGTAAGACCCGATCACCCCATGCCCCAGAAGATAAAGATCTCCGATCGCATCAAGAATCTTGTGTTTGACGAACTCGTCTTCATAACGCAGGCCATCCTCATTGAGGATCCGGTAGTCGTCAATGGCAATGGCATTGTCGAGCGAGGCACCGAGCGTCAGCTGCCGCATCCGCAAGGCTTCAATGTCTCGCAAAAACCCGAAAGTCCGGGCGCGGCTCACTTCTTTCACGAAGGAAGTGGTTGAGAAGTCGACTGCTGCATTCTGGGTATGGCGGCGGAACACGGGATGATCAAAGTCGATCTCGACACTGACCCGAAAGCCGTTATAGGGTTCAAGACGTGCCCATTTCTCGTCCTGCCGCACTTCGATGGGTTTGAGAATTCGGATGAAACGTTTGGGTTCGGGCTGAACTTCGATGCCAGCCGACTGGATCAGAAACACGAACGGTCCCGCACTGCCGTCCATGATCGGTACCTCGGGTGCGCTCAGATCGACGTAGGCATTATCAATCCCGAGTCCTGCAAACGCAGCCATGAGATGCTCAACCGTCGCCACTTTGATGTGCTGATTGATGAGCGTCGTGCCGAGCGTGGTCTCACCCACATGGAGACCGCTCGCGGGAATATCAACCGGTTCGGGCAGGTCGACCCGGCGAAACACGATTCCTGTGTTAGGCGCCGCAGGTCTCAGGCACATATAGACCTTGACTCCCGTGTGGACCCCCACTCCCGTGGCCTTGATGCTGTTTCGGAGCGTACGTTGCTGCAACATGATCAGATTTCCCTCTTGTGTATTTCTGGCGCCCACTGGGGCACCGAGCAGGCGAAAAGCCCAAGCCGAGGTGGGGATTCCTCAGGCTTGAGGTGGGGTTCACATCCTAACATACTTTTTTCTTTGGCAAAACCATGATCTTCCAAGAAATGGACCTGGATTAGCTAGGCCTTGGTTCCAGATGAAGAGGATGGAATCTTTTATGGTATGGGGGTCTTTGGCAAGAAGTTCGGGGCTTTCAAAAAATATGCCTTTTGAATAAGCTGGTGTGTCAGGCTGACGAATGCTTGGAATCTCTCGTGTTATCGGGGATCGTGTTGCATCGGATGATGGTTTGATGGCACGGTTGCCAGCAAGTTCACCCTGGGTTTCCGATCCTCAGGTGGTCAGCCGTTTGAGTTTCCCCACTTGGCTCAAGTGATAGCCAGCTTCGTGCATCCGACTATAAACTCCGCTCGCGCCTGGCTAACCCGACTTAGCGGATTCGAGGGGTGTAGCAATGCTAACTCCTTGATTGAACGGGGGTAGACCTCAGCAGGTCTGCACTACAGCGGCTGGGACGCCGTGACCTGGGCAGCGGTGATTTTCGGTGGCGGTTGGGCGGGCAAGGTCAGATTGAGTTTCTCGAGCAGCACCTTCAGTTCTGGTTCTGGCTGGGTGTAACGCGTGAGGCTGAGCTCGCGTCCATCGGTGGTCGGGACGTACACATCGATCATCTGCACGGCGGAGAATTTCTCGAGCACGCTGCGCGCGGTCAGGCCCGGTGCGAACGCTTTCAGTTGCTGGCCGAGCGTGACGTGGAGGCAGTAGGCCAAGAAGGCAATAAAGATGTGCGCTTCGATGCGCCGCTCCTCTTGGTGGAAGATGGGGCGGACGGCGAGATCGCCCTTGAGCGTTTTGAACGCTTCCTCCACGGCGACCAGTTGCAGGTAGTAGTTCCAGAGCTTTCCGGGATCGGACTCGGTGAGATTGGTACGTAACAGGTAGCGGCCTTCGCGCCGGCGCGCCTGCCGGAGCGCGTGCCGATCAAGGTGATAGGTGAACTGCGCACCCTGCGCGTGGACCTGCACGTCGATCAGGCGCCAAGCCGCCGGCGCCTGCGTCTTGGCGCTGCCGAGCTTCATCAGCAAGGCATCGCGCGTGAGCGTCATGCTCGCCAGTTTCTGCAACCGCGCCCACAGCCACTTCAGTTGCCGGCGACGCATCGCACGTTCCTTGGCGATCCGGTCCGTGCTCTCGGCGAACACGTACAGCTCATCGTCCTCCGGGAGCAGTTTGACCTTCACGCCGGGACGGACGGCGTGCCAGGGCTGCGTCAGCAGCGCCTGTTCGAGGCGCGTCAAGCGTCCCTTCGGGGTGCCGACGAGATACTGCACCGGCGGGTCGCTCGCGCGCATCTGCGCGAGCACCGCCTCGGTTGGCACCCCACGATCCATGCACCAGACCCGTCTGGCCTGGCCATACTGGTGTTCGATGCGCGCGAGGAACGCCTGCAAGGTGGTCGAATCGGCGGTATTGCCGGGGAGCACCTCGTAGGCGAGTGGTAACCCCTCGGGAGTCACTACCAGGGCAATCACCACTTGCACGCAGTCGGGGCGGTGATCGCGGGAATAGCCAAAGCGGCGCTTGTCGTCCTCGTCGCGACGCGGCTCGGACTCAAAATAGGTACTCGTCAAGTCATAGAGCAGCACATCGAAACGAGCATGGAACAGATCCCGCCAGCGTCCGACCAGATGATCAAACAGCGCCTGCTGGTGTGCGAGCAGCCGGTCATGACAGGCGTAGAGCGTGTGGATATCGGCGAGGCCGGCATCGCCACCCAACAGATCCGCGAGCGCACTCTGCGCAAACCATTGCCGGTGCAAGCGCCACTCGCTGCCGGGCGACAACAGCCGGTACGCCACCAGCACCAACAGCACCTGATCCCAGCGTGTGCCTTTGCGACTCACCGTCAGCCGCTCACCCCAGAACTCCCCGAGCCCGAGCTGTTGCCACAGCTCGAGCGCAAGCCAGCACGCGCCCCATTGACGCGGCCGCTCCAGCCGCAGCTCAGCGAGCTTGAGTCGCACGATCGACTCGTCAGGGGCGAACCCCTCACAACGATCCTCTGGAAACAAAGCCAGCGTGCGCGGGTAGCGCGTGCCCTCATCCCACACTTCGATCGATTTACGCCAGGCGAGTTCTTGCGACGAGTTGATCTCTCCCAGATACAGCACGTGCCGTTGCAGCACGCGTCCACCACGCACGCGCCGGTTCTCCACCACGCTGAAATAGCGGTGCTCTTTGCCGTCCTTCTTGCGGGTCGTCGCGCGCAGAAACATGGCTATCCATTATCCACGCCGCGTCATGAAAGAAAATAGGGTCGGTCTTCACTACAACGTGTTTTACCCTCGGGCGGCCACCGCCCCCCCGCCCACCAAGGCATTGCGCCGCTTCATACTGAATATGACGTGGAAAACCTACTCGAATCCGCTAAGTCGGGCTAATGGTACGCACAATTGCCTGCTTCATCAGTGTCACTGGATGCCCGAAGAAATCCTCGACCCGCGCACGGACATGCGAATGTGCTTAGCCCACCAGCAGCGAGGTTACAGAGCACCAGGCTCGCAGTGAACGGCTACTGAAATGCAACCTTAATTGTCGCAAGGGCAGCAGGAGTGTTAAAGGTGCGTCCGGAAGTGGCACTGCGCCGTAGCTTGCGTACCATTTCGCTATCTTTGTCATTCTTTGCGTCGATGACGATCACGACGCCGCCAATCTCATTCCCGCCACCAACAAGTACGGGGCAAGCCCCGTTTTACGATTTCCGGAATCCTTGCCTATTCAATCGCGGAACTCAGACTGTAGAAACCAAAAATGAGGAGTCAGCTGGACTCTGGGCACCCGGAGTTGGCATACTCCAGCCGATCCGGACAAGGGCCCCAGAACGCGACACCGACGAGTGGCGAGGTCCCGCAAACATTTGGGGAAACCAGCCAGGAGACGGCTCAACGAGGGTGCAGCAGCTTATGCCCGCTGAATGCAAGCACCCTCGTCGCTTCAGTCCGCCTGCCGTCTCAGAAAAGCCGGAATGTCGAAAAGTGTTTCCTCGGAAAGCGTGGGCGGGACTGCCACACCCGATCCGCTCTTTTTCCGGATCACGGAGGGACGTTCGAGATCCGGATAGTTCGGGGGATGTCCAATCTCGTTACGGATGCGGGCGGCCTCGACCACAACCGGCTTGGCCCGGGGCTGGTTCAGCCCGGTGACCACCACGGTCACCCGCAGTTCCCCACCCAGACTGGGATCGACGACGGTTCCAATCTTGACCACAGCGTCTTCGGAGGCGAGCTGACGCACCAGATCGCCCACTTCCTGGAACTCCCCGAGGCTCAGAACCGGATCCTCTCCAGCCGTCACATTAACCAGAAGACCCTTGGCACCCGACAGATCACATTCCTCGAGCAAGGGACTCGCCACAGCCTTTTCAGCCGCTTCCCGGGCGCGACTCTCTCCGAGCGCGTTGCCGGTTCCCATCATGGCCATTCCCATCTCCGACATCACGGTTTTGACATCCGCGAAATCGAGATTGATGATGCCCGGGCGGGTGATCAACTCGGCGATGCCCTGCACGGCCCCGACCAAAACCCCATTCGCAGTCTTGAAAGCCTCGAGCAAGGGCACTTGCGCTCCCACGACGCTCAGCAGTTTCTGGTTCGGTACCGTGATCAGGGAGTCAACGACACGCCCGAGTTCGGCAATCCCCTGCTGGGCGATCGTCATCCGGCGCGTGCCTTCAAATGTGAACGGCTTGGTGATGACTGCCACCACGAGAATCCCCATCTCCTTCGCGATCTGCGCGATGACCGGGGCCGCACCGGTTCCGGTACCCCCGCCCATGCAGGATGTGATGAAGAGGAGATCACTCCCCTGGATCACCTCCTGCAGCCGTTCCCGATCCTCAAGCGCTGCCTGGCGACCGACATCCGGATTGGAGCCAGCACCGAGTCCGCGCGTCAGGTTGGATCCGATCTGGAGCCCCAGTTTGACTTGGGTATTACGAAGTGCCTGGGCGTCGGTGTTGACGCAGATGAACTCGACACCCTCGATGCCCATCGAAAGCATGTGATTCACAGCGTTGCCACCACCCCCACCGACGCCGATGACCTTGATCACCGCATTCTGAGTAATGCTATCAACCAGTTCAAATAAACTCATGATTCAACCCTCCACAGTAACGTTGAAAAAATAAAAACCATTTCATGACTACTCCTCTCAAAAATTGCCCTGGAACCACTGTTTCATCCGCACCCAGATCCCCTCAAAGTCTTCGCGCAACCGCATCCGGTCAACCCGTGGCGCCGATTCCTCGCGGGCCGCGTGCAGCAAAAGGCCCACAGCCGTCGCATAGATCGGATTGGAGACAACATCCTGAAGGCCGGTCACGGCCTGAGGTATCCCCAGCCGGACCGGCGCGTGGAAAATCTCTTCGGCCAACTCGACTGCGCCTTCCATCTTGGAGGCGCCGCCTGTCAGCACGATGCCAGCCGGAACAAGATCCTCGTAGCCCGCGCGCTGGATTTCATGCTGAATGAGGGTGAAGAGCTCCTCGTAGCGCGGCTGGATCACTTCAGCCAGGGCCTGGCGCGCGAGTTTGCGCGATGGACGCTCACCTACGCTCGGAACCTCAATTGTCTCTTCGGGGCTCGCGAGCTGCGAGAGGGCGCAGCCATAGCGAAGCTTGATATCCTCAGCGTGGTGGCTCGGGGTCCTGAGCGTGATGGCGATATCGTTCGTGACCTGGTCGCCCGCGATTGGAATGACCGCGGTGTGGCGAATTGCGCCATGCGAAAAGACCGCGAGATCGGTTGTGCCACCCCCGATATCGACCAATGCCACACCGAGTTCCTTCTCGTCCTCGGTGAGGGTGGCTTCCGCGGAAGCCAACTGTTCCAATACCATGCCCTGCACCCGAAGCCCGCAGCGTTCGATACACTTCACAATGTTCTGGGCCGCAGAGACGGCGCCAGTCACGATGTGTACCTTGGCCTCGAGTCTCACGCCAAACATACCGACCGGCTCGCGCACATCCCCCTGCTGATCCACGATGAACTCCTGCGGAACGACATGGAGCACTTTCTGATCCGCTGGAATCGCAACCGCTCGAGCAGCATCGATGACCCGCGTCACATCCTCGTGCGTGACCTCCTGCTCACGGATGGCCACGATGCCATGCGAGTTGAGGCTGCGCACGTGACTGCCTGCAATACCGGTATAGACCGAATCGATCTCGATATCGGACATGAACTCAGCCTCGGCGATCGCCCGCTCGATCGATTGCACGGTTGAATCGATGTTCACCACGACTCCGCGTTTGAGTCCACGCGAGGGGTGGGAACCAATTCCAATGACCTCGATCGCCCCCTCTTTGTGGAGTTCACCCACCAAGGCAACCACCTTGGACGTCCCGATGTCGAGACCCACCACCAATGTCTTATCGGATTTTTTAGCCATACGGCATCCTCGTTCGTAAATGGAGTGGGGCGGCTCCGGGTCGGCGCCAGCCGACCGCGAAACCGCGCACATAACGCAGATCGACGTAGGCTGCGGCGTTGAGCTTTTTGCCCAGTGCCGGTCGCACCACGTTCAGAAATCGCATGAGCCGGCGGCGCGCGCGCGGCCGACCCTGTCCGAGCCGGAGGCTCACGCCGGACGATAACCGGACCCGGTAGCCGCCCCGGCGGTCCTCGGTGAGCGTCTGAATTGCGAAACCGCCTGCTTTAAGGACACGCCCAAACGCAAGGTCGGTCCGGACGAGAGCGTGGAGGCTGCCCAACGGACCCCTGATTTCGGGGAGTCTGGTAAAACGGGTCGGCAGGGCGCCACGATAAAAGAGGACGCCAGCCCGGTTGACGAGTCCACGCCGGCGCAGTCGTGCGATCGGGTGTTGTTCGAAGACCGTGACCACGAGCGTATCAGGGAAAATCCGCTCGAGACTCGCCCGCGCCACCCACGGCATTCGCTCGAGCCGGCGCCGAACCCGTCGCAAGGGAAACCCGAGCCAGCCTCGCGACCAGTCGGGCCGGATCAGTGCCTCGACCTGACTTGCCTTGACTTCGCGCCCGTGATTGATCACGACGAGATGATCAAGCGGAGGGCCCAGACCGAACGGCAGGGAACGGAACCCGACCCAGAGCGCAACGGCCGCACCGCATACGAGCGCCGGAATTCCGATGCTCTTGGTCAGGGCACGGGATCGCCTGGCCAGGTGGCCTGCCTCAGCCATCTCCGGTCCCTCCACGAACTTGAGCGAGGATTTTCTGGCACAGCTCGGCATACGACCAGCCCACTTCCCGGGCCGCCATCGGAACGAGACTGTGGCTCGTCATCCCGGGCGCGACATTCACCTCGATGAGATAAGGTTCGAGTCGGGAGGTGAGCATGAAATCCACCCGTCCCCAGCCCGATACCCCGAGCGCCCGTGCCGCGCGCCAAGCAAGGTCACCCAGGGCAGCTTCGTCGCGTGCGGGGAGGCCGGATGGGCAATGATACCGGGTCGCTGGATCCTCATACTTCGCCACGTAATCGTAAAAAACCCGTGGAGTTTCAATCCGGACCGAAGGCAGGATCACCTCCCCCACAAAACCGACCGTATACTCGCCGCCGGCAATCCACGGCTCGACCAGCACCCGGTCGGAATAAAACCGGGCGGCCTCGACGGCTTGTTGGAATCGCTCTTCTGTCTCGACGCGACTCACCCCAACACTCGAACCCTGATCCACGGGTTTGACGCACCAGGGAGGCGGAAACGGTGGCGTCTCCATGACGTCCGGTTCAAGCAGCCATCCGGCAGGAGTGGGCAAACCCAAAGCCTGCCAGAGCGCCTTGGTGCGGTTCTTATCGCAGCTCAAGGCGGATCCGAGCACGCCACTGCCGGTATAGGGGATCTTCAGGATCTCAAGCAGACCCTGGATCGATCCATCCTCGCCCGCTCCTCCATGCAGGATGTTAAACGCGCGAGTAAACCCGCCTGCCCGAAGCCGGTCGATGAAGCCCTGCTCTGCCGGATCAAGCATCTCGACCCGGAATCCCAGACCGGCGAGCGCCTCCAGGACAGACCGGCCGCTTTCCAGGGAGACCGCACGTTCCGACGAAGTACCGCCCGCGAGGAGAGCGATGCGTTCTTTCGAATCCCGGTGTTTTTTATGCGTCATGACCGGGTTCTCCAATGATGCGGACCTCGGTTGTGAGATCGATACCGGTTTTCGCCTGAACCGTGTCGTGGACGTGGCAGATCAGCGCCTCGATGTCACGCGCACGGGCCTGTCCGCGGTTCACGATGAAATTGGCGTGTTTGACCGAGACTTCCGCATCTCCAATCCGCCAGCCCTTGAGTCCACACGACTCAATCAGACGCGCCGCGTGATCCCCCGGGGGATTCATAAAGACCGATCCCGAGTTCGGATGCTCGAGTGGCTGCGTGGCCGCACGCCGCGCCAGAAGCTCGCGGATTCCCTTGCGCGTGACGGCCGGATCCGGTTCGAACACGAGATCCGCCGAGAGGAATCCCTGTCCCGGAGGAACCGTGACCTGCCGGTAGGACACCGTAAACTTCTCGGCTTGAACCCATTCGATGTCACCGCTGCGACTGATCCACTCGATGGCCTTCACGTGGCGCCAAGTCTCGTCGCCGAATGCACCCGCGTTCATCGCGAGCGCCCCGCCGAGGGTACCTGGAATGCCGGCAAAAAAATCAGCACCAGAGAGTTTCCACTGGAGCGCACGGCGGGCCATCTGGGCGCAGGCCACGCCTGCCTCAATCCGGAGGGTGCGATCATCGAGCCGCACCATTTTGGAGAATCCTTTCCTCAGAAGCACAACAGTGCCCCGGATTCCACCATCCCGGACAAGAAGATTACTGCCCAGCCCGACATAAATTACCGGCTCCGACGGATCCAGCGAGCGGAGCACTCCAACGAGCGCGCTCCGGTCTTCGGGCTCAACCAGACGTCGCGCGCATCCACCCACCCGCCAAGAGGTCAGCTCGGACATGGGAACGTTTTCGCGGATCGCGGCATTCATGGTTCACCCCGCCGCTGGAGCAGTTCCGGGATCACACCGCCCCAGTCGCCCGCGCCGAGCAGGAGCACCAGATCGTCGGGGCGAACGATGTTCGAGAGGATCTTCGGGATATCGCTGATCCGCTCGGCAAAAATCGGATCGGCCTGCCCCCGCGCACGGACAGCCCGCGACAGCGCACGTCCATCGGCTGTCGGACGTGGCGTTTCGCCCGCCGGATAGACCTCCGTCAGCACGAGCGACGACGTGCGGGAGAGAACCCGGCTGAAGTCATCCATGAGCTCAAACGTACGGCTATAGCGGTGAGGCTGGAAGACGACAACCTTGCGCCGGGACGGCCAGGCCAGATCCGCTGCCGCGAGGGTGGCCTCGATTTCGCGCGGGTGGTGAGCGTAATCTTCGACCAGAAGGAACTCAACAGTACCGAAATGTCCGCTCCCATGAAACTGGAAACGCCGGCCGGTTCCGGCAAATCCCGCGAGTGCCCGTGCGACCGACGCATCGGGCAGTTCGAGAACACCTGCAACCGCAATTGCGGCCAGGGCATTGGTGGCATTGTGACGTCCGACCAGATTGACCCGAAACTCGGCTTCAGGTCGAGATCGGCGCATCACCCGGATCCGCGTCTGCAACCCCTCATAGACGACTTCCACCGCACGGACGTCTGCCGACGCGGAGAAGCCGTAGCTCACGACTGGACGCGCCAGACGAGGCAGGAGACGTCCAATTTCGGGATCATCAAGACAGAGCACCGCCACGCCATAAAATGGCAGGTGATGCAGAAAATCATGGAACGCCTCGCGCAGACGATTGAAATCGCCTTGGTAGGTACTCAGATGATCGCGGTCGATGTTGGTCACCACAGCCAGAAGTGGCTGATAGAGCAGAAACGAGGCATCGCTTTCATCCGCCTCAGCAACCAGATAGCGTCCGCTGCCCAACCGTGCATTGGCCGAGACACTGTTCAGGCGACCCCCAATCACGAAGGTCGGATCTTCGCCGGCTTCGACCAGAATGCTCGCGATGAGTGCGGTCGTCGTGGTTTTCCCGTGACTCCCGGCGACCGCAATCCCGTACCGGAAACGCATGAGTTCTGCAAGCATTTCGGCGCGCGGGATAATGGGGATCCGTCGAGCCCGTGCGGCTTCGAGTTCGACGTTGTCCGTCCCGATGGCACTCGAGATCACGACGACATCGGCATTTGCAACCGCCTCGGCCCGATGCCCAATCACGACCGGAATGCCCAGAGCCGAGAGCCGTTCGGTGGTCCGGCTCGTCTCACGATCTGAGCCGGACACCTCATACCCCAGATTGTGGAGCACCTCGGCTACCCCGTTCATGCCGGTTCCACCGATCCCGACACAGTGAATGCGCCGGATCTGCCCCATCCGCTCAGCCTGCATCACCCTCCCCCCTCCACCGTGTGTCGGATGCCTGTCGCAATCACCTCAGCCGCGTCCGGATGCGCCGCCCCCCGCGCAGACTCGGCCATGCGCAGCAGCGTCTGCCGGTCCTGAAGCAGGCCATGCAGGTTGCGCAGAAGTGTTTTGGGGTCGAGCTCCGCATCCGGAATAAGACGCGCCGCTCCGCGTTCCACGAGGTAGCGGGCATTGTGCGTCTGATGGTCATCGACTGCGTGGGGATAGGGCACCAGAATGGATGGCAAACCCGCCACCGCGAGTTCGGCAACGGTTGAGGCGCCTGCCCGGGCCACGACCAGATCCGCCCATGCATAAGCCTCGGCGATGTCATCCAGAAATGCGGTGACCCTGACCTCGACCGGGCTCGCGCGATAAGCTTCCCGGGTTTCCTCCACCTGACCCAAACCGGTTTGATGAATCACGGAAAGTGGTGCAGACCAGCTCGTTAACGCCCGTGGCACCACCTCGTTCAGTCGTCTCGCACCCTGACTGCCTCCCAGTATCAGGAGACGACGCGGTTCAGTGCGATCGGCAAACCGGACCCTGGGTACCTCAAGCGCACGAATCTCGGAGCGGACGGGGAGCCCCGATTCCACCACCCGGGTGCCGCTCGGAAAGGCTCCTGGAAATGCACTGAAGGTCACGCGTGCGAGCGGGCGCAACAAGCGGTTGGCCCATCCCGCAATTGCATTCTGTTCGTGGATGAAGAGCGGGCGGCGGGTCAGCCATGCGGCTGTGCCGGTCGCAACACTGGCATATCCGCCCATGCACAATACGGCATCGACCCTCTGGCAACGCAGCACGTACCCACTGCGGAACAGAGCCACCATGAGCTCAAGGGCGGCGACGATGCGGATCCAGCCGGACTTGCCACGGAATCCGTGCAGCGCCAGCGCGGTCAGGGGATATCCCCGCTCGGGCACGAGCCGGGCTTCGAGACCCTGGCGGGTTCCGAACCAGTGGATGCCATAACCGCGCCGCGCGAGCGCATCCGCCACGGCGAGCGCCGGCATCACATGTCCGCCCGTTCCACCTGCCACGATTGCAATCACGGGTGTCTTAGGCATACCCTCTCCCGGCCGGATTGCTGCGTATCCGCCTTCCACCGAGCGATGCATCCACGTTGAGAACGAGGCCAATCGCGACCAACGTGACCACGAGATTGGAGCCCCCTGCAGAGAGGAGCGGCAGGGTGATGCCCTTGGTCGGCAGTGCCCCGAGATTGACACCCATGTTGATCAGAGCCTCCATGCCGATCCACCCACCGATCGCGTAGCACAAAAAACCCTCAAACCGGCGCCCCATGACATCGGCCTTGCGTCCGATTCGGAAAATCCTGAGCAGCAGATATCCATATAACGCAAGCGTAACCATCATGCCCACAAACCCGAGCTCTTCCCCGATGACTGCAAAAATAAAATCCGATTCGGGCTCAGGTAGATAAAACATTTTCTCGATACCCCGCCCGAGACCCACGCCCCACCATCCACCATGTCCGATGGCCATGAGCGATTGCGCAAGCTGGAACCCGCCTCCCAGAGCGTGATGCCAGGGATCGAGGAAAGTCGTGAGCCGGATCACCCGATAGGGTGCCGCCAAGGCGATCAGCAGGAGACCAAACACGGCGACCCAGAACACCCGGAACAGATCGCGCCACCTGGCTCCGGCCAGAAAAAATACCGTGCCTGCCATGGCTATGAGTACGACCGCAGCACCGAAGTCGGGCTCGAGCAGGAGCAGCATCGCACAACAACCCACGACGAACAGTGGCCGAACGAGACCGGCCAGATTCTCCCGGAGCGCGCCCCCCTGCTCGCTCGCGTATCCCGCGAGATAGATGGCCAAAAGAAGCAGTGCCGGCTCCGACGCCTGGATTCGGATCGGTCCGAGCGGCAACCACCGGATACTGCCGTTTACTTCGCGCCCGATGCCCGGCACCAATACCAGCGCCAGCAGAAGCAGTGCGAGTGCGAGTGCCCACAGTCTGAAACGGAGCAGAAGGCTGAGTGGCACATTGAGCACGACGAACCCTGCTGCAAGCCCCAGAAGGGCAAAGAGGAGTTGGCGGTCAAAGACGCGCCACGCATGCCCGGTGACGGCGGTCGACCAGAAGACAGAGGCAGAAGCCACCATCACGAGACCGAAACCCAGCAGAAGAAACGTCACCGTGAGGAGGGCACCATCGAGCCTTTGAACCGCGTGACGACCAGGAGAAGATAGCTGCCGTTCAACCATGACCGAGCTCCCGGAACGCACTCTGAAATACCCGACCGCGCTCGGCGTAACCGTGAAACTGGTCAAAACTCGCACAGGCGGGCGCGAGCAATACCACATCGCCTGCCTTTGCTGCGCGGAAGGCGCTCCGCACCGCCTCATGAAGATCTGCGACGATTTCGACCGGGCACTGTCCCCTGAGCAGATCAGCCATGGATCCGGCACTTTCGCCGATCAGAAATACCGATCGGGCTTTCCGGGCTATCGCTTCTGACCAGAGCGTGAAATCCTGTCCCTTGCCGACCCCCCCGGCAATCAGTACCACAGGATCGTCAAAACTTTCGACTGCGGTCACTGCGGACCCGACATTTGTCGCCTTGCTGTCGTCGAAAAAACGCACCCCACGGAGGGTACCGACAAACTCGAGCCGGTGTGGCAGGCCGCGAAAGGACCGGATCGCCTCTTTAACGGCTTCAGGATCAAGTCCGAGATCGGCCGTGAGCGCAAGTGCTGCAAGCGCATTGAGCGCGGATGCCCGTCCGGTGCCGGGAACATCCGTGAGAGGCAGAATGGATTCGCGGCCCCGCGCCAGAACGAGTCCCGATCCGGTTGTACGGATCCCGAACGCCTGCTCTGACTCGGGCGGATCCCACCCGAAGGTGTAATCGGACCGAACCAGCTCCGGCATGGCCATCACGAGGGGATCTTCTCGATTCGCGACCCGGGTCCCGGCACCCCGGTAGATCCGGGCCTTGGCCCGAACATAATCGTCGATAGACGGATGGCGGTCCAAGTGATCCTGAGAGATGTTGAGCACGACGGCCGCACGCGGACACAGGGATTCAGTCCGCTCCAACTGGAAACTCGAGAGCTCGAAAACGTAAAAATCAGCCGGGGATTCAGCGGCCAGTTCGAGCACGGGCGTTCCCAGATTGGCACCCGAGCGAACCCGGTGACCCGAGCGGTGAAGCATGTCTGCGGTCAGCGTCGCCACACTGCTTTTTCCGTTGGTACCGGTGATCGCAATGATCGGGCGCCGGATGGCACGCACAAAGAGTTCGATATCGCCCATGACTTCAATTCCCAGGCGACGGGCTTCCTGAATCAAGGGATGTGTCTCGGGCACACCCGGCGCGGCAACCAGCCGGTCACACCCCGCGATCCGGTCGGGGGCAACCCCCCCCCAGTGCAGGATCACATCCGGAGGAAGCGGCGTGGGCACTTCCCCCGCAGCCGGAGCCGGGCGGTCATCAACCGCGATCACCGTCCGACCCTGGCTGACCAGCCAGTTCACGCTCGCCCAGCCGCTGCGACCCAAACCCAAAACGAGATCCTTACCCATGACTGGTCACCGCACCTTGAGCGTTGCGAGCGCGAGCAGGGCGAGCACGAAGGAGATGATCCAGAAGCGCACGATGACTTTGGGTTCAGCCCACCCCTTGAGTTCGAAATGATGGTGGAGAGGGGCCATCCGGAACAGGCGTTGCCCGGTCAGCTTGAACGAGGCCACCTGAAGAATGACCGAAAGGGTCTCGATCACGAAAACTCCGCCCATGAACACCAGCATGATTTCCTGACGGATCATGAGTGCAATCATTCCAAGCGCGGCTCCCAGGGCAAGCGCCCCCACATCCCCCATGAAGACCTGGGCGGGGTACGTGTTGAACCAGAGGAATCCGATACCCGCACCCATAAGGCTCGCGCAAAAAACCGCAAGTTCTCCGGTGTGCGGCAAATAGGCGATTTCGAGATAGGAGGCGAAGTTGTAGTTGCCTGTCACATAAGCAAAGACGGAGAGCGCGCCGGCGACGAACACAGTCGGCATGATGGCCAATCCATCAAGTCCGTCAGTCAGATTGACCGCATTGCTCGTTCCGACAAGAACCAACCAGCCGACAGCCAAAAACCCGGCGCCCCCAAGCGGCCAGGCAGCATGCTTCACGAACGGCACCAGCAATGTCGTCGCGAGCGGATTACGATCCGTCGCATAGAGCACGCCGACCAGAATCAGTGCCACAACCCCCTGCGCGAAAAACTTGTCGCGCGCACGAAGTCCACGGCTCGAGTCACGGCGGAGTTTGAGTGTGTCATCGACCCCTCCGATCAGGCCAAAAGCCAGGAGTGCGGCGAGTACCAACTGCACATAGCGATTGGCAGGATTAGCCCAGAGCAGTGTCGTGATGAGGATGGAGAGAAGGATCAGGGTTCCGCCCATGGTGGGCGTCCCCCGCTTGGACTGATGCTGTTTGGGTCCAAGCTCGCGTATGACCTGGCCCACCCGGAGTGCCTCCAGCCGCCGGATCATGAATGGCCCGAGCACAAGCGTCAAGCTGAGTGCCGTCACAATCGCGAGCAATGCCCGAAAGGTGAGATAGTGGAAGACTCGGAAACCCGGGATCCAGTGGGCCAGCGCGTCAGTAAGCCAGATGAGCATGAGCGCCTCCTTTGACAGACAGAGCATCGGCGACCCGATCCATGCGTGATCGGTGGGATCCCTTGACGAGGATCACGGCAGGCCCAGCTCCCAGATCCTTTTTGATCCCGTCAAGCAGCGCATCCGGGGTTTGGAACCAGTACCCGTCCTTGCCGAAGCCGTGAACGAGATCCTGCGTCGCCTGACCGGTTGCATACACGCGCCGAACGCCGCGCGCGCGCGCCACCTGGCCGAGATCCCGGTGCCAGATGGACGATTCGGGGCCGAGTTCGGCCAGTTCGCCTATCACAAGCCAAAGCGGTGGCCCCAGTGCCAAAGCGGCATCGATACCGGCGATCACGGAGTGCGGATTGGCATTGTAGGAATCGTCGATAATCTCGAATCCATCCGGTCCGCGCCTGCGCTCAAGCCTTCTCGCGACCGGGCGGAATCGAGCCAGCGCTCGGGCACTCGTCTCGATGGGAATCGACCAGGCGTGTGCCGCAGCCATCGCTGCCAGTGCGTTCATGGCATTGTGCCGGCCGAGTAAAAAGAGTTCGAGTGGACAGGTGTCCTCTCCCAGGCAGACGGTCCCGTTCCACATCCCTTTGCGGGCGTCCCATTGGAGTGGTGCCGCGAGGTGGAGATCACCCTTTGCCATTCCGTAACTCACGATCCGGCACTTGCCGATCGATTTGCGCCAGAGCGGTGCATACGGGTCTTCGGCACTCAAAACCGCAATTCCATTTGCGGACAGCGATTCATAAAGCGTGCCCTTTTCATGAGCGACCTGATCGACTGTTCCGAGCCCTTCGAGATGCGCAGCCTGTGCATTGGTGACGAGCGCGAGATCCGGCTCGACCATCGAAGCCAGTTGAGCAATCTCCCCGTGTGCACTCGTTCCGAGTTCCAGAACGACATATTCCGGATCGTCCGGCCCGTTGAGCAGCGTGAGTGGAACCCCGATCTGGTTGTTCAGGTTCCCGGAAGTCGCGAGGACCCGGGCGTGTTGTCCGAGAATTGCAGACAACATGTCCTTGACCGTGGTCTTGCCGCTCGATCCGGTGATGGCTGCGACCGGAGCTCCGAACCGTCGGCGCCAGGTATGTGCCAGCCGTCCGAGCGCACGGAGGGGGTCGGGCACGACGACGGCAGCCTCGCACCCGGCTTCGGGCACCCTTGATACCAGCACACCCGCCGCACCGGCCGCGAAAGCCTGCCCAACGAACGCATGACCGTCCTGATGCGATCCAGCCAGGGCGGCAAACAGGTTACCAGGCATCAGGGTTCGGGTATCGATCGAAACTCCCCGCCAGGGGCGGTCCCGGCCGTGCAACACGCCAGCCACGATTTGCGCCAAGTCAGACAGGGTGCAGTCGATCATCGCGGAGCCTCCACGCCCAGCAACTCGGCCACCACCATGCGGTCTGAGTGGGGACTCTCGATGCCGCCTGCGACCTGCGTGGTCTCGTGGCCTTTGCCCGCGACGAGAACAGCACCCTTCGGATCTGCCGTCTCAAGCGCCAGGCGGATCGCAAGTTTCCGGTCATGCTCGATCCGCACCCACACGGCCTTGGGAATCCCGGTGCGGATGGCATCCGTGATCTCTTCCGGATCCTCCCCGCGCGGGTTGTCATCGGTCAGGACGATCCGGCGGGCATGGCGGGCGGCAATCGCACCCATGATCGACCGCTTTTGGGCATCGCGTTCGCCGCCACATCCGAAAACGACCGTCAGTTCCCCAACGGTCGCCTGTGCGAGTGTCTCGAGTGCCTGCTCCAGAGCATCCGGAGTATGCGCATAATCGACCACGACGAGCGGACGACCGGGAGCCTGAAACCGTTCGAAACGCCCGGGTGGAGGGCTGAGCTGCTCAAGCAGGGAACCGATTGCCCGAAAGTCAAGGCCCCGAAACCGGAGTGCGCCGGCCACGAGCAGAAGGTTTTCGATGTTGAAGCGTCCCCATAAGGGTGTCGTAACGGGCACTTCCTGTGTCCGATCCCGGAGCAGGAAGCGCATCCCGTCCGGATGATGTTCGATGGGTGCGTCGATCCAGAGGTCGGCTGCCCAAGCCGGAACGGGCTCCAGTGCGACACGGATCAAAGGACGATCCGGGTCCAACTGACGGGCCAAATCGCGTCCGACCGGGTCACGCACGTTGAAAACAGAACCCTGAAGCGCGAAATCGCGGAAGAGTTTTGATTTGGCCTCTCGATAGCGGACGAGATCTCCGTGATAATCCAGGTGATCGTGCGTGAGATTGCTGAACAGGCCAAGCGTGATCCGGGTTCCCGCAAGCCGTCCCTGATCAAGCGCGTGGGAGGACGCTTCAAGACTTACAGCCGTCACGCCCCGCTTGAGCCACTCCGCGAGTTGCAACTGCAGAGCCACCGGATCGGGAGTGGTGCGATCCTGCGGTGTGATCGCCCCCAAAAGACCCGCACCGAGTGTGCCGAGATAGGCCGTCCGCTCTCCTAGACGATCAAGCGCCTGAGTGAGAAACCAGGCCACCGAGGTCTTGCCGTTGGTTCCTGTCACCGCATCGATCGTCAGGTGCTCGCTCGGATTCCCGTAAAACCGGGCGGCGATTTCGCCCACATGATGACGCAAGTCCGGCACGGAAACAGCCGGAAATCCAGCGGGAGCCCGGATACCAGGCCCGGGCTCGTAGACAACCATCCGGGCGCCACGCCCTCGCGCTTCGTCCAAGAACTCGAGTCCATGTCTCTGCGCGCCCCGGACCGCGAGAAATACGCTGCCCGGTATGGCCGCATGACTGTCGAGTACAAACGAATCGACTGGTTCGTCGGGAACCGGATCCGACGCAAAGCCAGCGAGACAGGCTCGAAGTGAGGAACGGGGCGTCACGACACGGGCTCCCGGTCATTCAGGATGATCGGCGGGGTGGATTTTGGCCAATGGGAGGGAGCCACCCCATAGAGCCGAAGCGCACTCTGCATAACCTTCGCAAACACGGGTGCCGCGACCAGTCCTCCAAAATAGGCCCGTGTCGCGTGCTTGATGATGACGATCACCACAAACCGGGGATGACCGGCAGGCGCCATGCCCGCAAACACCGAGTTGTAAACCCGTCGCGAGTAGTGCCCATGAATGAACAGGCGGGCCGTCCCGGTTTTCCCCGCGACCCGGTAATAAGGGATCTGCGCCCGGAAACCCGTTCCTGCCGGCGAAACCACGGTCTCGAGCATGGTACGCAGGGTGTGTGCCAGGCGGGCCGGAATGACCCGCCGACCACGCGGCGGATGAACAAGGTCGAGGAAGGTGAGGGGGCGCCGGATACCGCCATCTGCGAGCACGCTGTAGGCACGCGCCAACTGCAGCGCCGTCACGGAGACCCCATACCCATAGGCAATGGCCGCGTGTGCGGCTGGCGGCCATTCGAACCAGCGGTGCAAAAGCCCGGGTGATTCCCCAGGAAAGCCCGTGCCCGTCGTCTGTCCAAACCCAAAGTCGCGATAGGCTTGCCAGAGGTAATGGCGGGGGAGCGAAAGCGCGATTTTGGCCGCTCCCACGTTGCTCGATTTCTCAAGCAGAGTCGTGAGATTGATGATGCCCCAGTCCGCATCGTCCCGGATCGTGTAATCCCCGACCCGGAAAACGCCGTTGCCGGTATTGACGAGGCTCCAGGGTTCATAACGGCCGCTGACCAGAGCTGCCGAGATTGTGAACGGTTTGAAGGAGGAGCCAGGCTCAAACATATCGGTCGCAGCGCGCGCACGCATATGTGCTGGGATAAACGTGGCACGGTTGTTCGGATTGAAGGATGGGAAACTCGCCATGGCCAGAATCTCGCCGCTCTGCGGGCTGACCACGACCACCGAGCCGGAACGTGCGTTTTCCTTGCTGATTTCGTTCCGCAGCGCCCGATAGGCGAGATACTGGAGCCTCAGGTCAAGACTCGTGCGCAGCATACGTCCCGGTTGAGGGCGGGAAATAATCCGCACCACGCTGACCGACTGTCCCCGCCCGTTCTGGATCACTTCCATGCGTCCGTCCCGGCCCCTGAGCCAGCGATTGAACTCGAGCTCAAGGCCTCCCTGCCCTTGATCGTCGATATTCGTGTAGCCGACGAGCTGGCTCGCAATCGCGCCGGCGGGGTAGAACCGCTCATCGGCGGGCACCATGAATACGCCTGGGATTCCACGGTCCAAGATGTTTTCGGCGCGAAAAGGATCGAGATCACGCCTGAGATAAAGGAAATACTCGTGGCGGGACGCCTCCACGACGCGCGCAAGACGCCCCTCAGGCCAACCGAGCATCCGGGCGAGAGGTGCCCAATCAGCCCGTTCCCGGATGAACACTCGGGGGTCGAGACAAAGATCCTCGACGGGCGCACTCACGGCAAGCGGTTCGCCATGACGATCCACGATGAGACCCCGGTGTGCTGGAAGCGTCAGGATCCTGAGATCCCGTTCCGCCATCTGCTTCAGCAGGAAAGTCCGTGCGCCGAGTTCGAGCCAGAGCGCACGCAGGATCAGCCCGGTACCCAAAAGCGCGAAGAATGCGATCAGGAGAAACCAGCGGATCGAGGTCGACTGCGTGGAACGGCCTGGCAACGTCATGGTTTCCGGACCAGGATCAGCCGGATCCGGCGCGGGGGATGCATGCCGAACTCGTGCTTGGCGAGCCGTGCGATCCGGGCATGGTTGGTGAGGGTGCTTTTCTGGAGCATGAGTTGCATCCGGCGCGCCTCCGCGAGGTCATGCAGCGAGCGGAGATGGATGAGCTCAGCCAGTCGGCTCCGGTGCTCATAGGTCGCCTGAACCACGAGGAGCGCGCTGGCCAGCAAGGCGATCGCGAGAAAAATCGACAGGATCGTCGGGGTTCTCATGAAACCCGCTCTCCCAACCGGAGGATGGCGCTCCGCGCCCTTGGATTGTTGCGGCATTCAAGCACCGTCGGACGCACGGGCCGGCCCAGCGATTTCACTCGAAACTCGTGCGGGGACGGGGAATCCGGGGAAGATTGGCGCGGTTCCCGGTGATCCCTGAAAAAGTGCTTGACGATCCGGTCCTCAAGCGAATGGAAACTCACGACCAGAAGGCGTCCGCCGATCCTAAGCGAACGGGCTGCCTGCGGCAGAGTCGTCTCAAGCTCCAGAAGTTCTTCATTAACCGCAATGCGGATGGCTTGGAATGTCCGAGTTGCGGGATGTTTGTCACGCTCTCGCCGCGGAACCGTACGGGCGATGAGTTGGGCGAGACGTCCAGTAGTCCACTCCCCTTTCCCGGCGCGCCGTTCAGAGATGATCGCCCGGGCAATGCGTCGGGCATAACGCTCCTCACCCCACTCCCAGATGACCCGCTCGAGTTCCGGCAGATTCACGCGCGACAGCCAGTCGGCAGCACTTCGCCCTGCATCCGGGCTCATGCGCATGTCGAGTGGGCCGTCGGTCTGAAATGAAAATCCACGTCGGGGATCCGCGAACTGAGGCGAAGAGACCCCGAGATCGAAAACAATGCCCTGGATCTGACCCATCACCCCTTCAGCCTCGAGCCAGTGGCTGAGATTTGAAAATCGACCCTGCAACACTTGTACTCGGGCATCTCCTGCGAAGTTGTGCCGGGCATGCTCCAAAGCCTCGGGATCGCGGTCGCATACCAGCAGGCGCGCCGATGGATCGAGTACCGCGAGCAGCGCCCGGGTATGTCCGCCGCGTCCATAGGTCGCATCGATGTAGATTCCGGCGGGATCCCCAACGAGGGATCTCACCACCTCCTCGACCAGGACGGGAGCGTGGGTGATTTCCACGGGCAGGGGGCCTCATAACCGCAGGTTGGCGAGTTCGGTGGGCAGGTCCGTACCCGCTGGCATGCCTTCCGCAAGCCAGACACTCCGGTTCTCAGTCCAGCGTGACTCATCCCAGAGCTCGAACTTGTTCCCCTGTCCAATCAAGACTGTTCGATGATCGAGTCTCGCGAAGGTGCGGAGTGGCGGAGGCACGAGGATGCGCCCGTGTGAATCCATGACGACTTCAGTGGCATGGCCGAGCAGAAGCCGCTGCAAGCGACGGGTCTGACGATCCAGATTGGGCAGGGCCGAAAGCTGCGCTTCTACTTGTTCCCATTCCGGCAGGGGATAGAGCAGCAGGCACTCATCCCGATCGACCGTGAAAACGAGCGCACCCTGACACGTCTCGGACAGGGCGCGGCGGTAGCGGGTCGGGACCGCGAGACGGCCCTTCCCATCCAATGCCACCTGATTGACGCCACGGTACAAAATCGGCTCCCGTTGTGCTCGCTATCCCAGTTTTTACCACTTTTTACCACAACTGCAAACCCCTGTTTGAGTTTTGGCCGAAAAGCTTTGAAGAACCGATCCGGTTTTTTTATTTTATTAATAATATCATAAAGTTACAAAAATACCCCATGCACCCTCCAAAACCCGCTCCGAATGCATCCTGGGCCTTCCTTCGCCAATGGCGCAAGCTTTAGGGACCGAGATCCCGTTCCCACGAGAAGCAGCCGGGAACCCTTCCAAGGCTTGAGTTGTCTCGGAATCCAGATTAGGCTCATCATTCAGGAGGCCCAAGGGAGCGGCGCGTGATTTCCAATTGTCAATCAAGATCAACCTGTCCAGTCGTCCGGAAACTGACGGGAACTTTCGCGCTCGTCGCAATCCTGACGTTCGCAGGAACCACTTGGGCCGCGACACGCACGGGCCCGACCATCAGCTTTGACCTCAGCCTGAAAACGCATGTCCCGACCGAACTCAAGGCAACCCTCACGGCGCAAAGCCGCGCACCCACCCCCCATCGCGCCCAAATCGAAATGAATCGGAACCTGCGCTGGGCTGTCACGCAGCTCAAACCGGTGCAAAGTGAGATCCATTTCTTCATCAACCGCCTCGGGACCGTGCCGATTAACTGGGTCAACGGGCAAATCCGGCAATGGCTTGCCACCGGATCCATCACCCTCCGCACACGGAATCTCACGCTCATCAGTCAGCTCATCGGCCAGCTCGAAACCCGTCTCATCGACCCCACCATCAACTATCAGCCGCTCGGAGTGAATCGGGCCCGCGAGCATCTCATCGTCACAGGCTTTAAACGGATCAAAAAGATCGCACAAAAGGCCTGTCAGGCCCTCGGCTATGCCCGGTCAGATATTCTCCACATTGAGATCCTGCGTGCGCCGCGCCCTGAGACGTTCCGCCCGCTTCTCACCATGAGCGCATCGATCCGGCCGAAACCCGCCCAGTCGATGCCTTTGGTCCGGCACGAGGCGAACATCCATCTCAGTTTTGATACGCAGGTTCGCTGCTCGACTCCATAACACGCCCCGGCATTTCTAACGTACCCAGGGATACGAGATGCAGCAGTAGCGTTCGTGAGGAAACGCAGAGTGGGCCGATAAGCCGGGTTCTGTCGCGGACAGCCATGCATCTCGATGCAACGTCACCGTTGCACTCAAGCGACCAACCCGGGAGCCGTGCGGATCACACGTGTCGTTTTTGAGGCGACCTGCCCCCCTATTCGGTCTTGCTCCGGGCGGGGTTTACCCTGCCACTGCCGTTACCGGCAGCGCGGTGCGCTCTTACCGCACCATTTCACCCTTGCCAACGCCTTGCGACGTTTCGGCGGTATCTTTTCTGTGGCACTTTCCGTAGGCTCGCGCCCCCCAGGCGTTACCTGGCGCCCTGATCCGTGGAGCCCGGACTTTCCTCTCCGCCCAAAGACGGAGCGACTGTCTAGTCCACTCTGCGTTTCACCCCTACCTTACGTGGAATGGCGCTAATTTGCAAAAAATCCCGATGGATCGATGTGCGCCGTTGCATCCTTCCAGCAGGCACCCCATCGAAACTCCCGATTCACCCAGGTGTTTTCCGATCGATGAGGGAGAGGATTCCTCGCATGAGCGCGAGCGGCGTGGGTGGACAACCGCGGATGATGCCGTCCACCGGGATGACATTCTGGACCGCACCGCAGCTTGCGTAGGACGTTCCGAACTCCCCTCCATCCGCGCCGCAATTGCCGATCGCGAGCACCAGTTTCGGTTCAGGCATGGCGACATAGGCGCTCAAGAGTGCCGCTTGCATGTGCCGCGAGACAGGGCCCGTGACCAAAAGCAGATCGGCGTGACGCGGCGAAGCGACGAAATGGATACCGTATCGCTCGATGCTGTAATACACATTGTTGAGCGCGTGAATCTCAAGTTCACAGCCGTTACAGGAACCGGCATCCACTTCTCGGATCGCCAAACTGCCTCGGAACCGCTGCCCCACGGCCTCCCTGAGACGCGCCCCCACGGCCTCAAAGGCCAGGCCCCCTGATTCTTGCACAAGTGGCTCGCTCACCCCGCCCACACGGTGGATTTTGTTTAATAGGCGGAACATGTTTGACGACCTCGCGAGAAATCCGGAACACCTGTACCGGCCCGCGCCCCATGACTGGATCGATGGAATTCAGAGATCATGTCCGGAGTACGACCCGTTCAGGGATTTATTGCATACCGGAAAATCCGGCACGATGTTACCGATGATCAGCTTTTCCAGTGCTTGCCAGTTGAACACGCTCGGATCCCGGGGGTAGTACCGGGCGATGGTGTTATCCGGCCCGAAACGCACATAAGCCAGATGTTCGCCGCGCCAGCCTTCCACACACCCCAACCCCTCTGCGTCCGAAGCGGGCACCGACCACGGCACCCGGCAGGGGCCTCCCGGCAACACGCTGACCAGCTCATCAATGAGGCCCAGCGCCACATCGATTTCTTCCTGACGAACCCGAACTCGTGCAGCCACGTCACCCACAGTCGCTATCGGCACACGCACCTTGAGGGTATCGTATGGTGCGTAAGGCACATCCCGGCGGAGGTCGAAATCGACCCCACTCGCGCGAGCGACATATCCCAAGACACCGAGCATCCGTGCCGTCTCGGTGGGAAGGATGCCCGTCATGCACCATCGGTCCTGAAGTGAGGAATTCTCGCTCAGAATGGCATTGAGCTCCTCAAGCTCCTGTCTAAGCTCAATGCCGTCTTCCAACAAGCGATGCGCACCGTCAGTCGGTAAATCAGGTTGCACGCCACCCGGGACGACCGTATCCATCGCCAACCGATGCCCGAACAGTTCCGCATGAAGTCTCAGACAGCGTTCCCGCAACCGCCCGAACTGATACTGTCCGAACGCGAAACCGACATCGCCGCAGATCGAACCGATATCCCCCAGATGATTGCTGATCCGTTCCCGTTCCGCCAGGATCGCACGCAAGGCCAGCGCACGTACGGGTACCTCAATGCCTGCCGCACGCTCCATCGCCATGCAGGCTGCCCATGTGTGAGCCACGGTTGCATCTCCCGATACACGTCCCGCAAGACGGGCCAGACCATCCGGATCGCGACCTTCGGCAGTTTTCTCAATGCCCTTGTGCACATATCCGAGTCTCACTTCGAGATTCAAGATTGACTCGCCCACCGCCTGGAACCGAAAATGCCCGGGTTCGATGATACCTGCATGGATCGGTCCGACAGGGATTTCGTATACGCCAGCACCTTGAGCCTCAAGAAAAGGATATCCCGAATCCGGCCGGACCGCGGCCCCATCGTGCCCCACCAAACTGTAGGCTTTGCGCAATGGAAACTCATTCTCGGACCAGGCCAAATGCCGGATCCAGCGACGAGAGTCGGCCTGACCCCTAAACGTGATCCCAAACAGATCCGTCAAGCGACGCTCGAACCGGCCAGCTGCAGGGTAGTACGCGGTATGAGACGCAACCGATGGAGCGAGATCCGTCGTTCGGGTCCGGACCATGAGATAGATGCCGCACTGCTCCAGCACGACGGTCAGTTCGATCCGTGCATCACGGTCCTCGGCCCAAAGTCCCCCCCAGCGCAGACCCACATGGGCTGCTTCTTCAGCGACACGTCCCCATTCTTCTGGCGCAACAGACAGCCGGTACTGGGATACCCGCACTGGTTGGCCACTGGCACGAACGGCCACCGCAGGCTCTTGGAATCGGGCCGCAAAATCGACTGCCCAGACGGATGGCTCAGACACCTGACACGACCACTCGCACCGGGGTCTTGCTCCCCGGAGCCCACCACACTACGCTCCCGCAGATCACAGCAGCGAACTCCCGGAAATCAGAAAAGTGGCGTGATTGAACCATTGCGCCAGAAAAGCGGGAATCGCAAGGCCCAACCACAATACAAGTGCCAGATGCACAGCAACCGGCAGCATGCTGGTTCGGGCGTGTCTCTGGCCTGGCAGAGCTTCTCCGTACACCATGGGCTGTACCTGCCGGAACAATCCCGCCAGGGCAACGACCAACCCGATCAGCAGAGGTGCGGTAAGCCAAGGCCAGCTTTGCATGGTAGCTGCAAGGAGCAGGAACTCACTGGTGAAAATGCCGAAGGGGGGGAATCCGGCAATGGCTGCCGTTCCAATGAGCAGCCCCCACCCAACGGCTGGTTGGGTGCGAATCAGTCCCCGGATCCGGTCAATGCTCTGGGTGCCCGCAATGTGCGCGGCATGTCCAGCTGTGACAAAAATGGATGACTTGGTCAGCGAGTGGACCGTCATGTGCAGAAGCGCGGCAAAAGTCGCAAGTGCCCCCCCGATCCCGAACCCGAATGTCATGAGCCCCATGTGCTCAATAGAGGAATAACTGTAGAGCCGTTTGATATCGCGCTGTCGATGCAAAAACAGCACGGCCACGATGAACGATAGCATCCCAAACCCCATCATGAGTTCACCCGGGAGCACGCCGAGAGTCGGATCAGCAAGCATCTTGATGCGAACCAGAGCGTAGAGCGCGACATTGAGCAGCAATCCCGAAAGAACGGCCGATATGGGCGTCGGACCTTCTGAATGGGCATCCGGTAGCCAGTTGTGCAGGGGCACCAGCCCGACTTTGGTGCCATAACCCACGAGCAGAAAGACGAACGCCAGGCCCATGACAGCAGGATCCAGGCGGGCCGCATGCGCATAGAGGACACTCCAGAGCAGCGCCTGATGCCGATTAGGAATGACCCGTTCAGCGGCAAAGAACAGCAAGACCGTACCAAACAACGCCTGGGCAATCCCCACACCACACAGAATGAAATATTTCCAGGCAGCCTCAATCGATTCCGGTGTACGGTAAAGACTGACCAGAAGAACGGTAGCGAGAGTGGCGCCTTCCATGGCAACCCAGAGAATACCGAGATTATTGGTCGCCAGCGCAAGCAGCATAGTGAACAGAAACCCCTGATACATGGCATGGTACAGCTGCAGTCGCTTGCTGTTCACGCGCCCCTGTTTCATTTCATCCAGCATGTAGTTGCGCGAGAAGATCGCTGTCGTGAGACCGACAAAAGTGGTCAGCACCAGGAGGTAGACATTGAATGCGTCGATATAGAACATTCCGCTCGTGGTGAGCAGCGGGCCATGTTCCCATACCCCCAGGGCCAGCCTGAGAGATGCCATGAATGTTGCGGCAGAGATCGCAATGTTGACCCAGCCGGCGCGACGGCTATGACCGATGGCGCCGAGCGCGATGGCGCCCAAGAGAGGAATCAGCAGCACCGGATAGATCGAATCGGCATGCGGATTCATTCGTCTGCCTCCCGAAGCCGGTTGAGCCGGTCCACATCCAACGAATCGATGCTATCGCGGAGATGCAGGAAGAACACGCCAAACAGGATGGAGGCAACCAGCACATCGAAAGCGACTCCCAGCTCAACGACCATCGGCATTCCGTAAGTGGATACCACTGCAGCGAAAAAGAGGCCGTTCTCCATGCACATGAATCCGACCACCTGGGTGACGGCTTTCCTCCGCACAATGATCAGCAGCATCCCGAGCAGGACGATCGCCAAGCTGACGGCGATGACATTCCGGGTAACCAGGGTGGAAAGCTCGACAATCGGCATCACGACGTAGTAACTGAACACGGTCAAGGCAGCAGCGCCCAGCAAGACCATTGCGTTACCCCGGAGGTCTTCCGTTTCATGCTGTAATTCCAGGCGAATGACCAGCCGGTTCAGGAACCAGGGGATGAGGAGCGCCTTGAGGCCCAGTGTGAGCAGGGCAGACAAATACAGGCGCGGCTGATGGGTGACCAGCGCAACCAGCGCGGTCGTCACAGCCAGAAGTGCGCCCTGCCAGGCAAACAGACGGATCAGTGCAGCCATGCGCGTTTGCGCGAGCAAAGCAAACGAGGTGAACAAAACCAGGGCAGCCAGCATCCGAATCGCCTGCGTATAGAGGCCGACTGCAACCATCAGATTCCCACTTCCAGAATGATATGACTGAGGAGACCGAGCAGACACAGGAGGAACGCAAGATTCAGGAACTCCGGCACGCGAAACAATCGCATCTTGGCTAATCCGCTCTCAATGACGGCAAGCAGTACCACCAAAAGCGCAAGCTTCGCTCCAATTGCAACCACACCCATCACCAGTGCCCACGCTGTAAACCGCGTCGCAATACCCCATGGCAGAAAGATATCCGCAATCAGGACTGCATAAATCATGAGCTTGATTTCGGAAGCCCACTCCATGAGCGCCAGATGACGTCCACTGTATTCGAGGATCATTCCCTCGTGAATCATGGTCAACTCAAGATGCGTCGCAGGGTTATCGACTGGCAAGCGCCCGGTTTCCGCAATCGCGACCATCATCAAACCGGCCGCCGTGAACACGAACGCCGGTCTCAGTACGAGCCCGCTTTGAAGCAGATAGTGCATCGCCGTCGAGAGGTTGGTACTCGATGCCGTCATGGAGAGGGTAAAGACGGCCATCAGCATGGCCGGCTCGGCCAGGGAGGCCACCATCATCTCACGCGACGACCCCATGCCCCCAAATGAGGTACCGATATCGAGACCCGCCAGCGCCAGAAAGAAACGACCCAATGCAAGAAACCCGACCAGCACGATGACATCCGCAATGGCGTCGGTCGGAAGGCGAACGGTCACTAGTGGAATGACGGCGGCGGCCAGTATCATCGTGCCCAGTACGATATAAGGCGTCGACCGAAACAGCCAGGACGCCTCCTCTGCCAGGACCACTTTTTTGCGAAACAATTTTCCGAGATCACGATAAGGCTGCAACACAGATGGAGAGGCGCGGTTCTGGAGTACGCACCGCACACATTTGATCCAACCCGCCAGAAGTGGTGCACTCGCAATAAACAGCAGCGTCTGCAGGAGCGCCAGCGCCCAGGCAATCAGCGGATGAGCCACAACAGAACCAGCAGGGTGACAAAGGAGTATGCCAGATACGTTCGCACGCGACCGGTCTGGATTCGGCTGACATAGCGTGCGGCAGACAACACCCAGCGGCTGACCGGTTCGTAGAGCATCGGCCAGAAACGGTCACCGATATGCAGCTGGTACTCGACTGAAGCAACCCGGAGCGGCTCCCGTGGATCCATGTGAACCGTCGTGGATTCGTCGACCAGCCAGACTGGATTGAAGATACGGCGGATGGGCATCGAAAAAGCGGTTGCCGTGTACTGCATGCGCGTACTGAGAGCACCAAATCCACAGTCCCAGGCTGAGACACGACGGATCGCACCACTACTCATGCGAGGGTGGAGCAGCACATAGCCGATTCCAAGCGCCAGAAGCAGGCCGAACACAACCAGCGGAGCGGAGTAGGAGGCCACCCCAGCCGAGACTGGCGTCAGCCACAGCCAGCCGTGAACTGAGGCACTTGGCAGCCCCCGATGCAGCAACAGCTTCGTGACCGATCCCAATACGCGGATGGTCACAGTCGGCAGGACTCCAAACAAAAGGCACAGGAGGGCCAGCGTTCCCATGGCCAGACGCATGCTCCAGTGCACTTCACGAGCGTGACGGATACGACGGGTGCGTGCCCGGCCCAGAAAGGCGACCCCGTAGACTTTGACGAAACAGGTGGCAGCCAACGCGCCGGTCAATGCCAGCAGCGCTGCTGTCACCGGGATGATGGCACGCAGCACGGCGTTGGACAGCACGGAGACCTGCAATGCCGACTGGAAGGTCAGCCACTCGGAGACAAAACCGTTGAACGGGGGCAGGGCAGAAATGCTGAGGCAGCCGATCAGAAAGAGAAAAGCGGTCTGTGGCATGCGCCGGATCAATCCACCCATATGCTCAAGATCGCCTTCGTGGGTACGCATGAGAATAGCGCCCGATCCGAGAAAGAGCAGGCTCTTGAAGAGCGCATGATTGAGGGTATGGTAGAGCGCAGCGATCAGGCCCAGTACGCCGAGCACCGGGTGACCGGTGCCGATGAAGATCATGGAGAGGCCGAGCCCCATAAAAATGATCCCGATGTTTTCGACCGAGTGGTACGCCAGCAGTCGCTTGAGGTCGTGTTGCATGAGGGCATAGAGCACCCCCCAAAGAGCTGAGGCTGTTCCCATGAGTAGCAGTACAAGCCCCCATTCCCAGCGGATATGGGCGAGCAAGCCATACGAAAACCGAATCAGCCCATACACGGCGATCTTGAGCATGAGGCCACTCATGAGTGCGGAGATATGCGAGGGTGCAACGGGATGCGCTTCCGGTAGCCATGCATGAAATGGAATCAGACCCGCCTTCAAACCAAAACCGAGGAACGCCAGCACAAAGGCCGTTGTGGCCCAGAAAGGTGGAACCTGAGCATGGCGCATGGCATGGAAGGCAAAACTGTGACTGAACTGCGCGAGAACACCAAAAGCCAACAGGATGAGCAGCGCACTGATTTCAGCCATCAGAAGATAGAGATACCCGGCCCTCCGGTTGGACGCATACTGATGCTGGTAAGTGACCAGAAAATAGCTCGAGAGCGACATCAGTTCCCAGGCAACCAGGAACAGGAAAGCATCGTCTGCCATGAGTACGAGCAGCATGCCAGCGACAAACAGACCGGTAAAGAATCCCAGGACCGAAAGGGGCTGCGGACCATGCTGATACTGGCGCACGTATGCGGGACCGTAAAATGCCACGGCCAAGACCACGATCCCCGTCACGGCCATGAAAAAGCCCGACAAGGGATCAAGACGCAGATGCCAGGCGAGCCAAGGCAAACCCAGACCCAGTTGCGCGGTATGGATCTTGCCGGACAGCAGGTTCATGACGCCCGCAGCCACCGCGCTGATGCCGGCTGCACCAAGCAGCACGAAAGAAGTGATCTTGAATACGACGGGGTAGCGATCGGTTGCCAACGCGACCAGTGCCGACAGCAAAGCTGAGGCGACCGCAAGGTAGGCAAGAGCAAGCGTCAAGACCGTTCCTTCCGTCAGATTGGGATCGGCCACCCGTTCCGAGAATCAACCTTTTCGCAAACGCCAACGAAAAGACGAATTCCGCGGATGGCAGCTTGAGTAAAAAATAAAAATGGAAAAAAAGACCTACTATTTTAATTTTAAGCGAAATATCCTGCGCTTGTCAATTCTAGCGCTCTAACCCCCGTTTTTTACGCTTCTTACGCCAAGGTGGGGTAACCACCAACCCCAAGATGTGGATTCAACAGTGCAGCAAGTCCAAATCGAGGTGTGACCTGCGCCGGATCGAGAATGTTCATCGCGTATAGGGTTCAGGCAGTAGGAACGTATGGAGACCCTGATTCGGTAGGAGCGGTTTCAGGACAGACCTGACCGGCCTTGCGGTTTCCGATGAGGCAACCTGTAAGTCCGGCGTCATCCCAGGTGACCACCAGCACGATGCCGACATCCTCCGCGCCCACTTCAAATCCCGACAGACTGCCAGACATCGCACCAGTCCGATATCAGCCCTCCATGAGAAAATCAGAGTTGTGCACAGTGACCCAGTCAGCATAATCTTCAGGGATATCGAGATCGCGCTGAAGCGGCAGGAGGACAAAGGGGCACCCCAGCGCTTCGAGACGACAAAGGGTCTCCGCGCAAACCCCATCAGCTCCCCACGCTATCCCACGGAAGAGAGTTGGAATCATCCGGCTCAAGCCGATCAGAACATACCCGCCGTCGGCACTCGGCGCGAGTGTCGCATGGGCTCCGGATGCCAATGCCCGAGCTGCACCTCTGTAAAGCTCCGGGGTGGGGTGCATGAGATCGGTTCCCGTCAGAATAGCGGCCGGATGATCGTGCAGTTGCGTATCGAGCGCATGACCCATGCGGACACCCACATCAGTCCCCTCCTGTGTTTCAAGAGCGATGTCATAGCGCTCTTCCATTCTCCTGAAAAAGGGATGCGATACGTCCGGCGCACCCCAGAGCGAAACCGGTCCCACGCCTGATGCGAGCGCCGCCTGAATGGTTTCCTCCGCCAGTGTTTCGGCCAGCTCAGCTGCCTGCTCCGCACCGAGCGTGGGGATGAGCCGGGTTTTGACCGAACCGGGCACGGGTGCCTTGGCAAAAAGCAGAATCGGGATGGATGCCTGCACGGAACGTGCGCACACAGCTATGACACCGGGGTTTCCGATCTGATCTCTGGCCAGTGCCGGAAGGGATCCCAGAGCATTTGCCAGAACCCGAGACAACGCCCATCCTGTCCGGGCAGTCCGATCGGAATCGGCGTCGGAGCACTGGATCGCACACGGTAAGTCCCGAGCCAGCGATCCCACCAGGGAAAGTTGAAACCAAAGTTCCGATCCAGTTCACCGGGCCAGGCGGAATGGTGAATTTCATGCATCGCGGGGGTCACGACCACTCTACGCAGACGCCGATCCCACGAAGCTCCGAGGACGAGATTACTGTGGTTGAAAAGCGAGGTCGCATTGAGCAGAATCTCAAAGACAAGCACGGCCGGAGCGGACAGACCGAGCAGTGCGATCACTGCCAGCTTGACCAGTGTCGAGAGAAAGATTTCTCCAGGATGGAACCGGATGCCACTGGTTACGTCGAGTTCAAGATCACTGTGATGGACACGGTGGAGCCGCCAGAGCCAGGGAATCCTGTGAAACAGCCGGTGCTGAAGGTAGATGATGAAATCGAGCACAAGCACACCCAGAGGAATTGCGGCCAGCGGATCGAGATCCAGCCAATGCAAAAGCCCCCAGTTCCAGCTCGCGGCGAACAGGACAAGCCCGGCCGGGATCAGGATCCGGGAAGCGAGCGATCCCAGTGGCGCGAGCAGAAGATTACCGAAAAATCCTCGGGTCCGTCGTGGACGACGTGGCCAGATCCGCTCTAATGCACAAAAAAGAATGAACAGCCCTACAAATGAGCCGATCCGGATCCAAACCTCAATGGCCATGCCCTCAACTCCAATCGCGCGGATAGCTGCGGTCGTAAAAACCCACCAAGTATTGGGGTGGGACCCCACAAGCATAGGCGATCCGGAGTATCCACATGCGGATCACGAGACGGATCGGGTGCCCCTGTTTCCAGCGCCGAGCGGATACGGTAACCGGGGATCGGCAAGATACGGGTGGGCCTTGTTTTCTGAGCCGCTTCGACAGCTCAATGTCTTCCATGAGCAGGATTTCCGCGAATCCGCCCATTCGCTCGAAACAGTCACGCCGAACCCAAAGTGCCTGATCGCCGCTCACCACCCCGGTCGCATGTGCGCGAACATTGATCCCTGCTGCAATCAGGCGGTAGAGCCGCTTTGGGGAATCGAGCCGGACCGGAAAGCATCCCCAGATTGGAGCCCCTCCGCTTTCCGGCGATGGCAGCCAATCTGTGAAATCACCCGATGGCAGGAGAACATCCGCGTGGAGAAAAAGCAAAATGGCTCCGGAAGCCACATCGGCACCGGCATTCATCTGCCGGGCCCGACCGGGTGGAGTCACCAGAACGTGAGTCGCAAAACGTCTGGCGATCTCCACACTCCTATCCAGGCTGCCTCCATCGACCACAATCACCTCGTGTCCCCGATTGCGAAGTGCGAGCAGGGTGCTTTCCTGGATCGCAAGAGCATGGGCTTCGTTACGCACTGGAATGATGATGGAAAGTCTGAGGGGAACCGGAGGGTCGGCCGCGTCTCGAGCGCCTATTGCATCGGTTGAGGTTTTCATCCCGGAACCTCGGGCCCAATCCCTGGACGCTTTTTTTTCCAGAGGCGATAGATGACCGGCAGCAGGCTCAACAGAATGATGAGCATCAAGGCGGTCACGGTTTCGGTTGACCATGGATCGCCCAGTTTGAAATGGCGGAGACTCGCACCGAAGTTGGCGAATACGAAACTGCCGGGGAGAATACCCAGAAACGTGGCAGCCACATAATCACGCGTTCGGATCGCCGTTAAAGCCGGTACCAGATTGACCAGCCAGAACGGGAAAAGCGGAATCAGGCGTAAGAGCAGGAGATAGTTGAAGGCGTGATGTTCAAAGCCGCGAGCAATGAATGCGGCCTGAGGCTGCCGTTCAAGTCTATTCCGGATCCATCGGCCGAGGAACCAGCGCGCGAGGATGAACAGAACCAGAGCACCCGCCGTCGCTGAACAAACGATGAGAGAGGTCCCGACCCAGCGGCCCAAAAGATACCCGAGTAGAACCGACAAGAAGAGGCCAAAGGGCAGACTGAGCGCGGTGGTGAGAAAATACAGCCCACCCAAAATGAGAAGCGCAAGCATCTCGTGCTGCCGGACCAATTCCTGAAAGTACCCGATTTCGGCTTGAATACGGTCAAGCTGAAGCCATGGCACAAGACCCAGGCGCACGGCCACCCAGCCCACAGCGGCCAGAACAGCGATACGGACCCACAGGCTCTGCCTGCTATGCACGGATGGGCGAACTCAGAAACCATGCACGAGGTGAACCAGCCTTCAAACGAGTGACGCAACCGGTCTTCTCACCCATCGAGATGCGTCTTGAGCGCATGGAGAAACCGATGAACCCGCTCCGCATTTCTTCCGATATCGGACAAACCGATCCGCGATTCGGAACGCATATCGACGCGCGTGCCTGAAGAGACGGCCTGGATCCTCAATGCCACATCGTCCTTGAACCCAAACCATCCTGTTCGGGCAACGGCTTCAATGCGGCCGGTACCTGGGCTTGCAAAAACCACTTTCCAGCCCCGGCGGCGCACGATCGCCAGTGTGGCAGCATACACTTGTGCCAGACGCTTTCCCTTGAAAATCAAAGGATGAATATCCGGATAATAAACCGACTGAACAGTCGAAAGGCAGCGGGGCGACCACTTTTTGCAGTTTTTGACTACGAGCGCAGCCTTGGGATTCCTGCGCCCTTCCCCCCGGGTCGCAAATCCGATCACCGATGCGCGCTCGATCTTGCGCGCACGCGCATTGCCCCCGCCATAGACCGGAGAATTCGGAATGTGTGCAAGGCGCGGCAATAGTGCGACGAACGCGGGCGGATGCGCAGGATCGGTCGTGATGTCATGGATGGGAGGAACCGATTCGGCTTTTTGCAGCCAGTAGTATGGGACTCCGAAGGCCAGAAGGCCGCCCATCACGAACACGAGACTTGCCATCGCGAGGCGCGAGCGGTGCACGAAAAGCGCGGTCCCGGCACTAATCAGTCCGAAGACCAAGGCGAGGATACCGACATAAGCACCATCGGTGATCGACTGGAATGCCATACCCAGGGAGAATATCTTCATTCGATAAAACGGTCCCGGCAATATTGTCAGTGCGAGACCCACAAGAGCCAAAATCCCGGCGATGGCAGTCAACCAGAAAATGGTCGATTTCCGACCGGTCGACGCGCGTTCAATGGTCATGGGGTTTCCTCCAGCATGGTGGGATTTATCTTACTCCTCCCCCGATGCATTCTTGGTCAAATCCGCATCCGCACTGGCTGAACTCGGAGGAGCGCTCTGGACAACCCGAACCCGAACGATCCGGTGGGTCTGCATGGCAAGAATCTCGAACCGGAATCCCTCCACGGCGCAGATATCCCCGGCTTGCGGGATGCGCCCAAATGCCTGGAGCAGAAAACCCGCGAGCGTATGGTAGTTCCGGCCCTCCGATGGGCCCAGGGAGGGCAGCTTGAGCAGCTCGGCTACCCGCTCGAGCGACAACTGCCCGCCGAGAATCCAGATGCCGGGTGCCTCCTCGACCACTTCACCCAACCGTGCCGCATGCGAGGGCAGGAGACCCACAATGGCCTTGAGAAGATCGTAGCGCGTGACGAGCCCCTCGATGTCACCATATTCATCGACGATGAGCGCCAGATGCTGTTGCTCCCGTTCGAGCAACTCCCAAAGACCGAGTGGGGAAGCGGTGCTCGGCAGATAGAGAGCCGGACGCAGGAGACGCGGGATCGAGGCGGGTTCGAGCCGAAGATCGCGCCTTACAAAATCGCGACGATCCAACACACCCAGAATATGCTCGAGACCATCGCGGCATACCGGGAACGAGTTGTATCGCGATTCCATGATCTCCTGGCGGCTGGTCTCGAAAGGCGCATTGAGATCTAATGCCTCAATGTCTACCCGCGGGGTCATGATAGGAGTCAAATCCTCTTCATCCAGTTTGAGAACATTCGTGACAAGAGCGGGTTCGAAAGGTGCAAACACACCGGCGAGACTGCCCTGCTCCATGAGTGAACGCAACTCATCAGTCGTAATCGTAGGATCCTGAACCCCAGACTTCACAGTGAACCATCCGAGTGCAGCATTACTCAGATGATTCAGGGCACTTGCAATTGGAGAAACCAGCCACGCCAGCAGATGAAGTGGGCGAGCCACCCAGAGTACGGCCCGTTCCGGATTGAGGAGCGCGAGCCGTTTGGGGATCAACTCGCCAATCAGAATCGATAGGAGTGTAATTCCAGCCACAAGAAGGGCAACCCCGAGACCGGATGCAGTGGAGGCGTTAATCGGCAAGATCCTGAACCAGCGCGTGAACGTCCGGGCCAGACTCTGTTCGCCAAACACACCGACCAGAATGGTGATCGCCGTGATCCCGATCTGGATGGTCGGGAAAAATCGTCCCGGTTCGGCGACCAGTGTCAGGGCTGCCTTCGTCCGCCGGATATTGTGCCGCCCCTGTCGGCCGAGCCGTTCGAGCCGTATCCGGCGCGCAGACACAATGGCCATCTCGGCCATCGAAAACCAGCCATTCAGGAGGATCAGGAAAATGAGGATCGAGAATGCGATCATCGGATCAGCCCGAGAGCCCGGCGACACAATGGATAGAGCAGGATCACCGGTGCCCACTGGCGTGGCACCAGTTCTTGAGCCAACTCTGTGGAGCAGGGCTCATGTTGGCCAGGTTTCGGAGGCGGATGCACCACTGGCTCAGATTTCGATCATCTCGAAGTCTTCCTTTCCCGCACCACAATCCGGGCAGGTCCACTCCTCGGATACCTCAGCCCAGGTGGTTCCTGGGGCAAGACCGGATTCCGGGTGCCCCTTGGATTCGTCGTAAATAAAACCGCATATCACACACATATAAACTTTCATGCCGTGATCATTCGTGGGGGCTTGCTCTCTCAGCACAACTGGCTTATTTTCCCATGTTTGAACGGCAAAAGACAGCCGACAGGCGTTCCATGTCCATAGAGCAGGCCGAGACGGCACTTTTTATCGGTGGCCACGACCCCAGTGGGGGGGCTGGTCTCACAGCCGACATCCAGACTGCGACCGCACTCGGTGTCCATCCGCTGAGCATCGTCACGGCACTCACGGTTCAGGATACCGAAAATGTCGAACAGATCGAATCCGTGGATCCCGACTGGCTTGAGGCCTGCTTCGGGAGAGTGGTCTCGGATATTCATCCGGACAGCATCAAAGTCGGACTCTGGGGTTCCCAGGCAGTCGGCGAGCGTCTGGCCACACTCCTCGAGAAAGTGCGCCCGGTACCGATTGTTCTGGATCCGATCTGGAAAGCATCGGGAGGTTTTCTGCTCGCCCAGGATGGCTGGGCGGATGTCGTCTGCAGCCGATTTTTGCCGATCACCACTCTCTTGACCCCCAACTGGATCGAACTCCAGGCTTTGGCCCCATCCGCCCCTACGGCCGATGAGGCAGCGCGGGCTCTTCTGACACTCGGACCCGGAGCCATCCTCGTCACAGGAGGCGATCAAGATCTGAATCGGCCCTATGTCACCTCGACCCTTTACGCGTCGGATGGAACCATCGAACGCTGGAACGATGCCCGGCTGCCGGCTGCTTTTCACGGCAGTGGCTGCACACTTGCGGCCGCCTGTGCGAGTTATCTGGCACGCGGATACCCCCTTAAAATGGCTGTCCGCGCGGGATTGCGGTGGACCCATCTCGCCCTGGTCAAGGCCCGACCCATCGGTCACGGTGGACAGATCCCGTTCCGGGCTGGCGTGCCCCCTTGAAACCCCGCGGGCAGGGACCCTATCTCATCGTCGACCCCCAAGGCCGCTCGCGCACACGGCTCATCGCCGAATTGGAAGCCGTAATTCGCGCCGGTGCGGGGCTCGTACAACTCCGGGACAAAAGTTCCTGGGGAGGCGAATCCCGCGACTTTGCCGAACGGGTCTTGGCCATTTGCCGGCAAACCCGTGTGCCTCTCCTTATCAACGACGATCCGATCCGTGCACATGCGCTCGGTGCCGATGGGGTCCACCTCGGACGGACCGATCCCGGTATCGGATTCGCGCGGGCTCTCCTCGGCGAGGAGTCCATCATTGGCGCTTCGGCCTATGGCGATCTCGAACGGGGACGTGCCGCGGCACGCGAAGGAGCAGACTATATCGCTTTCGGCAGTATCTATCCGTCGCCCACCAAGCCCGATGCCACGCGACTGTCGCTCGATAGCCTCCGCAACGCGCGCCAGTCGATCGACACGCCAATCTGTGCCATCGGCGGGATTCGCCCGGATAATGCCCGACCGGTGGTCCGGGCAGGCGCAGATTGGCTTGCGGTCATATCAGGTGTATGGGACGCGGAAAATCCAGCTCTGGCGATGCGTGATCTGGCCCATGCCTTCCAGCCCGCTCAGGGGGAATGCTAGCTTCAGTGCCTAGCAGCCTGTCGGACTTAGCTCACGACTGCCGCCCATTTCCGCCCAGGATTTTTTGAAAACACCTTTTTTTGGTGATTTTACCCGTTATTGCCCTATTTTTTGCTGCGTTTCTTCATTTTCCTGCCCTACAGGCGCAA
>DAHXNI010000007.1 GCA_027365475.1 Pseudomonadota bacterium | reverse complement strand
AAGTGCCTCCTGAGCGAATCAGCCGGTGCTGCAGAAGCCGGGATGAGGACATCATCCGTTCTCCGCATACGTATTTCTGTTTGAAACGTTCATCGCGTATCAGCCCCCACTCGGTTTGGAGGCAGAGGGACAACCGCCACTGCCACAGATGCCGTCCTGCGTGAATGTCCACATACTAACAAAAGCGCTCCCACCCCCGTAGCTTGAAGAACCAGGAATCCCATAGCCATAGGCGGAAATGACATCCCAAACCGTCGTACAAGCACTCATGCATCCATTCAACTGGTGAGTCGACGGTTCCAGTTTGACATCATGGAGATGCTCGAACTCGACTCCTTCCTCAAGGAGGTCGACGAGCTGGCCCAGGGGTTGCCCGCTGTCTCCGGTTGTGATGGGTTGTCCGCTGTCGTTCAGGGGCTGTCCGCTCGCACTATGCCCCGTATTGAGGACAAACTGGAAGGTCAAGGGTGTCGGGTCGCCGCAGCCACAGCCAGCGGCAGCGCATCGCTCCCCTTCTTCGGCAGGTAGACATACCAGTCGGGAATATGAGCCTGCTCGCGACAGATATAGGGTTCATGCCTTTGATGCCAAGCGTTCCAGCTGATGCGCTTCAGGAGTATGAGCAGATCAAAGGCATGGGGCTTCCCTCGCACCATCAGCGGCTGAAAGCGCCAGCGGCGGATCGTCCACAAAAAGCCATGTGAGAAAGATCCCGTTGCCTCTTTCCCCATCTGGATCACTCGCACTTTGTCGATCCGCCCGTTCCGACCAACCCGAGCCTCGATACGCGCCGGCACGCGCGAATAAGCCCCTAACCCGGGGCGGCATGATAGGTAGACCTGCTTCACTTGGCCGACCGACTGTCTGAGAACTCCCGTAGGGAGTGACGCCGTCGCTAGCACCGGGAAACCAGCATAAGAGTAAGGATCAACATGTACATTAGCCTGCTCTGCGACCGAGCGGCTCGGTTCAAGCCAGTCACAGAGTTTTGCTGGGAAGGGACAGGCTGGGCTAGGCACGCGAATGGCCTCGGCGCGATATACCCAGAAATCAAAGGGGATCGTGCTCTCATTTTCGGGGGCATTCACGCTACCCATGTCCTTGATCACGCACGCCACCCCACAGACCCGTTCCAAAAGCACCCCATTGGCCCCAAGGCGCTGGGCTTGACGGCGCAAATGCTCGAGCACCCGATAATCCATCCCTATTCCCTCGTTGCCCGGTACGCCGCCACCGTATCCCGTCGCATCAAGCCGTGCAACCACCTGGTAGTGCGGCGGCGGCAGGAAATAGACGAATACCCCCTTCCCGGAAACGGGCTTCCCCGTGGGCCCCAGTCCTGCGCAGCCGGCCACGGCGAGCAACAGAAACACTATCACCAGAGTACCTTCTGGATGAATCAGCCGACGGTACGGATGACTGGATGGGCACCTCATGCGTATCACACGCTCCTCACAGCGTTCCATGTTTGGAATTTTCTTCATCTGTTAGGAGCCACTCGGGGGTTTGGGCAGAGGAGGGCAACCCGCCATCCCACTATACACAGCGTCTTAAATAATGTCGTATTGTTCTGATATACTGACGGCGTCTCCATGGTCAATGGGAGTGGCCGTCATGAGGAAACTGGAAATCAGCGACACGGAAGTCATGAGTGTTGCCATAGGTCAAGAAATCGAGCGCAACGAGGAGTCCCGGTACGATCACCGGCTGCACGGCGTATTGCTGGTGGCGAACGGCATGAGTGCGCGTCAAGCGGCGTTGTGGCTCAACGAGAGCGAGCGCACGGTGCAGCGCTGGGTCAATCGCTTCGAGGCAATCGGATTTGCCGGATTGCAGGAAGGTGAGCGATCGGGGCGACCGAGTCGATTGAGCGATGCACATTGGCAATCCCTGGCGTGCGACTTGCGGCGTAGCCCGCGAGAATTCGGCCTGGCCCAGACCTTGTGGGACGGCAAGCTGCTGGCCGAGCATTTGCGCCAGCGTTATCAGGTTGCATTGGGAACGCGCCAATGCCAGCGGCTGTTCGGCCAGATGGGATTTCGGCTGCGCAAGCCCCGCCCCGTGATCGCCAAGGCCGACCCGGCAGCGCAGGCTGCCTTTAAAAAAACTGCGGCGCATGGCCGCCGATCCAAGAGTTGATCTATGGAGTTCCGACGAATGCCACTTCCAGCAACATGGCACGCGTTGCCGTATGTGGGTGCCGCCGGAAGACAAGGATCCCATCCTGTTGCATGCGCCCACGCGCAAGTCCGTGGCGTGTTTCGGCGCGGCCAGCATCCGCACCGGTAACCGGGTCACCGCCTTCGAGCCGATATTCAATGGCGAATCCTTCCAGCGCTTCTTGATGCGCCTGCTCAAACACCGCTCTCGTGGTAAACGCCTGGTCTTGGTGCTGGGTAACGCCAAGTACCACCACGCCCGCGCACTCCAGCCCTGGCTGCACGCGCACCGCAAGGTGTTGACGCTCATGTTCTTGCCCCCATACAGTCCCGAACTCAATCCAATCGAACGGGTTTGGAAGCTCGCTCGCCGGCTGGCGACCCACAATCGCCACTTCCCAACCCTCGACTCTGTCGTCGAAGCCGTGCAGGAGCGCTTCAACCTCTGGGCCAAACCCAATCGACAGATCGCAAGACTATGCGCCATTATTTAAGTCGCTATGTATAACAGCAGCAGCGGAAGACTCATGGACTGACGTTCGTACAGCAGTACCGGGTCGCTGTCTGCCGGAATGTAGTCGCGCCGAATTTCAAGCAGAGCTTCCACCAGCGCACGGGTGGGCCAGCTGCGTATGGTGACAAGGTGTATCTGGACATTTTCTGAACTTCCATCCAGGTGCGCTCAAGCGCCCGCACTTGCCTCTATAAGATCTTGCGGGCACACTTTCCGACACGCTCCCACTCTTTGTCGAGTTCTTCCACCGTCATTCCGGGATTAGAAAAAAACTTGGCGACTACGCCTTTCGTGGGGCTCATTATCTTCTTGGAACTCAAATGCTCACGAAGAAACTTTGCGGTTTCGGTTATCGCCTGACGAGTTTCGATCGTGAAAACATCAGGCACTTTCTGATATGGAAAAATGCGAAGCTGAATCAAATCTGTTCTTTTCCGAAAGTCATTGACACGTGTTTCCCAGCTGTCAACGATGCTGCATTCTTCCTCAATCCATTTCCTCTTTCTAAAGTTATTGATATCAATCTTGAGTCGTCCTGCGACCCTGTTGATACGTTGTGGCGTTAACAATTGCTCAACCCCCTTGATATATGGCGAAGCATCCTCTTTCAGCTTTTCATCAACTATACAGGCTACAGGGCCGGGAACCCAGTATCCAAGCAGGGTATCGACAGCGTAGTTGCGCCAGAATGGAGCATTGAAAGGCTTCGGGTTATCTATGAATACCTGTTCGATATCGATTGGGCTCCGTGACATCGTGTGGCCATCGAATTGGTATCCACCGAACTCTTTGGCGTTCGATTTACGCGCACTCTTTCCCTTTCTCGTAAGCGTGAGTGTGAATCGTATTTCTGCCCCCAGCGAGCCTTGCCACCGGTGATAAAATTGACCAGACTTGAATAACGCCAATGCCCGGAGAAAATCATCTTGCTTCATGGCGTTTTTCCCGGATATTTTATATTCTTCTAACTCCTGCATGATGTGCGTGAAGACTACCAGAGATTCTGGTTCAGTGATCAAGGCAGCAATCTCCAGGTTGCCTGGAATACTCAGACCAAGACCGGGCCGAGTGGTATTGCCTGACGTGATTACGACAAACCCCTTTTGTTGATCGTGCGGGCTAATAGCAGCATAGGCCTTGGCGTGCAGCAGTTGCCCCGGCGCACGGACTGGAACCACCTTCACTCTTTTTTTCTCTATATTTGCCGCCTTTGAAATCTGCTCCTTCAATTTGGAACTTGAGACGCGACATCTGATCCATTCACCAACGTCAATTGCCACTGTGACCCCAGCCACTTTACCGGATACACTTTCCAGCCTTTTGGAAATCTCCGATATGACTTCCACCAGCGTCTCTATATCGAAGTAGCAGGTGAGGATGTAAAGATGTCGTCGGGCATTCCTTTTCGCAGTCGCTTTGACTGCCCCTTTTATAAAATCCAGCAGGGTCACCGACTGTTTGCTTGAACTTTCTTTACTGTTAGTCAGTGCCAGACGATCTGGATCAGACTGAAGGGTTCGCGATGATGGATGAGCTGTGGGTAGAGATGCAGCACCTTGTTCATGGAGAGAGTCTTGCCGATGCCCGAACAGCCGACCAATGCGAAACTCGCCGCGGTGTTCTCTACCGGCCGACCGATGGGCGCATCCAGCGCACCTGCCTCGACCCGGTCGGCACCGTTGTGAAGATGGGCGAGATAGTCGTGCGTGAGCGGATTGCGACCCACGTAACCCTGCCGCAAAAGCATCGCGAAACGGTCTGCGAGCTGAACCTGTCGCGGCAGGGGTTCGAAGTAGCGCACGAGCCGTACGATGCAGTGCTTGCGGAGGTGGGCCGGGTAGCCCCGTTCGCGCTCGTCGAAGGGCGGCCGCGAAACCAGCGCGTCCAGCAGCGCGCGCTGCGATAACAGGGGCGGCAGCCGCGCGATAAAGGGGTTGTCGGAATATTCGCTCAGTGCGACCGGGAGGGATCCGTCAGGCATCTTCGTCTCCTCCGGACCCCAGGATTTCGGTGATGTCCGGCTCGCTGTAGTCGGGTTTCGCCCCGGCAGAGCCGGGGAAGGGAAGCACTTCCGCCGACTTGCCCGGGGAAGTCGGCCCGAGCCGGAAGGTTTCAACGGCGCGGTTGGCCTGCTTCTCCTTGGCCCGGTTCCCGCGGATATTCCGGGTCCGGCTGGCTGCACTTTCCGTACCCGGCTTGCCCCGTTTCCGTTCCGCCTGTTCCACGATTCTGGCGATGCTGGCCGCTGCATCGGTTCCTGCCAGCTGCTGACTTCGGCTCCGGTTCGCGCCGGCATGTTTCTCCAACTGTTGCTGCCGATCCACTTCCCAGAGCGTCAGGTGCTGATATGCCCGGCTACGCTCGATCAGATTGCACACCTCGAAGTTCATTGTCGCCGTCTCGTGATGGAGATAGATCGTGTCCACGTCCCGCGGGTCGTAGGAAACCGCCACTTTCCAGGATCCGCTCTGACGGGCGCGATCGAACCAGCGTTCCGCTACGGCTTTCGCGGAGGCGTAGAAAACACCTCGCCAGCGGATGCCGAATGCGGTCACCGTTGCGGTATCTGTCGGCAGAAGACCGAAGCGGACCAACTCTTCCGGGAAAGACCTTGGGTTGCCACTCCGGTTGCGGATGCCCCATTCCCAAAGTTCGGTCGGGATCGCCGGCACTCCGTCGGCCAATACGTCGCGATCCTTGTCATACTTTTTGAGTTCGTGATGGTTGTTGCGGTACAAGACAGACTCGATCACAATTCGTGTGAAATCGTCGAGATCCAGTACGGCGTCCAGGCGATAGTCTTTCCCGCCACGAGCCCGGAAATCGCACTCGATATAGCCGGGCACATACGGCCTGAACTGCGCTGGCAACAGGTTGAAACGCTGTTCCACCACGCCTTTCCAATCCGCCCGGTACGGCGCGGCGCTCTGTATGTCGACTCTGAAGTTGTTGCTGAGCGAATCGATTGCGGAACTCGCGATTTCTCCGCGATCCCCCAACAGGGCGCCCGGCAGGAAATGGCACGGCCAGTCCGCTTCGATAATCTCGATACCGAACTGTCTGCAATAACCCACCTTGTCTGCGTTCGTGCTCGCGAGGGCCATCATCGCACCCACCCACGAAGGGCCCTCGAGGCCGATGTACAATCCCACGATCATCCGGCTGAATACGTCGATAACGGCGTAAAATACCGGGCGACCGACGATCCGCTGCCGGTCCAGGCGCGAAACCAGGTAGACATCCGCGATCGTCGCATCGATCTGGCACAGATTCCCCGGCCCAAGCGCTTCGGCTGTGGAGGTGCCGAGCAGGCCACGCATGTCCTTGTCGTAGATCTTGTCTCCGACTCGGCTCCGTTTGATGTCCAGCGGCTTGAAGTCTTTGGTCAGCCAGTAACGATACTGGCCGAGGGTCGGGAACCCGGTCGGCTCCATCTCCAGAACCGGGCGATGGACGAGCCGCCCCGTCTCCGGATCGACGGTTTTCTCGGTAAAAAACGTCCGGATCAGTTCGTTGTAGGCACCCACCTGCGTGAACTTGCTACCGGAGGCATAGAATCGCTGTGTCGCCACCTGGAAGACCTGCCGGATTTCCGGCGTGACGTTGAGACCGGGCGAGGATCCGTACCTCACAGGTCGACCACGTTTGCGCGTCCCGCCGGAACTCCGTTCCATGCCCCGGCGACCGGATTTGGCGTAATCCGGCACCAACGCATTGGGCGTCTGGCCGCGCTGCCAATACCGGCGCAGATATTTGTAGATCATCCTGTGTGTCGTATGGTGTGTCCGAATGCACTTCACGACCAGATCCCATCGACGGTTCGCACAAAAGATATCGGGCTCGTTCGCCACCAATCCCCGGATACGATTCCAAGCGTTGTCGCGAACGTCGCGATGCCGTTGGGGCAGAGCTGCCTCCTCCGGCACGACCACCAAATAAGCGTCGTTCAACAGCAATGTGGCACGCCGAGTCTCCAAGTCCTGGAGCAAGGGCGATAATTCGACAATTGCGGGCATCGCATCCCGTGCTTCGACATCAATGACCGCCGCGCGATCCCCTGACATGTCCAGCCAGAGAACGCGGATCCGCTTCCCCGCCGGCTCGGAATACTCGATGAGGTCGTTTCTGCGCAGCATATCAAGCCACCCCTTTGGCGGTGACCCCGTCAACATTCATGCGCAGGCAACCGATCGGGTTCTGGGTGCTGAACGGCCGATCCAGATCCATCGCGATCCGCTTGTTGGCAGCCAGGTGGCGAATCATCGTCAATGCCTCTCCGGACTGGAGCCGCCCCGTCTCTTCCATCCGCTCGGCGAACGCCCGGATCGTCATGTCCCCAGTTCCAGCCAGATCCGCGAGAAAACGCTCGCAGCGATCGCGCCAGTAATCCGGGTATGGGACATTCGTGTGATCGAGCTCCCGCATTTCATGGAGCCAGTGCAGGTTCCTGATGCGGACTTCCGGCAGATCGCGGTCCGTTACCAGGTGCCAGGGAACCCCCTTGTGCTGCCAGTAGCGACGCTCGATTTCGAGTTTCTCCACGGTCCGTTTCCGGCTCAGATCATCGGCCGACTTGACCGCACGAGCGACCGACTGGGTTCGCTGGCCGACACGCACGTCGATCAGGAAATCGGTGGTCATCACCAAATCGACGCGACTGGTGCTGTCCATGGGATGTCGCACCCCCATGTCGCGGGCAATTTCCCGGGTCGCGTCCCGCTCAAGCGGAAATTGTTCGCGGATGTCGGTCACCGTATCCGACCAGTCGAGCAACATGAACAGACCCGTCTCGATGTCCGACAACAGGTGGTGCCCCCGTCCGGTCTTCGCAGAGTGGATGCGGGTGGAACGTCCGCGCGAGGCAACATCCTGAATCGTGAGCCATGGTTTATAAGTAGCCCGGCTCCCGATACCGCGACCCTCCTTGTGAAAACGCTCGATTTTCTTTTCGTCGAATCCGTATCGGCGTCGGCTCACGGCGAGCTCCTGCCCGGCTTGTGCCCCGAGACGATGCCCCGGCGCTTGGTCGGGCCCGGGATGGACGGGCACAAAGAGCCCGGACCGAAGGTTGGGAACCCCCGTCTCCCGGTACCCGGGAAGCGCTCTCCGTGATTCATAACCATCGTTTCTCCTCAGTATTCGGCGGCCTGTCGAACAAACGACGGACTACCCAGGGCCGGGCGGATCCCGAATCTCGGCAATCCGGGCAAGCCGCTCCCGAGCGGCTCTTGACAAGCCGCCTGGGGGTCGGTGATACTGAGGACGTCTGATTGCCCTCCTGTATCGCTTCAAGAAGCCCAAGTGTTGATGCACGCGGGCTTCTTGTTTTTCCAGCCTCAGATTATCCGGTCAATCTTTCATTCCTCGCATTTGCAATCGGTGCAAATTGTTTGTGTGGGGGCTCGTTCCAAAGGCTGGGAACAAGGGTGCCGGCGCTGTTGCCGACTCCAGGCCGTGATGTTGAATGGGTTTCGTTCCTTCGCTGTTCGTTCACTCTGAAAGTGCTCCCGCACTGCATTCAATTTTGGACGATACCAGATTATCCACGTCATGTCGAACTGGTACCGGATCACCGTTCCGATCGCTGCGTCCAGAATTGATGTCGGTACGGACCCGTGAACCGTGCTCGTGCCTGGTCCGCTGCAAACTTAGCGAATTCCCGATTCGTTTTTTCAAATAATGAACATTCGAGTAGGCAATAATCGTCTGGAAGGGGCCGGAAAGGCAATTGCGTGGGATCCTGCTTCATGTCTGGTGAGAGTTCCTGGGTGACGAGAACCATTCCTGTGTTGACCGCACAAAGATCCGTCTCGCCCTCAACTGTGCAATCCGATCCCGTCAGTACCCGGCTGAGAGCCGGGCTGGAATCAATGCCCCTAGCGGAAAGACCAATCCATCTCCGAGCTGGCGATCCCCGACGACCCGCTTCCGACAGCCTATCAGAACCCCAACCGAGCTGATATCTTCGGCGTCCTTGAAATATATAGGAAAATCCACGATACAACTTTGTTTTACGCGATACAACTTTATTTTGCGTCTACAAACATTTTATTCCACAGCATCATCCCTATTCTACTGTGACCGACTTCGCGAGGTTGCGCGGCTGATCGACATCAGCTCCTCTGAGGGTAGCAACATGGTATGCGAGCAGCTGAAGTGGAATGGCATAAGCGATCGGTGAAAGCAATGCTGACGGCGCTTGAGGCAATGTCACAATTTTACGCGCCTGAACAGCCTGTATCCCGAGTCCAGGATCCACAAACATATACAAATGACCGCCCCGTGCACGGATCACTTCCAGATTGGAATGAAGCTTTGCCGTGATATCGTTGGACGGTTGTAGAGCGATCACGGCCATGCGGTTATCGATAAGTGCCAAAGGACCGTGTTTGAGTTCTCCCGCCGGGCAGCTTTCTGCGTGAATGTAGGAAATCTCCTTGAGTTTGAGGGCTCCCTCGAGTGCAACCGGATAATGATCCCCCCGTGCAATGAATAGCGCATGGTCATATGCTGTGATCAGTTCTGCCATGGAAGCAATCTCGGCGTCGAGACTCAGCATCTGTTCAATGAGAAGCGGCAAGTGGTGGAGAGCCTGAACCGCCTGCTTCTCTGCATCCGAGGTGAGGTGGTTCAGAGTTTTCGCGAGTATCAGGCTCAAAAGAAGCAGTACCGTGAGCTGCGTCACAAAGGCCTTGGTTGAGGCGACTCCAATTTCAGGGCCTGCACGCGTCAGCAGCTTCAAGGGTGATTCCCGCATCATCGCGCTTTCCGGAACGTTGCAGACGGATAGTGCACCAATATAGGGAAGTGTCCGCGCACGGCGCAGGGCAGCCAGCGTATCAGCGGTTTCGCCAGATTGAGAGATACAGATAAACAGGCAGCCTTCCGGAATGGCCACTTCACGGTAGCGATACTCGCTAGCTACTTCGACCGAAGCTGGCACACCGGAGTGTTGTTCAATCCAGTTGCGCGCGAGCAGTCCGGCATGGAAACTTGAGCCGCAGGCAACCAGATGGACGGCCCTAACGCGGGACAAAATGTTCGCAGCCTCAGAACCCAAGGCTGCAACGAGAACATGTTCGCGGGTGATGCGTTGTTCAAGCGATTCACTCACTGCCCGGGGCTGCTCGTGAATCTCTTTGAGCATGAAATGCGGGTAGGATCCGCGTTCAACCGCATCCGACGAGAGAGTTGAACGCACAACTGGACGAGTGAGTACGCTCCCGTCCCGACTCCAGAGTCTACAGGCACCTGCTCTGCTCCCGGGAGCGCGGATTTCGGCCACTTCCCCGTCTTCAAGGAACAGGAACTCCTGTGTCCAGGGCAGCAGGGCTGCGATATCCGAGGCCACAAAGGTGGCTTGCGCTCCAAGTCCCACCACCATCGGGCAGCCCATACGAACGGCCACGAGCACATCCGGTTCATGCGCATCCAGGGCAACCAGTGCATAGGCTCCCTCGAGCCGGTGCTGGACATGGACGAGTGTGGAGCGGAGGTCAGCCTGGTTTTTCCGGATGTCGTGGATGAGGTGGACGACGACCTCGCTATCGGTATCGGATTCGAACCGGTAGCCCTTCGCTTCGAGCTCGCTACGGAGTCCGGCATAGTTCTCGATGATTCCGTTGTGCACCAGTGCAATCCCCTGCGAGAGATGGGGATGGGCATTCGATTCGGAGGGAGCACCATGGGTAGCCCAGCGAGTGTGCGCAATTCCAATGGTCGCCTTCAGGCCTTCGCATTCAACCGCCTGGATCAGGGCCGCGACTTTACCACTCTGGCGTCTGCGAACAAGCTCGCCCCGATCGTCAATGAGCGCAAGACCCGCCGAATCATACCCCCGGTACTCAAGCCGCCTGAGGCCTTCGAGGAGGCAGGGGACGATATCGGTTGGCCCCAGCGCACCAATGATCCCGCACATCGGTGTCAGTCCTTCCGACCCGGGCGCTTCCAATCCGTGATCGTTTTTTGCTCGGTTCGCGCGAGGGTAAGCCCACCGGGTGGTGCATCGCGCACGATGGTCGAACCGGCTCCAATGAAAGCACCCCGCCCGATGGTGACGGGTGCCACAAGTTGCACATCACAACCCACCATGACCTCATCTTCGATCACGGTCCGGTGCTTGTGGGTCCCATCGTAGTTGACGGTGATAACCCCGGCACCCAGGTTCACTTTCTTCCCGACCTCGGCGTCCCCGACATAGGACAGATGATTGGCCTTGCTGTCTGCGCCCATACGGGTGTTTTTGATCTCGACGAAGTTGCCAATGCGATCCCCTTCGCCCAACGAAGTCTCGGGCCGGATGCGGGCAAACGGTCCGATTCGGACATTCCGGCCGGCTTTCACCCCCTCGAGCACGCAGTGCGAAAACACTTCGCTTCCCGATCCCAGTTCGACATCACGCAGGATACAGTACGGGCCGATCCGCACGCCATCGCCCAGACGAACCGAGCCCTCAAGAACAACTCCGACATCGATTTCCACATCCGACCCAGCTTCAAGAACACCGCGCAAATCAAATCGGGCGGGATCCCGGATTCGGACACCCTGGTCGAGCAGTTTTCCCGTGATGAGGGTACGAATCTTGCTTTCGGCCATGGCCAGATCGCAGGCCCGGTTGATCCCGAGCGTGCGCTTCGCATCAGATGCGAGGCGTGTGCTCACCGTGAATCCGGTAGCAAGTGCTTCGGGGACAAGATCCGTGAGATAGAACTCATGCTGGGCGTTGTCGTTCCGAAGCCGGGGCAGAAGTGTCACAAGATCTTCTGCCGACGCCGCGAGAACCCCGGTATTGACTTCGCGGATAGCCAGCATCTCGGGATCCGTGAGATCCGCCTGTTCGACGATACTACGGATGCGCCCCTCTGGATCCCGCACGATTCGGCCATAACCTTCCGCATCATCGAGCAGGGCCGTGAGCAGGGCCAGGTGGCCAGGTTGGGCGGCGTCGATCAACGCACGGAGTTCAACACTTGAGAGCAGAGGTACGTCCCCGTAAAGGACAAGCACACGAAGACTGCCGCGGACCCCGTCCAGAGCCACCCGCAGCGCATGCCCAGTTCCCAATGGCTGGCTCTGCTCCACAAAGCGGATGTCGGCATCCGGAAAGGCCGCTCGGATCGCTTGACTTTCGCGACCAGTTACGACGCGTATTTCTCCCGGCTCAAGCGCTCTCGCCGTCTCGAGCACCCACCCGAGCAGCGGGCGTCCGGCCAGCTCTTGCAGCACCTTGGGGCGCTTCGAGTGCATGCGCGTGCCGGCACCGGCAGCCAGAATGACAACGAGCGGACGGTCGGTTGTTGCGTGCATCAGGGTGCGCGGTATCGCCCCAACGTGCGTGGAAGGTTCATTTGAGCTGGCCGCGCTTTCGGGCGCGCTCAAGGACCCGGAGCTTTTCTGACATCTCGAGCAGTTCGGCCTCAGCCCGCGCCACATCAATCGCGCCCGGGTTCATGGCGAGTGTCGCTTCGGCAGCCTGCTTGGCCTCAAGCATCCGTGCCTCGTCGATGGCATCCGTGCGGATCGTGGTATTGGTGAGTACGGTGACCTGATGGGGCTGGACTTCGAGGATTCCGCCTGAGATGAAAAACGACAATGTCTCTCCCGGCATCTGGATCCGGAGTTCACCAGGCTTGAGCCGTGTGAGGAACGGTGCATGGCGCGGGGCAATGCCCACTTCGCCACGCTCGGCGGGGGCAAAGACCATCTCTGCCTCACCTGAAAAGATCGAGGCCTCGAGGCTCACCACATCCACCCGCATGACCATCGCCATCTGAGTTTACACGGCTTTGGCTTTGGCCACGGCTTCGTCGATAGACCCGACCATATAGAAAGCCTGTTCCGGTAAAGTGTCGTATTCACCCTGGACGATCCCGCGGAAAGCCCGGATCGTTTCCTTGAGCGGGACGTATTTTCCGGGTGATCCGGTAAACACCTCCGCCACGAAGAAGGGCTGGGACAGGAAACGCTGGATTTTGCGTGCCCGCGCTACGGTCACTTTGTCCTCCTCGGACAGTTCATCCATGCCGAGAATCGCGATGATGTCGCGGAGTTCCTTGTACCGCTGGAGAACAGCCTGGACGGCGCGGGCCGTGTCATAGTGCTCGGCACCGACGACCAAGGGATCGAGCTGACGGCTGGTCGAATCGAGCGGATCGACGGCCGGATAAATCCCGAGCTCGGCGATCTGTCTCGACAGGACGACCGTAGCATCCAGGTGAGCAAAGGTAGTGGCCGGGGACGGATCCGTGAGGTCGTCGGCCGGAACATAGACCGCCTGGATCGAGGTGATCGATCCTTTGCGAGTCGAAGTGATGCGTTCCTGAAGCTGACCCATCTCTTCGGCCAGGGTTGGCTGGTATCCGACCGCAGAAGGCATGCGACCGAGCAGTGCGGATACTTCGACCCCTGCGAGCGTGAAGCGGTAAATGTTGTCGATGAAGAGGAGGACATCGCGCCCCTCATCGCGGAAGTATTCTGCGAGTGTGAGCCCGGTGAGCGCGACCCGCAGGCGGTTACCGGGTGGCTCGTTCATCTGGCCATAGACGAGTGCCACTTTGTCGAGTACGCGGGATTCCTTCATCTCGTGATAAAAGTCATTGCCCTCACGGGTCCTCTCGCCCACTCCGGCAAAGACCGAATACCCGGCATGCTCGATCGCGATGTTGCGGATCAACTCCATCATGTTGACCGTCTTGCCGACTCCGGCTCCACCGAAGAGTCCGACCTTGCCGCCTTTGGCGAAAGGGCACAGGAGATCGATCACTTTGATCCCGGTCTCAAGGAGTTCCGTCGATCCTGCCTGCTCTTCAAAACTCGGCGGCTCCCGGTGAATCTCCCACCGGGTCTCGGCTGCGAGGGGGCCAGCCTCGTCGACCGGCTCGCCCAGGACGTCGATGATCCGTCCGAGCGTGGCGCGTCCGACCGGAACCGAGATACGCCGGCCGGTATTCACGACCGGGCTCTCGCGCCTCAGCCCCTCGCTCGGACCCATGGCGATCGTCCGGACCCGGCCATCACCCAGCTCCTGCTGGACCTCAAGTACGAGTCCGGCTTCCTCGACCCGAAGCGCGTCATACACCCGCGGAACCGATTCGCGCGGGAACTCGACGTCGATCACGGCGCCTATGATTTGGACGATGCGACCTTCACTCATGTGTTGCTCTCGGCATGTTTAATTCACTCGGTTAATAGTCAGACCGCAGCGGCACCACCCACGATTTCGGCAATTTCCTGCGTAATCGAGGCTTGGCGCGCCTTGTTGTAGGCCAGTTTCAAAGTGTCGATCAGGGTCCCGGCATTGTCCGAAGCATTGCGCATGGCGACCATCCGCGCCGCCTGTTCGGAAGCAATGTTTTCAAGGAGCGCCTGATAGGTCTCGGCTTCGAGATAGCGCATGAGGACCGTATCCAGAAGATCCACACTATCCGGTTCGTAGAGGTAATCCCAGTGGTCGAAAAGCTCCGGATCCTTCTTTTCCGGCAACGGCAGAAGCGTCTCAAGCGTGGGTTTCTGTGTCATGGTATTCAGAAAATAGTTGTACGCGACGACCAGCCGGTCGATCCGGCCCACCCGATAGTCTTCCAGAAGCGCGTGCAACGGACCCACGATCACTTCGGATCCGGGACGGTCGCCGAGATGGGTGGCCGTTGCCACAAGCTCTGCGTTGAGCCTGTGCAATCCGGTTACGGCCTTCTGGCCAAGTGCCGCAAATCGGACCGCAATCCCTCCTTTCTCGAGTGGACGCGCCTCGTTCCAGACCGCGCGCAAAAGATTGATATTGAGCCCGCCGCAAAGCCCACGGTCGGTTCCGATGACCAGGAATCCAACCCCCCGAACCTGCTCGCGGGGCAGGAGGAACGGATGCCGGAACTCGGGGTGCACCACTGCGAGATGCCCGATGACACGGCGCATCCGGTCAACATAAGGACGGCTCGCCTGCATGCGTGCCTGCACGCGCCGGACCTTGCTGGCCGCCACCATCTCCATGGCACGGGTGATCTTCTGATTGCTCTGAACGCTGCGAATCTGCGTTCGGATCTCCTTGGTACCGGCCATGGTCGTCAGTGCCTCGTTTGTTTTCGATAGGCGTCGATGACCTGACGCAGACCGGCCGCAATTTCGTCGTTGTAATCACCCCGCTCGTTGATCCGGGCAAAGAGGGCAGGATCCGACGATCGGAAAAAATCGTGCAGAGCAGACTCAAACTCCACGATGGCTGAAACCTCGATAGCATCGAGATCCCCCTCGTTCACGGCGAAGAGTGAAATAGCCATCTCCGCAATCGAAAGTGGGCTGTATTGCTTCTGTTTCATGAGCTCAGTCACACGCCGGCCGCGCTCAAGCTGCCGACGTGTGACCTCATCAAGTTCGGAGGCAAATTGGGAGAAAGCCGCCAGTTCGCGGTATTGGGCGAGAGCAAACCGCACACCCCCACCCAGTTTCTTGATGATCTTGGTCTGGGCCGCACCACCCACCCGCGAGACCGAAAGCCCTGCATTGATAGCCGGTCGGATCCCGGCATTGAACAGGTCGTTTTCAAGATAGATTTGCCCGTCGGTGATGGAAATCACATTGGTCGGGATAAATGCCGATACATCACCGGCCTGGGTTTCGATGATGGGCAGTGCTGTGAGCGATCCGGTCTGACCGCGGACGGCGCCACCGGTTCGCCGGCTCACTTCTTCTGCATTGAGACGTGCCGCACGTTCCAAAAGACGGGAATGGAGATAGAACACGTCGCCGGGATAGGCTTCCCGGCCTGGCGGTCTACGCAGCAAGAGCGAGATCTGCCGATAGGCCCAAGCATGCTTAGTCAGATCGTCATAAATGATGAGGGCATCTTGTCCGCGATCACGGAAATATTCACCCATGGCACAACCAGCATAGGGAGCGATGAACTGGAGCGCGGCGGTCTCAGCCGCCGTGGCCGCCACCACGATGGTGCGCTTGAGGACATCGTGTTCCTCAAGCTTGCGCACGACCTGGGCCACACTCGAAGATTTCTGGCCAATGGCCACATAGACGCAATAGAGATCTGTCCCCTGCTGGTTGATGATGGCGTCGATCGCAAGCGCCGTTTTTCCAGTTTGACGGTCGCCGATGATGAGTTCCCGCTGCCCGCGCCCGATCGGGACCATGGCATCGATCGCCTTGAGCCCGGTTTGGACCGGCTGGGAGACGGACTGGCGTGCGATCACACCCGGCGCCACTTTTTCGATCGGAGCAGTTTGGGCTGTTGCGAGCGCTCCACCGCCATCAAGCGGTTGGCCCAGAGGATTGACGACGCGCCCCAGCAGTTCTGGGCCGACCGGAACCTCGAGAATCCGGCCGGTCGCCTTGACTTCCTGGCCTTCGGTCAGCTGCGCGTAGGCACCGAGCACCACGGCTCCGACCGAATCCCTTTCGAGATTGAGCGCAAGTCCGAACGTCCCGTCTGCAAACTCGAGCATTTCGCCATAGCGGGCACCGCTCAACCCATAGATGCGAACGATGCCATCGGCCACGCTCACGATGGTTCCGACCTCCCGTTCAGCGATGCCAGCCTCGAATTTCTGGATCCGTGCCTTGAGCACGGAGCTGATTTCTGCCGGGCTGAGATCTTGAGCTTCACTCATGCCAATGCACCTCTACAAGTGAGCGGTTAAAAGGTGGGACAACTCTTCGATCTGGCCCCGGATCGACGCATCCCAGACGTGGTCGCCGACCCGAAGCTCGGCGCCTCCCAAAAGTCCCGGATCCATCCGGCAGACCAGCCGGATCTTGCGGTTGAACCGTGCCGCCAGATGGGTGATCCAGGTCTCCTTCCCGCGCGCATCAAGGTGAACCGCGGTTGTGACAGCACATTCGATCATGGATTCCGTGCGCATCTTGAGCGCCTGATACTGGGTCAGAAGATCAGATGCTTCCAACAGACGGTCATGCTGAACGAGAAGCGCAATCAAGTTGTTCTCCTCCGCGCGCAACGACTCACCCAAGGCGAGTTTCACGATCTCAACCCGTTCACGGTGATCCACCCGGGGGTGGGACAGCATCCGGGCCAGACTGGGCACGGCGAGGATGTCGGACAGGCGCATCAAAAACCGCTCCCAGGGCTCCAGACAATTCTCGGCTTGGGCAACCTCAAAGACCGCCTGGGCATAGGGTCGGGCCAGAGTGCGGCTCATTGGAGCCGCTCGGCCACGGATTGAAGAAGTGCGGCATGCCGGGCGGGATCGATTTCCTGGGCGATGATCTGGCGGGCAGCCTCGAGCGCCAGATTGGCGACATCCTTCTGCAGGACCATCCGTGCCTGCTCGCGCGCGCGCTCCAGCTCCTCGCGTCCGTGTTGCAGCTCGCGCGCAGCCTGCTCGACCGCTGCCTTCTCGGCCCGTTCGACCAGCTCGTTCGCACGCTGGCTGGCCGCCTCCACGATGGTCGCGGCCTCACGGTGCGCATCGTGCAAAATCCCGATCGCACGCTCCTGGGCCAGTTCGAGATCGCGCACCGCGCGGTCGGCCGCCGCGAGGCCATCGGCAATCTTTTTCGCCCGTTCGTCCATGGCCCGGATCAACGGCGGCCAGAAGAAGCGCATGGTGAGCCAGACGAACAGGGCGAACGCAATGATTTCCGCAAAAAATGTAAGATCGAGATTCATCGGTTATCTCCGCACAAGTCCGCGAGGTGGCATCGGCTGTCTGGCGTCCCTTCAGTGCCCGTGGTGCGCCAGCGTGAGAAAACTGGACAACAGCGGATTGGAGAACAACAACAACAGGCCGAAAACGACTGAAATCATGGCGACCGCATCAAGCAGTCCCGCCATGATGAACATGCGGATGGTGAGCATCGGAGCGAGTTCAGGTTGCCGGGCCACACCTTCGAGAAAACGCCCCCCGAGAATCCCGAACCCGATGCCGGTTCCCAAGGCGGCGAGTCCAAACATGAGGCCCGCACCGACCGCGGACAAACTCTGAATCAAAGCGACTTGATGAAGCATATTCACGTAACGGATCCTCCAAATAAAATCGGATGGGCGTCTCGCTCAGTGGGTCTCGTGAGCCATGCTGAGATAGACGATGGTGAGCATCATGAAAATGAACGCCTGAAGTGTGATGATCAGAAGATGAAAGAAGGTCCACCCGAGCCCCGGAATCCAGGAAACCCACCAGGGCAGGAGTGCCGCAATCAGGACAAAGATCATCTCTCCTGCGAACATGTTGCCGAACAGTCGCAGGGACAGAGACAGCGGTTTAGCGAGATCCTCGATCAGGCGGAAGACGAGATTGATGGGCGCGGCATACCAGCCGAAAGGCCGGCTCAGCACTTCGCGCCCGAAGCCCCTCAACCCCTTGATCTTGAAGTTATAAAACATCATGAGCAGAAAAACGCTCACCGAGAGCGCAAAGGTGAGATTGAGATCGTTGGTCGGCACCGCCTTGAAATGAGGGGCTCCGAACGCGTGTGCCAGCCGGGGCAGGAGATCGACTGGCAGCATGTCCATGAAATTCATAAGCCAGATCCAGGCAAAAAGCGTGAGCGCGAGCGGTGCGATCAAACGGTTGCGTCCGTGGAAACTCTCGCGAACCTGCTGATCGACAAAAGCCACCATAATCTCGAAGAAGTTCTGCACGCGTCCGGGCACCCCGCTCGTCGCGCGGCGTGCCGCCCAAATTCCCGTACCGCAGAAGAGGAACCCGAGTGCGAACGAGACGATAACGGTGTCGAGATGAACCGAGAGGAGCCCCCGCCCCACTTGCCAATACTGCATGTGCTCCTGGATATATTGCATCGGGGTCATGTGCGAGACTCCCGCGCCGGTTCACGTCCGATCATGCGGGCCATCCACGCGAGCCCAGCCCCGTGACACGCGGTGGCCACACAAAATCCTGTAGCCAGCGCCCACGCGCTGGCCAGTCCCATCTTGAGCGCACCCACCGCGATCACCGCCATCACCACCCATTTCACGGTTTCCCCGAAAATCCAGCGCCCGATATGGGCCGGACCCGGCAAACCCCTGAGGAAAACCCCCCCGAGCAAGACATTACCCAAAACCTGAATCCAGCCCCCCACTGCAAAGGAAAGGGCGACCCGGATCCCCCAACCGGCCGCGACGCCCGTACCCAAGACGAGCAGGAGCGCTGCTTCGGCTAGGAGAAGCTGGGCGAAACGTACTCGGCCTGCCTGCCAGGACTGCATGCCCCCCTCAGCCGCTGAGCGCCGCCTTCCCGGGCCCTCTACGAACCCCGGATAGACCCCGTTTGAGCCCGTATATTGTAAGGGTTCGGCCGCTGTCGGTTCAAGCCCCGTCCCGATATCCTAGCCGTGCGATGAGGGCTTCGAAGTCGTCCAGGCCATCGTAATGGATGACCAGCCGACCGCGCGTCTTGCCGTGCCGCGGGGGCAGGATCTCCACGGCATGACCCAAAACCTCCGCAAGCCCGCGTTCCAGACGGGCTTGGTCCGGGTTGCGCTTCCGGAGGGTCTGACCCCGTTGCGGGGATTTTTTGCCCTTGAGACCCCTGAGGTAGCGTTCGGCTTCCCGAACCGAAAATCCGCGTTCGGAAATCACACGGGCCGCCTCTGCCTGGAGCACTCCGGAAACCGCGAGCAGCGCCCGGGCATGACCCATCTCGAGCTTCCCCTGGCGCAACAGTTCCCGCGCCTCGAGACCGAGATCGAGTAACCGCAGGAGATTTGAAACTGCAGCCCGGGATCGTCCGACCTGTTCTGCCACTGCCTCATGGGTCATCTGGAACTCGTCGATGAGCTGTTTCAGCGCTTGTGCCTCCTCAAGCGGACCGAGATCGGCGCGCTGCAGATTTTCGATGAGGGCCACCTTGAGTGCAGTCGCATCATCGAGGACCCGGATCACGGCTGGGATCTCGAGGAGACCCGCCTGTTGGGCTGCGCGCCACCGGCGCTCGCCCGCTACGATCTCGAAGCGCTGGGATCCCGCAAGCCGTCTCACGATCACGGGCTGCAATACGCCCTGAGTCCGGATCGACTGGGCGAGCTCCGCCAAGGCATCCTTGCTCATCTCCCGGCGTGGTTGATAGCGTCCGGGCGCGAGTTGCTCGATCGGGAGATGGGTTAGCGTCCCGTCAGCCGGTTCGCTCTCCCCGTCATCGTGTCCGAGGATCGCCGACAGCGGACGATTGAGGGCGCGGCGTTTTGGAGGCATGGAAGCTATCCTGATCGCTCCGGGGGAATCATTCTATCAGCCGCCTGAGACTCCGGGGCCCGAGCGGGTCCCCCGTGGCCTGCGAGACGCTCGAGCCGCTCGCTCGCGAGTGCGAGGTAGGCGAGTGCTCCCCGGGACTGGATGTCGTAACTGAGTGCGGAAATCCCGTGGCTCGGAGCCTCCGCGAGCCGCACATTCCTCGGAATCACCGTACGGTAGACCTGCTCTCCGAAATGCACGATGAGTTCGGATGAGACTTCATTGTTCAGGCTGCTGCGGGCATCAAACATCGTCCGGAGCAGACCTTCGATACGGAGAGCCGGATTGAGGTCACGCTGAATTTCCTGGATCGTCCCGAGCAGCGAAGAGAGTCCTTCGAGCGCGTAGTATTCGCATTGGATCGGAATGAGCACCGCGTCGGCAGCCACGAGCGCATTGACGGTGAGCACGTTGAGGGCGGGTGGGCAATCGATCACGATGTCGTCAAACGACCCACGCGTCGGGACGAGGAGTTCCCTGAGGCGATTTTCGGATCGCCCACTCCGTGTGAGTGCAACCTCGGCTGCCGTGAGGTCACGTGTGGCTGGCAGCACCTGAAATGATGCGGTGGGAGTGGTAATCAGAACTGAAGCCTCTGCGATCGACACACGTCCCGACAGGACTTCATAGATGCTCTTTTTGAGGCGTCGCTTATCGAGCCCAACCCCAGTTGTGGCATTGCCCTGCGGATCCAGGTCGACCAAAAGTGCACGGCGGCCGTTGGCCGCAAGTGCGGCCACGAGATTGATCGCGGTCGTGGTTTTCCCGACGCCCCCTTTCTGGTTGGCGATGGCAAGCACCTGACTCATGGCACGGTTTCCGCAAAACGAATGGGGTGATGGGTCCGGTTCACTCTAGCGCAGAACCGGCCAAAATGCGAAGCAGCACCGCATGGGGTAGTGTGAAGGGGTGTTCGGCTCACCGGGTGGGGTCTTTTCTGGTGCAGCGGAGGCCGGGGTGCGCTAAGCGGAATCCACCCGGCGCAGGTCAATCACATGGCGCTCAGCCGCGAGCCCCTCGATCCGGATCTGCCAGAGCCGCTCTACCCGATAGCCCTTCGGGAGCGATTCCATTTCCTCATGGGGGATTCTGCCCTTCATCGCGAGCCACTGCGCTCCGGGACCTGCCAGCGGTTCCGACACGTCCAGAAAATACGCGATCGACCCAAGCGCACGGGCAATCAGTGTCCCCGGACTCCGAGATCCCATGGTTCCGTATCCCTCGGCGCGGGCGTGCACGATCTCGAGATTGGCAAGTTTCAGTTGACGCTTCGCCTGCCCCAGAAATCGCGTTTTTTTCCCATTCGCATCGACCAGCACGAACTGCCGGGACGGGCACGCGATGGCCAAGACGAGCCCTGGGAACCCGGCGCCGGATCCGATATCGACCACCGTAGACCCTTCGAGGAGACTCACAACCGCAAGACTGTCCAGGATGTGATGGGTCCAGATCGTCTGGGACGCTCCTGATCCAACCAGGTTATAGGCCCGATTCCATTCGAGGAGAAGACCTGCGAATGCTTCCAGTGCGGGCCGGATGGCAGGGGGTACTGCCCGGTCTGAAAACTCGATGCGTGAAGAGGACCCTGCGTGGCTCATGGAAGATGCGACGGCCGGCCCGGGCAGATGGGGCGCCCACTCATTCTGCGGCGGTCGTGCGCCCGAGACGCTCCTCAACTGCGAGGACATGAAGTGTCGTCGCCAAAATCGTGTCCGGGTTGAGGCTCATCGAGTGGATGCCCAGCTCGACCAGAAACTCGGCCATTTCCGGGAAATCGGAAGGCGCCTGCCCACAAAATCCGGAATGGATGCCGTGGCGCCGACAACCTGTTACCGCCTGCCGGATCATCTCTTTCACACCGGGATCCCGTTCGTCGAAATCAAAGGCCACGATCTCCGAATCCCGATCGACACCCAGCGTGAGCTGGGTGAGATCGTTGCCCCCGATCGAGAATCCGTCGAAACGTTGCGCGAACTGGTCGATCAGGATCACATTGTTCGGAATCTCGCACATGGCATAAACCTGAAGCCCGTCTGCGCCGCGCTCAAGTCCCAACTCCGCCATCCGGTTGAGTACCCGATCCGCCTCCTCGACCCGGCGAACAAACGGAATCATCGGGATCACGTTCACAAGCCCCATGCCTTCCCGTACCCGCCGGATCGCCGCGCACTCGAGCGCAAACCCTTCGCGGTAGGCCGGGTGGTCATAACGCGAGGCGCCGCGAAAGCCGAGCATGGGGTTCGCTTCCACAGGCTCGAACGCGCGCCCACCGAGGAGCGATGCGTACTCGTTCGACTTGAAATCCGACATACGCACGACTACCGGTTTGGGATAAAACGCTGCGGCGATGGTACCGATTCCTTCGGATAGCCGCTCGATGAAAAAATCTGCGGGCTGGTCGTAGCCTTCCACAATCGCGGCGATCGCGCGCCGTTCGGCATCGTCGCCGATCTTTTCAGGATGGAGGAGCGCGAGTGGATGAACCTTGATGGCACTCGAGATGATGAACTCCATGCGCGCGAGCCCCACACCGTCATTCGGCAACTGGCTGGTCTGGAAGGCGAGCGCGGGATTGCCAAGGTTGAGGAGGATTTTCGTGACCGGGCGCGGCAGAGTCGCCAAATCGGTCCGCGCTACAGCGAACGGGAGCGCACCCTCGTAGACCTTCCCCGTATCCCCCTCGGCACAGGAGACGGTGACCGTCTGGCCGTCTTTCAGGATCAGCGTCGCCTGCTCGGTTCCCACAACAGCCGGAATTCCGAGCTCGCGGGCGATAATTGCGGCGTGACAGGTACGCCCGCCGCGGTCGGTCACAATGGCTGCCGCCTGTTTCATGACGGGTTCCCAATCCGGGCTGGTCGTCTCCGCTACGAGCACTTCACCCGGACTGAATCGGCTGAGTGCGGATGCTTCCTTGATGATCCGGGCTTTCCCACTCGCGATCTTGGCTCCGACCGCACGGCCCGTCACAACCAGCGATCCCTGCTTTTCAAGCTGGTATTGTTCGATCACCTGTCCCGATTGTCTGGATATCACCGTTTCCGGTCGGGCCTGGACCATATAGAGTCCCCCATCGAGCCCGTCTTTGGCCCATTCCATGTCCATGGGACGATCCTGACCCGCTGCGTGGCTGTAATGCGTCTCAATCACAAGCGCATAGTTCGCGAGCGTGAGCACGTCCTCGTCGGTGAGGCAGAACCGCTGCCGTTCCGATGCCGTGGTCGCAACCGTCCCGGTGCCGCCAGCTCCCGCGTCGGCTTGGGCATAAACCATCTTGAGCGCTTTGCTGCCGAGGCGTCTCCTGAGTACGCTACGGTGCCCGGCGCGGAAGGTCGGCTTGAAAACGTAAAACTCGTCGGGGTCAACGAGCCCCTGAACGAGTGTTTCCCCAAGTCCCCAAGTCCCCGTAATGAACACCACCTCGCGGAATCCGGACTCGGTATCCAGAGAGAACATGACGCCGCTCGAGGCGAGATCCGACCGGACCATTTTCATGACGCCGATCGATAGACCGACTTTGAGGTGGTCGAATCCGTGCTCGACTCGGTAATGAATGGCCCGATCCGTAAAAAGACTCGCAAAGCAGCGCCTGCAGGATTCGATGAGCGCCTCCTCTCCGGTGACATTGAGGTAACTGTCCTGCTGCCCGGCAAAGCTCGCCGTCGGTAAATCCTCGGCTGTGGCCGAGGATCGTACGGCAAGCGTCAGGGAGGGCCCATATTCCGCGCGCAGCTTGGCGTACGCGGCGAGGATCTCCCCCCGAAGATCTTCGGGAATGTCCGCATCGTAGACGATCCGCCGTGCCCGACGGGCACCGTCTGCAAGATTAGTCACGTCTTCCGGTCTCAGCCCGCTCAGCACGTCCTCGAGCGCACCCCAGGCTGCTGCTTCATCCAGAACGTGCCGATAGGCATCGGCCGTGATGGCAAATCCGTTCGGGATCCGGATCCCCTGGGGCTGGAGTGCTTGGTACATCTCGCCGAGTGAAGCGTTCTTGCCGCCCACGGTCGGGAGATCGGTCATCCGGATTTCACTAAAGAAACGGATATAGTTCGCGCCCACGATCCCCTCCGCTGCTTGGATACTCCACACGCCACGCCCCGGCACCACCCCCGATGGATTAACCGGGTCGGATGGGTCGCAGATCAAGGTAATTATAGCCCCCTCCGGCACCGCCTAGAAGTGCACGATGTCGCCCACGATAAACTGCTCGGCTGGCACCCCTGGTGCATGCACCAGGGGCATGGCCACCGTCAGGTAGTAGACCTGCCCGTAGGCGCTCCGGAGATTGCCGATCCGAAGTCCACCCCCCACGTCTTCATAAATCCGGCTCCAGCGCGCGGGAGTGAGTTCTGCAATTTGGGCACAGTCGGTATAAGCCACGAATCCCAACACAAAACTGTGAAACAGCGTGATCGGAGTGACGATCCGGTCCTCGAGGGTGGCCGTCCACATCCGGGTTCCCAGCCGGAAATAGTTGGGATATCCCCGCAAGCCCTGGATTCCCCCGATATAGAGCAGGCTCAGTGGATCCGGGCGAACCGTAAACGCATATGCCGTATGGAGCACCCAGGTTTCCTCCGGCAGATTCTGGTTGTAATAAGTGGCTGCGAGCTGTCCCGTTTCGTTCTGCCACTGACCGGATTGACGGCGCACCTGCCAGGTGCCCGATGCCAGAAGCAGATCGCGTCCGAACAGACGGGATCCGACGCTCATCTCGAGATCGAACGAGAGGGAATTCCCGAGACTTCCAAACCAGCTCGGGTCATAACCGAGCGTCCCCATCACATTCCAGCCGAGGTCATAATCCTCGACACGGTCGATCAGGCGGATATTCTCGAAACTTCGATACCGGTCCTGGAAAAGCTGCCATCCTACCGTGGGACCCACCGTCCGGCGCGAGCGAAGATTCAGGGGCAAAAGCGGTCCCGGCCCATCTGCGATCGGCGTTTCATAGGTTTCCGAGCTCCGGCTCCACCCCAGGTAGAAGCGCTGGCCTGTATCATGGGAAAACCCGAGCAAATGACCGTAAGTGACACTCCCCGTATTCAGCTGATTGGGGACGGACTCGACCAGGACACCATCCAGGTAAAGATCAAGATTCTCTTTCTGGAAAAGCCCCGAAAACGATACCGCCCAGGGATCCGTATCGCGATAAAACGGCCGCGCGATGGTGATCTCGCGCTGGTAGCCGTCCGAAAGTGTCCCGTCGCTCAAGGAGCCCGTCCAGCGGCTCCCGAAGATGGCGGGGTCTTCATACTCATAGTCGATCTCGGTCCGCTGCAGCGTTTTCTGCCAGCTCACGGCAAGCGTCTTGCCCGTACCGAGGATGTCGGTGTCGAGGGCCTTGTAGCGGATTTCACTCGCGCCGCCGACGTGGCTGAAACGGTAATCGAACTTGAGCGTCCAGGCATCCTTTTCAATGACGGCGACCTTGACCACATGGTGACTGCAGCTTTCGGGTTCGATTCGAACCGCACGCACAAATGGCAACGCGCGGATGTTCCGCTCAGTTTCATAGATGGTTCGCACCATAACCGGCTGTCCGCTTTTGAAAAGCAAGGCGTCCCGGATCACATAGGGGTGGGTCTTCGCATGGATGAAATCGGCGGCCCGTGCATACCAAGTATCCAGGCCAGCCCGGGAGCGGTTGAACACATTGACAACCCGAACCTCGATCGGTCCAATCCGGTCATGGCGGGATTCGAGCCAGCGCCAGAGATGGGCATCGTAGAAACGGCCCGCAGTCGGAGTCAATCCCTCTGGGAGGCCGGTCAGGCAGCTTCCGGTCGTCGCCCCGGCCGCGATCCGTGGGGTCTCCGCATGGGCCAAAGCTGCGAGAAAGAGCCACGCGGCAATCGAAACAACCAGGGCACCACCCAGAGGAACCGAAAGAAGCTCCGAGGCACGATGCATACCATGCGCCTTCTCCGTCCCGCCCCTGGCGAGGGCGGGATCGGACACGTCGGGGTTAGACCCAATCAGCCGAGATCGCCTCGCACGCAACCAGAACAGATTTGCCGGGCGGCTTCATGATCATCCTCCCCGCGCCCGGATCACCCAGCACTCCACCCGCGCTGGCACCGGCATGGCAATTGCTTAGTGACCGGATTTTGCGGCCGGGCAATTTCCAATCCGCCGCCCCGTCACATGAACCCGGTAGCTCGTCTTTTCGGGAGACCGCATGTGGCCGTTCACCCACTCGTCGAGTGTGGTTTTGTGGTACACAGCCCGTCCCTGACTCACCATATCCAGGCTCGCCGAGTGGCATGCGGTGATCCAGGTCAGCGTATCGCCCACCATGTGGTGACTCGTCACATGACACATGGCAGCCATTTTCCCGTGCGGTTTCATGGTGCGCGGTTGATGCAGGAGGCAGAGGGTTTTCGAAATCCGATTCATGACCGATTTCCCGCTACCATAGGTCACGACATGGAGGCGCCAGAGACCAGGAACGAAGAAGGGATTGACGGCCGGTTTGGCAAACGCCGGGGCAGCCGCCACAACCGAGAGGGCAAGAACCCACAGGATGGTGGCAAGAGAATGGTTTTTCATGGGCACGGTCCTCGATGTCAGGGGTGAATCGTGAGCAATCCTGAGCGGGTTCCTCACTGGACAAAAGCCGGTATGGCCCGGATCCTGCACCCTGCTCGCGCTCTCGCGGAACATTGTACTGGAATCCGTGACCCGGCCGCAGCAGCAAAAAGCCAAAGCGGTCACCGCCCGTAGCGGGGCGGACACAGATGGAACGGGAGGGATTCCGTCAGCGCCTCAGGGAAATGATCCTCCCACGCCACCCAGCCACAGCCGCCCGGGACAATCTCCGGGCGACACGATGCGAGGATTTCCTCGAAAAGGATACCCATCCTTTCGATCGCAGCGGGTCCGAATGGACAGGAGGTGGCACCCGAACCGAAGAGCCATGCGGGTTCGAAGGTCGCAGGCTGCGACGGCTGCGCGACGCACATGGGCCGGGTGCGTTCAAAATCAAAGCTGCCCTCAAGTAGAGAGGGCCCGAACAGGAACCGCACCCTCGCGGGAACCCGTTCCGTACCGAGCCGGAACTCATACCGGGTTTCCCGGCTCCGCAACCAGAATGGTGGGAGGAGCTGCCATGAACAGACGATCAGGTTCCGAACCCAATCCCGGGGCGGACCTCGAAGCGTCTCCTCATCGACCATTCCCTGATTCATGAGAACCCAGAACGGAGCAATGAGCGCAAGCTCGAGTGCGGGGCCGGCATGCCAAAGGAGGTCGGGATCAGTGAGTACAGCCGGTTCATCCGTTTGGCTGAGCTTCATCTTTTTTCGTCTCGTCTCAAGATCTCGCTTCGCACGGCGCTTCATCTGCGCACGCGCCGTCTGATCCCGACGGGTCAAAACCGTCGGCTGAAAAGCTGCCTCATGGGCGAGATCGAGCCATGCGCAGGCCCACTCCCGCTCCGGATCGCGCGCGGGCGGTAGAAGGCCCGCTTGTTCGAGAAGGAGTCGCGCACACGCGCGCACCTCCACAGTTAAGGATCGGATCGTCCCCACCTGCCAGCTCGCGAGATACGTCTTGCAGCGGGCCCGGAACGCCAGCCCGGCATCCGTCTCGCCCGGTTCGGCGGATCCGCATTCCGTGAACTGCATTCGACGGGATCTCAAATCCACCATCGGCTCGAGCAAACCCCGGCCCAACACATCGGTTTTGGGATAGAGCAATTCGTGAATGAGCGCGGACTGGGTCTCGCACCGGTAAAGCTGTCGCCGATGCCTGAACTGCGCGCGTCCTTCCAGGTTTTCAAAGCAACGCGCACGGAGAAAGCGGAGCAAGACCGGATCCCAGGTGATGGCTCCTCCCTCGATCCGGTCGAGAGCCCGTCCGATTTCCGAAGGTAGCGGTGGGTAGTCTTTGTTCACCCCCCGGATTCTCGCACCGTCGCCATCAGGATGCCCAATGGCCGGGGAACCCGCTACGCGGGGATGAGTAGATCGATGAGTTCCGAGACGCTACGGCTGGGCTGTTCTTGCCAAGATTGTTCGAAGCATTGAGCAAGCGCCTGCGCCTGGCTCCCCGGCAGGGGATCGAGACTGTGTATGAATTTCGCGCGGAGCAGCGGTCGGGCCTCCGCACGTCGCAGGCGGTGTCCGACCGGGACTTCGACGGCAACCCGTCTGCTCGCAGATCCGTCCCGAAATCGGATCGTGATCGCGTTGCCGATGAATCGCTTTTCGAGATCGTAGTAATGACGGGTAAATTCCGCATTCTCGGTGACCCGCATCTTGGAACGGAGGGCGTCGATCGCAGGATCGGACGCCGGGACATCTTCGTAATCCTCGGCCAGAAGCCGCCCGCGCAATAGCGCGCTGGCCACGATGAACTGCAGGCAGTGATCTCGATCCGCAGGGTTTCGCAAAGGTCCCGTCTTGTCGATGATCTGAAGTGCGGCGCGTTGGGTTTCGATCTCGATCCCTTCGATTTGATCAAGCCGTTCATGGACTTCGGGGTGGAGCGCAACCGCCGCTTCGGCCGCGGTTTGTCCGTGAAACTCCGCTGGATAGCTCACCTTATAAAGGATGTTTTCCATGACATAGCTGCCGAGCGGGCGGGCGAGTGCGAGATTGGCACCCTTCATGACCACCTCATTGAAGCCCCAGCGAGGTGTGGTCAAAACCTGGGAATAACCCATTTCCCCCTTGAGACTCATCAACGCGAGTTGGACCCCGCGGGCCGTGGCATCTGCTGCCGCCCAGGACTTGCGTGTGCCCGTATTCGGGAAATGCCGATAGGCGCGCAGGGTGCCACCATCGGCAAAAGCCCCGGTCACGGCACTCAGGACTTCTGCGCGGGAACCTCCCATCAGGCGTGTGGCGAGAGCTGCTGAAGCCACCCGCACGTAGACCACGTGGTCTACGCCGACCGCATTGAGTGAATTCGTGAGCGCGAGAATACCCTGGATCTCGTACGCGCGGATCATGGCCCTGAGAAGCGCTTCGATAGTCACCGGGCCACTCCTTTCGGGCGTGCCCCTCGCACGGTTCATGTAATCGGCGACCGCAAGGAGGGCACCAAGATTATCCGAGGGGTGAGCCCATTCGGCCGCAAGCCAGGTATCGTTGTAATCCAGCCAGCGGATCAGTGCTCCGGTATCGAAAGCGGCCTTGATCGGGTCGAGTTCGAAATGTGTACCGGGAACGCGTGCGCCCCGGATCCCCGTCCCCCCCGGAATCCAGGGCCCGAGCAGACGCGTGCAGGAGGGATGGGCGAGTGAACGAAGCGCCACCCCGATTGAATCCATGAGACTGAGCCAGGCGGTCTCGTAGGCGAGTGCGCTCGGCTGTTCGTCTGAAAAGACGTAATCCACGAGGGTCTCGAGAACCGGATCGGGCGATCGATTCCAAGTGCCCGCTTGCCCGGAATCCGGGCGGAGATCATTCCGGGTGGACGGCACCGGAGTCTACCGCTTGTCCCGCGCAACCCAGGGGCGGGGCGCGGGTCCTGTGTACTCGGCATCGGGCCGGATCAGCCGGTTGTTTGCCCGCTGTTCGAATACATGCGCCGACCAGCCACTCACTCGGGAGCAGACGAAAATCGGCGTGAAGAGCGTAACCGGGATCCCCATGAAGTGGTATGCGCTCGCACTGTAGAAATCGAGATTCGGGAAAAGCTTCTTCTCCTCCCAGAGAACCTGTTCGATTGCTTCGGAAACTGCAAAATAGCGGTGGTCGCCCCGCGCCTCACCGAGACGGCGCGACCAGTCTTTGATGATCGCGTTGCGGGGATCGTGGTCGCGGTACACCCTGTGCCCGAATCCCATGATCTTTTCCTTCTGCGCGAGCGCGGTGTGCGTTCCGGTGCGTGCCGCTGCTGGGGTTTCATAGCGACTGATCATTTCCATGGCAGCCTCGTTCGCCCCTCCGTGGAGCGGGCCGCGCAGGGTTCCGATCGCGCCGGTGATACAGGAGTGGTAATCGGACAGGGTGCCCGCACAAACCCGCGCGGCGAAGGTCGACGCATTGAACTCATGTTCGGCATAAAGGATCAGGGAAACATCGAGTGCCCGGCACTCGAGCGGGTCGGGCTCGTGCCCGTGCAGGAGGGTCAGGAAATGCGATGCGATCGACTCACCGCCCTCACGGGTATCGATCCGGCGTCGATGGTGGTGGTAGTGGTACCAATAAAGCAGGATCGAAGGGAACAATGCCAAAAGCCGGATCGCGGCATCGAGTCCCGCCGTAAAATCCTGCTCCGGCTCGAGACAGCCGAGATACGAGCAGCCCGTTCTCAGGACATCCATGGGATGCGTGGTGGCCGGCACCCTTTCGAGCAACTCACCGAGGGCCTCCGGAAGATTGCGTCTGGCCCGCAAGGCGCCCGTGAAGGCTTGAAGTTCGGATGTTTTCGGGAGCTGGCCATACAAAAGCAGGTACGCCACCTCTTCGAACGATGCCTCCCGGGCCAGATCCTCGATCTGGTATCCGCGATAGGTCAATCCGACACCTTCCTTGCCGACTGTCGATATCGCGGTCTGACCGGCGATCACACCAGCCAGACCGCCTGATTTGGAAATCTCAGGCATCAGGGCTTCTCCTCAGAGGTGGAGTTTGGGCTAGGTCCGTACAGTTCGTCGAGCTTGCGCTCAAAATCCCAGTAATGAAGAGCCGCATAGAGCGCCTCGCGGGTCTGAAGCCGTCCCATGAGCGTTTTCTGGCTGCCCTCTTTACGCAGGGTCGCATACGTCTCAAAAGCGGCCTGGCTCATGGCCCGAAAAGCCGTCAGGGGATAGAGCACCATCCGGATTCCTGCAGAACGAAACTCATGGAGTTCATAAAGCGGCGTTTGCCCGAACTCGGTGGCATTGGCCAGAATGGGGACCGGTATCTCGCGCGCCAGCACCGCATAATCCGCCAGTGCGGTCAATGCCTCGGCGAAAATGGCGTCAGCGCCCACCTCGACGTAGGATGCGGCGCGGTCCATCACACCGGACAAACCCTCGGACGCAAACGCATCGGTTCGCGCCATCACCATGAAATCGGGATCGGTGCGTGCATCCACGGCTGCCTTGATGCGATCCTGCATCTCTGAACCCGAAACCAGCTTTTTGCCCGGACGGTGCCCGCAACGCTTGACCGCAACCTGGTCTTCGAGATGCCATCCGGCGACCCCGGATCGGATCAGTTCCCGCACGCTCCGCGCGATGTTGAAGGCCCCGCCGAAACCGGTATCGCCATCGACGAGAAGTGGCAGATCCGTTGCCTGGGTGATGCGACGGGCCTCCACCACCACATCGGACATCGTCGTGATCGCAAGATCCGGGAGACCAAAGGCGGCATTCGCGACCCCCGCACCGGACAGATACAGGGCCCGAAATCCCGCATCACGGGCCATCAGTGCGCAATAGGCGTGGATCGTGCCCACGATCTGTAGCGGGCACTCCGCTTCCAAGGCAGCCTGGAGTCGCTGTCCCGGTGTCACCTGCATCTCCATCTGGAATTCCCGACGATTTTACACCCGAATCCGGTGATTACTCTTTCGCGATCGCCACCACCACGCGCCCGACAACCCGGTTTGCGATCCAGTCCTCAAAGGACGCCGGAAGAGCAGCCAACGGAATCTGCTGTGGGGCGATCCGGTCGATGGCCTCTGGACGCGCTCGGTGAGCGAGGTCATGCCAGAGTGCCCGCCTCACCCCGTCCTCGACCTCGGTCGAGTTGATGCCGATGAGACTGACCCCGCGCAGAATGAAGGGGAACACCGTCATCTGGAGTTCAGGGGATGCGGCCATTCCGACCGAGGCGATGGCACCCCCACGCCGTGCTGAGCGGATCATCCAGGACAGCGCTGCACCACCGACGTTGTCGATGCCTCCGGCCCATCGCCCCGAAAGGAGCGGGGGCCCGGTCGGGCTCCAGTCTTTAGGGCCGAGGATTTCCCGGGCACCGATCGCGCGGAGATACGCTTCACATCCGCTCTTATGCGTCAGCGCTGAAACCGCATAACCCATGCCGTCGAGGAGGTTGATGGCAAAACTGCCCACTCCGCCGGTCGCACCGCTCACCACAACCGGTCCATCCTCGGGCCGGATTCCTTGTGCCTGAAGCCGCCGGAGAGCCAGAAGAGCGGTGAATCCGGCCGTGCCGATCTGCATGGCGGCGTAGGTTCCGAGCCCTGGATCAAGGCGTACCAGGAGGTCGGCCGGAACGCGAGCATATTCGGAAAAACCCCCGTCGCGGGACTCTCCAAGTCCGCCGCCGACCGCCACGACCAGGCTTCCACATGGGAAATTCGGGTCTTCCGAGACAATCACTTCACCAGCGAGATCCAGTCCGCCGATAACCTCGGGGCGACGCAGGATCTTGCCGGAACCGGTTGCAGCCAGTGCATCCTTGTAGTTCACACTCGAATAGTGGACACGAATCCCGATGGGACCCGGATCGAGTTCGTCCCAACGGATTTCCCGGAGGTCCATGCGCACCCCCGTACCCGTCTGTATCAGGCGCAACGCCCCAAACGGCCGGGTCGGAACACTCACCGGTGCGGGTTCGCCATCCAGTCGTCGACTCCAGCCGCATTCAACTGGAGATCAAACTGGAGCAGGTCTTCGAGTGCGCGTTTGGAATCAGGCACGCCGTGTTGTACCAGTCGCTCAGCGGTATGGTCCCGGAGCGCTTCGTGAATGGCCGCGCGCCGTTTGGGCGAATCGGCAAACTCCCGCCCGACGGCCACATAGTGGGCCAGTTCGGCCTTGAGGGTTAACGCCAGCTCATCCAGGGCATCCTCAAGGGCACTGTAGTGCGCGATGAAAATGCGCCGGGGTCGGCTATACATGATGCGGTCCACGGACTGGATGGCTTTTTCCGGGTCGAACTGGGTTGGCGTGGTGGTCGGAAAAATGAAGCGTCCCCGATCGGTTTCAAGCGCACGATAAGCGATGCCAAAGTTGTCTCCGGCGAAAACCGAATGGCTGGAGCGGTCCCAAAGGCAGAAGTGGTGACGGGCATGACCCTCGGTATGCCAGATTTCGATCTCGGATCCGCCGAGCACGACGACTTCCCCATCGGCCACACTTCGGATCCGGGTCTCGGGTATCGGAATGATCCGGCCGTAGAGTTGCTCGAAGAGGGCATCCCCATAGACCTCGCGCGTACCCGCCTCGAGTTTGGCGGGGTCAACCATGTGACGCAAGCCGCGCGGGTGGACCAGCACTTCCACATTCGGCAATTCGCGGACGAGGCGTCCCGCCCCGCCCGCATGGTCGAGATGCACGTGGGTCAAAAACAGGAACCGGACAGATGCGGCGTCGATCCCAAGCGTATCAAGCGCGCGCATGAGATGGGGAACCGAATCGTTCGAACCGACATCGACGAACGCCGCTTCGCCCGATCGGACCAGGAGATGGCTCGCCATCAGGCCCAAACGCACATACCGCGAGTCGATCGCATGAATCCCTTCATCCCAGTGGTCAAGACCGGTGGGTGCGGTCGGGCTCCCGCGCATCACTCAGCACCTCGATCCGGCTGAGCGATCCAGCGGGCCAGTTCGGGTGCGAATGCATCCGGGCTCACGTCGGAGGCAAAGCGTGCCACGACCCGGCCCTCACGCCCGATCAGAAACTTTTCAAAGTTCCAGCGGATATCGCCAGGATGACCCTGCGCGGGATCCGTGAGCCAGCGATAAAGCGGGTGACGGCCGGGTCCGTTGACCTCGATCTTTTCGGTGAGCGGGAAACTCACCTCGTAATGGGTGCGGCAGAACGTCTCGATTTCAGATGCCGTACCCGGTTCCTGACCGCCAAACTGGTTGCAGGGCACACCGATGAGCGTGAATCCCTGCATCCGATATTTGCGATAGAGCGCTTCGAGCCCCGCGTATTGAGGGGTATAGCCACAACGGCTTGCGACATTGACGATAAGCAAAACCTGACCGCCTAGGTCAGTGAGCGACAGGGGTTCGCCCGCGAGGGAACGAATGCGGATCGAATCCAGCGCGTTCATCGGTGGGCGCCTCCCTGGGAGGCTGAATCAGTCGGTGCACAGCCTTCCTCCAAGCGACGCAGATGGATCAGAAGCAGCGACAGGGCTGCGGGCGTCATGCCCGGAATCGCTGCGGCCTCGTCCAGGGTACGGGGGCGCACCAGAGTGAGCTTCTCAGCGAGTTCACGCGACAACCCGGAAACGCGAGCACCGTCGAAACGCTCCGGGAATGCACGCGAGCCTTCCCGCTCGAGCCGGATGCGCTCGCTCCGCTGCCGTTCGAGATAGCCCTGATAGCGAATCCTGATTTCGACACCGAGCCCGATCCTTTCATCTCCAGGGCCCACACCCGGGAAAGTCATGAGGCGCTCGTAGCTCATCTCGGGCCGTCTGAGCAAATCCGCCGCCGGGAGGGCTTCCTCGATCCGGATACCGAGCTCTGCCGCCACCGACCGGACTTCTGGATCCCGTGGATTGACCATAAGCCTATCCAGCCGTTCGCGCTCGGACACCAGTGCGCGGCTTTTTATTTCAAAAGCCCGAAAACGATCCTCATCGATCAATCCGAACTCGCGTCCACGCGGTGTGAGACGCTCGTCCGCGTTGTCTTCGCGCAGCGACAGCCGGTATTCTGCGCGGCTCGTGAACATGCGGTACGGCTCCTTGGTTCCGCGGACCGTAAGATCGTCGAGGAGCACGCCGAGATACGCTTCCTCGCGCCTGGGGACCCAGGGAGCCTCTCCCTGAACTCTCCGTGCGGCATTGATGCCGGCGATGAGCCCCTGTGCGGCCGCTTCCTCATAACCGGTGGTGCCATTGATCTGGCCCGCGAAAAAAAGGTTTCGAATACGCCGGGTCTCGAGCGAGCAGTCGAGATCGCGGGGGTCGAAGTAGTCGTATTCGATGGCATACCCCGGTCGGGTCAGATGCGCGCGCTCAAACCCCGGGATGGTCCGAACGAACGCCTGCTGGACATCGAATGGAAGACTGGTCGAGATGCCATTGGGATAAAGTTCCGGTGTGTTCAGTCCTTCTGGCTCAAGGAAAATCTGGTGCCGCGTGCGTTCGGCGAAGCGGGTTACCTTGTCTTCGATGGAAGGGCAGTAGCGGGGACCCACGCCTTCGATCGCACCGGTGAACAGAGGAGAACGGTCGAGATTTTTACGAATCACCTCGTGTGTCTCGGGAGTGGTATAGGTGAGATGGCAGCTCACCTGCCGCACGGGATCCGGGTGCCCCGGATGAAATGAGAAATAAGGCGCGGGCCATTCCCCCGGCTGAACCGTGAGACACGTGAAATCGACACTCCTGCCGTCAAGTCGGGGGGGCGTGCCGGTCTTGAGCCGGCCAACGCGCAAATCGAGATCCCGGAGCCTTAGGGCGAGGCGGTTGGAAGGTGCATCCCCGAACCGCCCCCCCGCGGTTTGGGTTTCGCCCACGTGAATCCGTCCGCCGAGAAAGGTTCCCACCGTGAGCACCACCGTCTCGGCGTAAAACCGGATCCCCATCTCGGTTTCCACCCCGATCACCCGGTCGCCTTCGACCAAAAGATCGCCCGCTGTCTGTTGGAAAAGCCGCAGATTGGGCGTCGACTCGATTCTCCCGCGCACGGCCTGACGGTAGAGCGCCCGATCACACTGGGCGCGCGTCGCCCGCACGGCATAGCCTTTGCTGGCATTGAGAGTACGCCAATGAATACCGGCCCGATCCGCGGCCTGACCCATGATCCCACCCAGCGCATCGATTTCCTTGACGAGATGGCCTTTGCCGATCCCGCCGATCGCAGGATTGCAGCTCATTTGCCCCAGTGTTTCGATATTCTGGGTCAAAAGGAGGGTGCGCGAACCCATCCGGGCCGCCGCATGGGCCGCCTCCGCACCGGCGTGACCGCCTCCGACAACGATGACGTCGAAGACGGAGCCCGGATTATCTCGTTGTTCGCTCCGCACGTCTTACACCCACCACTTTAGCTCAATCTATGATAGTCGAGCCGCCTGCAACCGGCACAATCCTGGGACGGTCCCGGGACAGACTCGCAGCGCTTCATTTTCCGATACAAAACGTGGCAAAAATAGCGCCCAAGAGCTCTTCCGTCGACCGTTGTCCCAATATCTCACCCAGCGCCTGCCGGGCGTGACGGAGTTCCTCCGCCACGAGCTCGAGTGCATCGCCCCTCTGCTCTGCCCAGAGCGCGTGTTCCAGCCCCCCTAGGCAGCGTTCCAAGGCATCCAGATGGCGCTGTCTCGCCATGACCACATCGCCGGCCAAAGTCGTTTGCGGTTGCCCAAAGATCCAGATGGCCTCTTTGAGTTCCAGAAGGCCGGCTTCCGTCTCGGCTGAAACCGCATAAGCATCCGCGTCCACCTTGCCCGGTCGTCTTCCCGTCCGGTCGATTTGGCTGTAAACCTTCCAGGCCACACTTCCTTTGGGAAGTGTGGCAAACCGGATCTCGTCCGCTTCCCGCCAACCCTGTCCATCATCGACCACATAAAGAATGAGATGGGCGCGCTGGAGGACGCTTTGCGTCCGTCGGATACCCTCCATTTCGATCGGGTCGTCACTCTCCCGAAGTCCGGCGGTATCGATCACATGCACTCTCAATCCATCGAGTACCCAATCTGCCTCAAGCCAATCGCGTGTCGTCCCGGGAACGGGTGTCACAATGGCACGCGGCTCTCCCAAAAACCGGTTGAAAAGGGTCGATTTGCCGGCGTTGACCGGGCCCGCCAGTACCACCACGCAGCCGCGCCTGAGTGCGAGTCCCGCGCGGCTGCGGGCGAGAAGCGCAACCACCTTGTGCTGAAGGTCCTGAAGACGATCAAGCCAAGCGGACGATTCCGGAATCGACACCTCCTCGCCCGCAAAATCGATCGCGGCCTCGACCTCGACTTCAATCGATTCAAGGCCGGATTGAAGCTCGCGCAGTGCCTCGGAGAAATGTCCGGTGAGCGAGCGCAGGGCGGCGGATGCAGCCGCGCGACTTTCCGCCGAGATGAGATCGGCAACCGCTTCAGCCTGCGTGAGATCCATGCGACCGTTCAGGAAGGCGCGTTCAGAAAACTCCCCGGGGCGTGCCTGCCTGGCCCCCAATCGCTGTAGCGTCTCAAGGAGGTGTTCGATCGCGACCGGGCTGCCATGACCCTGAAACTCGATGAGATCTTCCCCCGTGAAAGAGCGTGGCGCGCAAAACCGGATCACCACTCCAGTATCGATGAGGCTTCCGTCAGGAGCACGAAACGATCTCAAGGAGGCCTTCCGTTCTGCGGGGAGACTGCCGACGACACGCTCGGCGATTGCGTAACACCCCTCACCGCTCAAACGAACGATCCCGACGGCACCGATCCCAGGTGCCGTGGCCCAGGCGGCAATCGGATCGCGCTCGTTTTTCACACGCCAACCGCCCGAATCAGCGATGGGCTTTCGCCGCCTCGCGCAGAACGACCCGGTTGATATGCCATTGCTGTCCGATCCCAAACAGACCGCTCACCACCCAGTAGAGCACAAGCCCACTCGGCATCACGCTGCCGAAGAGGAGGGACATGACTGGCAGCATCACCATCAAGATACGCCGCTGGTGCTTGTCCATTCCCGCGGCCTGCGGATTAACCCATTGCTGGACCAGCATGGTGCCCGCATAGAGGACCGGCAGGATGTAAAGCGGATCCGGTGCGGAAAGATCGTGTATCCAGAGTGCAAAGGGCGCATGACGAAGTTCCACGCTCGCGAGGAGAACCCAATAGAGGGCAATGTAGATCGGGAACTGGAGCAGCATGGGCAGGCAGCCCGAGACCGGGTTAACTTTTTCCTTTTTATAAAGCTCAAGCGTTGCGCGGTAGCTCTGTTCGCGATCACCCTTGAAGCGTTCCTGAATGGCCTTGATGCGAGGCTGGATGGCCCGGATCCGCGCCATCGATCGACCGCTCGTATGCTGCAGCGGGAAAAAAATGATTTTGATGAGAAGCACGAGAAGGATGATGGCGACTCCCCAGTTGCCGACCGCGTGTTCGATCCAGGCGAGGAGGAGGTAAAGCGGTCGCGAGAGGATCGACAGGAAACCGTAGTCGACTGTCCGAGAGAGGCCCGGCGCGACAGTCGTGAGCCGACGCTGCCTTTTCGGACCCACATAGAGTCTGGCCGTCCAGTTCGCCCCTCCGCCGGGAAGCACACTGTTGACCGGTCCGAGTGCGCCGAGCCAGTAGCGCGTTTGCGTGCGCGGGAGCGCGTAATAGCGCCAGGTACGTGTACGGGGTGGCAAAAGCGCAACGAGAAAATAATGGTTGGTGTAGGCAAGCCAGCCGCCTGTGGCTTCGAGGTCAAACTTCTTTTTCTGGATGTGGGCGGGGGAAAGTTCGTGGTAGCCATGCCCGTTGTAATAGGCAGCACCATGGTAGATGAAATGATTGGGCAAAAAACGGTCGAAAAAAGAACTGTGAATCGGTGGGTGCCCGTAATCGATTCCGAGAAGGGGTGCCCCTTGCCAGGGGCGACGGGTGCCATTCACCAGTCGAGTCTTGACGGTGATCACATAGCTTTGAGGATGGAAAATCCACTGCTCGATGACCGTGACACCCTGATGCTTCCAGACCAGCGGGACGACCAGACGTCGGGCTCCCTTTTCCAGGACAAAGTTCTGATGGGGCGCCACAAACTGGCCTTGGAGGCCCGGTGCCGAAGAGGTTCCGCGCGACACGAGGGTCGACACCGCATACAGGCGACGGGCACCCTGATCCTCGAGCCAATGAACTGGCGGGCTTTCAGCACTCAGTTTCTGGGGGTAGCGCAAAAGATCCACACTTGCGAGCCGACCGCCCACAAGATCGATCCGCGCCCGGTAGAGATCCGTCCGTACCCGGACTGTGACTTGGGTACGGGCGCTCCGGGCCGGAGCCAAAGGCGGGGTTTCCACAGAAGATTTGAGGAAACTCGGATTCACCAGAGGAGCGGCGTGGTGCATCAGCGTGGGTGGGGCACTCGGTTTCGGAGGGGGGACTGCGAACTCGAGCTCCCAGGCATTCCACATGAGATAAACCAGCGCCGCGAGGCTCAACCACAGGAACAGACGGCGGTTATCCATGGGGAATACCAAGCGATTTCTGGCGCGCATCCGGTGCGCGCGGGACGGGATCCAGCCCACCCCTGCAGAAGGGCTGGCAGCGCACAAGGCGCCAGATGATAAGTGCCGCGCCACGGATCAGGCCCCATTCGGTCAGTGCCGCGCGCGCGTATTCGGAACAGGAAGGTTCGAACCGGCAGTGATCACCTAACAGCGGACTGAACCAGCGTTGATACCACCCGATCAGGCCAATCAGGGCGCGCTTCAGCATGGTTGCACCCGGTTCCACAGCATCACGAGATCCTGGTAAAGGTCAGCACGGGAGGCCGTCTGTCCGATCGCTTTGGCTATGAGCACCACATCAACCCTCTGGGATCCGGCTCCCGACGACATCCGGAACGAGTGTCGAGCCTGGCGTTTGATCAAATTTCTCCGAACCGCATTCCCGGCTGATCGTCTGGATATCGCTAGGCCGAGCCTCGATTCGTCGCGCTCGTTTGGGTTCACGAACACCGCAAAAAACCGGCCGTGCACTTTTCGACCGTGGTCGAATACGCGCTTGAACTCTTGAGGCCGGGTCAATCGACCAGAACGGCCCACTTGGATGACAGCCCCTTCAGGGAGTCAGACGGAGCCGACCCTTTTTGCGCCGGGATTTGAGAACCGCCCGGCCCTGGCGGGTCGCCATACGGGCACGGAAGCCGTGAGTCCGCTTGCGATGGAGATTGCTTGGTTGAAATGTTCGTTTCATGGCCGGATACCCGATATTCCAGAATCCGGGGTACCCCGAATCCCGACTGACACCCAAAAGAAAGGCATTCTACGTTGGTTGGGCCCAGAACTCAATATTGTGCCACACCAGGCAGGCCGGTGTTTCCGAAAACCGATCCGGAAGGTGCCTCGTTGGAGCATACGTCAGGTGGTCCGTTGGACTTGGTTTTCCCTCGTTATCGGACAGAAGCCGGAAATCCGCACGCGTGACCGGGATGCTCCGCAGCCCCCACCCTGCCCTCTGTAGACACGCGCGGGTGGGGGGGGGTTGCAATTCCGGTTCAAGCGACGCTGGTTCTCGCCCGTTTTTGCCGTACGCCAAAAAAACCCATAAGTACGAGGAGTGCCACGGCACCAAAGCTGCCGCTGCCACCACCGGCTCCGGAAGGAGCGGGCGGCGGAATCAGGGAGATCGTGGCCGAGGCTTGGTTATTTGCAGGGTTCGGGTCTTTCTCGTTGCTGGATACACTCGCCTGATCGATCACCGAGCCGCTATTTTGGGTCGCCTGAACCCAGAGCGTGGGGTACCAGATTGTATCGGCGGCGACCGGAAGAAGCGTTGGGAGCGTGCATGTGACTGTCCCCCCCGAAGCCGAGCATTGCCCTCCGTCCGGATTGGCGCCAATAAACCTGAGGCCGGTTGGTATCGTATCCGTGACGGTCACATCGCCCGCCGAAGCCAGCGGATCAAGGTTCATGACGCTCAACTCAAGCGCTTCCGCGTCCACACTTGAAATGAGGTTCTGGCTAGTAGTGATCCCGATCCCGAGATTCACAGTGGATTGATAGAGGTATGCCGCACCCGCATTACTCAGGCCATTCACAGTTGCATTGGGATCACTGACAAGAACCGTATCCCCCGCACCCGACATGGCGAATCCATTGTATGAAAAATTGCTTTGATTGGGGTTGGTCGGGGTCAGGGTATCGACGAGGCTCCAATGGCCCCCTGTGAGATCGAAACGGTACAATTGACCTGTACCGCTGATTCCGTTCACCGTGGCATCGGAGCCCACGAGCGCGATTTCCCCATTGTCGGAGAGCGCGGTCGGAAAGCCGAAGCTATCCCCGGCCAAGCCGTTCGGATCGGGAAGCGCCTGGGTCTCCTTCCAGACGCCGTTTGTGTCGTGGAAGATATAAGCCTGGCCCGCACCGTCCGCACCGTTCACGTCCGTTCCCCATGCCCCGATCAGGGCTGTTTCACCGTTCGCTGAAAGCGAATCATCCGCATAACCGAAATGATCTCCGTTGGCAGCCAGGGGATCATCAAATTCGTGCGTTTCGCTCGCCTGCCCACCTGAGATGCTGTAGAGATAGGCTTTACCGGCGTCCGACTGTCCATTGACCGGTGCTTTAGAGCCGATCAACGCCGTGGATCCGTCCGGTGTGAGCGCGAGCGCATCTCCAAAATCGTCGTAGGCGGTATCGTCAGGATCGGCCAGAGTGGCTTGGACCCACTGCCCGTTGATCAGGCTTTCGAGATAAACCACTCCCGCATCCGTAACCCCGTTTACGCTTGTGCCGACTGCGGAGATGAGCAGTGTCTCGCCATTGGCCGAGATTCCCAAGCCGCCCCCACTCCCGAAGGAATCGCCTGAAATCGCGAGCGGGTCATCGAATTCATGACTTTCGGACCAGATCCCGCCACTTAAGGTATAGAGATAGGCTTTACCGGCGCGCAGCTGCCCATTGACCGATGCGTCGGAACCGATCAGGGCGTTTGTACCGTCAGCCGAAAGCACGATACAGATTCCGAAGTTGTCGTAAGAAGTGTTCCCGGGGTCGGGGATTGCCTGGACTTCCTTCCACTGATTATTGAGGTACCTGTAAAAATAGACTTGTCCAGCCCTACTCAATGATCCGACACTGGCGAAGGGATCGCCCACCACAGCGATAGATCCGTTGTCGGAAAGCGCAACGTTTCCATCGCAACTGCCACCGTTGCTGTACTCATCCCCGCTGGTGGGTACCGGAGCAGTCAGGGTGGTCATACTGGAATAGAGTCCGGTTGCGGCCTTGACCGTGAGCGGGATCATGATCAACAGGGGAACGAGCAGGACTATAAACCTGAAGTGAGATTTTGGGTGTCGCATGTAGATTCCTCCACAATCGCGTGCCTTCGACTGCAGGGATTATACGGTTTAAATTGTTTTTGGTACCAATTTTGCGTGGTGAGAACCCCTCCTCACTCCTGCGACTGAAATCCCAGGGATTTGCGGTTCTCGGGCTCACTCCGGTTGGCAACACCATCTTGTCTTGTTAGACTGATCGACCCACCCACGCTCCTCGCGCAACTATTTCCGAGGCGGGATCCCATGACAAACGGTGTATGGAAAGTCTGCCTCGAACGGTTGAAAAAGGAACTCTCCCATCAGGATTTTTCGCGCTGGATCGATCCGATCCAGTCACGCGAGTCTGATGGGGCGCTTCTCCTTTACGCTCCCAATATCATTGTTGCTGACTGGCTTCAGGAAAACTGTCTCACACGGATCCAGTCCCTGGTGGTAGAACTCAGCCAAGGAGTCGGGCCCGATGTCCAGTTGTTGATCGGGAAGGCGGAACCGGAGTCCATAAGGGATCACGGGGGGAATCCCAAACATCGTGATGAGGGGATCGGAAGCCCACTCAATGTGGATTATGTGTTCGACAATTTTGTGGAAGGAAAATGCAACCAGGTCGCCCGTGCAGCAGCGCTTCAGGTGGCCGACCACCCAGGGACAGCCTACAACCCGCTTCTCATCTATGGCGGTGTGGGACTCGGCAAAACCCATCTTATGCAGGCGGTCGGGCACCACATGAACGGTAGCCGCAACAAGCATCAGGTGGCCTACGTTCACTCGGAGCGGTTTGTGGGTGATATGGTGAGCGCACTGCGTCACAACACCATGAACGAGTTCAAAACCCGCTACCGTTCACTCGATGCCCTCCTTATCGATGACATCCAGTTTTTTGCAGGCAAAGACCGCTCACAGGAAGAGTTCTTTCATACGCTCAACAACCTGATCGACGGGCATCACCAGGTCATCGTGAGCTGTGACCGTTATCCGAAAGAAGTGGAGGGGCTCGAGGAGCGGCTGAAATCCCGCTTCAGCTGGGGGCTCACGGTCGCGATTGAGCCGCCCGAACTTGAAACCAGCGTGGCCATCATCGCCCGCAAGGCAGAGCGGCTCAAAGTTGATTTCCCACCGGAGGTATCATTTTTTATCGCCCAGAGGATTCGCTCCAACATCCGGGAACTCGAGGGCGCGCTCCACCGGGTGGTTGCCTATGCGCGATTTACCGGACAGCCCATCAACCTGCCACTCGCCAAGGAAGCACTGAAGGATCTGATCGCGCTCCAGCAACGACTCGTCAGCCTTGAGAACATTCAGCGCACCGTTGCAGCTTACTATCGTATCCGTGTTTCCGATCTCACATCCAAAAGTCGCAAGCGATCCATCGTCCGGCCCCGCCAGATCGCGATGACGCTTGCCAAGGAACTGACGGACCACAGCCTACCTGAAATTGGGAGTGCTTTCGGCGGACGGGATCACACCACGGTCCTCCACGCTCACCAGAAAGTACGGGAGCTCGTACGGGTCGATATGCGGCTTCGTGACGATTACGAAAACCTTTTACGTACGTTGACCGGATGATAACCTGTGCATAACCGGTTCACAACGCTTCAAAACTCCGTCTCGAGTTTTCCCCCAACAGGTTACCCACAGGTCCCGGGACTTTTAGGAGATCGAGATCTCCTTAATGGGACTCGCGAAATTGAGGCTTTACGCATCTTTGGGTCCCTCTATAACCATCACCATTCTGATTAAAATTCACATTTGCATTAGTGAGTGGAAACAATGAACACAATCGTTAAACGCGAAAACATTCTGAAACCCGTGCTGGCTGTCTTAGGCGTTGTGGAACGCAAACAGACAATGCCAATCTTATCTAACGTATTGATAAAAATAAATAAAAATTCAATTTCAGCGACTGGGACGGATCTTGAGGTGGAACTGGTTGCCATCGAGCCTCACGCCGGTGCTGCCGGTGAGCTTGATACGACGGTACCCGGCAGAAAGTTTGCCGATATCCTGCGATCGTTTCCGGAAGGTCAAGAGGTGACTCTCGCTCTTGATGGAGACCGCCTCCATCTCAAGGCGGGTCGCAGCCGATTTACTCTCGTGACCCAGCCCGTTGATGATTTTCCTTTGGTGGGGGAACCTGAGACGCCGTCCCATGCCCATGTATCCGAGCGCAAACTCCGTGAACTCATCCGGCGGACCCACTTTTCGATGGCACAGAACGACGTCCGCTATTACCTCAATGGGCTCAGAATCGAGTTTGTGGGCAAGCACATGCGCGCGGTGGCGACGGACGGGCACCGGCTTGCTCTCGGTGAAATCGAGATCGGATCTTCGGAAGGGATTCAGGAGGGGATGGGAGTCATTGTTCCACGAAAGGGGGTTCTCGAACTCGAACGGTTGATTACGGATCAGGACCGGGAGATCCGGATTGCATTCGGGACCAACCACTTGAGAATTGACTTGGGGGAACTCGTGATCACGAGTAAGCTGGTCGAAGGCCGCTTTCCGGATTATCAAAGCGTCATCCCCAAAGATGGCCGGCACAGGCTTCTGATCGAACGCGAACGCCTCAAACTAGCGCTTTCGCGTGCCGCGATTCTAGCTAACGAAAAGGTACGCGGTGTACGGCTGTGTTTTGAGTCCCAGGGCCTGCGGGTTGTGGGTCACAATACAGAACAAGAGGAAGCTGAGGATCTCGTGGAAGTAAGTTATGGAGGCGAAAGTTTTGAGGTCGGCTTCAATGTTTCCTATCTCCTTGATGTCTTGAATGCCATGGATGACCGTGAAATAGAACTTCTGATTAATGACCCGAACAGCAGCTGTCTCATCGATACGGGTGAAAGTGGAAATTACCGCTATGTGATTATGCCGATGCGGCTCTAAATGCCCGTTGATGGACTCCGTTTCGAACGCCTCCGTTGTTTTGAGTGGGGTGAGGTAGATTTTGGAGGTGCGCCGACCCTTCTGTCGGGCATGAATGGATCTGGGAAAACAACTATTCTTGAGGCGATCTACCTGCTTTCGCGCGGGCGATCATTCCGGACGGGGCATCCGACCCAGCTCATCCGCCGGGGGTGTCAGGCGTTTGGTATCGAAGCAACCATTCCGGTCTCATCCGGTTCTCGATCGGTTCGCCTTACCTATGATGAAAAATTCAATCTTTCGATCGACCGGCAAACAGCCACCATCCGGGAGGTGACGGAAATACTCCCATTGACTCTGATGGACGCAGAGATAGCCGAGATCGTCTTAGGTGGGCCGGAACAGAGACGGAAGCTACTGGATTGGCTTATGTTCCACGTGGAACAGGAGAGCTGGCGTCATTGGAAGCAATATCGCAGGGCACTGAGACAGTGGCAGTGGGCACTGCGCACCGGCATGGATGGAACGATTTGGGTCGAACGGATGATGGAGGGTATACCCCGGATTGAATCGGCCCGAAAGCGTTTGATCGAGGCCTGCCTCCCTTTTTGGCAGGAGGCATTCGAATCCTTGTTTCCAGGGATCAGTTGGAGCTTGGAATACCGGTCTGGGATCCCTTCGGGAGTGAATCTCGTGGAAGCGCTTCGAGACTGGCACCCGCAACGTGCCGAGCGGCCACTCGCTCCGGGCCCACACCGTGCAGAGATCGAGATTGAGCTCAATGGTGTTCCCGCGCGCCAGATCCTTTCCCGCGGCCAGGCCAAGCTCCTCTCCATTGGTCTCATGTGGGGGGGTGCGCACTTTCTGGCCAAAAAACTGGCGCCCCGTCCGCTTCTGTTGATCGATGATTTTTCGTCTGAACTCGACAATGTGGCACAAGCCCGTCTTCTCAACCTGCTGGCGCACGAGCCGGTGCAGGTCATAGTTACCACCGTGCACCCGCCCCGGAGGGAAGAAACGCCTCGCCCGTATCGCTTGTTCCACGTGGAACAAGGCTGTATTCGGTCAACGGCTTCATGGTAAAATTGAAAGCGATATGGAGTGAGACCGGATCCTCATGAATCAGCCTGCCACGACCTATGAAACCAGCAGCATCAAGGTGCTACGGGGGCTGGATGCGGTACGCCGAAGGCCGGGGATGTACATCGGTGACACGGATGACGGAACCGGGCTACACCACATGGTTTATGAACTCGTCGATAACTCCGTCGACGAGGCGCTCGCGGGCTACTGCCGTGAGATCCACGTCGCGATCCACCTGGATGGAACGGTGACGGTACGGGATGACGGGCGGGGCATCCCGGTTGAGATTCATGCTGAGGAAGGGCGGTCGGCGGCCGAGGTGATCATGACCATTCTGCACTCGGGCGCCAAGTTTGATGATAACACCTACAAGGTTTCAGGTGGGTTGCATGGCGTTGGGGTCTCGGTTGTGAATGCGCTTTCCGAACATCTCCTGCTGCGCATCCGTCGTGGTGGTGTGCTCTATGAGCAGGAATACCAGATGGGGGATCCGTGCTATCCCATCCGCCGTGTCGAGGCCTGCGAAGGAACCGGAACCGAGATCCGCTTCCTGCCGAGCCCCAAGATTTTCACGAATACCCGGTTCGATTATGATACCATCGCACGGCGTCTAAAGGAAATTTCTTTTTTAAATTCAGGTATTAAGATATTTTTTCGCGATGAGCGGGATGAGCGGGAGGATCTTTTCTGGGCGGAAGGCGGGATCCGCGCATTCGTTGAGTACTTGAACCGAAATCGGACCCCTCTCCATCCGAGCGTGTTCCACTTCAATGCCGAAGAAGGCGGGATCGGGGTTGAGGTCGCCCTGCAGTGGACCAAATCCTACCAGGAAACCGTGTTCTGCTTTACGAACAATGTACCGCAGCGCGATGGTGGGACCCATCTCACCGGATTCAGGAGTGCTCTGACACGCACACTCACGGGATTTCTCGAAGAAGCAGGCTACGCGAAACGTGAAAAAGTCCAGGCCACGGGTGACGATGCGCGTGAGGGACTCACGGCCGTGCTCTCGCTCAAGGTCCCGGATCCGAAATTCAGTTCCCAGACCAAGGACAAGCTCGTCTCATCTGAAGTCAAGCCGATCGTCGAGGGACTGCTCGCGGAGCGGCTCAAGAATTTTCTCTGGGAACACCCGCAGGAAGGGCGGCTCATTGCGGAGAAAATGCTGGAAGCCGCGCGAGCACGCGATGCGGCCCGACGTGCACGTGAGCTGACCCGACGCAAAGGGGCGCTCGATGTCGCGGGATTGCCCGGTAAACTGGCTGATTGCCAGGAAAAGGATCCGGCTCTCTGTGAGCTTTTCCTCGTAGAGGGGGATTCTGCGGGCGGTTCGGCGAAGCAGGCCCGTGACCGGCGTTACCAAGCGATCCTTCCGCTCAAGGGCAAGATCATCAACGTCGAGAAAGCCTCGTTCGAGCGCGTCCTGTCCTCAGGGGAGATCGCTGCCCTCATCACCGCGCTCGGGTGCGGCATCGGCAAGGATGATTTTGATGCGAGCCGTCTGCGCTACCACCGCATCATCATCATGACCGATGCGGATGTTGACGGGGCGCACATCCGGACGCTGCTACTCACCTTCTTTTACCGGCAGATGACGGCACTGGTCGAACGCGGACATATCTATATTGCACAGCCGCCCCTCTATAAGGTACGTCGCGGCAAACAGGAAATATACCTCAAGGATGAACAGGAGCTCGATGACTATCTCCTCACGGCCGCGCTCGATGGTGCAGAACTCACCAGTGCGGAACAACCGGTGCCAGTTCCGGTCGAAGCACTTGCGCGCGTCGCGCGAGCACTTTTGCATGCGAGACGGCTCATCGATCGATGGGGGCAGCGTTACGACCATGGATTTCTCTGGGCGCTCCTCATGGGCCCTGCTCTGGATCCTGTTCTTTTCAGCGATCCTGAAGGGCTCGTCGGATGGGGCCAAGCGATCTGCCAGGCGCTCACCGAGCGGTTTCCGCACGCCCGCTATACACTCCTTCCGGATGCGCACGCCATTCGCGTCACCCGGAATGAGCATGGGATTGAAAGCCATCGCACGGTGCGTCGGGAGTTTTTCCTGAGTCCGGACTACCGGGAACTCCGGGCTGCACACGAACGGATCGGAGAACTCGGCCGGGGCCCCTTCCGCGCCCGCCGGGGTGAGCGGGAAGCCACGCTCCCGGATTTCGAAGCCACACTCGAGTGGCTCTATGCGGAGGCGCGCCGGGGGTCGGTGATCCAGCGGTACAAGGGGCTCGGTGAAATGAATCCGGAGCAGCTTGCCGATACCACGATGAACCAGACGAGCCGGCGCCTGCTTCAGGTGCGCATCGAAAATGCACTTGAGGCGGATGATCTTTTCACAACGCTCATGGGAGAGCAGGTCGACCGCAGGCGCGAGTTCATCGAGCGCAACGCGCTCGATGTGGCCAACCTCGATATCTAGGCGGTCGTTCGTATTTCTGCGAGTGCCCCGTCGATCCACTGCTGGATGGCCGTGTTGAATGCCTCGGGAGATCTTCCGTGACTCGCGATCGGAGCGCCGATCCGAACCTGGATCACACCCGGTCGTTTGATCCAACCCCGCCGGCGCCAGAAATCGCCCGCATTGTGCGCCACCGGAATCACGGGACAGTCGAGGTGCTTTGCGAGTAGTGCGCCGCTCAGGCCATAGCGCCGTCTCACGCCGGGTGCGAGACGGGTGCCTTCCGGAAAGAAGTTGAGGGTGCGCCCCTGACGGATCTGGATAGGCCCTTTTTGCAGGATCTGGTTCACGGCGTGGCGCCTTGCACCCCGATCGATGGCAATCGGCCTGAATGCAGCGATGGCCCACCCAATGACCGGGATCCAGTAGAGTTCCCGTTTGAGGACCCAGGTGGGTCTCGGCGATAGTGTGAAGGAGAGAAACGTCTCCCAGGCCGACTCGTGACGCCAGAACAGGATGCCACCCGCGCCCGGCAGGTGTTCCGTGCCTTCCAGGACGTAACGGAGACCACAGATCTTTTCGAGCAACCAGAGTTCGAAGCGGCAGCAGGCGTCTCCCATGACAAAGCGCCAGCGTTCCAGTCTCGGCAGGCCGAGGGTCGTCACAACCAGTCCCGAAAAGAAAATGACGCTTGTTGCCATGAGCGTGGTGAAAATGAGTGAGCGCAAGACGAGGATCACCCGTTTCGGGATCGTGTCCGAAGCCCCATCCGGTCGGATGGGTGCGCGGGATGGAGTGGTGCGCGCACGTCTTGTGCGCCGTCTATTCTTCATGGTTCCCTCAATGTTCCTAGGGAGGAGGCAAAGGCGGCCAGATCAGGGTGGATCTCGACCCCTTCGAGACGCGAGCCGGAAAGTGCAGCACGGGTTTTCTGACCATTGCCGGTCATGACCAAAACCGGGCGTGCGCCTGCGCGGTCGGCTGCCGTAAGATCGCGGAGACTGTCGCCCACGGCCGGTATCCCATCCAGACTCACTCCGAAATCTTCCGCGAATCGGAGAAAAAGACCGGGTTTGGGCTTTCGACAGTCGCAACCGGCTTGAGGTGCGTGTGGGCAGTCATAGATCGCTGCAACTTGTCCGCCTGCCTGCTCGATCGCATCCCGCATATGGTGGTGAATGGCGTCGAGATCGGATTTTGTCATGAGTCCTCTTCCGATGGCAGACTGGTTGGTCAGCACCACGATTCTGATCCGTTCCCGCGTGAGTTTCGCGATCGCCTCAAGGCTGCCGGGTATGGGAATCCATTCTGCAGGGGACCGGATGTAGTTCGGCGAATCCTCATTAATCACCCCATCCCGGTCGAGCAGCACGAACCGATCCGAGCCGCGCCGGGTGCGTGCGATCATTGGATCTGACACTGAGCTAGGCTCCCTGTAAACGTTCGAGGTCGGCGATCGAGCGGAGCAGGCCATCGATGCGTTCGAGCAGGGCGAGACGCTGTTTACGGAGCGATGGATCCTCGGTGAGGACCAAAACCGATTCGAAAAAAGTGGCAAGTGGCGCCTCAAGCGCGAGGAGTGACTCAAGTGCGGGGCGATAACGGCCTTTCGCGACGTCTGCGCAAACTCGGGATTCGAGATCAGCCACGCGCAAAGCGAGCTCCGCTTCGGCTGGCTCCGGTACGGAGAGAGTGTCCGGTGCGTTTGCAGGGGGGGCGTCCTGTGGGTTTTTTTTGAGGAGATGGCCCACGCGCTTCATCATTTGTATCAGAGTCGCCAGTTCGGGTCGCGCCGCAAGGGCTTCGAGCGCATCGAGCCGTGACCGGAAATCTGCGAGCGTGCCAGGGCGCAAGGCCGCCACGGCCTCAAAGGCATCAATCCTCCCGCCTTCATCAAGATAGCGCGCGCGCAGGCGATCCAGCGTGAAGTCATAAAGTTCGGATGCGAGAGCGGGGATCGTTGCATGGGCATGCGTGGGCGGAAGATAGCCAGTCAGGGCTGTCTCAAAGAGCGTTTCAAGCGCAAGGGGCGGAGCTCCAGCCGTCGGGTGTGGGAAGGCAGGATGCGTCTTCGGATCGAGAATGCCGACGATGCCCTGCGCGGCACGCCTGAGGGCAAAGGGATCGCGTTGTCCGCTCGGTTTCTCGCCAACCAGGAAGTATCCGGCCAGAAGGTCGACCCGGAGCGCGAGCGATAAAAGTCCGCCGAGCGCACTTTCGGGAAGCAGATCTTCGGCTGTTTTGGGAAGGTAGGCTTCTCGCAACGCCTGGACAACGAAATCTGGCGACCCCTGGATCCTGGCGTAGTGGGCGCCCGCCTCACCGGCAAGCTCCGGAAACTCGCGTACCAGGGTGGTGGTGAGATCGCAAAGCACGAGCGCGGCAGCTTCCCTTGAGAGAACAGGATCCAGCCCGAGCGAGGCGGACCAGAGGGTCATCCATCGGATCAGGCGCTCACGCCTGAGTCCGAGATGGCCGAGGCGCTTCTCGAATATGATGCCGTCAAGTTCCCCAGCCCGTTCGGCCAGTGGACGGTGGCGGTCCTCCTCGAAAAAGAAAAGTGCATCCGCAAGGCGTGGCAGGATGACCCGCTCCTCACCTGCACGGACCCGGTCCACATCGGTACTTTCAAGATTGACGATGGCCACGAAACCCGGCGCGAGGTGTTCCGCCGCATCCGCGAGCGGGAAGACGCGCTGTTGCCCGCACAAAACGGCCCGGATGACCGGTTCAGGCAGATCGAGAAACGATGCCGGAAAAGATCCGGCGATCGCCTGGGGCCACTCGACCAGGTTACTCACTTCATCGAGCGTCTCCGCACTGCGCGACGGATGCCAATCCGGATTCCAGTTTTGGGCACTGCGCTCAATGAGCGCCCAGATGTGTTCGCGGAGCATTCCCGATCCGGGGCGGTTAAGCAGAACACAGGCAGCCTGAAGAGTGGATTCGTATTCGTCCGGATGGTTGATCGGGACGGGGTCGGGATGGTGGATCGGGTGGCCTTGGGCGAAGCGTCCGGTTGGAAGTCCATAAACCCGTCCGGGGACGGGTGTTCGGCCATGGAGCAGGAGAACCGAACGGATCGGCCGTACGAAGGGCGGTGTGCCCGTGGCCCAGCGCATCTCCCGGTCGGCTGGGATTTCGCGGAGGGTTTCCTCGACCAGATGAGGCAAGCGCTCTGCGAGGCGCACGGGAGGCTCGGACACCCGATGGATCAGACGGCCGGATTCGATCGTGAGGGCTTCGAGACTCACCCCCTGGCTCTTCGCAAACCCCAAAGCGGCAGGCTGCGGCTGGCCTTGGGCATCGAACGCCTGGGCCAGCGTGGGACCGCGCTGGATCCGGATCTGCCCGGGGCGCAAATCGGCGATATCCGAAATCCGCACGGCCAGGCGGCGCGGCGTGTAGAAGGCGGTTTTGGTCGCTGCCCCATGACTCTCGTCGATCCACCCGTCCTGTCCGAGCCACGCACTCAACCGGTCGGCAAAGCTCTGCGAAAGGCCGGGCAAAAGGCGTGCGGGAAGCTCGAGCGTGCCGATTTCTACAAGCAGTGCCTCCGTTCCACGGGCATCGGTGCTCATCGTGACGGCGTCCGGTATTCGGTTGCAATGGCGTGGGACAGTTTGCGGATCCTAAGGATATAGCGTTGCCGTTCGCTCACCGAAAGCGCATGGCGCGCATCGAGCAGGTTGAAAATGTGCGAAGCTTCGATGACCTGCCCGTATGCTGGCCGCAGAAGTCCCTGCCCGAGAAGTTCGGCAATCTCTTTCTCAAGAGAGGTGAAACGCGACGCGAGCGATGCGGGATCCGTAAACGTGAAGTTGAAATGCGACATTTCCGCTTCATTGGCACGGAAGAGATCGCCGTAGCGGATAGCGGGATCGGAACCCCTCTCGCTCCAGGCAAGCGCATACATGTCAGCCGAACCCGAAAGATACATGAGCAGCCGCTCGAGACCGTAGGTGATCTCGCCCATGACCGGTTCGCAGTCGAAACCGCCCATCTGCTGGAAAAAAGTGAACTGGGCGACTTCCATGCCATCCAGCCACACCTCCCAGCCGAGTCCCCAGGCGCCCAGCGTGGGCGATTCCCAGTTGTCTTCGACGAAACGCACATCGGCTGCCGACCGGTTGACGCCGAGGGCTTCCAGGGAGGCTAGAAACCGCTCCTGAAAGTTGTCCGGAGTGGGTTTCATCAGCACTTGGTACTGGAAATACTGCTGCCCGCGGTTCGGGTTTTCACCATAGCGCCCATCCTGGGGACGCCTACAAGGCTGCAGAAATGCGGCTGCCCACGGCCGATCGTCGAGCGCCCGGAGAAACGTTGCGGGATGGAACGTGGCGGCACCCATCGGCAGATCATAGGAGGGGATCCAAATGCACCCCTGACCGACCCAGAACTGGTTGAGACTAAAAACCATGTCTTGGAAGGCGGCCATGACGGCATTGACCTGGGAGACGGGCGTGCAAAGTATACCGCGTTCCATTGTGAACGCCGACTGCACCAATCGGGTGCATGAATCGATCCCGGCACCCTTCGCGTTCAAGCCGCAACCGTGAGCCGGCACGAGTCTCTAAAGGTTTATTGCCTGGCACGATTCCTGCATCATGAATATTGACCGGATCCCTATCGTTTCACCCCCGCCCACCCTGGAGAGGCTCCATGACACCACGCGAAACACTCGACTGGCTCGTCAAAAACGAGGTGCGTTATATTGATCTCCGCTTCACGGATACCCGCGGCAAAGAGCAGCACGTGACGCTCCCGGCCACCGTCATGACCGAAGAGTTCTTCGCGGACGGCAAGATGTTCGATGGCTCATCGATCGTAGGCTGGCGTCGCATCCACGATTCCGACATGATTCTCATGCCGGATGCAGAGAGCGCAATCCTGGATAGCTTCCGTACAGAGACGACCGCACTTTTCCGTGCCGATGTGTACGAGCCGGCCACCCGCAAGCCTTATGGACGCGATCCGCGGTCGCTGGCCAAACGGGCCGAGGCTTACCTGAAGGACACGGGCATCGCCGACCAGGTGATGGTAGGCCCCGAAAACGAGTTCTTTATCTTTGACAGTGTCCGCTGGGATCAGGGTCTCAACGGTGCCTTTTATGAAATCGATTCACTCGAGGGTGCCTGGAACAGCGCGAGCGAGTGCGCCGGGCAGAACAGCGGTCACCGTCCACCCGTCAAAGGCGGCTATTTCCCGGTGCCGCCGGTCGATTCGCTCCAGGATCTCCGGTCTGAAATCTGTAGTGCCCTCACTGCGTTCGGACTCAAGGTCGAGGTGCACCATCATGAGGTGGCCACTGCCGGGCAGTGCGAGATCGGTGTCGGATGCAACGGGTTGGTGCGCAAGGCGGACGAAGTGCAACTCTTCAAATATGTGGTGATGAGTGTGGCGGCGCGCCACAACAAGACAGCAACCTTCATGCCCAAGCCGCTCGTCGGTGACAATGGCAGCGGCATGCATGTTCACACCTCGCTCATGAAGGGAGGGCAAAACCTCTTCACTGGCAAGGGCTATGCCGGTCTCTCGGACCTCGCCCTCCATTTCGTGGGCGGCATCATCCATCACGCGAAAGCCCTGAATGCCCTGACCAACCCCTCGACCAACAGTTACCGCAGGCTTGTGCCCGGGTTCGAGGCACCGGTCAAGCTGGCCTACTCGGCGCGCAACCGCTCGGCCGCGATCCGGATCCCCTTCACCCAGAATCCCAAGGGTCGGCGGGTCGAGATCCGGTTCCCGGATAGCACGGCAAATCCCTACCTCGCCTTTGCGGGCCTGCTCATGGCGGGGATCGACGGCATCCAAAACCGGCGCCATCCCGGCGAGCCACAGGATCGCGATCTTTACGAACTGCCTCCGGAAGAGGATCGCAAGATCCCGCAGGTGGCCTACTCGCTCGAGGAGGCACTCCACGCGCTCGAGACGGACCATGCGTTCCTTCTCGCGGGCGGTGTTTTCAGTGAAGATCTGATCGGAGCCTATCTCGGGGTCAAGCAGGAGGAACTCAACCGGGTCCGGATGTGCACGCACCCGATTGAGTTCGAGCTCTACTATTCGCTTTAAGCCCGAGGGTTGCTCGCGTCATCCGTTTCCCGTTCGATTGTATCCATGCCAGGGCCAGCGCCGAGTGGGCATAGGCACCCCTGGCATGCATTTCGGTTGCACGAAGATCTCCTCCGGCGTGGCACCGGCACGGGTATGGCTCCGGATGCAATAGGGGCACGGGGTGGTGTGAGCCACGCCCAAAGCAATGAGCGGCTTCGTCACTTCGTTCAACCTTGATCGGTGAAGGCGTCCGACAGAAGGCCTGAACGGCTTCGAGCATCTTGGGTGCGAGCGCTTTGCGAAGTGCGTGGATGAGGGCGCTAGATGGGAGGGATGGGGTATGCGTGGCCTCCGTATCCGGTGGGTGGGGTCGGAAATCAGCGGGCGAAATGTCGCTTGAGGTAAGCTGCGAGCACGACCGCCTGATTGTGATCTTCGTCCGTGGCGCCGAAGAGGAGAGTCACCGTGGCGTGCGACTTCAGGATTTCGAGGAGAGATTGCACAGCTTTGGGATTGGCGTGAAGTTCATTTTCATAGCGGCTCCGGAATTCGATCCATTTCCCGGGGTCGTGACCGAACCATTTTCTGAGCGCTGTACTCGGCGCCACATCGCGAACCCACTGATCCAATGAAGCCTGTTCTTTGGTAAGCCCGCGGGGCCAGATCCGATCCACGAGCACCCGGTAGCCGTCCGGTTTTTCAGCGGGATGATAGATCCGTTTGATTTTGAGCGTCATGATCGCGTTTTCTTAAGTGTATGGCCGGGGAGGGCTTCAGAGGTGGCCGCCCCGGTGTCGCTCGTTTCAGGTGGCACCTCGGGCGACCCCGATCAGGTGAAATGCGAAGTGTCGAGCGGAGGCGCATCTGCCGACATGAAGTGTTCATGGAGATACTTTTCGCCTTCGTCGCAGAAAAGGGTCACGACCGTCTGCAACTCCGGGTGCAGGGTACGAATCCGCCGGGCGGCGACGAGGTGAGCGCCCGAGCTTGGACCACAAAAAAGACCGTGGTGCCTTGCGAGCTCACGCATGGCTGCAATCGACTCCGCACTTGATACCGCGAGAATCCGATCCACGAGATCCGCATGACGGGCGAAGATGCCGGGTATGAAGCCGTCTGAAATGCCTTCGATCGCGTGCTCGGCGATCTCTCCGCAAAGCAGTGTGCAGGATTCGGAGGGTTCGAGTGCGAAGAGGCGCGCGCGTGGATTGGCCGCACGAAATGCCTGGCCCACGCCGATGAGCGTGCCTCCAGTCCCTACCCCCATCACCAGGGCATCCGGTAGCCGGCCAGGCGGCAGCTGCGCCAAAATCTCGGGACCGAGGAGCAGCCGGTTTTCCTCCACGTTCCATTCCGACTCGAACTGGTGGGGGCAGAAGTAGCCCCGTTGCCGGCCGAGTTCACGGGCCTTGTCCAGAGCGTCGTTCACGTGAAACCGGCCTGCAAACAACACCTCTGCGCCGTACGCGCGCGAGATGGCAACCCGTTCGCTGGAAAGCCCTTCGGGCATCACGACCAGCATGCGATAGCCCTTGACGGCTGCAACCAGGGCGAGGGCGTTACCCGTATTGCCGCTTGTCGCTTCGACGATAGTGTCGCCGGGGTGCAGAAGACCCTCCTGCTCGGCTTTCTCGATCATGTAGCGGGCGATGCGCGCCTTGATGGAGCCCGACGGGTTCAGGAATTCGAGTTTGGCAAAGATGCCATCGACTTGGACGAGCGGGGTGTCGCCGATCGCATCAAGAATATCCGGTGAAAGCGTGGGGTAGCGCCGGGTCACGGTGCAAGCCGCATTGATGTCAGGAGAGTCAGCGTAAGGGCCGCTCCCAACTGTCCGGATGGTGAATCATGGATTCGAAACGAGCAGCCGCCTCCGGCATCGATCCGGTATTTATCCGTCTCGTCAGCTGTATTTTTTGCAGAATCCGGGTATCCGAACGGCCATGCCGACGCGATGGTGGAATTGACTTGGCAAGTATCGCGACCCGGGTTCTGGAATTCGGTTGACATGAGGGTTTCCCTCCATCCGCTCAAGCTTACCCGTTCGCCGAGCGCTTCTCATGAGGGGCAAGCCGATTCCCATTATGCGCTGCTCGGGATCGCCCGGACAGATGAAGGCCCCGGAAGTGATCGGCGAAACCCGAATAAACGTGTGGGGGGCGTGCAAAGGAAGCGCGACCCGGCGCGCTCATCAGGGAGTGATCCGTGATGCCTGGCGGCTACGCGCTCATGGCGAACCCGGGGTTCCGGGCCCGAAGCCCTCGATCCGCTTGTAGAGAACATACGAGTAGACAACCGGCACGAGGGCCGGAATCAGAGCGGTCAAGAGAATGATCCCGGGCGCGATTGCGCCTAAGAGCGCCTCGATGATCAGGGCGAGTCCTGCAAGTACGAAAAGCCATCCGCCGAGATGGTGGGTGCGGGTCCAGACTTCATCGCTCGCGAGAGTCCAGGGTGTACGGATTCCCACGAAGAAGTTTTTGGTCATCTTGCCCATGTAGTTACCGAGAATTACGAACAGGATTCCCACGGTGAGCGGTGCCACGAGGGCGATATCGACTGCGCGTCCATCCGCGGCCAGAAGGCTTGCCACGGCAAGAATCAGCAACAGTCCGAGCAGGGCAAGCTCGATCGTGCCATAGACGGCCTGGAAGGGTTCCAGGCGATAGCCCCGGGGCGAGATACGTGGCAGGATCCAGAAGACGATCCAGATCCCGAGGAGGGTGAGGGGACCGATGAATGCTCCCCAAGGTTTGGGCGCATAGCCATTCACACGGCCAGTCGGACCCCAGTGGATCGGAACGGCGTTCGGGAGCGAGGGATAGAGCCAGAGCGCGAAGGCGAAAGCGATCACGACGAGTACGAATCCCAATAGGGTGGCGCGTTTGAAAGTCATGGTTTGGGTCTCCTCACGGAAAAAAGATCCAGCACGATGCGCGAGGCGTCCTCGAAGACAGTGCTGTTCAGGGAGTAGATGATGTGCTGTCCACGTCGCTCGGTGCGGACGAGATCGGCAGATTTCAAGATGGAGAAGTGATGGGAGAGCGAGGCGCCCGTGAACTTAAAAAGCGTGCCGATCTCGCCAGCGGTCATTGATCCCTTCTGCAGCGCCTTGAGGATGCGCCGACGGCTCGGATCGGATAGTGCGCGAAAGATATCCTGCTGTTTCATGGCATCTAAGTTTAGATATTTATCTAAATATTGTCAACTCGGGTGGGCACCCTGGTGGCGGCGCTGCCTTCATTGTTCGGGTGTCGCTATGCGTCTTCGCGGCTAGGCCCTTCAGGAATAGCGCATTTCTCGTGCCTGTGAGGTCGAAAAGGAACTGGGTGATCTTGCTCTCGCTCAAGATGACGATCAAAAACCGGCAAAGCGCAGGTACTTGAGCAGTGTCACCACGTCGGTCTGGTTGCGGCTCACACGGTCCGGAGCCTCCGCCAGCACAATCTCGAATCGGTCGCGCAATCCTCGTCTTTGATCATGGCCGATCCGCCCAGGGATACAGGTGGCGATTTAAAAAAGTACTGGCTCTGTGCAAAACGAGGTTGAAAGCTTCCGGACAAAGCCCCTGGAGCTTGATGGCCCGTTTGGTGCCTGCCGCGGTTGATCCCACCTTGGGATGGAGCGCCCTGTTTGGGGCAACCCCCGGTTGGGAAACCACTTGGCCGTGACGGTCCCGGACACGCGCGGCTCCAGGAGACGACTGTCGGCTCCTGCGGGGAAGCCCCGCTGCGCACCCCGCGTGTACTGAGGATCCGAAGGGGCGAGACGGACCACCCGTCCCGCAAACCCCGTCGAACCGACATAATGGGAGTCTCTGCCGATCCATCCGACATCCCCTGCGCGGAACGGCTCGTTTTCTAACCCATGCGAGGTCTCAGAGACCGCCGACGTCCCCACAGGAGGACGAGCAACAACCCCAGCAGGCTCCCCGGGTCCAGAGCTCCTCCGCCCCCGGAGGATGAAGGCGGCTGCACGGCTTTCAGAGCGGATCTTTTGAGACTCATGCGCTCGGTGCAGAACCAAGCTCCGGTCCGAGGAGACCCGGCACGCCAACAAGATTCACGTAAACCCGATCCGGGTCTGGGCAGATGACTGATCCCTGCAATCCGGAACCGTACTCAGGATGAAGATTCGTCGATAAAGCTCTTGAGCCGGGTGGCACGGGACGGATGGCGAAGCTTCCGGAGCGCCTTGGCTTCGATCTGGCGGATCCGTTCACGGGTCACGTCGAACTGTTTGCCGACTTCCTCAAGCGTATGGTCGGTATTCATGTCGATCCCGAACCGCATGCGCAGCACTTTGGCTTCACGGGGTGTCAGGGTCGACAGGACCGAATGCGTGGTATGGCGCAGACTTTCGGAGGTAGCCTGCTCGATCGGTGCCGGCATGTTCACATCCTCGATGAAATCCCCGAGGTGCGAATCCTCGTCGTCACTCACCGGAGTCTCCATGGAGATCGGCTCCTTGGCGATCCGCATGACCTTGCGGACCTTATCCTCGGGCATGTCCATCCGTTTGGCCAGCTCGTCCGGCGTGGGCTCGCGGCCCTTCTCCTGGAGTAGCTGGCGCGAAATCCGGTTGAGTTTGTTGATGGTCTCGATCATATGAACCGGAATGCGGATCGTACGCGCCTGATCGGCGATGGAGCGGGTGATGGCCTGGCGGATCCACCAGGTCGCATAGGTCGAAAACTTGTAGCCCCGGCGGTATTCGAATTTGTCGACCGCTTTCATGAGGCCGATGTTCCCTTCCTGAATGAGATCAAGAAACTGGAGCCCCCGGTTCGTGTACTTCTTCGCGATCGAGATCACAAGACGCAGATTGGCCTCGACCATCTCCTTCTTTGCCCGACGAGCCTTGGTTTCCCCAATCATCATCTGGCGGTAGATTTCCTTGATCTCGGCGATCTTGAGATGATGAAGCGTTTCAATCGCGATCAGGCGTTCCTGGAGACCCAGCACATCGGGTTTGATTTCACGGAGCGCTGAGGACCATTTGCGTTTCGCACGTATGTGCGCGTCGATCCAGGTGGTTGCGGTCTCACGCTGCGGGAAGCTCTTGATGAAATCTTTTTTGGGCATGCCTACGCGTTCGACGCAAAGATGCATGATCTCGCGCTCAATCTTCCGGATGCTTTCGATGGTCTGACGCAGGGTCTGGGTCAGGGTCTCCATGGTCCGTGGGGTCAGTCGGAAGCGTTGCAGGGCGATGGCGGCCTGGTGGAGTGTTTTGAATGTCCGGACATCCCGTTTGCTTTCGGCGAGCGCGCGGTAGGCTTTTGAATAGGCACGTTCGAGCTTGTGGATCATCTCGGAGGCCAGTTCGGGGTTCGGCCCGACCATGGGCAGATCCTCCTCCTCGACGACCGGTTCCAGTTCATCTTCTTCTTCGGGGGCGGGTTCGCTACCGAGTTCAATGATGGGAATGGGTTGAGCATTGTCGTCTGAAAGCGGGGCGCCGCTTTCCGGATCCCGGAAACCCTGGATCAGTTCTGCCAGCTTGATCTGGCCGGTTGTTACAAGCTCATACTCGGCCAAGAAGCGTCCGATGACACCCGGGAAGGTCGCAAGTGCCGCGTATTTCTGGTTCAACCCCTCCTCAATCCGCTTGGCAATTCCGATTTCCCCTTCGCGCGTGAGGAGATCGACCTGTCCCATTTCGCGCATGTACATCCGAACCGGGTCGGTCGTCCGGCCGAGTGCCGAGTCGACTGAAGCCAAGGCGGCTGCGGCCTCCTCCATCGCCTCGTCGTCTTCGTTGACCTGGTGATCGGCCAATAGCAGAAGTTCGAGCGCCGCATCCGGCACCGTGTCGTGCACCGCGATACCCATGTCGTTGATGACGGAAATGATCTCGTCGAGCTGCTCCGGATCGACGATATCCCTGGGCAGAAAATCGTTGACCTCGCTGTAGGTCAGGTAACCCTGTTCCTTCCCTTTGGCGATGAGCTGGCGAAGCTGGGTGTTACGGTCATCACTCATGAGGGGTAACCTCTGGGTTTGGTAAACGTGGGGCGGAACCTGTAATTATAACGCTCTTTGGAAGATTCACTCATCCATTTGGGGTGCCCGCCCCTGGGTGCTTGCGCGAACGCTTGGAGACCAGTTCAAGTGCTTGAATTTCCTTCTTTTCATCAGTTGTGAGGTCGCGCTCACGGGAGCGCGCGAGGAGAGTCTCGAGCCGCACAGCAGTGGTATTTTGGGCCCGGATCTGGTCGATCAGGGCCAGAACCTCCTCCTGGCTCGCCTCCTCGTCGAGCGGGGTGGCCTGGGCTGCGAGCACCGCGAGCGCCTCGCCCGTCGGTGTTTCCCGGAAATATTCGAGCAGACGCCCGGTCGTGAAATCACCGCGTTCAGCCCAGGCAGCCTGGATGTTGCCCACATGTTCCAGGCCGGGCATCGGGAACGTCTGGAGTTCGGATGCTGGGGGCAGGAAACGGATGAGGCGTGGCTGGTGAAGCAGGTGGGCGAGCAGCTGGTGGACAAGCCCGCCTCGGCCACGTTCGATGCGAGGCGTCCCTGAGGGGCTGCGTGCGTTGCTTCGGGAGGGGGTCCGGACGGGATCCGGTGTGGCGATCACCCGGCCGGGCAGGTGAAAGCGCTCGGTAATGCCCTGCACCAGGAGTTCTCGGAAGAGCGGATCCCGCACGAGTCCGGTCAGTCTTTGTGCCTCACGTGCGAGCGCAGCCCGGCCTTCAATGCTTTTGGGCTCAAAGCGTTTCTCCAGTGCAAAAAAGATGGCTTCTGAAAGGCTCCGGCTGCGTGCGAGCCGTGCGTGAAACGCCTGTGCTCCTTCACGGCGCACGAAACTGTCCGGATCTTCGCCATCCGGCAGACCGAGAAACCGGAAGTTGCGCCCGTCCCGGGCGAAGGGCAGCGCAGTCTCAAGCGCGCGAAAGGACGCCCGCCGTCCGGCGGGGTCGCCGTCGAAACAAAACACGACCTCGGGGCTCGCCCCGACCAGTTTTTGGACCTGTTCAGCAGTGAGGGCCGTTCCGAGCGTCGCGACCGTCTCGGTCACACCGGCCTGGGCGAGCGCGATGACGTCGAGATAACCTTCGACCACGATCAGGCGTTCGAGACGTTCTCCACCAGCCCGCGCTTCATAAAGCCCGTAGAGCTCGGAGCCTTTGTGGAAAAAGGGGGTCTCGGGCGAGTTCAAGTATTTGGGCTGGTCGCCGGGCTGGATGGCACGGCCACCGAAACCGAGAATCTCACCGCGAACATTGCGGATCGGGAACATGATCCGGTTCCGGAACCGGTCCCTGCGGTTTACGCTGAGGCCGATTTTTGCAAGACGCGCGAGGCACCCGGCATCCGTGCCGAGTGTCTGGACGAGCGTCTGCCCGCCAGGCGCGTATCCCAGGCGGAAACGCTCTGCGATCTCCCGCCCCACCCCGCGCTCAGCAAGGTAGTTTCCTGCTGGCGTGGATTTTGCGAGCGCTTTTCCGAAAAAGGCCGCCGCCGCCTCGCTGAGGGCGAGTGCCTGGATGCGCTCAGGGTCGGGAGCCGCTCTTGTCCGGTCAGGCAGTTCGAGTCCGACCTCGTGGGCCAATGATTCGAGGGCTTCGGGGAAACTCACCCGGTCGAAGGCCATGAGAAACCCAACGGCGCTACCATGCGCGCCGCATCCGAAGCAGTGATAGAACTGCTTGGTTGGGCTTACCGTGAAGGAAGGGGTGCGTTCCTCGTGGAAAGGGCAGCGACCGGTGAAGTCGCGTCCGCTTTTTTTGAGGTCGACCCGGGTACCGATCAGGGCGACGAGATCGGTCCGGGCCAGAACCTCGTCGATGAAGGCCTGTGGAACTCGCTCGCCAGCCATTCCCGGGCTCGCCCCGTCCCGCTTAGCCGCCGAGTCGGGAGCGGACCTCTTGGCTCACCTTGGACAGATCGGCCCGGCCGGCGAGTTCATCCTTGAGGCGGTTCATCACGCGTCCCATGTCTTTGAGGCTTTGGGCTCCCAGATCGCCGATTGCCTGCTCGATGATCCGGTCGCGTTCCGTATCCGACAGGCGCGGCGGGAGATAGCTCGAAACGAGGGCGATTTCAGCCTCGGCCGCTTTGACGAGCTCAAGCCGGTTGCCTGCCGCAAAGGCCGCAGCGGATTCGCGATGCTGACGGATGAGTTTGTCCAGGATAGCAATCACTTCAGCTTCATCCAATGCGCGCCGGGTGTCGATTTCACGCTGACGAATCGCGGCCATCGCATAACGAAGGGTTCCGAGACGGGTTTCGTCACGGGCTTTCATGGCGCTTTTGATGTCTTCGCCCAAACGTTCCTGAATCGACATGCGGGAAGAGGCGTTCAGAAGGAGCGTACGACCCGTGAAACGTCCCGGGCACTCTTTTTGATGTGGCGCTTGACCGCGGCCGCACGGCGGCGTTTGCGCTCCTGGGTCGGTTTCTCGTAAAACTCACGCCGGCGCAGTTCGGACAGAATCCCCGCTTTCTCGCAGGCCCGCTTGAAACGCCTCAAGGCGGCGTCGAAATGTTCGTTTTCTTTAATGCGGATCGTTGGCATGGGTGAAACGGGGACTCCTGACCTGTGAGCTGGGGAAAACGTGGTATTTTACCAGAATGTCGCGCAACTGCCAATTTCGACGGTGACCCTCCTCGCGCTCGAAACCTCCTGTGACGAGACTGCCGCGGCCCTCTATGACGGGGAGGGGCTGGTCGGCCATCGGATTCAAAGCCAGGCGGACCGTCACACGCGCTTCGGAGGCGTGGTGCCCGAGTTGGCCTCGCGCGATCACGCGCGCGATCTTTTGCCCCTCATCGAAAAGCTTTTGTGTGATACCGGGAAGGGGCTTCGGGATCTCACCGCGGTAGCGGCCACGGTCGGCCCCGGATTGCCCGGCGCCCTCCACGTCGCCCACGCGCTCGGGCAAAGCGTGGCCTTTGCGCGCGGGATTCCGTTTATCGGGGTGCACCATCTCGAGGCACACATTTTCTCGAGTGGTCTCGGCACCGGAGGGCTGGATCCACCCTTCGTCGCGCTGGTCGTCTCGGGTGGGCATACGGAGCTCGTTGCCGTGCGGGCTCTCGGTCGTTATCAGCTGCTCGGCGCCACACGGGACGATGCGGCGGGGGAGGCGTTCGACAAGGCGGCGCTTCTGCTCGGATTGTCCTATCCCGGTGGGGCGGCACTGGCCCGGCTCGCGCGAGAGGGGCACCCGGGACGCTTCGAACTCCCGCGCCCCATGCTTGATCAAAGCGGGTGCGAGATGAGTTTCAGCGGCCTCAAGACGGCGCTGCTCTATACCCTTCGGGCCTTGCCCGTGCCGACCTCGGTGGACCGGGCGGATCTCGCCGCTGCGTTCGAAACATCCGTAGTCGATGTCCTGGTCGAAAAGAGTTTTCGCGCGCTCGCTCAAGCCGGATACTCGGGCCTTGTGGTATGCGGTGGGGTGAGCGCCAACGAACGGCTCCGGGAAGCGCTGACCGTACGGGCAGCGGCATCTGCCATCCGGGTCGTCTTTCCGTCTCCCGAGTTCTGCACCGACAACGCCGCCATGATCGCGCATGTCGCCTGGCTCAGGCTCAAAGCGGGAGAGCGTCCCGGTGCCTTCGTTCCGGTCAGGACACGTTGGCCACTCGAGTCCCTGACTCCGCCCGGATCCCGAGCGTGACCAATCCCACGGATCGTATTTTCATCCGCGGGCTCACTCTGAATGCCGCAATCGGCGTTCATGCCTACGAGCAACCACTCCGCCAGAGACTCGTACTCGATGTCGAGATGGCGGTTGATCTGGCACCTTCGGCTGCGAGCGGACGTCTAGAGGATACGATCGACTACAAAACGGTGACAGAGACGATTCAGGCGCTCGTAAAGGACAGACGTTTTGCCCTAGTCGAAACGCTTGCCGAAGCAGTGGCACGTCTCATTCTGGACGATTATGGTGCCACATCAGTCCGGATTGCCGTGGCCAAGCCTGGCGCCGTGCGGGGCGTGTCGGATGTCGGCGTGATCATCGAGCGTATCCGCGCGTCGCGTTGAGTTTGAGATGGTTTCTTGGGGCTACCAGCCGACACTTCGGCCGCCGTCGACCGGCAGGATCGCGCCCGTGACGTAGGGCGCGTCCCGGACCAAAAACAGGACTGCCCGCGCGATGTCGTCCGGGGTGCCGAGTCGGCCGAGCGGGGTGCGTTTGAGAATCTGTCGCTTAAGGTCTTCAGACAGATCCGACTCCTGCCAGAGGATCGATCCTGGGGCAATGCCGTTCACGCGGATATCGGGTGCGAGTTCGCGGGCAAGCGCGCGGGTCAGCATTTCGAGTCCGGCTTTGGCTGATCCGTATACGAGATAGCCCCGCAGCGGGCGTTTTGCATGGATATCGACCAGGTTCACGATCGAACCGCCGTGCACCCGGAGGTAGGGGGCGGCCGCCTGGATCAGAAAAAGTGGCGCTTTGAGATTGGTTCCCACGAGATCATCGAATGACGCATCCGAGACGGTCTCAAGCGGAGTCGGGTAAAACGACGAGGCATTGTTCACGAGGATATCGAGCCGATTCCAGAAGGCGTGGACGGTTTCGACCAGCGGACGGATCCCTTCGCTTGCCGTGAGGTCCGCATGGATCGCGCGCGCCGAATCAGGCCGCAGACGGTTGAGGGAGGCGACCAGCGCGAGCGCTTCCGTCTCGGATCGGTGGTAATGGACGGCAACGCGCATCCCTGCTCCGTGGAGCAGGGATGCGGTGGCAGCGCCGAGGCGCCGCGCCGCGCCGGTGACGAGCGCGACCGCGCCGTCGTGGTCTCGGGTTGGGGGTGGTGCGCTGGGCATGGGCATCCGCGCGGGCGAGCAATGGGGCTCTGCTAGCATAGCGGAAATGGGTAATCACGGATCGTCCGGGTGAGCCGGCCTTTGAGGGTTCCTTGAGTCTCGGGTTCCGGACCCGGGTCCTGCCCGCTCTGTCGGCTTGGGAGGAGGGCCGTGTGCGCGCGATGATCCAGAAGATCGCTCTGCTCCAGGGAGCGGACGGTCCCCTTTATTTCGACCGCTATATGGAGTGCACGCTCTACGATCCGTCTCTCGGCTATTACCGGCAGGGCAGAAGCCCGATCGGGCGTGCGGGCGATTTTGTGACGCTTCCCGAGACCACACCGCTTTTTGCGGCGACCCTCGCGCGGGTTTTCGCCCCGCTCTATGCAGCGGGGCTCGACCGGACACTCGTCGAAATCGGCCCCGGGACCGGTCAGCTTGCAGGTCAGCTCGCCGGCGCGCTCGACCGCGCCGGCACACCGCTTGAGTGCTGCGTTCTGGTCGAACCAAACCAAGGGCTTTGGCCCCTGCAGCAATCCTTTCTGAACACTTTCCCGGGGGCGGGGCGCACTCGCTTCGAGTGGTGCACGATCTCGCCTGCCCGGTGGGCGGGCATCCTTGTCATGAATGAAATTGTCGACGCCTTCCCGGTTGCGCTGGTCGAAAAGGGCAGGTCAGGATGGTTCGAATGGGGAGTGGGGCATCGCGCGGGGCAGATCGTCTTCGAGCCTCTGGTGCTCCGTGCGCCGGTCGGGGCTGCGCTTGGTCCGATCGAAGAGGCTCTGGGTCAGCTCCCAACCGGCTACCGTACCGAGTGCAATCCCGCGCTCGCCGCCCAACTCGAAACCATCCTGTCAGGGTGCACGAACGGCTGCGCCTTCGTCGTCGATTACGGTTACAGCAGGCGCCACTACTATCACCCGGATCGCGGGATGGGCACACTCCAGTGCTATTTCCATCAGCTTGTCCACGACGATCCACTCCATGCTCCAGGGGTTGAGGATCTGACGGCCATGGTGGATTTCACCTCGCTCGCGGAAGCCGCGGCGGTTAGCGGATTTGAGCTCGCGGGCTATGCGTCGCTGGCGCCGTTTCTTCTGGCTGCCGGGCTGGTCGGATCGGAGGATTCAGGCGGTCCGGACGCGGTGGGATCGGCCGATCACGCCCGTTGGGTGCGTGAAGTATGCAGGCTCACCGAACCCCATGAGGCTGGCGAACTCTTCAAAGTCATGATGCTCGCGAAAGGGAAGGTTCCTGACGTTGCGGCATTTGCTTCCTGCGACCAGAGTGACCGGCTGTGACGGGATTGCTCAGGCAAGCCACCAGAGAACGGCCAAAAGCACACCACCGAGCGCGAGGAGGAGCGGGCCCACGATGGTTGGGGTGAAGCCGAGTCGCACCCACGAAAATCCGGCTGCGAGTGTGAGCGCCGCGATCCCGAGCCGGATAGCGCCAGCTCCTCGGGAAGGGGTTGCGGACGGAACGCGTGGGGCGGGTGACCACGCCTGGTCGGGGCGGTTCAGGCGAGCGGGAGCCCGATCGATCCAGCTTTGGAGCGACCAGGCGATGGCTGGCCAGTTCTCGACACCCTTTTTGAGGATGGAAAGCGGGCTGACTTCCTTCTTCATCCACTCCTCGAGAAGGGGTTTCGCGGTTTTCCAGAGATCGAGATCCGGATCCAGCTGGCGGCCGAGACCCTCCACTGCGATCAGGGTCTTTTGCAAAAGAACCAGTTCCGCCCTGAGTTCCACTTCGAAGCGTCGGGCAGTCTGAAAGAGGCGGATCAAAAGCTGTCCAAGGGAAATTTCCTTGAGAGGCCGGTTGAAAATGGGTTCACACACACTCTGGATCGCGGCCTCGAGTTCGTCCATGGGGGTGTCGGGCGGGACCCAGCCGGAGGCGAGATGGAGTCGGGCCACCTGTCCATAGTCACGATTGAAAAAGGCCAGAAAGTTGGCTGCGAGATAGTGCCGGTCCTCTTCGGTGAGGGTGCCCATGATGCCAAAATCGACGGCCAGGTAGCGGGGATTGTGCGGATCCGTTGCATCGACAAAGAGATTGCCCGGATGCATGTCGGCGTGGAAAAAGTTGTCGCGGAAGACCTGTGTGAAAAAAATCGATACGCCGCGCTTGGCCAGCGTCTTCAAATCGACGCCGTGGGCTCGCAAGGTGGCAAAGTCGTGGATCGGGATGCCGTAGATGCGTTCCTGAACCATGACCCGCTCGCGGGTGAGTTCCCAAACGATCTCCGGCACGCCCAAAATCGCGCTGTCCTTGAAGTTCCGTTTGAGCCGGCTCGCGTGCCCGGCCTCTTCGAGCAGATTGAGTTCCGTCCGCAGTGTCTGTGCGAACTTTTCGACGATCGCGCGCGGGTGCAGCCGTGCACCGGGCGCCCAGTAGCGTTCAACCCAGGCTGCGAGCTGGTCGAGAAGTGCGAGATCGCGCGCGATGAGCCGGTCGATGTCCGGGCGGATGATCTTGACGATGACCTCCCTGCCGTCATGTAGGGTTGCTGCGTGAACCTGGGCGATCGAGGCCGAGGCGAGTGGAGTCTCGTCGAAATGCGCAAAATGCGCAGCGAGAGGCGCTTTGAGCGCGGTCTCGATCGCGCTTTGGGCGAGTAGGGTGGGGAATGGCGGCACACGATCCTGGAGTTTGGTGAGTTCATCGATGAAGTCATGTGGCAGAAGATCTCGCCTCGTGGACAATACCTGCCCGAACTTCACGTAGAGCGGACCGAGATCCTCAAGCGCGAGACGCAGCCGGATCGCAAGCGGAGTCTTGCGCAACCACCAGTGCCAAGGCAGGAGGCGTCTCGCCGGACGGATGTGGCGCAGCGGGGTCCACTCGAAAAGGAGATCGTCGAGTCCGTGCTTGATGAGGATCCACTGGATCCAGGCCAGACGGAATCCGTGCCCGATTCTCATGCCGATTCCGTATCGTTCATGACAGAAAGACGGGTTTCGAGATCCTTGATCAGAGATGCGAGCGTCTCAATCGCTTCTTTGAGACGAAGATCCTCGTGCCGGTCGACACCGCATCCGGCTGTGGCCAGTACCCGAGCGGCCCAGGGACCGAGAAGCACGGTGATCTCGTGCGTGAACACCCCTGCCCGATCGATGCCCGGGTTGATCAAACCTGCGAGCGCATCGCCTAAAAGCAGAGCGATCCGGGCCGGTCGCTCGCGCGGAAGGGATTTTGCGAGCGTCCCCACGGTCCGGATCCATCCGAGATCACCCGCCATCCTGAGGCCGGGCGGACTCTCCCCCCGGGCGAGCGCGCGGAAATCCGCGATCGATCCCGTGAGCGAAAGATCGGGTGGAGAACTGGGTGGCGCCTCGAAGGAGACCCCAAGATGCCCCAAGGACAAGTAGCAGTCGAGCTTCGGGTTGAGGAGATGGATGGCGAGATGCCGTCCCGCGAGTGTGGCCCGCACTTCCGGATCCGGGAAGGCCCGGTCCACGATTCGACCGAGCTCCCGTTCGAGCCAGGCGCGTGCGGCCGGTCCTGGATTCACAACCGGTAACCCCGGTGCAAAGCGACGATGCCGAGGCTCAGGTTAAAGTAGTCGACGCGGGCAAGCCCGGCCTCCTCCATCATCCGCTTGAGGGTGATCTGATCCGGATGCCGCCGGATCGATTCGGCCAGATAGCGGTAGCTCGCCTCATCCTGTGCGACCCAGCGGCCGAGACGGGGCAGGACCCCGAACGAATACCGGTCGTAGAGTTTTTGGACGGAGACACTCCGCGGATGGGAGAACTCGAGGATGAGCACCATCCCACCCGGGCGGAGCACGCGCCGGATCTCCGCGAGTGCGGCATCCTTGTGGGTGACGTTTCTCAGCCCAAAGGCCATGGTCACGAGATCGAAGGTGCGATCCGCAAACGGCAGCTTCTCCGCATCCGCCTCGATCCAGAAGACATCGGTGAATCGGCTTCCGTGAGAGAGCTTGTCGCGCCCCCTCCGGAGCATCTCATAGTTGATGTCGGATGCGACCCGGCAGGCGGGCTCCGGGATCGCACGGTCCAGCACGCTGAGGAGATCGCCAGTGCCCGATGCGAGATCGAGCACGCAAGGATGTGCACGCGCCGGACGAGCGAGGGTACCCAAAAACCCTTTCCAGAAACGATGGAGTCCAATCGACATGAGATCGTTCATGAGGTCGTAACGATCGGCAACAGAATCGAAAACGGCGCGCACCCGGCGCGTCTTCTCTTCGAAGGCTACCTTTTCGAATCCGAAATCTGTGAGTGAGTCAGTGTCCGGTCGAATCATGGGGGCCCCTCTCCGTCCGCTCCCGGGCTCCTTTGGGCCAAAGCCACCCGGCGCTCGTAGCGAGTCCAGCGTTCGGCCCGGGTCTCACCCAGATCGCGGAGGAACTCATAGGTGTAGAGTCCACTCGCGTGTCCGTCATCGAAAACGAGGCGCAAGGCATAGTGCCCAACCGGCTCGATGCGCTCGATCCGGACGGGATGGTCGGGAACGAGAAGCAGCGCCGGATCGCGGCCCAATGCAGCTCCGGTTTCGGCTGAGGGACTGAAGATCCGGAGATAGAGACTCGGCAGGTCAAACGACACGCCGTCGGAAAACTTGAGATGGAGCGTGAGGCGATCCGCACGCAGCCGGACTGTTTCGAGGTGGGGATTCATGAATCGAGCTCGACCCAGACCGGGGCATGATCCGAGGGACGCGGAAGCGAACGGATCTCCTCTGCAATACCGGAGTGACGAAGTCTCGGTAACAGCGCCTGAGACAGGAGGATAAGATCAATGCGCAATCCTTCGCCCCGTCGCGCGGAACCCTTTCTGTAATCCCACCAAGAATAGGCCGTTGCATCCGGATGTTGGTAACGGAAGGCGTCGACCAGTCCGAGTGCTTCGAACTCTGCGAGGAAGCAGCGGATGCGCGCGTCGGTGAGCACCGATCCCCGGAAGGCCTCGGGATCGTAAACATCGCAATCGGCTGGAGCCAAGTTGAAATCTCCGACCAGGGCGAGGCTCGGATGGATCCGGAGAAGCCCACGGATGCGCTCAATGAGCGCCGCATACCAGGCGCATTTGTAACGAAACTTTTCGGATTCGAGCGATTCGCCATTCGGCGCATAGAGGTTCACGAGATGGAAGCCGAACGCAGTCGAAGCCAATAGGAAGCGACGGTCCGGAAAGGCCGGGTCGAGTTCGTCTTCGACCGGACCGATCGGCTTCCGGCTCAGGATGGCCACGCCATTGTAGGCTGGCTGGCCTCGAAAGACGCTGGTGAAACCCTGTGCGCGGAAATCCTCTGCGGGGAAAAGCGGGTCGGTCACTTTGGTTTCCTGGAGCGCCAGAATATCGTTCGGGCGGCTCGTGAGCCAGGTCTCGATCTGCGGCATCCGTGCCCGGACCGAGTTGACGTTCCAGCTCGCCAGAGTGATGGACATGGAAAAACCCGGCTTGTGCCCGAAGGATCCCATTCTAGCTGGTCTTCTGGCGAAAGAGGCCGAGAAAGACAAGGGCTAGCCGCTACGTTAAACTAGTGGGAGGGGAGGAAGCCTGACTGCTCCATTGATGTTTTCTGGTGCAGCTGCAACCCACGCCCCGAGTCGTACATCACGAATCCATAACGCGGAGTGCCCAACCCATGCGCAAGTTTTTCTTCCCGCTGACTGTGACCCTTTGCGGATTGCTGCCCTGCCTCACAGGAGTGGCCTCCGCGCAGCCCGAACGAATTGGCGTCGTCCATCTGCGCTACGTGCTGACCCACTCCACTGCGGGGAAGGCAGCTGCCCTTGAGCTCAAGACCTATGTGAAGGCGCAAGTTGCGACATTCAAACGTGCGCAGCAGCGGCTCGCCGTGGAACGGACGCTTCTTCAGAAGAACCTGCCACATGAGACCAAGGCTCAACAGAAAAAGGATATTGCCGCATACCAGCGCGGCGAACTCGCACTGCGTGCTACCTATCTCAAAACGCACGGACGGATCACGGCCAAGCAGAGCGCGCTTCTCAATCCGATTCAACAGAAACTCCTCGCCTTGGTACGGAGTTACGCGAAGGCGCACGAATTCGCCATCATCTTCGACGCCGGTGCGGGCACGATCTATGCGACGCGTACGGATAACCTCACCGCGGTGATCCTCAAGGCGCTGAACGCTTCCAAGAAAGGCCCGTAATCCGGCACGCCCAAGCTCAGAAGGCCCCGGGCGGGGCGGTCATGCGGGGGGGTCTCAGTGGCCGCTCTGTGGTAGGAGATAAATCGCAGGCCCGAGGTCCCGGCAGGCTCCGCGGAGCGTGGGGGCGAGATAAGGCGTGATTGCTTTGCTTCCGGCCACCCGGAACGCCGGGCCGCCGCTCGGCGCGATGGTGAGCGCTTTGAGTTCGACACAGGAAGTCCCCATGCTCGGGAATCCATGTGGCTGAGTAGAAATCTCGTAGGCGAAGCCAGGCGCAAAGGGTCCCGGTGCCGTAAGTGCCAGAGCCAGCTGCCGACCGCTTGATTGCTGGACCAGTGGCAGGCCGAGACTGTTATAAGCAGCGAAGATGAAGCGCACGTGCTGGATCACCCGATGGCCCGTGTTGATGAACGTTACATCCATCGGGACCACAAGCCGGCTTCGGGGACTGCGCAGCACACCCGGGAGGGTGATCTGAAAAATCCAGAGGGGTCGGAGGGGTTGCGAAGGGGAGGTTTTGGACAACAGGCGATCCGGGGTTGTGGCGCATCCTGCAAGCAACACGAATCCTGTGACCCAGAGCAGACGGGAAGCGGTTTTGCGCAAAGCGTACTTTATGGTATGCACTCCCACCTCACTTTGATCATAATGAACACCCGGAACTTGTCAAGTGCCCTGGGTTGTCGCCCGTATCCGGGCTGGAGTATCCCCTGTGCTCATCGATTACCACCGCAGACTGGTTGCCGATTCGATCCGGTGCGAGGCGTTTCGCCGCGCGATCGAACAGGTGATCGTGCCAGGGGTGACCCGGGTCGGCGATCTCGGTTCCGGTACGGGCTGGATCGGGTTCATGGCACATGGACTCGGCGCTCAGAGCGTTTCGCTTTACGAGCGTGTGCCTTCCCTCGCGAAGGTTTCCGTGCAAATCGCCCGCCGCAACGGTCTTAACCGCATTCAGGTTTATCCCGAAGACTCCCGCTCGATCATCGATCCCGGGCCGCATGACCTCGTCGTTTCCGAAACGCTCGGCAACTTGGCCCTTGAGGAGGGCATCGGGGAGATTTTGTGGGACGCGCGCAGGTTTCTCGCCCCCGGCGGGATCCGGATCCCGCGTCAACTCACCCTGTATGCCCGGCCGGTCAGTTCGGGTCGTTACTGGGCGGAACTCGACCCCTGGAGCACGGGGGCACTCCGTCTCGATTTCTCCCGACTGGTCTCCCTCAGCCGGCAGAATCTTTATGTGCGCACCTTCTCAGAACCTGATTTCGCGTGCACTCCGGAAGCAGGCGCCTGGGATCGGGTGGATTTCGCGATGCGTTTCCGGACGCGCCGCGAAGGGCATCTCGAGTGGATGATCGAGCGGGGGTTTACGCTATACGGCTTCGCCATCTGGTGGGAGGCCGAGCTCGTCCCGGGGATCCGGTTGTCCACCGCTCCGGATGCACCACCCACCCACTGGGAGCAGATTTATGCACCGGTCCTGAACCCCGTGGCCGTCCGCGCCGGGGATTGGATCCAGCTTGTGATCAAAAGCCGTTTTAAGGATGGCCGGGGAGTGGATTTTCGCTGGCAGGTCTCGACTCCCGCAGGGAGTGAACATCTTTCGATCCGGGCCGGGGATCTCGAAAAAGATCCTGTGGTGGACTGAAGTGACCCTACTCAATCCAGTCGAGCCCCCGCCAGAACCAGGACTCGCGCGTCGTCTTGGGGCTTTCACCGGGATCATGGTGGTTTTGGGAATTGTGATCGGTACGGGCCTCTACCGGGTTCCGGCACTCGTTGCAGCCGATGTCCGATCAACCTCGGATTTCTATCTCATCTGGGTGATCGGGGGTGTCATCGCGCTCTGCGGAGCGCTTTCGGTGGCTGAACTGGCTGCCATGTTCCCGCGGGCGGGTGGCCTCTACGTTTATATCCGTGAAGCATTTGGCAGGCCCATGGCCTTTCTGTTCGGATGGATGTGGCTTTTGACCGACCCCATCTCCTGGGCTGCTCAATCGCTCATCTTTTCCGAATATCTCGCGACCTTCGTGCCCCTCGATCCCCTGGCGCGTCATGTGGCATCGGTGGTTCTCATCGGGATCGTGGCCGGGGTCCAGATCCGCTCGGTCGGCATGGGCGCCTTCGTCCAGAACTTCTTTGGCACGATCAAGCTCGTGACACTCTTCATCCTGGGGCTCGCACTCTGGTTCTGGATCCATCCTGTGGCGCAACCGGCCGCCGTGGCGCTCAACCCGGCAAAGGTCGCATCTGGTGGCTTCATTCTTGCGCTCCTCGCAGTGCTCTGGGCCTATGACGGCTGGGAGAATCTCACGGCGCTCTCCGGAGAGGTACGCAAACCCGAACGCAACCTGCCCCTCTCCCTGATCACGGGCACGCTCCTCGTTCTTCTGCTCTATCTCGTGATCAATGGCGGTTATCTGCGTGTCCTCACCCTCTCGGGCGTAGCCAGCCATCCCTCGGTGGCGGTGGCGGCACTCGGCTCGATCGGGGGATCCGCCGCCAGCGTTGTCGTGGCACTGCTCGTCATGATCTCGGTTTTGGGGTCGTTGAACGGCAGCGTCATGTCTGATCCCCGCGTGTTCTACGCCATGGCCGAAGATGGCCTGTTCTTCCGGCAGGTCGGACGGGCGCATCCGCGTTTCCATACGCCCTGGGTGGCGATCATCATGGATGCGGTGCTCGCGATGATATTCGTGAGCCTGAGGGACTTTGCCGATCTCGCCTCCGCCTATGTCCTTGGGATCTGGCCCTTTCTCATGCTGGCGGTCGCGGGACTTTTCTGGCTGAGACACAAGCGTCCCGATGCGCCCCGTCCCTATCGGGCCTGGGGTTATCCCGTGGTGCCAGCCGTCTTTCTTTTGGCCTCATTTCTGGTTCTCGTGGGAGCCACTTGGCAGAAACCCGGGGATGTCGTCCTGAGCCTCGGTCTTACGCTTTTGGGCATCCCGGTCTACTTCATCTGGCGGAAGACCCACCGCAACCGGCAGGCCTGAGCCTTGCGTCCGTAGTGCGGTATCGGGTGGGGGTTCCCCTTGCGCATCGCCCGGCTGCTGAGCCTGCGCTCGCGCTTTCTCGCATCACGCGCGGGAAATCGTCTGGCTTCACGCAAAGAAGAAGCCCGGGAGAGCACGCCTCGTAACGCGGCACGAGGGAGTGACGTGTAGACCACTCTGGCATGGATGCGTGCGGGCGTCTGAGTGAATCGTCCCTCCCGCTCTCCGTGCTCTCAGCGACGGCAATGTTCACGATTCCAACCGGGCGAGTAAGCATTTGGAATGCAACGCTTTGCACATCTCACGGGCCAACGCCAGGCGCGGACACGTTGAGCTTGTGATCTCCGGCAATCCTTTTGACCCAAGAACTGGGATCTGGCCGCGTGTCGCAAAAGTCTTCCAATTCCCGACCGCCTGTGCCACACCCGCCACAATGTCTTTCCATTTCTTGAGGCCTTCGCGTTCTGCCACCGCCTCGAGGTCCCGGTAGGTCATGTCCTCAATCTTGCCATTCACACGCATCTCATGCCGCTCAGTCCAGTTGGCGCCATTTGGGGCCGGGTAACCGAGTTCCCAGTCGATTGGGTCGCCGAATTCGCAGTGTATTGCGTCTAACAGTTATTTAAGGTAATATATATTACCATAAGTATTGTTAGAGTTTTATAAATATTACTTTATGAAGACTAAAGCTATTTCCACACTACCCCTGCCGGCTCGCCGGGCCCTTCGCAAACTGGGATCCGACATCCGGGATGCCCGTAAGCGTCGCCGGATCCGTACCGAAACGATGGCGCAGCGCGCTTTCGTCAGCAAGCCCACCCTAATCCGCGCGGAGGCAGGCGATCCGTCTGTCGGCGTCGGTATTTATGTGACGATGCTGTTCTTGCTGGGAATGGTTGATCGTCTCGCAGATTTGGCCGACGCACGTCACGACGTTATCGGCCAGTCCGCTGAAACGGCGCGCCTCCCCAAGCGCGTTCGAGAGCCGCGCGATGGATGAAACACTCTACATCTATGTGGATATGGGGGCACCGCGGCCTGTGGGGCGCATACATTTGCACGGCCCGAGTGCCGGCGCGACCTTCATCTACGACCCTGCCTGGCTGAAGGACGGATTCCCCCTGGGTCCGTCATTGCCTCTTGCTCCCGGCGAGTTTCACACCTCCAAAGACTCGGTATTGCCGGGCATCCTCGCCGATACGTGTCCGGACCGCTGGGGCCGATTGGTGCTGAGGCGCGAGGAGACTCACGCCGCTCAACGCGAGAAACGGACGGCGCGCACGCTCACGGACTCCGACCGCTTGTTGATGGTGAGCGATGCGCTGCGCCTGGGTGCAATCCGTATCGCTCGGGAACCAGGTGGCCCCTTCCTTGCAGAATCAGGTCCCCTTCCGCTGGGGGTTGAACTTGCGCGCTTACTGACAGCAACTCGTAAGGTAATCCAGGAACTGGATACTGACGACGATATGAAGCTTCTGCTGGCTCCTGGTGCATCCATGGGTGGTGCCCGCCCCAAAGCAGTGATCAGCGATAAGGGTCAGTTGTACATGGCAAAGTTCCCGCATCCAGACGATGACAGGAGTGTGGAAAGCTGGGAGGCAGTTGCGCTACGGCTAGCTGAGAAGGCTGGAATCCAGGTCCCTGGGGGCCATAGGATCGTTAAGGTGCTCGATCAACCGGTGCTGATAACGAAGAGATTCGACCGCGAAGGCAACAAACGGCGTTTGTTTGCATCCGCAATGACGCTTCTTGATGCCAGAGACAACGAGGACCACAGTTATCTGGAGATGGTTTACACGATCCGCCAAGTCGGAGATGTTGGAGATCTCGCTCGGCTTTGGCGCCGTTTGGTGTTCAATATCCTTATTTCGAATACCGACGACCACTTACGCAACCACGGGTTTCTCCGTGGCCCTGAAGCGTGGCTATTGTCACCAGTATTCGACGTGAACCCTGAGCCCCCAGATATACGTCCACGAAATCTTGAGCTTGCCATCGACGAGGCAGATAACACTGCATCCCTAGAATTGGCATTCAAAGTTGCTGCCCAGTTTGGAATAGATCAGAAGACAGCCAAGGACATTGCGATGGAAGTCGGCAAGGTCACAAGCAAATGGCGAGACGAAGCCCAGCATGTCGGGATTGGACGCAAGGAAATCGATCGATTTGCGGCGGCATTCGAGCATAAAGACCTTCAGCTCGCGCTGCAAGCAAAGCCTATCACGCCTGTGGCAGCAGCAAAACCCAACATCTAAACAGTGACGCGCCGCGCGCGTGTCTATGGCGACGATGGATCATGCCGACGCCCGCAGGTGGGCCACTGCATTTCTTGTCCATTGCGGAGCAGGGGTTCAGTTTCAGGGAGCTTCCGAGCCGAGCATGAGTTCGCCACGGAGGTAAAGCCTGCAGTCCGCCTCGAGCCAGACACGATCCCCGCGGACTTCGCCCGTGAGTTCTCCGCCGCGTTCGGAACACTGGCGGGCCCGGAGTCGCGGACGGCCGAGCCGCCTTGACCAATAGGGGATGAGGAGACCATGTGCAGATCCGGTGACGGGATCCTCGGGAATGCCAAATGCCGGGGCAAAGTAGCGCGAGACGAAGTCGTGCGTACGGCCAGGGGCCGTCACGATGACGTCGCGCGTGTCTTCGGCCGTGAGCTTTGTAAAATCGGGACTGATCCCCAGTACGGCATCCTCGTTTGCGAGCACACAGACGCGGTGCCGGGGGTTTTCATAGAAAAGACCCAGGGCGTCGAGACGAAGCGCCTCGCAGAGGGGACGAGCAATCGTCTCGTGCATCGGGGTGCCAAGTGGCAGGGCGGGCAGATCGAGCGCATAGTGTCGACCCGCCCGCTCGACCGAGAGCGCGCCGCTCGCTGTCGTGAAATCCACCCGGGTGCGGGTGGGCTCAAGCATGAGCAGGGTGAAACCGGTGGCGAGGGTTGCGTGACCACAAAGCGGGACCTCGGTTTTGGGCGAGAACCAGCGCAGCGGCAGAGGATCTTCGCGGTTCAGGACGAAGGCGGTTTCCGGGCACTGGTTTTCGCGGGCAATGGATGCGAGTGTCGCATCGGGGAGCCACTCATCCAGAAGACAGACGGCTGCCGGATTGCCGTGGAAGAGCTCGGTCGTGAATGCATCCACGTGGTAGAGCGGGATCATGGGTGAGGATCTCCAGTGGGCATGAAGAGGGGGGTTTCCTGTGAGATGGCGCTTGGGCTGCATTTCCTGGCGCCTTCCTCCCAGAGCGCGCGTAACCGGATCCGCAGGAGGGGCAAGATGTCCTCTGTGAACCAGAGATGACGCTTCAGCCAGAGTCGGTTGCGCGGCGAGGGATGTGGGAGCGGGAGATAGTCGGGGAGCCAGCGGGCCGCCTCCCGGACCGTATCGGTGAGACGCTGGGAACGGGTTTCCGGCAGGTACAGAAGATGCGCATAGCGGCCGAGGAGCAGCGTGAGACGGATGGCAGGCAGGCTTTTCAGGAGGGGCGTTTTCCAGAGCCGGGCGCACTCCGGGCGGGGCGGAAGATCCCCGTGTTCCGAACGGCCGGGATAGCAGAAGCCAGCCGGCAGGATGGCCACACGGGTCGGGTCGTAAAAGTGCGCCCGTTCGATTCCCATCCACTCGCGCAGGGCTTTCCCGCTTGGATCATTCCAGGGGATCCCGGTCCGGTGCACGGCCTGGCCCGGGGCCTGCCCTACGATGAGGAGGCGCGCTTCGGGGTGCGCCCGGAGGATGGGGCGCGGCTCCGGTATGAGTCCCTCACACTGCCTGCACGAGCGGATGGACTCGAGGAGCGAGTCAAAGGCGCTGGCTGACATCGGTGACGAAGGGTCGACGGTCCGATCAGGATCGCGCATGTTTCCATTCTCTCACGATCCGGGCGGGGGATCTCTGCGCGAGCGGTGCGGGACTAGAACTGACTCGTCACGTTGAGATAGATGAACCGGCCCGGGATGTCGTAAATGGAAGAATCGTAACTGTCGATCACCTGCTGAGTGGAGATCGGCGGACTGCGATCAAGGAGATTGCGCACCCCGATACGAACCACCGTGTCATAGCGGGCCAGCGTGTAACCCACCTGGAGATCGGTATAGACCGTGCTGCCGAGCACGTTTTGGGAAAGGGCGTTATTCCGATCGTTGGGATCGGAACAGAGTCCAAGGTTGGTGAGACTCTCCGGGGTACCGTTCAGGAAATCACTGCAGGACTCCGTGAGCGGGCTGATGTAGCGGAAATCGAGGCTCGCGAGCCAGGGCCTCCATTGCCAGGACAGTACATAGGTCGCTTTGAGGCGGGGGACTCCGAGCGGGAACGACGTGCCTCCCCGTTCGACACCTACGAGGTTCGTGGTGGTGGTTCCCTCCGGAAAGGCGGGAGAGGTCAAAAGGTAGTTGTGAACCCAGCTCACCATGAGACTTGCGGAGAAGCTCCCGATCGGAAGGGAGGGCCAGTGATATTGCGCGAGAGCGTCCACCCCATCCGTCATGATCTCGCCGAGATTAGCATCGGTATTGTCGACGAGTCCGAGCGTGCCGTCAGGTGCACGCGTGATCCGGTTGCAATCGAGGGGATCACCCGATGCATAGCATCCGTTCAGGATTTCCTGGGCGCCGGGTGCACCGATCGCATTGTCGATCGTGATCCGGTAATAATCGGCTTCGACATCGAGCGGAAGGCCTGGCGGTGTCCAGACGAAACCGAGCGTGCGGTTGATCGCGGTTTCCGGGGCCAGGCTGGCGTTGCCGCCGGTCAGTTCATTGACCAGGGCATTGGGCTGGATGTAGGAAGTCGGGACACCAGCTTGTGCACAGGCTGTCTTAACCGCAGTGGGTACCCCGGAGTGTTCATAGTTGCTGCAGGGATCGGAGACCGCGATCGGCTCTTCCACGAGAGCCGCATTCGTCTCATGGAGGTCAGGGGTGCGGAAACTCTGGCCCCAGACTGCGCGCAGGGTCCAGGCGCGGTTGATCTCGTCATGGAGAGCGACCTCTGTGAGCGGAATCGAGCCGAACGTGTTGTAGCGCGAATAGCGCTGGGTCACATCCAGTATCAGATTGCGGAACCCGGGTTCATTACGGAGGAGAGGCAGGTTCGCTGAAGCAAACACCGAGTTTGTGGCATAGCTTCCCACCGTCGGGAGAACGGGAATCCCCGGGCTTGCGCTGTCCTCGCCCGCTTGCGCGACCGGGTTGGGGTTCGAAATGCCCTGATGATCGCGGTATTGGTAGCCAGCCTCCAGGCGGATCACGCCTGCGCCGTCATTCCACAGCCCCGGGGAGGACAGATTGACGCCGAAGACGCGCTGCGTATTGTCGATGGTGTTGAGCTCGGTGAAGGCGATATAGCGGAGCATGGCTGAGGAGATGGTGCCTGGACCACCGAAGAGGTTGAGCGGAACACATCCGATCGTCTGTGCACAGGTGGCCGGCGAGCCGAGTGCGTTTTGAAGATGGGCGAGATTGAAGCGGCCAGCGTTGGTATCCGTCACATCGTTCTGGCTGTAGCTCGTGTATGCGGACCAGAGCCAGGAATCGTGCGCGGATCCGATGCGGCCGCGCAGGCCAGCCGACAGACGGAGCATGTTGACCTGTTCAGCCAGAATGAGCGGTCCGTCCTCGACCATGGCACGCCCGAGCGAGATGAGATTGGCATTGGGTCCGGTTGCATTGAGCGCGGTACCGAACGGGTTGTAGGCCTGGTTGGCTGCAATATTCACCGGCAGGCCATCCTTGCCGAGGATGAGGAGCGGAGGGGATGCGGCCTGTGAAGAATTGCGGCGGTTATAAAAGGCGGTGAACGTCGCTTCGAGGTTGGAATCCAGCCGACGGTAGCCGTGGATGTAAAAGCTCGTCCGTTCCTGGGGCATGAGGATTTCATTGAACGGCGCCGGATTGAACCGTTCGGCGTTCGAGAAGGGTGCGAAATCGGACAGGCTCGTCCCGTTCGTTCCCGGGAGGTGGGTGAGATCGCAAAGTGGTTTCCCCTGGCTGGGTGGGCAGAGTGGGGATGCGATAAGCGGGCCGCTCAAGGGTGTGAACTCGAACGTACCCTCTGGGGTTGCCGTGCTGCCCCGGGTGACCCCCGTGCCTGCGATCGGCTCACTCGAGATCGTGCGATCCCCGGCGGGGATGCCGGCCTGGTTGAAATAGGTGAAACCGAAAAGTAGCCCCGCATGCCGTGTCGTGAGGCCCGTCGTAAACGAAACGCCCTGGGTGGCCCCGTCAAAGGTGCCATCCCCCTGATAGATCCCGCTTTGGAGGGAAAGGGTCGAGTGGTTGTAGTTTTTGCGGGTGATGATGTTGACCACACCCGCGATTGCGCCAGATCCGTAGCGGGCGCCACCGTTCGCGTCGAGTATTTCGATACGCCGGACCAGCGCGAGTGGAATGCTGTTGAGATCGACGTCTCCCTTGAGGCCGCTCACCCAGCGGTGGCCGTTCACGAGCACCAGTACACGATTATGGCCGAGACTGTGGAGGCTCACATTCGCCTCGCCACCGTTCGTGAACTGGTTGGTGAAAGCCGAGGTCGAACTCGCTGCTGACCCGTCGAAAGAAAGCCGCGAGATGACCTCGCCGATCGTGACATAACCCTCGCTTTTAAGCGCCGAGCCCTTGATCACGTAGACTGGAGTGGGCGTTTGTGCACTCGTTGTGACCAAGCTCGACCCGCTCACGCGGATTTTGGCGAGACGGACCGGGGTTGATTTTGGGGAGCGGAGTGGGTTCTTGGCCGGTACGTGTGCCAAAGCCGACGGGATACCGAGACCAACCCCAATTCCGATGACAGATCCCATGACCCAGGCAGGCATCCGGCGGCTGTGGCGATCGGCAGACCTGGCGGGAGATGGCGGCATATTGAATCCTGAACGCGCAGCAGTCGGGGTTCGGATCTCACAACGCGGGTATGTGGGTAGAGGGCACCGAAAGCATCAGCACTTCGGCCCGAGGTTTTCGAGGGCTTTGGGTGGAGATTATGACCCTGCCACGCGTGGGATAGTTCCACCCAGGGCCGCTGCTCTGGGTGGTCGACATTAGAAGCGATAAGTGATCATGACCCGGTCGTAAACGAAAGTCCCGAGGTGGGGTGATCCATTCTGTCCATTCATTCCCTGAAGCACGCCCAAACGGTTGCGGAGCGAAAGTCCCCGGAGCCGTCCCGGAACGAACCAGGTCAAGTCGATATCCGTCTCATGGGTATTGGGGAAAGTCGGGGCGGTCCAATACTGGGCCTCGCTCAGAATGAGACGGAACTCGGATCCCATGAAGTACTCCCACCCCAGTTTGGCGGCCCGTCCGGAAGCTTTCTCGACCAGTCCCGCGATCATGGAAGTGGTGAAAAGGGGGTCCGTCGCATATCCCGCGCTATAGGGAGAGATCACGTCGCCCAGGCGAAACGCCGAAGTCCGCACGGGGATCTGGTTATAGGAGAGGACCAGACGGTTTTGGGCCGAACCCCAACCGAGCGAGGCCCCATAGGCCGTGCTCGAAACCGGCACGTGCAAAAGATTGCTGGCGGGACTCCATTCGTAGAGCGCTTGAAGCGCAACCGAAAGAAAGAGGCCGCGTGCAGTCGGGAATCGGATCGCATCGCTGCCATAGACCATTTGTGCCAGCCCGTAGAAGTGGTAATACCAGAGGTTGCCATGCATGCGCGCGCGATCGAGGTTCGTCCCGAGCGCGAGGGTGCCGGGATTGGTCTGATTGCCCACCTGAAGATCCGGTTGGCCCCCGTAGATTCCCGCGAATCCGTTGGTGTTGTAGAGCGTGGTTGCCGAGAAACGGGAGGAGGTGCGGCTTTTCCAGCGAAACTCCCGGATGGCCTCGACAGACCATCCCGGACGGATCTGCCAGCTAGAGAGAATCGCCTCATAGGTGGCAGGAACCATGCGGCTGTCGGAGGCGCCCATCCAGGGAGTCTTGAGCATCTCTGCTCCACCCTTCACAAACAGGTCTCCTGACTGGTAGGAAAGGAACGCTTGGCCCAGACTTTGGATGGATTGGGTGCCGTAGAGCGTGGTGTCGAGGAAGCGATAACCCTCTTCTGAATTGTTTAACCCGAAAATGTCGGTGGCGTCGTAGAAACTCAACCCCGCCCGGAAACCGCCTGCGAAGCGGACCGAGCGGAAATTGAACAGCCCACCGAGAGCGTTGGCGTGCTGATCGGCTGGCGCGGCGGGGCTTTCGTACCAGCGGGAGAAATTGTAGTCCCGGATCTCGCCGGTAAGCGTTCCTAATCCGGGCAGTACGAGGGGTGCGGGATTCTGGGTGTGGGCGCGGCCGGCCTGAGGCCAGAGGCAACCCCCCGCGAGTGTGAGCATCAGAACCCATCTCCAGCAAGGGTGGCAATACGTTCCCGGCTGATTGGTTTGTGCTGGCATGCTTGTCCCCGTCTCGTGTCAAAGATCGGACAAATATATGTACGAAACATGTCAGTCATGTGACAGGCACGGAGGGGTTTCGCCCTCCACAGGGACGCCTCCGGCGTGTCAACCCTTTGCGAGTACTGACGTTTTGAGATCTGCATTATGCTATGATCACGCCCGCTGTATGGCATCCTTGCGTTGAGGTATGGAATATGAGAAAGGTATTGTTTCTACTTCCGATTCTGGCTTTTTTGGCTGGCTGTGCCTCGAATCTTGGGGGCAGTTCTTATTATCGGAGTGAGGCGCGTGGCGTCCAGCGGGTACGGCTCGGCACACTGGTCGCATACCGGCTTGTGAGCCTGCGCGGGGGTCATGCCTCGGGGCAATACAGCAACGGCCAGGTTGGTACGGTCGTGGGCGGGATTGCGGGCGGGGTGGCAGGTAGTGCACTGGGCGGGGGTCGCGGTACGATCCTGACTGCCCTTGGGGGGGCGGTACTCGGAGCGATTGCGGGTCACGCCGTCGGGCAATCCACCGGAGCTGTGCCAGGGGTGCAACTTACGGTGCGGCTCAAGAGCGGCCGACTCATCGCCGTCGTCCAGCAGGCGGGCCACACGAGCTGGGTGAGTGGCGAGGCGGTCCAGGTGCTCTATTCTCCGCAGGGCATCGTTCGGGTGCAGCCGCTCAACTGAGACAGCGCCACCCTCGCGATTTTTCGAGCAACGACACAGCGTAGTTTTGGAGGCTGCACCTAGCGCATCCATAGCTTGGGGTGGCTATGGTGGGCAGAGAACCTCGTCAGTTGAAATACCACGCCGGCTTGAACTCGCGATCCGCAACGTAGCGCATCTGGTCGACGTCGGTCTGCCAGAAACCCGTGTGGGACAATACTGTTCACGACTTTGTACCGCTGGATGCATAGCCGCTCAGCCGCAACTGTCCCCGGCTAGGATTCCTGAGACTCCGTCCGGTCTGAATGGCAAGTGTGACGTGCGTATCCTCTTCTGTTTCCGATCATGATCCACAGGCCGCCATACATTATAAAAAGGGGCCACCAAAGCCGCCAGGAGAGATCGAACAGGAAAAAGGCGGCGATCAGCAGGATAACCGAAGCGCTGAGCAGCGAGTGGATTACTCTCCCATCGATTCGACTCGTTAGCCGATAGTATCGGAGCGCATCGGACAAAGGCCAGATGGCTGCGCAAACGATGAACAGCGCCCACCAGTTGCGGTAGAAAACAAAGGGGAACCGGATGCCAATATTGTGCAGCAGAAAAAGCAGTCCGATCACAATCACGACCAATCCGAACGCGAGGCGCCCGCCCCGATGAGTCGGCCTGAAGTTTGGCGTAGGCGTTTCCATGAGGCCTCCGCTGGTAGAGTTTGTGGCGAGCCAGTCCGCAGGATCATGACATACGGGCGAAGAAGCGGTCAATCTCTGGGTCGGATCGCTGTTTTTCTGATCTTCTATTTTGTGAAGCGCTGACCCTGCTTGAACTGGGCCCTGGGCTGACGTGTCCATGTCTTCCATGGTGTGCACCTTGGCCTCGAAAGGGACACGCTGCTCCTAGGCAACTCGAAGCATCACCCGGCGGATCGTGCGGGAGACCGAAAGACCCATGGTATCCGTATCCATCCGTTCCGTTCGTCGTTGAAAATGTTATCCTTTACCATCAGTCTTGCGCCCGTAGCTCAGTTGGATAGAGCGCAGCCCTCCGAAGGCTGAGGCCACAGGTTCGAATCCTGTCGGGCGCGCCATTTATCTCACATCGTCCCTGTCGTTATCGCTCCAAACATGCAGAGGGCAAAATCCGGAGCATCCCCGATGCGCCGATTTTCTGCGCTGTGCCAGAGCTAGAAAAAACGTAAAGACAGTTATTACTCCCCAAGCCTGCAACTGGGGGCTTAGGCATCGCGTCAGAATAAGTTGACTATATTTATGGGCTGTGTTTTAGTGGGTGCATGCGGAATCAGGCGATCGTACGGCAGATTGCGGCGAAGTACCATGCGCTGTCGGAGTTGATGGACGAGCGCATGCGCCGGCAGTGGGCGGCCTCGGAAGCGCAGGCTTACGGATGGGGCGGATTACAGGCGGTCCGTGTGGCGACCGGCATGTCGGCGAACACGATTCGCAAAGGGCTGGGCGAGTTGGTGGCGCGCGAAGAGAACCCGGACGCACCCCTGAGCCCGCGGCTCCGCCTGGAGGGCGGGGGACGCAAGCGCTGCAGCGAAGCCGATCCGCGGTTGGTCGAGACCTTGATGCGCCTGGTCGAGCCGATGACGCGCGGAGATCCGATGTCGGCACTGCGCTGGACCTGCAAGAGCACGGGTAATCTGGCCGAGGCGTTAACCCGGCAAGGGCATCCGGTAAGCCCGCGCACCGTGGGACGGTTGTTGAGCGCCGACGGCTATCGTTTGCAGAGCAATCGCAAGACCAAGGAAGGGGCCTCGCATCCCGATCGCAACGCGCAGTTTGAGCACATCAATGCGATGGTCCAGCGATTTCAGGCCCGGGGGCAGCCGGTGATCTCGGTGGATACCAATTAGGCACGGGTCGGTATTATGCACGGTTTCGTCTCTCGTTGACGAAGAGGGAAGCGTCAAAGGCCTTGTGGATAGGCATTTGGCGCCCCCGCTCCGCACCGCTTTCGCCGGTCAACCGTGCCTAATCACAGCCCCTCAAGGAAGGCAAGAATACCTTTGGTGGGCCTAAAGCGGTGCGATTTGACCGAAGGCGCCTGCAAGGCATTAAGCGCCTGCTCTTTCATCGCCAGATCGGCTTCCACATACATGTGCGTGGTGGTTGTGCTTTCATGGCCGAGCCACAACGCAATGACCGTGATGTCAACACCCGCTTGGAGCAGATGCATGGCGGTCGCGTGCCTCACCGTGTGGGGCGATATGCGCCGTTTTGCCAACGTCGGACAACGCTGTGAGGCTGTAAGGACAGCGAGTTGCAGTCGATTCGTCACCCCCGTGCGCGTCATCGGACCCCCTGTGCGATTGGGAAAGAGCCGTTGATGCCTTTCGCGCGGATAATCCCGTAACCACTGTTGCAGAAGGTGAGCGCTCGCGCGCCAGAGGGGCACGCTACGCTGCTTGCGACCCTTGCCGTGCAAATGCACGCAGGGACTGCCCTCAAGGACCACGTCCCCCACGGTCAGATTGATCAGCTCCGAGACGCGCGCGCCGGTATTGTAGAGAGTGGCGAACATCACGCGGTCGCGCTGACCACACCAGGTATCTCCATCGGGCGCCTCGAGCAACGCCTCGATCTCCTCACGCGTGAGATAGCCGAGCAGGGGACGCTCAAAGCGCTTCATCGGTAGGGCCAGTACGCCCTGGATTGTGCCCATGGCGGCGGGTTCCTGACGCACAGCAAAGTGCAGAAAAGAGCGCAGTGCGGCAAAACGGGCATTGCGCGAACGGATCGTGTTGTGACGTTCGGTTTCGAGATAATCGAGGAACGCAGCGACCCGGTGCGCTTCCAGATCGGTGAGGGCGAGTTCTTCGGGTAGTTTGTGGTGTGTCTCCTCGAACCATTGCAACAACAAGCGGAAGGCATCGCGGTAGGCGCCCACCGTTCGGGGGCTGGCGTTGCGTTGCGCCATCAGCCGCTCGGTGAAGAAGCGCTGCACGAGCGGCGCCAATGGGATCACGTCGGGTGCGTTCATTGCGGCCTCCTGGGCGCGAACTGCTCAAAGCGTTGCGCCGCGATCGCCAGCAGTTCGGGGATGCCGGTGATATACCAATAAGTCTCCGTCACCTCGGCATGGCCGACGTATGTGGCGAGCGCCAGGATTGCGTGGTTGATGTCCACGCCTTGCCGGTACCACGCGAGCAGTCGATGACAGATAAATGAGTGCCTTAGATCCTGAAGGCGCGGGGCGGGGTGTTGTCCGCGTGGCCGCCAACCGAGTTGGCGGCGCAAGCGGTCAAACGTGTATTCGACGGTGCGCGCATCAAGTCCCACGCCGCGCGCGGAAAGAAAGAATCGGTTCTCAAGCGGCACCGGGATCAGTCGGTCACGCAGGAGCGCATACTGCGTGAGGGCCTCGGTGGTACTGGCATGCAACGGCACCAAGCGCGTGCGGTGAAACTTGGTATGCGTGAGCGTCAGCAGACCACCCGTCAAGTCGACCTCGGTGCGCTGAAGCCACAACGCCTCCGAGAGGCGCAACCCCGCCGCCGCGAGCAGCCCAAAGAATGTGGCGTAGGTGGCCCCGCGCAGTCCCTTGGCGCAGGGCAACGCCGCAGCGGCCACCACCAAGGCCTCGATTTCCCGGGCGTCGTAGACATGCGGAGTCAAACGACGGGTCGAGGGTCCGAAGAGACCGGTGGCGGGGATCTCCGTGCGCGCATCGAACGGCAAACGGTATTGGGCAAAGCGGCGCACGATGTCGAGTCGCCGGGCACACGTCAAGCGCTTGGGCTGTCCGTGTTGCGCCCAGGCGATGGCAAGGGCTTCGGTGAGATGCCCTTCGACGCCTTGGGCATCGGCAAAACGCGCAAACGCGAGGAGTTGTAAGCCCTCGCGGTTTAAGGAAAACCCGAGATGACGGCGGTCGTTGAGATACGCCTCCACCTCGGCGGTGAGCGTAAGGCGTGAGTTCATGACACCCTCCCCGGCCAGGGCATGGCGACGTGCGAGAGTTGGACCACATCGACCTTGGCATAGATCATCGTGGTATTGAGGCTGCGATGACGCAGCACATCAGCGATGGCTTTAAGCGGCGTTCCGGCATTCACCAGACGACACGCGAGACTATGGCGCAGACAATGGGTGCCGCCCCACGGTTTGGCGATACCCGAGCGCACATAGGCTCGGCTCATCGCATAGCCCACTATCTCTACCGTGAGCGGTTGATCGAAGGGCGCCTGTTGGCGCACAAAGAGCACACGCTGTGCGCAGACGGCCGGGCGCTGCTGAAGGTATGCCACGATCGCCTCTCCGGTGGCGACCGGCAAGGGGAGCACGTCTGCGCGGCCGCCCTTGGTGTGCTTACATTGCAAAGTGCCCGCGCGCCAATCGATATCCTCAAGCATCAAGGCCGCGACCTCCCCGGCGCGCAGCCCCAGATCCACCAGACAGCGGGCGATGGCGTAATTGCGGCGACCCACCAGGCTTTGGTCATCAAACGCGCTGAGGAAACGCGCGATCTCTTCGTCCGTAAGGGTGCGTGGTAACGATTCCCCCGGCCACTGGACGACGGTGGGCACCGCAGCCAAGAGCGCCTCGCTCGATTCGCCTTGAAAGGCGCGAAAGCGCAGGTAACTGCGCAACGCTCCACACAGCACTGCAGCTGAACCCCGCGTCCATCCCTGCGTGGCGCGCATCACATACTCACGAATCTCCCGGGGCGCACCCAGGGCGAGACCCGCAACGCCTCGCGCAGTGCGCTCCGACAAAAACGCGCGGATCAAACACGTTCGCACCTGACGGGTCTTGAAAGCGAGACCACAAGTCTTGTCGAGATAACAATCGTAACGTTGGATTTCTTCTTCCACCGCCTCCGTGCCCGTACGATTCACAGCGATCTGTCCATGGGCACGCAGGGAGCGAAGGAGATGATTGAGCGCCGCGCGGAGGGTTCTCTCATCACGTTGGCACCGCCCGATACAATCGCATGCCGGCAGATGGGACGTGAGAAAGCGTTGCACTAAGGCCTCGCCGATCTCGCTGCCGGCGATCTTCTCTTGGCTCAACCAATGCACAAAATGGGCGAGGCTGCGGCGATAGTATCCAACGGTCAGGGGGGAATACCCATGCTCAATCAGTTCGTGAAGACAGACTTCGAGATGGGCACTAAGGGCAGGGTCAGCAACGTCGAGTGCTTGAGGGGTAGTAACATTTGCCATGGCGGCTCTCCTGGTAATGACACGGGGTCATTCAGGAAAGCACCAAGGATTATGGCAAGTAAAGTCTTACGGACCGGAGATCGTCAGGGCCCATTTTGGCCGAAAAAGCCACATCGATCCGAACGGTGGGCAATAGGCCCAAATCGAAACCGTGCATAATACCGACCCGTGCCTAATTCGTGTTATCGCAACGTTGCGATAATACCAAGAAGAAGGAGCTGATTGGGGAATTCAAGAACGGTGGGCGCGAATGGCGGCCCCAAGGGGAGCCCGAAGAGGTGCAGGTACACGATTTTCTCGATCAGGACTTGGGCAAAGCGATCCCGTATGGGGTCTATGACTTGAGCGAGGATAAGGGCTGGGTGAGCGTGGGCATCGATCACGATACCGCGCGCTTTGCCACCGAGGCCATACGCCGCTGGTGGAAGAAGATGGGAGCCAAGCGCTATCGCAATGCCCGCGAATTGTTGATCACCGCCGACGGGGGTGGCAGCAATGGAAGTCGATGCCGTCTCTGGAAACTGGCCCTGCAGGAGTTGGCGACACAACTCGAGATGCCGATCCACGTATGCCATTTTCCGCCGGGCACCAGCAAGTGGAACAAGATCGAGCATCGCATGTTCTGCCACATTACCCAGAACTGGCGTGGCCGGCCATTAGTCAGCCACGAGGTGATTATCCAATTGATTGCCCACACCCGCACCAAGGCGGGATTGAAAATCCGTGCCGAGCTGGACGCGGGCCGCTACCCCACCGGCATCAAAGTCAGCGATGAAGAACTCGCCGCATTGAGGTTGAAACCAGCGAAATTCCACGGCGACTGGAGCTACGCGTTATTGCCTGCACGGAAGAGAACTTAATCAACTTATTATGACGCGATGCCTAAGAAGGACCGGAATCCCTTCCCTCCGCATCTGAGGCGGGTCACGCCAGTCTGGGATCAGTCTGCGTACGGAACTATGAAGTGGTTTGCCCCTCCGTTCGGGTTGGTACTTTCAGTTTTTTGGGTGACCACCGGATTTCATTTTAATCACCCGAATGGGTTCTACTATTTGGTGGGGCCGCTCTTGGGTCCCTGGTTGAGTGCGCTCCTTTTCATCATCTATCCGCGGAATCCGTACCGGAAGGGCGCGGCGAAAATGCATGTTCCCGCCAGCATGGTCGGTCTGGAGCACAGGGATCCCGATGCGAGGCGGCTGGTCGAGATTTATCGTTCGCCGGCGGCACATCGTTTCCTGCTCCGGTGGGCGCTGAAGACAATGATTATTCTCGTCGCGGTGATGCTGGTGGTGGTGGCGGTTCAGTGGGATGCGCTCAGCTGGAGTTTTTCGAGATCGCACATGGCTGCGAGCGTGGTTGGGTGTTTTATTGGGTCACTCCTTCTCGTGGGTGGGTTGTATACCGCCTGGGGCTGGGACACCTGGTTTGCGAGTTATGAGGGCCAGTCGCGATCCGGATCGGAAGGGCCGACGGACGGCTGAGCAATGGAGGAGTCCCCACGGCTCCTTCCCTCTTGCAGAAGGCGGTTCACCTACGATGCGGAGGGGGATCTCATTGGGGAGGAGACGGCGTCCGGTGCGCGGACGGTGTATCGGTACAATGGATTGGGTGAGCTCGTCGGGGTGGGTTTACCCACGGGTACGGAGATCGGGTATCTCTATGACGGGCTGGGGCGGCGGGTTGGGAAGACGGTCGACGGGAAGCTCGTGGCGGGGTATTTGTGGTCGGGCGGGCGGCTGGTGGGGTTATTGAACGGGTCGGGGGCGCTCGAGGAGACGTTTGTGTGGGGGGTGCACGGGAACGTGCCGGAGGAGATGGTGACGGCGGGCGGTGCGGAGTACCGGATCATAGCGGATGCAGAGGGGAGTGTGCGGCTCGTGGTGGATGCGGAGACGGGGGCGGTTATGCAGGCGCTCAGCTACAGTCCCTGGGGCCGGGTGACGGAGGATACGGATCCGGGCTTTCAGCCGTTCGGATATGCGGGGGGGCTCTATGATCCGGAGACGGGACTCGAGCGTTTCGGGGTGCGGGATTACGATCCGGCGACGGGGCGATGGATCGAACCGGATCCGATCCTCTTTGCCGGCGGGCAGAGCAATCTCTATGCCTATGTCGGGGATGACCCGGTCGACGGTATGGATCCGTCGGGCCTGCTCTGGGTGCCGTTCACCGGGGCGTGGATTCCGGCCGGGGAGTCTTACGGCAGTGCCGCCGCAGCGTTCTGGGCGCGGGCTTCGATCAACCCGACGAACACCTGGTACCAGACGGTCATCGACGAGGTCATGGGCGGATTCGCGAGCCTGTGGACGCCCTGTACCGGCAACTATACGGCGGAGACGCTGCCTGCTGCAGTGTATTGCAGCACTCCCTGCGTACGTCGGGCAATCGATACGCGGCATCTTCCGAATATCGGGATTTCAGGCCCGGACTGATCGCTATGATCGGCCCCTATTGCTACGCGCGGCTTGAGGATCTGAATGGCTCGCTCTGTGTGTATGGCTGGCAAGATAGTTTCGTCTCCGATTCCGGAATCACCGTGGGCCACCGCACAGATGTCCGCGATGCGCTACGCACAAAATACAGGGACAAGAGTCGCACTGACGCCTTGCACGCGCTCGCTACGATTCCTGTAAGCCAGACGTCGTGACCGCGCCAGCTCGGATGCGATCATTCGTGTTTAGCGAGCAGTGGCTACCCGCGCAGACTCCTGAGCACGTCGTCTGTAACCTGACGGAGAACTTCGATGGCCAGCTCACTGAACTTCTACGAGATCTATGTCGCACTGTCTGTGTTCGTGCTGTTATTTTTGATCATGTCGCTGAAAATCGTCTTCGAGTATCAACGCGCTGTGGTTTTCCGGCTTGGACGTTTTCAGAAAGTCAAGGGACCGGGTCTGATCATCGTGGTGCCCATCATCCAGCGGATGATGCGCCTCGACTTGCGCACCATCGTGCACGAGGTTCCTCCTCAGGACGTCATCTCGCGCGACAATGTCTCTGTCAAAGTCGACGCGGTCATCTACTTCCGTATCGTCGATCCGGAAAAAGCTTTCATTCAGGTGGCGGATTTCTTCGAAGCCACCAGCAAGCTCGCCCAAACCACGCTGCGCGCGGTCTTGGGCAAGCACGACCTCGACGAAATGCTTTCCGAGCGCCCCAAGATCAACGCTGCCATTCAGGCCATTCTTGACGCCCAGACCGATGCTTGGGGCATCAAGGTCAGCGTCGTTGAGATCCGCAATATCGAGCTCACGGAAGAGATGATCCGAGCGATCGCCAAACAGGCTATCGCGGAGCGCGACCGCCGCTCCAAGGTGATCCACGCGGATGCGGAATTCCAAGCTTCACAAACCTTGGTCAATGCCGCCACCATCCTTGCTTCCGCCGCGGGTGGTATGCAATTGCGCTATCTGCAGACCTTGTCCGAGATCGCCACGGAAAATAATTCCACTGTGATCTTCCCCATGCCCATCGACATCATCAAGCCGATCCTGCAGATCATGGAGAAAGCTGCAAAAGCGGATTAGACGAGAGTTGCAGATGATCTGCTCGCTCGCGGCTGCAGCGCGTATCTTCGTCCAGAAATAGCCAGCGTACCGTTCCATCAGCTTGAGGCGTTTTCTTCAATTCGCTCTGTGCAACCAGATCCAAGGAACGCTCTGCGGCGAACGATCCTGGTACCCTGACGTGACGCATTATACTGTCGGTATCCGGAACCAGACCGGGAGACTCCCCTTGCTGCAAGTGAAAACCCGGTGACGGAGTCGTGACACGCGGGGATACGATCGACCGGCAGTGGCGTATCGTGCGCGCAATTCCGGTTGCGCCACGCCGTATGACGACGACCGAGCTCCACCGGATCTTGATCGATGCAGGACATGTGGGGCTCACCCCCCGCACGGTCCAGCGCGATGTCGAGGCGCTGCAGGAGCTTTTCCCCATCCGGGCAGACCGGCGCAGCAAGCCATACGGGTGGTACTGGAGCGGAGGGGGACATCCGGACAGTCAACCTCGTCTGAGCGATGCCCAGGCGGTGGCCTTTTTCATGCTGGAACAGCAGGCAGGCCAACTGCCGCCTGCGGTGGAACGGCATCTCCGGCCCTATTTTGTCGAAGCCCGCGGAATTTTGGCTCAGGATCCCGCGCGTCCGTTTGCACGTTGGCCCCAACTTGTGCGAACACTTGCCTCAAGGCGTCCGGGTCGACCTCCATCCGTCCCTGAATCGGTCATGCAGGCAGTCTGCGAGGCACTCTTCCAAAGGCGCGAGCTCAAGATCCGCTATCGGGGAGCAACCCGCTCCGAGGCGATGGAACAGACCCTCCATCCGCTGGGTTTGGTGAGCGTACAGGGACTTTACTATCTCGTCGCGCTCGCTTGGGACTATGAAGACATCCGCCACTACGCGCTGCACCGCATGACGACTGCATCCGTGGAGACTGGGCTGGCACGCACGCTACCCGGCTTCGACCTCGACAGTCATATCCGGAGCGGCGCCTTCACGATTCCATTCTCCGATCGGGCCATCACGCTCGTCTTTCTCATGGCCCGGGAGATGGCGGTCTATGTCCGGGAGGCGCCGCTCGCTCTCAATCAGCGTGAATCCGCAGAGGGCGACCGGGTCCGCTTCGAAGTGAAAGTCCCCGATGGGATCGGACTCCGCACCTGGATGCTGTCGCAGGGAGAGGCGATTGAGATTCTGAAACCCAAAGCACTTCGGCAGTGGATCGCCCGGACGCTCGCACAAGCCCAAACGCATTACGATCAACCCGCTCCCAAGGGTCCGTCCCGCTGACCTGAAAACCCATCCACTGCACAGAAATCCTCTGTGTCGCCGTGGGGAGGGACGCGTTTTCAATGCGACCCAGCTGGTCGCATGTGGGTGCTATCCTGAGATCCACTTCAAGCACTGCCCGGTCCCCCTCCGGGCCCTCGAACACGGGAGCCTCCCCTATGCAATCAATCCAACGCCGTCGCCAAACCAAACGGGTTCCACCGACTGTATGCGGGCAATCGCCACATCTTGTGATGCAGGCGATCACCCGAATGTGGCTGCTTCGGGGTCTTTATCTCAACAACAGGTGGAAGCGCCTCGTCAGCGAACTGCTCACGGATGAGGACGATGATGATGAAGACAACGAAATGGACCATGACCACTGGTTCGAAGAACGGAACTGCGTACAAGTCTGGTACACGTTCGGTAAACCCGTAGCCGTTCCCTATCGGCACAGCACGCGAGCGAAGTCCCGACGCAGCGGATACAGCCAGATATCTTTGATGGGGATGATCTGTTTGTGGGTGGGACACTTCTTGCCCCGGCCGGCAGTTTTTCCCACAGGAATCCAGTTAGCCGCCTTGTAGCAGGTGCCGCGGTGACGCTCGGATTCGACGAAGGTCTCCAACAGCACCGGGCGGTAACCATAGCGGCTCTGCCAATCGTTGGGCAGTTGCCGGGCCGCCAGTGATAGGATCTTGGAGGCCAGGCCCTTCGACTGGATCCAGGGCAGGATCAAGAAACGGGCGTTGTTGACAACGAGCGGCAAGTTCTTCTGACGCTCGGGCTCTTGCCACCCGATGAAGCGATCACGCCCGGCCAGCTTCCAGGCGCTGGCGCCAAAACTCAAGAGCGCGACTAACCGCTCGCCCGCAAAGACGTTGTAACGCATCTGGCTGCCCGAGAGCGGCGTGTAGCCCAGATAATGGTAGCGGGCCATGTACTCATTCCACAGACGGGAGACCCCAAGGCTGGCGGCGGTGGCCGGGCGCGGGGCGGTGACCGGGCGCAGCGTCAAGGCCTCCAACTCGTGAACGGGCTGAGCGAGTAAGGGCTCGACATCGGTGGCCCCCGTGGGTGGGAAGTGCGCACGCTTTCGGCCGTTAAGGGCCCGTGAGGGCGGCAAGGTGATGAGTCCATCGGCCTGCAGGCGCAAGAGCGCCACGCGGCAGGTCATGTCTTTGAGCTCGCCATTGGGTTGGGTCCACTGCCACAGCGCGCAGAGTTGGCGCGAGAGCGGGGTGCGCAAAAGAGATGGGTCTTCGGCTATCAGGCGCCGAATCGTCTCGATATCGTCGGGGCTGAAGAGGCGTCCGCAGTAAAGGCTCATGAGGTGTTGAATCCTTCGGTGGGGGTATGTGTTGTCTGCTGCGTGTGCGCGCCAGAGGCGGCGTCTGGGCGCGGACCTGCGGGGCCCGCCCGCAAGGTGGCCAGTCGGGCGGGCTCCATGGTCCAGGGAAGAAACGCGCCGAGGTTCGATGGGGGCTGGTTGCCATTGTCGGCGCAGGCCTGCAAGTAGGCGCTCAACCACATGCGCGGGTTGATCCCCCAGAGCTTGACGGTCATCAGGAGGCTGTACATGGTAGCCGCCAGTTGCCCCGACCACGCGGAGCCCGAGCCGGTAAAGTTCTTGCGTCCGACCACAGAAATACGCACGCTGCGTTCGGCGACATTATGGTCCATGGGCACCCACGGGTGTTCGACAAACACCGTCAAGCCCGACCAGTGATTCTGCATGCTGTGCAGGACCTGGGCCGCAGGAAAGGCGAGCCGGGGGTCGGCCAGTGCCTCATCGCGCCGGGTGGCCAGGTCATGCACGGCCTGTTGTAATCGGGCGTGGTGCGCGGCGTACTCGACGCTGTCAGGGTCCGCCTGAAGGCGCAGCCCATTCTGATGGTACAGATCGGCTATGGCATCCACCCACGTCATCGCCCACGGCGACAGGTCGGGGTAGCGGTTGGCCAGTTCCAGAAAATCCCGGCGTTGATGGGCCCAACAAAAAGCGAGCACGAATGTCGTATGCAGCCGGACGAACTTCTTGTAGGCCGAGTAACGATCACAACTCACGATCCCACCCTGTGCCTCGGCCAATTCGGCGATGGGGACATCAGCTGATCGCGTGGGATCCAGTACGTAGTGAATAACCGATGGGGACTGAAACACCCACAAGTACCAGCGATGTCCGACCTTGCCTTCGATGTCGACAAACACCATCCAGCGGGTCTCATCGGCATGCCAGTGGGATTCGCTGCGCAGATGGACCACCAGCGCCTCTTCGACAGGCGCAAATAAAGGTGCCAGGGCCTTGAGCCCCCCGGCGACGGTGCCTTCCGACAGGGTCAACCCCGAATTGGCCAAGTCCTGCAACACGCGATGGGTGGGTTGGCCGTACAAAAACTTGGAGAGTAGCAGGTGCACCCAAACCGAAATACCGTATTTGCCCCGCGGGATCAATCGTGGCGGGGGTAGTGCGGTGATGAGGCCGGGCACGCCTGGGCAGGAGCAGACCTTGCGATAGCGCCGCCTGTGGATGACACGCCGATAGGCCTGGACCTCAATCTCTAGCACCTCACTGTCTTCGGTGCCCGGGAAGTCCGCGTAGCCCAACCCGCATGACGGACACTGTGACGAGTCGATTGCGACCGTTTCCTCGTGCGCGGGTAGATGGGCTTGTAGGGTACGCCCGTGACCGGGTGTGCCCGGTTGTTGACCGCGCGATCGGGATGATGGGATATCCCGCGTGAGCCCCTTAGGGCCCTGCGCGGAATGCTCGGATTTACGACCAAACAGCCGCTTTTGCAGATCACGAATCTTCGCCTGCGCGGTCTCTAGCTCGCCCTGTAATGCCGTCTCGCGCAGGGCCGCTTGGGCCCTGGCCCGCTGGTGATCGACGGTCAGTTGCTCTAGGCGGGCCAGTACCCGTCGATGCGCCGTCTTCCAGTACCGGGCGTCCCACACGAGTTGGATATACTCTTGTTGGGTCAGTGTCACCGACACCTGCGCGAATGGCGTGAGCCTCGCATCGGGGATCTCTGGTCGCGTTACGGTCGCGTAAGGTTCGGCATCCATGAGGGTGACTGTAACCCACACGGTTCTTCGTGTCCAGTGTCTTTGTTAAACGTGGGAGGCTACGGGTTTACCGAATAGTTACCAAGTCTGCCGTTTTCTGGGACTGGATCCCCGGAAACTCATGCAGATGCCCCGCGACAGGATTTCTGCCTACATCCGGCGCACGAACAAGCCGCTGCCACAAAATCTTCACACGAAGCTTCCCAATCTGGTCACGCTCGGTCGTGAACTCGCGCTCTCCGACCTTGAACAGAACCTTGTCCTGTTCGCCGTTGCACTCAAAATGCGCGGACCGTTCGAGCCCGGTTTCAACTATCTCGGAGGCATGAGTAACCGCGAGCATGTCCTGGCCGCCATCGCCTCCTGTCTCAACGTGGCCGCGGAAGATGTGACCCGGGCGCTTTCCCGTAGCCGGACACTGGCCCAGGCTGGGCTCGTCACCATGGAACAGGTGGAATGTGCGGGATACGATGCGGAAGACTGGTTCGAGATCCTGCCCGGACTCGGCGCCCGGCTCCTCGATCCCGAACCTGCAGCCGACGCGCTCCTTTTGGCCTATCTCAAGCCACAGACCGAACCGGCCCGGTCTCTCGACGATTTCCGGTACTTGGGCGGGGCGCTTGCGGTCGTGTACAGTCTCATTCGGGGCACGCTGGATCATCCTGCGCGGGGCGTCAATCTGCTCTTGTACGGCCCACCGGGTACCGGCAAAACCGCGCTCGCACGTGCACTCGTCTCCGCTCTGGGGGCGCGCCTGCTCGAGGTCGCGGCCAGCAATCCGGAAGGTGCACTCAGCCAGTCGGAACGGATCAAGGCCCTCTGTTTCGTGGGGCGGATCGGTGCCCTGGGAAAGCCGGCGGTGATCCTTTTTGACGAGGTCGAGGACTACTTTTGCGAGAAGGAGGATGAGTTTTCATGGGACGGTCCTTCGGTCGGGATGGGCAAAGGGTTTTCGATCGATCTCATCGAAGGCGCTCCAGCACCGACCATCTGGATCACGAACCGGGTTGACCAGATTGATCCGGCACTCCTGCGCCGCTTCAGTCATATTCTCGAGATCCCACAGCCCCCGCCTGGGGTGCGTAACCGGATCGCCGGAACTCATCTGGCTCCTCTCGGACTTGCTGAACATCCTGTCCGTGAGCGAATCGCCACCCACGAACAGTTGACACCCGGGCTCGTCGCCCAGGCGGCAAGGAGCGCAACACTGGCTGCAGCCGCCGGAGCGGATGAGCGCGCGCAAATTCTTGAATCTGTGCTGAATGGTCACTTACGGGCACTCGGCCGTCCACCCTTGGCGGCTGCAAGTGCATCTGTGACGCCCTACGAGCTCGGTTTTCTCAATGTTTCCGCCGATCTCTCAGCGCTTGAGACCAACCTGATCCGTCGCGGCTCAGCCCGGCACCGGCAAGACCGCTCTGGTGCGCCATTTCGCAGATCGTGCGGGACAACCGCTGCTGGCCTGTCGCGCTTCCGATCTTATCGGTCCCTATGTCGGCGAGACCGAGCAAAAGATCGCATCCATGTTCGCCCAGGCCGCAACTCAGGGAGCTTGGCTCCTGCTCGACGAATGCGATTCGTTCCTGTATGCACGCGGGTGGGCGCGACAAAGTTGGGAGGTCAGTCTCGTGAACGAAATGCTGACCCAGATGGAATCCTTCGGTGGAATATTCGTGGCGACGACCAATCTCGTCGACGGACTCGACGAAGCCATCTTCCGCCGCTTTGATGTGAAGCTGAAATTTGCGCCACTCACGCACGCCCAGTCATGTGCGCTTTTCCGCGCCGTTCTCGCAGAACGGGACATTGAATTGCCTGACCCGCTGCCGGATTCGGTACAATCCCGGCTCAGGGATTTGCCTGGGCTCACGCCCGGCGATTTTGCGGCAGCCGTGCGGGGGATGTCTCTGTCCAGTGACGCTTTTACGGTCGAAGCCCTCGTTGCAATGCTCGCGTCAGATCTCGCACTCAAAACCCGGGGCCGCGGAGGACGCCCGATCGGGTTCCTGGCACAGCTCAATCCGGCGCTCAACTGATGTTCCGCATTTTCGACGAGAAATCACGGCACGCTTTGAGGTGAGCCATGAGATGGCTCCATTCTTTGTATTCTGAATCGGGTGAGCCCCACGTGATCGCTGCAAAAGAGCGACCCGAGCCGATGGGTACCTCCACTTGATTGGGTTTCTTGGCCCTTTCCACTGGAGTGCGCAATATCTGCCTGTCATGGATGCGGATATGCGCAAGCGTATTGCGGCACGGGATGCCATCCGATCGCAGTTGATATGAGGTGCACAGCGTGAAACGTGATCTTTCCAAATCGAGACTGATGTCCTTTATCCAGTGTCCGAGACGGCTTTGGCTCGAAATCCATCAACCGCAACTGGCCGAGCAGGCTGAAATACGTTCGGCGCTGGATATTGGGCGGGAGGTAGGCGAAATCGCCCGAACCTTTTATCCTCGCGGCATTCTGGTTGGCACCGATGGAAATCTCGCAAGCGCGCTTCAGGAAACCGCCCATCTCATGGCCCGGAGATCCAAAACACCAATCTTCGAAGCCGCCTTCCAGCACGATGGCATACGGGTTCGAGCCGACCTCCTCGTTCCTGGGGTCGGCGGCTGGAATCTCGTCGAAGTCAAATCCTCGACCTCAATCAAGGAACACTATCTATCCGATGTTACGATTCAGGCCCATGTCCTGCAAGCCAGTGGTGTACCGCTCCGGCGCATGACGGTGCTATGCATTAACAAAGACTTTGTCTACCCCGGTGGCGGCTGCTATCATCTGGTGAAACGGGGCCAAACGGTCCATAGCCTTTTCGTCCAGCAAGATGTGACAGCCGAGATGGCGTCGCTCATCCGGGAAGCAGTTCCCCAGTGGATCCGGGATGCCCGCAGAACCCTCGCTGGCAAAAAGCCCCCTCGGACCCATCACTGCAAAGATCCATATCCCTGTCCGTTTCTGGATCACTGTTATCCACCCTCCTCCGGATACCCACTCGAGGGGCTACCTCGCATCCAGGAGCCCTTGCTCAAAGAGTTGCACCGACAGGGGTATCAGGATATCCGCGACATTCCGGAGGGTGTCCTGAAGCATGCCGAGCAGGAGCGGGTCCGACGCGTGACGGCGAATGGAAAGGCGGAGCTTCTTCCCGAGGCTGCGAAGCGACTCACCGCACAGGACTATCCGCGTTTCTATATCGACTTCGAAACCATCCAGTTTGCGGCTCCGGTCTGGACGGGCACCCGTCCGTACGAACAGTTGCCCTTCCAATGGTCGTGCCACATCGAACGACGGACGGGTGCTCTGGAGCATGCCGAGTTTCTCGACTTGTCGGGCAGCGATCCGGCACGGGCGTTCGCCGAAGCATTGCTTAAGACGCTCGAAAAGAAGGGTCCGGTCTTCGTCTACAACCAGGCCTTTGAAGGCGTGATCCTCAAGGCGCTCGGGATCCGCTTCAACGATCTGGCCCCTGCGCTTCGCCAGCTGGCATCCCGTTTTGTCGATCTTTATCCCCTCACGCGCAAATCCTACTGCCATCCCGACATGCGAGGTTCCTGGTCGATCAAGGCTGTGCTTCCCACCCTGGCCCCGGATCTCGACTATGCCAATCTCGGCGAAGTGCAGAACGGGGGCGGTGCACAGGACGCTTACCGGGAGGCGATTGCTCCCGGAATTTCAAAAAAGAGAAAGATGCAACTCGAGCGAGCCTTGCGCGAGTATTGCCAGCGCGATACGGAAGCGTTGGTGCGACTCGCTGGTTTTCTGCAGGGAACGCTCAAGCGAAACCCGGCTTCGACGGGACGAAGGAAACGAACGATCTAGATGTTTCCCATCCATCCCCTCTCGGGAGATTCTCTTCGCGGACGAAAACGCGTGCATGGAAAGCGGTCGCCGGGTAGCGACTGGACGCTGAGAGGGTTCGGGAGGCTCTTAAACCGCGACATCGTCTGTCGGATGAGCCTGAAGAAAGAGCGGAAGCCCGTGCCTTTCGGCACGGGCAATCGATCAGTGCATGCCCATGTTGTGCATCATCCGCATCATGTGCATCCAGTTGATGCGCGCGAGCTTCCGATAGCGGATTTTTTGAGAGGGGCTGAGAATCGCATACCCCTTCAAATGATAGGGAATCATTTCATAACCGAGGTAGGCCTGAGCACGTCCAACCGCCTTGACGTCATGGATCAGCCTTCCAATCGCGGGGTCGGCTTGCATGGCATCTTGCCGGTACCGCTGGTAAGCCGCTTTCAAGGATACGATACCCCGCTGGGTGTCACGCATCATGCCCACGGTCAGCCTCTTTTCCTTCCGGATCTGTGCAGCCGTGAGATGCAAAGCGGTGGCATGCATCAGGTCCCAGTGCGGGCCCGGGTGGTACCGGAAGAAAATGGTCGCAAAGCCGAGTGAATGGCGCATGAAATACATATGCGTTTTCATCATCCGGTTGCTGGGACGCATCATCGCGGCTTGAGATGGAAGGGCGCTCACGCTCAGTAACGCGATCGTTGCCAGAGCCGCTATCATCTGTTTTGGCACGGGTGGTCTCCTTTGGTTGACGCACTCTAAAAGTATACTCGTATGTGCGCACAAGCGGCGTTCTTTAAAAATCTTCGCTGCACAATGGCAACAATGACAGTGGATTCGCACGCCTGCAGCATAGGAGCCATCAGCCGCCAAACAGAAGACAAAAGTTTCAGGGCCTGTGCCCAGATTAGCTCTGGACTACCATTTAAATCATGGAAAGACCGCTTCCTTGATTTTGAAGCCGCCCAGTCTGCCCGGGAAGGGCGCAAACCCTTCAGCATCGGTTCGCTTGGCCGCTGTGCACGAGACGCTCACGGGATATCCATCTCATGATCAGCAGGCTGTTCGTGTTCATTGAGACCCTGCGCGTGTCTGTTGGTGCGCGAATGGAGAGTGAGTCATCGATTGTGCACAGAACTCGGTCACCCAATGAATAATCGGGAATCAATGCTATAATGACGAAATGCGTAGGACGAACACCCGGGGTGCACAGGGGGGACAAAGAGGCGATAACCGAGCTGGCTTGGTATGACGAGTGTGTGTTTTCTGGGGGATGCGCATCCGCCCAAGTAGAGAAACAGAAGAGTAGCCATTCCCGGGTCAAAATTGAGACATCGGGCCAGGTGGTTTGCTCAGTCCGTGCTGTTGGATCGCTTGCGCCAGTCTTTCGAGAATACGTGACCGTTACAACACCGCAGGGCCGATCCATTGCAGCTTCCAGATTTAACAAAAATCCTTGTACCCGCATGGCTAGTCGCCTTGGGGATTCTCGGTGGTTGTGCAAGCGCGCCGGTACGTCCCACGCGGGTACCGGTTGACCGACATCTTCTGGATCAGGCTCGCTATGTCGAAGTCACTTACACAGCTATGCGACCGGATCAGATCTCCTATTTCAAGCATTTGCCGTCTTCTCCCCCGGCGATTCCTGTCAGTCCCGCCTGCGAGCCCCGCAAGTCTCCCCCACATACGGTGCGAGGCGCCTGGATCTGGCACGTCCAGCGGCTTCTCGACCAGCATGGTGCTCTTTCGGTTCTATTGAAGCAGGTCCGTAGCTTGCACCTGAACCGTCTATATCTCGCTGTGTCCGGGAATCTTTCTGCCGATGCCCCGATGCTGCGTGAGATCGAATCGCGGGGGATCACGGTATATGCGACACTGGGCGACCCTTCGGATATCGATCATTGGCACCGGGTGGATCATGCCGTTGGAGCAGTCCTAGCCTTCAACCGCCTGCACGGCCACGGGTTCTCCGGTCTCCAGTTCGACATCGAACCCTATGTCCTCAAAGGCTTTGCCGAACACCGTCGCGAGCTTTATGCGCGCTATGTCCGGCTCCTCCGCAAACTCAGGATCCGGATCGGGAGCAGTTTGCCCTGGAGCGTGGTGGTACCCTTCTGGTTCGACCAGATCCGGTGGGGGCCAGGAAACCTGCTTGCCGTTGTCCTGCGTCAGGCGGATGGCATCACGATCATGGCCTACCGTTCCCACTACCGGAAGATCCTGGCGCTCGCCCGCAACGGTCTCTGCGCAGGTCAGCTGATGGGCAAATCGGTCGAGCTGGGTGTCGAGATGGCCCCTATGCCAAATCAATTGCACTATTTCCTGACCCGTCGGCAATTCAGACGCGATATCCGGAATCACCACGGGCACCTTTACTTCGCGGGGGAAAAGCCGCCTTCCGGCCGCATTGCGCTGCATTACGAGGTGCACGGGTCGGCCCTTTCGTTCTACCCGGACATGGGCTCCGTTGCCCGTCTCATCGATCGACGTCCCGGATACGGAAGTTTTGGGGGCTGGATCATCGACGGTCTCAAGGAGGGAGCGCATGCAATCAAAAACCATTAAGTGGACGGTCGGGCTTCTGGTTGCAATAGCCATCGGTGCCCTGGCGATCGGTTTCGTGTACCAGACATTTGTGATCCGCCATCCGGTCACGAGTAGCTTGGCATCGACCTCACTCGGCCTGGAGTATGCCGCACATCCGGGTATCGTGGCTCTGGCCCTTGGGGCCCGCTGCCGTACCGGCGAGTATGTCCAAGCCCAACAATTGATCCGGCAAATTGCAACGCCCATCAAATCTGCTGCCGTGCGACGCGCCATCGCCCACTGCAACCAGGACTTCACGTTCGCCCGCGCCGCGAGCTTCCTCCGGAAAGGCGATGCGGCTGGTGCGATCCGTCTCATGACTCCCTGGTACCCAAAGGGACCGGATCCGTACCGTGCCGGCGTGATTTTGATGCGATCCGACATTCTTGAGCATCACCTGAACCAGGCCATCGCGATGGGATCCGCACTGGCGGCACGATACCCCGGTGATTCCACGCTACTCCCCCTGGTTCGCGAGCTGAAAAACCGCGCCGTGCTCGACCGGGCGCAAGCGGCACTCCATGCCGGACATTTCGCCCAGGCGATCGGGTGGGCCACACCTGCATACCAAAACGGACCCAACTTCTATCGTGCCGGACTGATTCTGGCCCAATCGGATCTGGCCGAGCACCATCTCAGGCGGGCGGATGCGGTCTATGCCGCACTGGCCCGCCGTTACCCCAAGGATCCGAGGTTGGGTCGCGAGGCAGACAGTTTGCGCACGAGAGCCATCCTGACTGCTGCGCGTGCGGCGCTGATCGACCATCAACCCGCGCTGGCCATCCGCCGGATACGGACCCGCTATCCGAACGGCTCTGCTCCCTATGATGCGAAACTCATCTTGGCCGAGGCTTATGCCAGCGAACACCGGATCAACCACGCATCCCGGATTTATCACGGGCTTGTGGGACGTTATCCGAAAAACCGTGCGCTCGCGGTGGCTGCGGAAAACCTGAGTATCCAGAAAACACGGGCAGTAGCGCGTGCGGAGCTGGCTGCGCACGAACCCAGACGCGCCATCCGGACGATCCGTCCGCTTTACCGAAGTGGCCGCGACCCGTATGACAGCGGACTCGTGCTCGCAAGTGCTGAGGTGGCGCTCCACCATTTTGCGCGTGCCGAACGGATCTATGCCGTACTGGCTCGCCGTTATCCCAGGGATCGTGCGCTCGGCGCGGCGGCGGAAAATCTCCGTACCCGGGCAACGCTTGCCGAAGCGCGTGCCGAGCTGGCTGCGCACGAACCCAGACGCGCCATCCGGACAGTCCGTCCGCTCTATCGGAGTGGCCGCGATCCGTATGACAGCGGACTCGTGCTCGCAAGGGCATATGGCCAATTGCACCAGAACAGACAGGCGGCACGGATTGATGCCCAGCTGGCCGCCCGCTATCCCAAGGACCGGGATCTCGCCGTAGCATCCGTCGTCACGCGAGTGCAGGCAGGCCATGCGAGAGCTGCCAGAGGCGAACTGGCTGCGCTCAACCCGTCAGAGCAGGCTTTGGTTTTCGGTTCGCTTGGGGTCAGTCTCACGCGGCTGTACCGTCACTTTGTCTCCCTCGATGGCGGCATCGCGAACTCAACCGGCGCCTATCCCTCCGACAACCAGTTCGGCATCCGGGCCGGCCTCCCGGCAGCGGACGGGACCTTCGTGGCGAGCGCGCAGCGCATTCACCGCTTCGGCCAGACCGCCGAGAGTTTCGGCGTCGATTTCTACACCGCTTTCGGCGCCGGTGCTTCGGGAGAGTTTTCGGTCGGATACAGCCCGAATGACACCATCCTGGCACATGAAAGTCTTGGGATGGCCCTGTCGAAGAGTGTGGGCGCGTTTTCCCTGGATATGAGCGTGCGACACCTCATATTTTCAAACGCTGTAGCCAACATCATCTTCGGAGGTGTCGGATTCTATCCGGATCGCCATGTGCATCTTGAGACCGGCCTCTACTATGTTCCGGAAACCAATGCCTACAGCTTCCTTGTGGCACCCGAGTGGTTTCATGGCGGGATCAACAGGACCTACCTCTATCTCACGGCCGGCGAGGCTGGAGAACAGCTGATTGTGCAGAATTCCATCCTGCGCACGCCGAGCTACGGGGTGAGGCTTGGAGAAGTGTTTGAGCTCACCCACCGGATTTCACTCAACGTGGCAGTTTTCGACGACTACCGATCGGGCCTTTACGACCGCCGGGGACTTTATCTTTCGCTCACCCGGAGGTGGTAGATGCACACTCTCAACATGGCCGTTTCCCACTATTTGACGGTTGTTCTGCTCTGGATGGTCATTGCGATTTTCGGCGTGTCGATCGTGGCCCTTTTCATCAGTCTCGGTTTCCACAAACGCCACACCCTAAAACGGTCGCGTCTCTTTCAGCAGCAAGTCGACCTCAATGAGCGTGCACTTACCCTGCTTTTGGCCGGTGACGAGTCGCCCTTGCCTACGGTGCACGATCTCGAACAGGTTTCGGCACTCGGGTCTGCGCTCACGAAAAAGCTGGGCTCAACCGGCACCGCGGACCCCGTCCTGCTCGGTGCGATTCGCAAAACGGGCGCCCCGGCGATCGCCTTAAGAGCACTCGACGCACAAGACTGGGCCCAGCGCTACCGGGCAGTGTCCGCCTGCGGAGATCTCAGACTGCCCGAGCTGTTTGCGCCAGTGGTCGAGTTTGCTTATGCCGAAGAAAACATGAAGATCTTCGGGATCTGCCTGTATGCAGGCGCCCACCTCGTCTCTGAGCCGTCCCAGGTGAAAACCCTGTTCGATCTCACGTCATCCCGCCCGGACCTGTCGACGGGTTACGACGAAGGGATGTTCCGAATTGCGATTCAGTCTCTCCAGCGACTGGGTATCGCACCCGAACGGCTGAATGCGGCCCTGGAATACTGCCTCAGGGACAACCGGGCCGATGAACAGCATCTTTTGGCCCTGATCCTGGCTATCGGGCAGGAACAACTCGTGTGCTTCAAGGATACGCTCGTGCGTATGGCTCGTCTGCGGGGCCATGAGCGGCTCACTGCAGCCACCCTGCGGAGCCTCCAGAGCATGGAGCTTTGTGACTCGATGATTGGCGAGCACATCGGAGCAGCCAACCTCATGCTGAATATCGCAGCCATTCGCGCCGCAGAAAGCTGTGGTCCCGACATCGTGTCACAGGTGAGTGAACAGCTCGCCTCGCCGGATTTCAACGTCCGCTACGCAGCTGCCCAGACCCTCATGAACATGGGTGCATACGGGCATCGCGCTTTGCTGGAGCGGCAAGAGGATACACGACCGGAGGTCCGTCATATGGCCGCGTTCGCCCTTGCAGCGGAGTCCAGATGATCATCACCTTTCTGTCGATCGGCAATACCCTGCTCTGCTTCCAGGTGCTGATCCTTCTGGCATTCCTGATCATCAATGGAACCTATACCTATATCACGTTCTTTGCCTTTCGCCACCTGCGCGAGTCAAGCGAAGCTGCACCTGACCTCGACCGGCTGCTCGCCCTCACATGCTCAGCCAATCTCCGGCCTATTACGATCGTCATCCCCGCATACAACGAACAGGTGACCCTTGTCGAGACAATTCTGGCGGCCACCCAGATCAACTATCCCCGTTACGAAATCGTGGTTGTCAATGACGGATCGACGGACGACACGCTCAAGTGCCTGAAGGATGCATTTGGCTTGGTACCGATCGACCGGCCGGAACGGAAGACCATCGAGACGGAAACTGTGCGCGCGGTATACGTCTCGGAGCGCCTCCCGCAGATCTGGGTGATTGATAAGGAAAACGGTGGCAAGGCCGACGCCCTGAACTGTGGCCTCAACTACAGCCGTTATCCGCTCTTCTGCGCCATCGATGCCGACTCGATCTTGGATCCCGATGCACTGTTGCGCATGGGGCACCAGTTTCTCATCGAACGGAACCTGATCGCGGCTGGCGGATCGGTCCGGGTCTTGAACGGATGTGTGGTCGAAGGTTCCCGGGTCAAGAAGATCCGTTCCCCCCGCAGTATCCTCACCAACATTCAGATTGTGGAATACCTCCGCGGCTTTATGGCCGGCCGAGTCACGCTTGGCGAATATGAGAGCCTCTTGATCATTTCGGGTGCATTTGGTATTTTCCGGAAGGATCTGATCCTGGCCGTCGGGGGGTACCGGAAGACGGTTGGAGAGGACATGGATGTCGTCCTCCGTCTCCACCGCTACTGCGTGGAGCAGGAGATCAAGTACAAGGTGTACTTCATCCCGGAGCCGGTCTGCTGGACACAGGTCCCGAGTGATTTCCCTTCCTTGCTGCGCCAGCGCAACCGGTGGCAGCGGGCCTTGGTGGACAGCATCTGGCACAACCGGACCATGCTGTTCAATCCCAAATATGGCCGGGTCGGAACCCTCGGTATGCCTTTTTTCCTGTTCATCGAGCTGTTCGGGCCCCTCATCGAGTTCGTCGGATATCTCGGATTTGTGCTGTTTTTCATCTTTCACATGCTGAACCCGGTCTTTGCCTTTCTGTTCTTCACCATCTCGATCCTGTGGGGCATGTGGCTCAATGCCGCAGCCGTCCTCCTCGACAATTTCGTCCTTCACAAGTATGAAAGCCTGTTTGATTCCTATCGCATCGCCATTCTGGGTTCACTCGAGTATCTCGGATACCGTCAGGTTCTCGCGGTTGAACGGCTGATCGCGACCTTTCAGGTGAGCCAAACGCACTGGGGACACGCGGACCGCAAGACCATTCCGGGTCGTGCACCATGAGATTCCACCTGCGAGTCGGTGCCATGATCAGCAAGCTGTTTGGGATCTTTCTGCGTCTTCTGCTTCTAGCTGTGATTCTGGCCACTCCGGCGTATCTTTTTCTCGCCAACTTTGCGGTCTTCGAACCGTTTCTTTTCCCTCTGCACTACCTGCAGGGGAATGTGCACCACGTGAGCCAAAAGATCATCGTCGGCCCCTACCCGGATGAGGGTCTGCTCAAGAACCTGCACCATCGGGGGATTCGGATCGTTGTTTCACTGCTAGATCCCCACCTCATCTATGAAAAATCGCTCATCGAACGAGAGGATCACCTCACAAAAGAGCTCGGCATGACTGCTTACAACTTTCCGATGGACAGCGCCCAGCCGCCCGGCAGTGCGTTGAACGCCCGGGCGATGCATAACATCCGGGTGCTCATCCGGAAGTATCCCCGTGTCAAGATGTACATTCATTGTTATCTTGGCAAACACCGCGTCGGCGATGTCGCTTCCATGCTCATTAAATGGTTCGGCAAAAACCGGGAGGGGATAGCCGTCCCCCAAGGCAACCCCTGAAACCGGTTAAGGGCTCCCGTCTCTCTGGTCGAGGGCGCCTGTCCGGGTGTGGGCGCCATCTCGGAACTTCGTCCAACTTCAAAACACAACAGACTCCGGAGGTAGTGTATGTTCAATCAGCTGTTTGCCTTGGGGAATCTGGGCCCCGCTGTGATTATCGGGCTGATCTTCCTCTCGCTCCTGTTCGGCTCACTCTTTTTGATGCTATCGTTCCGGATCTTCCTCAAGTTCATGCCCTCCTTCGGAAAGGCGCTCACGATCATGTTGGCGAGCTTCGCCACGATCGTCCTGGTCGACCTGCTTCTGGGCTGGTTCATGCGGGATGTGCCATTCGTCGGCAAGCCCATTCTCTGGATCATCAACTTCGCGGTCATGTTCTGGATCGTGCAGCAGATGCAGCGGCGACCGGACGGGCAACGTCTGCGCTATCTCACCGTGGCACTCGTCACCTTGGGATCGTTCTTCCTGGAGTTCGTGGTCCTGGTCCTGTTATGGCTCGTGGTCCACGAACTGTGAAGCGAATCGCCTTGATGCGGTCCGCCCATTTTGCAACCCGGGGATCAGCTGACCCAGACCACATCTTGCGGAGTTCAGGCACAACGTTGGTATCGAGAACGAGCATCAGGAAAAGTCTTCTGCGCGCCCTTTGCTGGTGATGCGGGGTGGGTCCAATTCGATGTCTGCGAGCTCAGGCATCGTCCAGGCATTGGCGATGTGCGATGCGTCCCTGCGATCCACTGGACGGCCTTCCTGCCGTGTACCGGGAGCGTTGCGGTCTTGCCCCACCTCAAGATGACACCGAAACACCGAGTCTCTCATCCGTGAAAGCCCCTGCTCGCCGATTGCAGTCAGGGAGGGGGATACCACCAGGGTCCGTAGTAGCGCTCATAGTTGAAATCGAAGAGAAAGGAATCGCCGTTCCGGTCGCGGGCATCGAGAAGGATGTTGTAGTCCTCGGCGTTGGATCCGGAATAGGATCCGCCACCTTCGAGTACTCCCGCCGATACGCTCGCTTCACCGCTGATGCGTAGCCGGTGGAGGATCACGTCTACGATACCCGGATCCCCCTCTCCTGTGTCATGCCCCGTTTGGGAAGCCACGTCAGAGGCATTTTCCATGACATCCACCCGGCTGATCCAGCGGGCCGGGATGGCCGCTCTCGTGTAACCGAGGATCCCATCGGGGCGCCAACGCTTGCCGTCCACAAGGACGACCACCCGGGAACAGAGATGGGCCGAGTCTTTGGAACGGCAAAGATCTCCACCGCGACCGGAGCGGGTACGGTAAGCGAGGGCGGAGAGGAGTCTCTCGGGTGTCACAAGTCCGCCGAGTCCGAGTGTGTTGGGCCTGAGATGCTGAACATGAAGGCGTTGCTTGGAAGGTGCCGTGGCAGGCCGATGCACGGGCGCCTGAATCGGGAGGGGTGCCGCCGGGTGTTGCGGGTCACTCCGACGTCGGGCCCATCCCTCAGGTTTTGACACGGGAAGGCAGCTTTCGGAAAGCCCATGGCAGGGTTGGAGCGGGAGGATCAGCGCTTTGGGGGCGGATCCTTCTGCCTTTGCAAAAGCCATCACGCACAATCCCGAAACGACCAGCGCACACGCGGCCCATCGTCCGCGGAAAGAAATGATGGTGCGCATGGATCCGGTCATCTCGGTTTTTCCGACAGAGCGCCCCACACGACGCGGCCTGAAGCCGCACACAGGGACAGTTTTCATGGTACATCCGGAAGTCGGGTGCCGGGGCTTCCTCAAGCGAAACGGGGAACCATGAGCCATCAGGTGTTACCAGGCGAACCTTTCTGTGACCCTAGTGAAACAGATCCCGCACCCTGCTCAGGAATGAGCCTTTGCGCATGCGTTTCAAGGTTGTCGCCCACTGGTCTTCCGCGCGCACCTTTCTCTTGGTGTCGGCCTCCTCTTTTTTCATCAACTCGAGCACTCTCGTGTCCTCATCCGCATCCAGCCAGTAACCGTGCTGGTTCTCGCAGAAATCCATTTCGAGATCAAAGAGGCGGTAACGGAATCTCTTGAGTGGGGCATTGCATTCGGGGCACTGCGCAGTTGTGGGTGTGGAACTGAACACGAGGGTTCCTTTCGCATCTTCGCCGAAGTCGAAAACCTCGTCTTCCAGTTCATCCAGCTCCTGGTGCTCGAGCCACATCCCTTTACAGGACGGGCAGCTCATGACCTGGAGCTTGTGCCGTACGGTGGGTACAAGATCTGATTTGCAATTGGGGCATTTCAAGTGGGTCTCCGGTTCATGGGCTGCCCGTGTCGGACAGATCCCGAAGCGGTACGGCCCTATTCTACGCCATCGAATCCGGTCCAAATGGAAAAGTGGGCGGGTTGAAGGACAAGACCCCATGGGGTCGGTGCCCTTTGCACGGAGTGTGGCCGTGTCGGCGGGCTTCACCCCAGAGGTCCTCTCGCGCGCACTCGTTGCGGCCGAGCGGAGTCACCGTCCGCTCCAGCTGATCGTCGAGGATGGGGGTGTTTATCGCACGGTTGCGATACCCGACTATGGAGGTTCCCGCTATCCCCATCTGATCCGGATCTCCGGAACCCCGGATGATCTCGACGCGATCGTCCATCCGCTGCCTTAAACGGTGGGATTCACCGGGCGGCTGAGCCCGTCCGGGAGCGTTTTCAGATCGGGGGCGCTCCCTCGTCGATCACGTTGAGGAGCCCAGCCCGGGCGAGTGTCTGGGCTGGGACTCGCCGCAGCCGGAACCAAACCGCTGCGAGGGAGAGGAAGATGAAAAGCGGGGCGAGATCGGAAGGGAAGCTCGGCGGGATGAACGTCACGACCATGGCGATCGCGATGAAGAGACTCGCGAGTCCTGGTGCCACCCAATGGAAGAACCAGTGTGTGCGCCCGCATTTGCGGGCATAGGGGCCGAGAGCAAAGTTGGCGAGGAGGTGTCCCAGAAAAAGCGCCACACTGCTCGTCGTGACCAGAACGATGAATCCCTTGAACGGGCCCAGCCAGAATCCTGTGGCGAGCGAGAGTGCGGCGCCCGCGAGCGTGATCCAGATGAGTGCCTGGGCCGGGTTGTTGCGTCGATCGAGCCGGCCGAGCGCGGGCGGGAAAACCACACCGTCGCGGGCCAGCGCGAAGACCATGCGGGCACTGCTCAACAGTGGCGCCAGACTTCCAGCCAATAGGGAATTTATGATGAGTGCGATGAGGAGCCAGGCGAGCGCCGGGCTATGGAGGGTGTGCTCGACCAGGATCGCGCCCGGGACGAGGGATTGGGCGAAGCTTCCCATCTGCCGGTATCCCCAGGCTACGGTGAGCGCGTAGGCCATGAGGAAGAAAAGAAAAGAGGAGAACAGAAAGGCGGCGATCACGGCCGCACGTATGCGCCGCTCTGGTGCGTGTGTCTCTTCGCCGAGAGAGACCGCAGCCGAGGATCCCGAGACCGCGAACATTGCGATCAGTACGCCATGCGTGAACCCGCTTAGGCCGCCTGCAGCCCACTCCGGATTGAAGACGGCAGCGCTCATCGGGTGCGGGGTCGAGACGATGAGGAGTACCGAGAGGATGAGGAGCACGACGATCTCAAGGGTTCCGGTCGCAACCGCATACTTGAGCGAGGGGCGGATGCCCCGGAGGGCGAGTGCCAAGATCAGGCCGTAGAAGAGAAGCGCGACCGGCCACCAGAACCAGCCGGGCAGGTGGATCCCCAAAAAGTGGGCCGCCACACCCGGCACGAAGACCCCGCCCAGGAAAACGAGCGCATTGGTCAGGATATTGAAGTACGAGAGCAGGAACAGCATGGCACCAAAGATGGCCAGTCGGCTGCCGAGTCCATGCGCGATATAGCCGTAGAAGCCGCCGGCCGATGCGATGGTTTTTGCGAACTGGACGGTGGTATTGACCATGAATCCCGCAGTGATCACGCCGGCCAGCATGGCGAGCGGCAGGGCGCCCTGCGCGTACACCGCAGCGCCGGTCAGCGTGGCGGCCATGGCACCGGCCGGGGCGATCAGCGAGATCGACTGATAGGTGAGTTGCCAGAAACCGACGGCGTTCCGGTCGAGCGTGCGGTCGGCCGAGGGTTCGGCTGAGGTCATGGGCCAGGCATCCTGAGATTTCGGCCTATCTTAACGGATCGGGCTCCGGGCAGGGATGGGAGGAGGCCTGCCTTGCAGACGCGCTCCCGCCGGTGCGGGAGCGCGTGTTGCAACCCGGGTTCAAGCGGTCCCGGTTCAGCGATGGGCCAGAACGAAGTGGTAAAAGCTCATGAGATTCCGGTCGAGATGGACGAGCGTCGCTGGATGGACATAGAGCATGTGGCCGGAATGGTAGAAGTGAAACGAGACGTGCTTGAGGAGAGAGGCCGTGAGCTTCATGTGCGCAAAGTCGTACTCCGTTTTGTAGAAGGGCGTGGCGAGGTCGAAGTAGCCGTTGCCCGAGAAGATCCAGAGATGGGGGTTCTTGCGCAGTGCATCGGCCAGATTGGGAGCCACATCCGGCAGGGGCCAGGGGTAGGCGCTGCCCGGGAAGGGATGATTCCAGTTCCACTTCTGGATCACTTGGCCATTCATGATCCGGTAGGGGCGGTGGCTCACGTAGTGCAGCCTTTCACGCACATAGCCGTTGAAGGCGGCCGTATAGGCTGGTGAGATGGCGGCCATGAGCGCGCCATAGTCCGGGAACTCTTCGGCGCCGTCGCGGTTCGTGCCCTCGAAGCGGGCATCAAGACGGCCCACGAACCGTTCGTGACCCTCAGAACGCAGAAGCTCGGCCCGGAAGCGGCTCGGGGTGACACGGAGGTGGACGGAGCGGAGAAAGCGGACGCTCAGTCCCGTGTAGTCGTGCAGTTTTGCGAGCACGGCGTTCATGCGCGCGGGACTCAAACGGCTGCCCTGGAAGAGCGCGTAGGCGTACGCGGTCCGGGCAAAGTGCTCGACCTTCTGGATGAGAGGCGCGAGATGCTTGGGTTCGACCGGGAGTGCGTGATGGTACCAGGCGACTGCGGTGTAGGAGGGCAGGTAGGTCACGTAGCGGACGTCGGTACCCGGCCAGGAATCCCCGTAGTTCAGGATTGAGGACAGGAGGATCACGCCGTTACAGGCGATGCCCTGACTCTGGAGATAGTCGACCAGGTTGGCCGAGCGGGTGGTGCCGTAGCTTTCCCCGAGCAGAAATTTCGGGGAGTTCCAGCGATCATTCTCGCTGATATAACGCCGGATGAACTGGCCAAAGGAGCGGACATCCGCGTCAACGCCCCAGAAGTCCTTGTTTTTTCCAACACCCACGACCCGGCTGTAGCCGGTTCCGACCGCGTCGATGAAGACGAGATCGGTGACGGGCAAAAGGCTCGTCGTGCTGTCGATTACCCGGTAGGGAGGCGGAGGCGTGGGATGCGCGTTGGTCGTAACCGCCCGGACCGCGCCGAGACCACCCATGAGGAGCCAGACGGTCGAGGAACCCGGGCCACCGTTATAGACGAACGTGACCGGACGACGGGAGGGATTGTGCACCCCATCCTTGGTATAGGCGACGTAGAACATGCTCGCCGTGGGCTGATTTTTTTTGTTTTTAAGAATGATCGTTCCCGCGGTTGCGGTATAGCGGATCCGCTGGCCGTTGACCACGACCGTGCCGTGGCTCACCGATTTGCGGGCATGGATCGGTGGTTTGGGCGGTGGCGGGGGTTTCGGGGCAGCAAAGGCGATGACTGGGGCGAGACTGAGAAGGACAAAGGCCAGGACACGATAGCGTTTGGGCATGGGGGAATCTCCAGGAGATGAACGGGAGGCACCGAAAGCCATTTCGGAACCGCGTGGGGAAACCGAGTTCTCAACCCCTATCGTAAGGTCTTTCAAGTCGGGTTCCAACTCGTGGAGGGAAGAGTCCTCGGAGGGCTCAAGGGAAGACCGTGGCGCTCGTTTTCCCGAGGGGTGGAGCCGAGTTGCCGGTCGCGGCCATCCATCCATCAAACCAAGGTGGCGGGCTGAACGACGCGTGCGTCGAACTGGAAGACCGGTCCGCTGCCAACGGTACCGGTGCTTGCCTCGTATGAATACAATGCTATCTTTTTGACCACCTCCCCGTTCTCACATCCGGTGATGCCCGCCATCCAGCCTTCGGTTGGAGTCGCGTGTTATGGACTCCCGTGTCTCCGTTTCCCATTCGCGTGGTCATTGACCGGGGGCAGAGGAGCCAGCAAGGCTGCAAGATCGCTTTCGGAAAACACCGCGCGGTCCATCCCTTTTGCGCCGAGGATGCTGGCCGCGAGAGCCGCTTTCTTCTCCTGCAAGGCCAGCATCCGCTCTTCGATGCTGCCCGAGACGATGAGCTTGTAGACAAAGACCGGTTTGTCTTGGCCAATCCGGTGGGCCCGGTCGGTGGCCTGATTCTCGACGGCTGGATTCCACCAGGGATCGTAGTGAATGACGGTATCCGCTGCGGTGAGATTGAGTCCCACGCCTCCGGCCTTGAGACTGATCAGAAAGATCGGGACTGCCCCCGACTGGAAGTCCCGGATGGGCGTTTCACGATCGCGGGTGTCGCCGGTCAGCACAAGATAAGGAAGATGCGCATGGTCCAGAGTCTCACCGATCAGCCCGAGCATGGTCGTGAACTGCGAAAACAAAAGAATCCGCCGCCCGTCCTCGACCAGTCCCGGCAGAAGATCCATGAGCAGATCCAGTTTGGCGCTGATTCGGACCCGCCGGGCCGCAGCCGAAGGCAGCAGGCGGGGATCGCAGCAGACCTGGCGGAGCTTCAGCAGGGCATCGAGAATGACGATCTGGCTGCGCCGGAAGCCCTGCCGCGCCACCGCCGCGCGCACCTTTTCGTCCATGGCGCTCCGAACCGCCTCGTAGAGATCCCGTTGCGCACCTTCCAGCATCACTTCGCGCAGCATCGTGGTCTTGGGCGGCAGTTCCCGGGCGACCATTTCCTTGCGCCGCCTGAGTATCAGGGGTTTGAGGCGGCGCGCCAGAAGCCCTGCGCGGAGTCCATCGCCGTGCTTTTCGATGGGGGTGCGCCAGCGACGGGTGAAATCCTCTGCGCTCCCTAGAAACCCCGGGGTCAGGAAGTCGAACTGCGCCCAGAGTTCGCCCAGGTGGTTCTCGAGCGGTGTGCCGGTCAGGCACAGCCGATGGCGGGTATCGAGTGTGCGGATGATTTCAGCAGCCTGGCTGCGCGCGTTCTTCACAAACTGTGCCTCATCGAGTACGAGCAGGTGATACTGGATTTTTGCGAGCGCCTCGTGATCCCGCCAGAGCAGGGGGTAGGTGGTGAGGATCACATCGTGTCCGGGAATGTCTGCGAAGCGCTCCATGCGACCCCGGCCCTGCAGTGTGAGGAGTCTGAGCGTGGGCGTGAAGCGCGCCGCTTCCTGCCGCCAGTTGTACAAGAGCGAAGTGGGCAGGACGATCAGCGCCGGGCGATCCAGGCGTCCGGCCTGTTTCTCGACGAGCAGATGGGCCAGGGTCTGCGCCGTTTTCCCGAGCCCCATGTCATCGGCCAGGATGCCTCCGAGCCCGGCCGCGCGCAGGCTTTGCAGCCAGGAGAGTCCCTCGCACTGGTAGGGGCGTAACGCGAGCGCCAGTCCGGGCGGCGGGTCGACTGGAGGCAGGCGGGTGACCGCGAGCAGTCGTTCGGCCGCCGCTCGCGCCCGCTCCGCGCCACTCACGTCCCAACCCGGAAGATCCGCGAGCTCGGCGAGGCGTGGGGCGTCGAGCCGGGACAGGCGCATGGATCCGCCCGGAGCGTCGAAGAGATCGATCAAAAGCCTGACGATCGGTTTGATGCGCGATGCGGTGAGCCCGGCATGACGGCCATCGGGCAGCCTAAGCGGAAAGATCTCGCCCTCGCCGATGGTTTCGAGACCGCCCGGGCTGAGCCAGCGGGCATCCTGCTCGAAAAGCGGCGTGATGAGGGGCGCGAGAGCCAGACGCTCGCCCTCCACCAGAATCCCCATGTCCAGCGCAAAACCCTCCGCTCCTCCATCCTCGATCGCGAGATCCCAGCTCTCGATGGGCAACATCTCGTGCCGAAAACCCTGGGGATACTCCACTGTCCACCCTTCTGATTTGAGACGCGGGAGATGCTCGAGCATCCAGCCCGGCCACTCGGATTGGCGGGCGAGCCCCAACGCGCCCTCCGGTACCGCACTCCGGGGCGCAAAGTGTTCGCAGGCCAGACGGGCGAGGCCGGTGGTGGCCAGACGTTCCCCAAACGCCTCCTCGTCCGCGGGTCGTCGCTCAACCCTGAAGAACTTCCCACCTTTGGTGATCACGAACTCGTCCGTCTTGCCCCATTTGACGCGCACGGGTCCGTACTGAAAGGCGAGTTCCGCGAGATCGTAGGCGCCCCCATTGCTCTCTCTGGGATAGTCGCGATGCGCCGCCCAGCTCTGCACCTCACGGGTTTGAAGGGTCAGGACTGGACTGGGCGCGACCTCGATCGTGATGGCCGTGGCCTCGACGGCCGGCAGGCGCAAATGCGGGGCGTATCGACCGGCAATGGCTAAAACCTGTTCCTGATCCGCACGAGACAGGGGTGGCGCCGCGAGGAGTGGGGCCAGAAGGAAGGGCGGGCAGTCGATCTCAAGGGGGCCCGCCTCTCCGCTTGCACGATCCACATACCAGGGCGATGCAAGCGGCAGAATCCGCTGGCTCGGCGGATCGGTCAGGATTTCCGGGCATTGCGACCCATCCGGATTCGTCTGCCAGACGATGTGTCCCGATCGGGTTGCTCCGAGGTGCAACGGAGCATCCGGAAAGGTCCTCTCGTAGGGGTCGCCGTGCGCCTCTCCCGCATAGCAGCGCCCGGTCGCGAGCAGCCGGCGCAGGGACTCATCGGCCGCCGCGCCCTGCAGTCGCAACTCGCCTGTGTTGTGGCGTCCCTTTTGCAGCCAGAGCATCATGAGAACCGTTTGATCGTCCACGTTGACAAAGCGTGGCGGCTTTTGCAGGGCACGTTCGAAGTTGTTCCAGCGGATGGCCTTCCTGCCCGCCAGTCGTCCCAGGCGATCCCGGCGACCCTTGTAACAGAAGATTTGGACTCCCTGTTCGAGATTTCCTCCGAGCTCCCACACGAGCATTTCGGGGCTTGGTTTGAGCGTGGTCTTCGCCTGTTCGTCTTCCTGCCGGGCGACGCTCGCACGCAGGTGATCCAGCCACCAGTGGGTCACCGGGCTCCGCCTCCGCTTTGCAGCGTCGGGCAAAGGGGCTGCCGGGAACCCGATAGCGTGCTGGGTTTGCCGTTGACAGGCTGCAATCAGGACGGCGGCGACATGTTTGCAGTAGCCCCCCAGGGGGCAGGAGCAGAAATCCACGATCCGGTCGCCCTTGAACAGAATTTCGACCTGATACGGACGGGGTGCCCGCCCGCGCACGAAGGCGTGGAGGGCCGTGGGGGAGATCCGCAACTTCGTGATGGCCGGAAGATAACCGAAGCCCTTCGCAAGATTTGCACTGCCGATCCAGCGTCGGATATCCGCCTCGGAATAGACGTGCACGGGGTAGGGAATCTCCGTATCCGAGAGGAGAGGCGGGAAGCGGGTCATAGGTGTGCGCCCCTTGCGTCCCGTGGCTCCGATTGCCGGGTACGCCAGTCGCCGGGGAATCCCGATTGAAACGCATGCACTGACAACAACGACGATGCCTCCAGCGAGCAGCCGGAAAGCGGGAATCCACGGTCGCGGTCAACCGTGCGCCGCAGTCGACTTGAGTCCTCTTATTGTAACAGGCGCACTCAGCGAGAAACCCCATGCGATCCTCTACGATCAACCGAGAATCTGTGGAAGCGCGAGTTGCAGACCTTCGCGACGGAACAGAGACTGACGATTACGGTCGGCGCGCTCAAAAACCAAGTGCAACATTTTGTAGGAGATCCTGTTGCATGGGAAAACGCTATACACGTTGAATATTGAAGAGCGGACGATGATCCAGACCACGCTTGGGATGGGCCTCAAACCGGCAGTCATGGCCCGAAG
>DAHXNI010000005.1 GCA_027365475.1 Pseudomonadota bacterium | reverse complement strand
CACGGTTCCGTCAAAGTCGCCCCATTGCGAGCGATGTCTGAACTGCCGAATGTCAGGAGTGAGGGAGTAGTAGGCCGTGTTTGGGGTTGGGGCGCCCTCATGGCACCTCCTTTGATGAGTTTCCTGCCCGGGTAGCGGCAGGCAGACGCACGCCCACGGCGGCGTGGTGCCGTATGGCCCTTTTTCGGGGGTTTCGCGTAGTATCTACAGGCGCAACATCCCCAGCACTTTGTCTGCTTGCGCCGCCAAGTTCCGCAGAGCCGCTTTGATATTCGAGACATGAAACAGGCGCAACAGGCTGATGGCGAAGTTCCGCAGACAGGATAGGGTCCGGGGCGCGTGACCCTTGCGGGCGCGACAGCGGTCCTCGTCATAGGCCATGTCGCGCACGTGGTGCAGACGGTTCTCAATGCCCCAATGGCCTCGGTTGAGGACCAGCAGTTGTGCGGGACTCGCTTCGGTGCGGCTTTGGCTGCCAATCAGATAGACGCGCTCGAGGGTCGTCTTGTTTTTTCTGACGTGGAAGACCTCGCGCTCCACGCAGGCAACCTGGGCCGCGTAGGGAAACGTCAAATACCCGTTGAGCTTATCACTGACCCAGATACGCCGGGTTTCCACGCGCCCATGCGCCTTGTCAGTCGTGACGTGCCCAGGGGGGAAAGCCTCCAGGTGGAGGTTTTCGATGTCGGCTTTGAGGGTGGGCTGATTGTCTTTGACCGTGAGCAGGTAGTGCGCCCCCTTATCCTCGACCAGATAACGTGCGGTCTCTGTTTGGGTATGCAGGGCGTCTGCGGTGACCACGCGCCCCGCCAGCGGCAAAGGGTCCAGCAGGGGTTTCACGGCCTTCAGTTCGCTCGCCTTGTCAGCTATCTCCACCTGATTCAAGACCGTGCCGCTCACGTGCCCGAAGGCGGCGACCAGTTGCCGTGCCGACCCACCGTCACCATCCTGCGAGCCGCGCAGGGTCTTGCCATCAAGCGCCACGGGTTCATCCTCCGCCCCCTGCGTTTGCAGCCAATCCCCCAGTTGGCGTTCGAGTTGGGCGATATCGACGGCCTGGAGCAGACGCCGGATCGTGGGCTCGGAGGGCGGCTCATAGTGGCCGTCTGCGGCACGGCGGCAGCGCAGCCGTCGCAGCATGGCGGGAGTGAGCCGCTTGACCCATTCACTGATCGCCATCGGGCCTTGCGCCCCACTGATCACCGCACAGAGCACGATCGCGAGCAACGAACGCTGCGTGTGGCGCCGCCCTCGCTTGGCACGCGGATCATCGAGGGACGAAAGACGCGCAAAGAGGGCCGTGGCGTCCGCATCAGTGAGTTGCATGGTCTTTATCTCCTGGCGGGGTAAGTCGCGGTGCGGGTAGGGGGATGACAGGATCTGTCGGGCCTTTTTATGCAGGGGGAACACCCAGATCCGTTTGTGCGCGCCGTGCGCGACATAGGTGTCGTTGGACTTGGCAAAGCCCCGCGTGGCCCCGAGTTCGACCCAGTTGGCGGCCCGATAGCAGGTCCCCAGAAACCGGGCCGGATCAATAAAGGTCTCGGCCAAGAGCAGGCGATGCCCGTGAGCCGCCTCCCAATCCGCCGAGAGACGCGCGAGGTTCTGGCCCAGAATGCGGGAGGCGAGGTTCGGCACCCGCACGCCAGGGAGAATCAAAAAGCGGCTGTTATTGGCAATCAACCCAATGCGTTGCCATTGCAAGGTCTTCGACCAGCCGATCCAGGTGTCGCGACTGGCGCATTTCAGGGCCGCCGAGGCCCAACCCAGCAAGGCGAGCCACTGTCCATCCCTTTCGGCCACATAACGTAGGCTACGCCCCACCAAGGCCGTGAGTCCCAGGTAATGATGGGCGCGCATCAACCGGTCCCACTCAGCTCGTTCGCCCGCACCGATCAGGCGCACCCGTACCCGAGACAAATCCCCTTGCGACCCCTGTTCCGCTGCGTTCATGCCACTCTTTATACCAGGGGCTAACCGAAAAAGCCAGGGCTACCGGTCCTCTCTGTCACATCAAAGACTTGGTGTCATGAATGACGAAGCCCTGTGTTCAACACCAGCAGTTCAGGAGGATGCGCACGGCACAGCCCGGGCGGATTCAACCGGTGGAGGCAACCGAATCTTGTTTGCTGAATCTCCCCGTGGCTCAAGCCAGGATTGGAATGGGAACGCTCCTGGGAAAACCAGGATGGTCTCGGTGGCGCAAGCACACCCGGGGTGTCACTCGAGCAGTTCGTCGAAACGGCTGTAGTCGACGCGCCAGCGGCCGTCCGGAAGACGCTCGGTGACATTGGCGAAGTAGCGGTTCCAGCGGAGGTCCTCGAACCGGTAGACGTGACGCGCATAAACCGTCTGGGAAAAAGAGAGGTCGTGTCCCGTGAAGCTCACCACGAGAACGGCGTCGGGATCCCATGCGCCAGAGGCAGCACCCTCCTCCGGCGGCATCAGCCCATGAAACGGACTCTCGCGCGTGATCTCATGCATCACGAGCCAGGTCATCTGGAACAGCGGGGTGTGCGAACGTGTCAGCGGAAGGTCGTAGATGCGGCGGAGTTCCTGACCTTCGGGCGACCGTTCCATCCGGACGAGATAGGCTGCAATCTCCCCTCCCACGATGAGATTGTGACGGCTGTTGGCCAAGCGAAACATCAAGGTCGGCTTGCCGTAGAACGGGGTGATGAGGGCCTCGCGGCTGAAGCGGATGCGGGTCGAAGGCCGGGAGACGCGCGCGAAGAGGATCCCTGTAACCAGGGCAAGCCCCATGAAACCGATCAGGGGTTCGATCGACGAGACGATCTTCGCGTAGGGATCCAGAGGGTACCAGTGCCCATAACCGATCGTGGCCAGGGTCTGTACGCTGAAAAAGGAAGCATCCCAGAAAGATCCTCCCGCAAGATGCGCCACTCCACCCGGGTCGAGCCAGAAAAGCGCCCCGAAAAAGAGGTTGACGCACACGTAAACCACCGCCACAAAGCCAAAAAAAACTGGCCAGCGTACGGTCAGGAGCCAGTGGTAGAGATCCCGGAACCGGCTCTGGCCCTGGCCTACACTCACAATGGTTTCGGACCGCCCCACCCGAGAATCTCTCAAGCGCGTTTGCCCCCCACCGCCCCCCCAAGACCGATTGGATTTCATCGAGCCCCCCTCCACACGGACCCCATCCAGATTGTGATGCGCATCCGGTGGGCTACTGCGCGGCCTATGTTAAATTGGTTCTGTTCCATTCTGAACCACCGGGATCCCCCGTGCTGAATTTCCAAGCCGATACGGCCTGCGAACAGATGATCGAGCAGCAGATCCGGGCCGTCGGCGTGCTCACCCCGCGGATCCTCTCACTTTTTCGCGATGTGCCGCGCGCGGTATTCGTGCCCGCGGGCTACGAGACGCTGGCTTTTGCGGATTGTGAGATCCCGATCGGGTACGGGGAAGCCATGATGTCTCCCCAGATCGAGGGTCAGTGCCTCAATTCTCTGGACGTCCGCCCCACGGACCGGATCCTCGAAATCGGAACCGGCAGCGGTTTCCTGACCGCTTGTCTTGCACGGCTCGGCGGCGCGGTCACGACGCTCGATCTCCACGCCGATTTCGTGGAGCAGGCCCGGCTGCGTCACCGGGAGCTCGGCGGTCTGGCCCCGATCGACTATCGTGTGGAAGACGGCCACCGGCTACCCGACTCACTCCGCGAGGAGTTTTTCGATGTCATCGTCCTGACCGGTTCGCTCTACGTCCCGGATGCAAGCTTCAGCCAGGCGCTGGCCCCGGGCGGACGACTCTGGGTCGTGATGGGCGCGGGACCCATCCAGGAGGCGCACCGGATCGAACGGTCAGGATCCTCGGCTTATGACGACCGCGTACTTTTCGAAACCAGACTCAAGCCGCTCGCTCATGCGACCCCGCCCTCGAGTTTTCACTTTACCTGAGGGAGATCCCCTGGCATTCGAAAACCAAAGCGTTAAAATGGGGTCTCATGCTTGGAGTGCAGGGCACCGTAACCGGTCTAATCCGTTGCAGAATCGGAAGACCACTGATATAATCCAGTAAAACAGTTGAGGCCCTATTCCCCATGCGCTCGAAATCTCTCACGGCCATTCTGATCCTGGCTGCGGTCGCACTGGCCGCCCCAAGGGGTCAGGCACTCGATCTCTGGACGGTCTATCAGCTCGCACTCCACAACGACCCCCAGTACCAACAGGCGATGGCAACGGCACGTGCGAGTGAAGAGGCAAGCCCCCAGGCACTGGCCGCCCTCTTGCCTCAGGTGAGCCTCACAGGATCGGTCGATCAGGCCAATAACGACTCCTCAAGCGTACAGACTTTTACCACTATCGGAAACAAGTTCCAGACGTTTACCGGAACCAGCTCATCCAATACCCGAACCCGCGGCTATACCGCCCAGCTCACAGAGACTCTGTTTAACTGGGGCAGCTGGCTCAGTCTCCACCAGTCGCATGTGACCGGCGCGGAGGCTCTGGCCACACTCAACTCGACGGTTCAGAGCATCCTCCTCACCGTGAGCCAGGATTATTTCAATGTTCTCTACGCCGAGGATGTACTCACGGCCCAACGTGCCGCCAAGAAGGCGTTTGCCCGCCAACTGGCGCTCGCCCAGGAACAGTACAAGGTCGGACTCTCGGCGATCACGGCCGCAGAACAGGCCCGCGCTTCCTACGATTCGGCAGCAGCCGGAGTCATTGCCGACGAACTCGCGCTGACCCAGGCCAAACAGATCCTCCAAGCCCTGATCGCCGTGCCGGTCGTGAGGCTGAGTCCGCTCACGCCCACTCTGCCGCTCGCGCATCCCAACCCCGACAATCTCGATACCTGGCTCCACCAGGCCCTGTCCCAGAATCCGACCCTCATCGCAGCCCGCCTCGCTGCACGCGTCAGCCGTGACAATGTCGGCATTCAGCGGGCAGCGGGCTACCCTTCGCTCAATCTCGTCTTGAGCCACGGCTACAACAATGTGAGCGGAACCGCCACACAATCTTCCCCGAACTCAGCGCTCTCAGCACCGGCCATCTCGACCGGGAACAGCAATCTCATCGGACTCGATCTTAGCTGGCCGATCTACTCGGGCGGGCTGATCGCCTCCCGTGCCCGCCAGGCGCGCTACGAGTATCAGGCCACGGCAGCATCGGCCGTCCAGACCGAGCGGACCATCGAGTCGGCGACCCGCACCGACTTCCTCTCCGTTCTTTCGGAGATTGCGCAGGTTCGGGCATTTGCGCAAAGCGTGCGCTCCAACCGAACCGCGCTCAAAGCCACAGAGGCAGGCTACAAGGTCGGGACGCAAACCATGGTCGATGTCCTGACCGCCCGCCAGAACCTCCTCACTGCGGAGGAAAGCTATGCGCAAAGCCGCTACAACTACCTGGTTGCAATCCTCACGCTCGACGAGGACGCGGGAACCTTGACCCCCAATGTGATCCGTTCCATCAACCAGTATCTTTTGCATTGAGTCCGGGTTCGGCGCATCCCCGCCAGTCCGGGCCAGACAAGAAGCGCCCAGACCCTATCAACAGGCGGAGCCTGACGCCGGCATTCATGGACAGAAAGCATCGCGCTGCAATCCTTTGGCACTGATGCCGGTCGCCGAGAAACTGTGGCCACAGAGTTTTTCGGTCATCCCTGGATCCAGCACCTTCCAAAGGACTGCTTCCATTCGCGTGCGCATGATGCCGCTTTCCGGCCATGGCCTGGTTCTTCGCAAAGGATGAGTGGTTGATCACAATCGTCCCCCTGAGACCAGGGCTGCTTGGGCCTGCCCAGAACCAGCATACGAGTCCCGTTCGTGACCTTGACCAAGATCAAATCGATGCAATTCCAGCAGGTATATACTGCTAGATTCCCCGTTGTGATCCCCATGGTCTTCATGCTGCCTGTGACGGATTCCATCTCCGGTCATGATCGTCCGCATGGCATACCCAACCGGCGGGCTTGCCCCGGTTGGGGCAACTGTTGCGGTGGGCTCAGTATGAGTGGTGCGCGGGCGGCGGCACCCTGAACGGCTGGGCTCAATTTGTGGGCCAAACGGGAACGACGGGCTTTCCGATCGCTCGGGTCACCCCATCCACCTCCTATCGGTCTCCTAAGCCGGCTCACCGTTCCACCCTCCGTCCGGGACTCCAGTCCCAAGGTTCTCACCAATGACCCAGACTTCTTTTTCACGAGACGAATTGTTGGCGCATGCCCGCGGGGAGCTATTTCCGAATGACGTCGGACGGCTGCCCCTGCCGAACATGCTCATGTTCGACCGAATCACCCACATCCAGTCCGACGGAGGTGATTTCAATCGGGGGCATGTGATCGCCGAAATGGATGTCCGGCCCGATTTATGGTTTTTCGATTGCCATTTCGTCGGCGACCCGGTCATGCCGGGCTGCCTCGGTCTCGATGCCCTCTGGCAGCTCACCGGCTTCTTCCTGACCTGGCTCGGCGAACCGGGGTCCGGACGCGCGCTCGGCGTGGACAAGGTGCGCTTCACCGGACAGATTCTTCCAACCGCTCATTTGGTGCGCTATGTCGTTCACGTCAAGCGCATCATCCACAGCAAACTCACCCTGATCGTGAGTAATGGCACTGTGTCGGTCGACGGGCACGAGATTTACACCGCGGAGGCCCTGCGGGTGGCCTTGTTTACCTCGACCATCGGTTTCTGAATCATCGTATGAGACGGGTGGTCGTGACCGGATTGGGAATTGCGAGTTGTCTCGGCAACAACAAATCCGATGTGACCGCATCATTGATATCCGGGCGATCCGGCATCTCGTTTATCGCCGAGTATGAACGCCTGGGATTCCGCAGCCGGATCGCAGGCGTCCCCCCGATCGACCTCGATACCGCCCTCGACCGGAAGCAGAAACGGTTCATGGGCGATGCAGCCGCCTACAGTTTTCTCGCCATGCGTGATGCCATCGCCGATGCCGGACTCACGCCTACCGAAGTCTCCGACCCGAAGGTGGGAGTCCTGGCCGGGTCGGGTGGCGGCTCCGTGGCCAATACCATTGAAACCGCAGATGACCTCCGCAACAAGGGTATCCGCCGGGTCGGACCCTATCGGGTGGCCCGCACCATGTGCTCGACGGTATCCGCCAATCTCGCCACCCAGTTTCAGATTCGGGGCGTCAACTATTCCATTTCCTCGGCTTGTGCCACATCGGCCCACTGCATCGGCTCAGCCATGCAGCTCATCCAGTACGGACTTCAGGATCGTATCTTCGCCGGGGGTGGCGAGGAGGTCCATTGGGGCATGACCGCCATGTTCGATGCCATGGGGGCCTTGTCTTCCGGCTCAAACAGCCGGCCCCAGGAAGCCTCCCGCCCGTTCGACTCCCATAGGGATGGTTTTGTCATCGCAGGCGGCGGCGGGATCCTGGTTCTCGAAGCGCTCGAACTCGCCCAAAAACGCGGGGCGCATATTTATGCCGAAGTGGTCGGTTACGGGGCCACATCGGATGGCCAGGATATGGTGGCTCCCTCCGGGGAGGGCGCCGAACGATGCATGCGACTGGCGCTCGGCACCAGCGGAGTCCCCGTGGATTACCTTAATGCACACGGTACATCGACTCTGGCCGGAGATGCGATGGAGCTCAAAGCCATCCGTAACGTGTTTGCATCGGATGTACCGATGATCTCCTCGACCAAATCCCTGTCCGGGCATGCTCTGGGAGCAGCCGGGGTCCACGAAGCTATCTACAGTCTGCTCATGCTCGAGGGCGGCTTCATCGCGCCATCGATCAACATCGAGACTGCCTGCCCGGAAGCGGAGGGACTGCCGATCATTTGTCAGAGCCGGGAAATCCGCATCAACCGGTTCATGTCGAATAGTTTCGGTTTCGGAGGCACCAACGCGACGCTCATCTTTCAAAGATATCCGCTCTGATGGAATCCGAGTATGACTTCGATGATTCCAAACACGGTTTCCACCGTGCATTTGCATTCCGCATATAGCATCCCTCCCACCATCGTCAGCAGCGAACGGCGCATCTTTTTTTCACCTCCGTAGCGCACCCCAAAGGCCGTTTCGGTAGGCATCGCAAATCAATAAGGGACGCGGGAGGAAGAACCCAGTGCAAAAAGCGCAGCATGAACGGATTGAGACGTCGGCACTCTCCAAGCACCCCAACCTGAGCACCGTCATACGGAAAGAATTTGGATCCTGCCAGGCCGCGGCTCAACCATCCGGCCCTGGTGCTTGAGCAATCCGTTCAGGCTGGTACCACAATCCAGCTCATCGGCCACCACGACCGCGATGGTTTCCCTGTGTACATCCCGCCCCATGTATTGGAGAGATTCGTTCATGACCGGCCCAACTCAACGATGGGCTCTCCCCCAAAGTTGCGTCACACTCCAAGCGTAACACACACGCTTGAGGTCGGGCAGGTCAACACATCCTATCTCAGCAATGCAACACGATATGAACTCTCCCGCCACTAAACCGCGCAAACGGTTGTAGCGGGGGTTTCGCGGGTCAGGGACGTTGACTGGCCACGTTGCCGGGGCAGAGGTTTAGGTCTCGCCGCCACGCCCGTTCCAGGCGTGTGCGCATCGATGAGCACCACCCACGCGCTGTTCTGGTCGCGCGGCATCGTGTGACCGCAATGCGGACACACATGCACACGCTGCGC
>DAHXNI010000065.1 GCA_027365475.1 Pseudomonadota bacterium | reverse complement strand
AGTTATGTGCGGAGGTTGCTGCATGGCAATCGCGCCGCGACCAGATTCACGCAAAAGTGAACTGGCAATTCACGACCGAAGATGCACGCGTCAAACTCAAGCGTCTTTATCCGACATTTAATACGTGACATGACACTAGTGATCATTATACAATTCCATCATTCCACCAAACGATCTAATTGGCCCGGAATCGCAGTCGGAAACCACAGATCAGTTTGCAAAAGCATTCAGTGCAGGCCATTTACGCTGTTTGGAGAAGATTTCACAAAGCCGCCGCGATAAATTCAGGTATACTTCGAGCCGGTTGAATTTCAGCCCTGCCCATTTGCAAACTCACAGAATGAAGGGATCAAGACATCATGACGCAACAAACTGGAACAAAACTGAGATCGCATTCCCTCCGACCGATACCACATGCGAGTCTTTTGGCTTTTGGACTGCTCGCTCTGGCTGCCTGTAGCCATACTCCCGTGGGAAAAAAAGACCCTCTCACAAACTCGAGTCCAAGCTCTTCCGGAATGAAATTCTGGTCAGTACCCGGCACATATCACTGGGTTGTTCCGCAGGGAGATGCCGGTGGAATGATCCGAGTCCAAGTGATGGGAGCAGCGGGTGGCGGCGGAAATGTAGGATGGGTGCGGCCGCCGAGCGATGGCGGCGCCTATACCTGTAGCTATGAAAACGACTGTGCCGGTGCAGGTGGCGGTGGAGGTGGAGCATCTGCTCTGACGGGTAGCGGACATGTTCTGGTAGTTGCCGGCGGTGGCGGTGGCGGTGGCGGTGCAGCCAACAGTCAAGGCAGTGTTCACGGAGGATCAGGCGGTGAGGGTCAGATGGTTTCCACGCTACTTCGTGTAGCGACGAATGCGCAATCTTCCTTGCAGTGCCCAAATACATGTGTTTACCCTGGGGAAACGCTTATGATCATTGTGGGTGCGGGTGGCGATGGAGCTCGCGGAGCTACAGGCGGGAGTGGCGGTTTCGGTTATGGCGATGGTGGTGGCCATGGGGGAAACCGTTGCAGTTTTGCAGGTACTGGCGGTGGCGCATTCAATGGAGGCGGTGGTGGTGGTGCTGCCTGCCACTGGAATCTTACGGGAGGATCTGGAGGCGCTGGGGCATATGGTGGCGGAGGTGGAGCCGGGACTCGGGGTGGCTCGAATTGTTTCGCAAACGGCGGAGCAGGAGGCAATCTGCATCGGGTCAATGGGGCTTCTGGCGGAGCGGGCTCGTGTGGCGGTGGCGCGGGCGGTTTGGGACACGACAAACCGAACCCGAATGGAATCAATGGCCAAGTGCCGGGGAAAGGCAGTATTGACGGTAGCCCTGGTAGTGATGGCAGTAATGGGTCTATCACACTCATCTGGTCATGAACCACCTGACCCATATAAACTGCTAATCGTGGGACCAAGACAATCTCTGCCGGATTGCCAATCGGCCGAAACGATGCCGTGACACACAACTCAGCTCGGTGGATCGATATCGGGGTGAATCTGACACACCCCCGTTTCGACCCGGACCGGGACAACGTGATTGCACGTGCCCAAGCATCCCATGTGATTCATTTGATCGCAACAGCTTGTCATGCAGCTGGCACACAGGATGGTTACGCGCTCATGCAGAGGTTTCCCGGCTTCATTTCGGTCACAGCCGGTATTCATCCTCATGAAGCCTCCCATGCTGAATCCGGCGACTGGGAGATCATACGAGAGTATTCAAGGAAACCCGGCGTGGTCGCCATTGGTGAATGTGGGCTCGATTATTTCCGTCATTTTTCAGACCCCAAGGATCAGCGCGTGGTTTTTGAAAACCAGCTGCTCTTGGCAGGTGAAAGTGGAAAACCACTTTTTTTGCATGAACGAGATGCGCATACCGACTTTCTGGCCATGCTCCGTGCCTGTGGGAAAACCAGACCGAAGGGGGTTTTGCACTGTTTTACCGGCTCTCAGGATGAGCTCGAACACTACCTCGAACTGGGGCTCTGGATCGGTCTGACTGGGTGGATTACGGATGAGCGCCGTGGCAATCATCTTCTTGCACTCCTCCACCAAATCCCTCTGACCCGATTGCTGCTTGAAACCGATGCACCGTACTTATTGCCACGAACGTTGGCCCCCAAACCTCGTAATGGGCGTAATGAGCCAGCCTTTCTGCCGCATATCGGGTCCCTGATTGCACGTCATTTGAATATGTCTCCAGAAGAACTGGCCCGGATCGTGTGCGACAATACTCTCGACTTTTTTGGTATCGACCCCATCGACCAGCCCTCCCCTTCCATCTTCCACGCAGAAACCCCATCGCCATGACCCAGCCCACTTTTTCTCTTGCCCGAGCCGAATCTTTTTGGCGTGAAAAGGTTCTCCCCACCCTCATTGACTATATTCGCATCCCCAACCGGTCACCAGCCTTCGATCCCGACTGGAAACGCCAGGGTTCCATGGATAGAGCCATCCGATTGGCTTGTGACTGGTGTCACGCGAATATGCCCCCAAACTCCAGTGTCAAGATTCGGGAATTGCCGGGGCGTACGCCCCTGCTTTACTTCGAGGTACCTGCACATCCCACCTTAAAAAAGGCTCCCCCCGTTTTCTTTTACGGGCATCTCGACAAACAACCCGAATTCGACGGTTGGCGGGACGGCCTTGGGGCCTGGACGCCGGTCCTTGAGAACGAGCGGCTTTATGGGCGTGGTGGCGCAGATGACGGTTACGCGGTTTTTGCATCGATTGCAGCGCTCAAACTACTGGCCGACAGTGGCCAGCCTTTTCCCCGGTCCATCGGATTGATCGAGTGTTCCGAAGAAAGCGGCAGCATCGATCTAGCTGCCCATCTGGACGCACTCAAGACGGAACTTGACCGACCTGGACTCATCGTATGTCTGGATGCCGAATGCGGAGATTATGAACGTCTTTGGTATACAACTTCACTCCGAGGCAACCTGATCGGTGAATTGCGCGTACAGACTCTTACCGAAGGTGTGCATTCAGGCGCAGCCGGTGGCATCGTACCATCCACATTTCAGGTCATCCGTGCGATGCTCGATCGGATCGAAAACGCAACCACCGGCGAGATCACGCTTGCCAGTCTGCATGTTCTGGTTCCACCGGATAGAAGGCGTGAGATTGTCGAGGCCGCATCCGTGCTGGGAGATCTGATCTGGAAAAGATTTCCCTGGGCAGGTTGCACCCAACCCCGATTCACCGACCCTGACGATGCGCTACAGGCAAACACTTGGTTTCCTGCCCTTGAGATCACGGGTGCAGATGGGTTGCCCTCTATACTGGCCGGTGGCAATGTACTCCGCCCCACCACGGCGCTCAAGCTGTCTCTCCGTCTCCCGCCAACCCTTTCACCGGATGCCGCGGTGCAAGCACTCCAAACCGCATTTTCGGGTGATGCCTCTTTTCGGGCCACCACGAGCTTTAAGATCCACACGGCTATACCAGGCTGGAACGCACCAGAGATCGCCCCATGGCTGAAGTCCGCGCTCAAAAAATCCTCAACAACCCATTTTGGCCAGCCTGCATTGGCCATGGGGACGGGTGGGAGCATTCCATTCATGCAGATGCTGGCGGATCGCTATCCTGCAACTCAATATTTCGTGACTGGTGTGCTCGGCCCGGGTGCCAACGCCCATGGACCCAACGAGTTTCTGGACCTCAGGACTGTTATCCGTCTTACTGCTTGTCTCGGCGAGATCATCGCCTCCTATGTCTGCGCAGTGTCATGAGGTTACGCTTCGGTCGATGCGGTTAAAAGATTTCCCCAAAGATTCTGCCAAGCTTCCGGATGGGTCTGAGCTGAGCTCACCTCGGATTTCAAATGTTCAAAGTATTCATCCAAAAGCCAGATTCCATCGACTCGACCTTTGGGAAACACCGGATCGCCGAGGAACAATAAATCCATCACGACCGGGATCGCGTCACCGATCAGTGCATGAAGGGCACCACTTTTTTGCGGTAACGTGGCCAGTGGGTTAGGAAAAGTCCAGCGCTTTTCTGAGTCAAGAACCGTCCATTCGCTCATATTATGGGAACCGAAAACAGAACCTTGCACTTGAAACACACTAATCCAATGCAGTGCACTCGAGGTAAGAATCAGATAATCAGCATGGATTCGCCCCCCAAGCCCATCCGGAAGGATGCGGTTTTCGGCAACCCAGGGAGATAACTTGAGGAATGCACGATACAACCCACGTTCGCGATACCCAACCCAAGCTTGCCGTAATTTGAACCCAATCCAAACCAAAAGAACAATTCCGATTCCGCCACCAAACCCGATCCAGACAGGTCTCAAAATGCTCATCATCAAATCGGGTTTCCAGACAGTTCGTGGGAATCATTATAACGGCCGCTCATGTTGCGTAGACAGCCCCCAATATCATTACCTAAGACGGAGGTAACTACGTAGCGTATCCCAGAACATCCGCCCGTCACCGATCAAACTCCAAATCGGATGCCCGAAGGTTGCCGGTCTGTTTTTTTCAAATAGTCCATGGCCTAACCAGGCGCAGCCGTATCCCAGAAAAGGTGCCCAAATGAGCCACCAGAAATTGTGCTGAATCAGCGCAAATGCAAGGTCCATGATCACGAGAAGGGTACCGACGAAGTGCATCCGGCGGCAGTTGATTGTACTGTGCTGGGTGAGATAGTACCTATAGAACTCGCTGAAGGTCACGAAATCTCTCTTCATAACGTCAACATCCCCGTACGATCTTGAAGTGTTGGTCCCACGATCCGGTTTGAATTTTTGGCTTGCGTTAGGAACCTGCGTGTACCGTCGCTGACTGGTTCAACGGAAAGCAAGTACTTGAACCACCGACCCTTCCCGGTATGGAAGCGGCCTTCCCAAACCTCGCGAATGACCTCCCGCTCGATTTCAAAGCGGAGTCCCATAAGTTCATGTCGAAGCACTGCCAGATCAACCAACAAGGCGCTATCTTTAGGCCCTCCTGTACCGAAACCAAGTTGCTGCGGAGTATAAGCCTCGAGTACCAGCGCTCCTCCAGGCACGAGTCCATTGACAGCGGCACGGTATAGGCGCGCACGTATCGTGGGCTGGACGTGACAGAAAATAGAGACAACTACCTCCCAACAGTCCGGCTTGATCGCATGACTACCAAGGTCGGCTTGAATGGTGGTGAGCGCGACCCCCTGCTCATGGGCCAAAATGCGTGCTTTTGCCAGTCCCACAGCGGATTGATCCACTGCAGTAACGCGAAAGCCCCGTTTAGCCAGAAAAACGCCGTTACGTCCTTCGCCCTCCGCGAGTGACAAGACGCGCCCCCGTGGCAATTGCGCCTCAACTGATGCTAGAAATTCGTTGGCCTCGATACCATACGCATATCCCGGTTCGCTGTAACGCCTATCCCATTCTGTCTTCTCTTTTCGATCTTCAAGCACAGTGCGAGTCCCGCGACGATTATGCATTTCTATAGAATAGAGATATATAATATAATAATATATATCATTCTGTTACAGATTTAATATTACCTTCTTTATCATATTCTTTATCCAGTTCACGAAGTCTTTTTAGACGCTCGTGCAGGCGCCTTTCATAACCGCGGAGCGTCGGTTCATAAAATGACATCGCAGGAATTCCTTCAGGAAAATAGGTTTGCCCAGGAGAATAGGCCATCGGTTCGTCATGTGAATAGCGGTATCCCCTGCCGTGCCCCATAGACCGAGCAAAAGGCGTTGGTGCATTGCGGAGATGCAACGGGACCGGCCAGGATTCCATATCCCGTACCTGTTTCTGTGCCTGCGAAAAAGCGTGGTAAACCGCATTGCTTTTTTCAGTCGCTGCGAGATAAATCGCCGCCTGTGCGAGCGCCAGGAGACCTTCCGGCTCTCCAAGACGTTCAAAGGCTTCCGAGGCATGGAGAGCAAACCCCAAAGCCGCTGGATCTGCATTTCCGATGTCTTCTGACGCAGCCCGAACCATTCGGCGAGCCAGAACTCGCGGGTCTCCACCGGATTCTGTAAAACGGATAAACCAATAGAGAGTCGCATCAGGCGAAGAGCCGCGTAAGCTTTTGTGAAACGCTGAAAGAGTATCGTAATAAATGTCACCTCCTCGGTCAAAATGGGGCACGCGTTTCCCCATCACCTGTTCCCAAAGGGTCCGATCGATTCGAAGGTCCGACAGACCAGGCTGTGCAACTGATATCGCGCCTTCGAAATTATTGAGAAGTTTTCGGGCATCTCCATCAGCCGAGACGAGCGCGAAATCACGAACTCCCGTATCCCACTGAACCGAGCGGTGCGAGTTCGATTCGAAGTGAGCTTCAGCGCGATTCAGCAGCGTCAGAAGATCACCAACTGACAGGGGTGTTAAAAGCAGGACCCGGATACGCGAAAGCAGCGCACTGGTCAGAGTAAATCCCGGATTTTCGGTCGTGGCACCAACCAAAAAGAGAGATCCATCTTCCAAATAAGGCAAGAGAACATCCTGCTGGTTCCTCGAAAAACGATGAATTTCATCGACGAAAAGAAGCGTTGCTGCCGGTCGTCTTGCGCGTCCGGCTTCTCCGGCCTGACGCAGTTCTTTGACTCCTGATTCAACGGCCGAAACGGCCTGGAAAGTGGCCAACCACTTCCGCGCCAAAAGACGACCCAAGGTCGTTTTGCCGGTTCCAGGCGGTCCAAAAAGGAGCATGGAAAAAGGTTCTTGGACTTCTGGAGCCAACGCTCCGCCGACATCCAAAAGATGCCTTTGCCCCAGAAAATCACAGAGTTGGACAGGACGAAGCTGTTCCGCCAAAGGGGTCAAGAATGATTCCGTAAAATTCGGGCTTGCATCAGGGGTGACCGATGACAGCCACTCCCCGGGGAGGCACAAACCGAAACCGCCTGGGATTGATGGGACGATTGACGTGTATTTCTGAAAAACGAATCTCGGTTTTCTCACCAAGACGATCCCAGAGCGTCATGGCGATTGGGATACGCCCCCGGAGTTCGATTTCGATTTTGCGGAATTCACTATGTGGTGTGATGGGTTCAAGGCGAGCCCGTTGCAGACCTTGACGTGATGGTTCAATTTCAATCCTGAAAAGCCGTATCAGGGGGCGCGAACCCGCAAGAAGCATCGCTGGAGTAGCGCCTAAGCTTGGAGCCATGGGCCGTACCGTGACCTGTTCGAGAGTCACGTCATAGATCCAAAGCGCCCGACCATCAGCCGTTATAATTTCGCGATTAGGGGTTTCATAAAGCCAGCGGAAGCGGTTGGGCCGCTCAATCCAGACCCACCCTTTATGGTGATCATGGGATTTAAGCGCAGGGTTGCTAACGCTTTCCATGAACCTGGCTTTAAATGTTCTGATCCGGCGAAGGTCGCGGGTGAGTATAGGGATCGTGAGGGTTCCAGTTAGAGTACGCGAAGCCGGCATGATTCGTTTTGCGGCCAACGCATAAGGTGACCCACAGAAGCCCAATGCAGCAACACAACAAAAGGCTCTCACCATATGTCTCGAAAACGACATGAGTTTATTCATGATGTGAACCCTGGATCAGCACTTGCCTGAAGCCATTCGACTGGAGCGGACCGACAAGACCTTCGCGCTCCATACGTTCGACAAGTCGCGCAGCACGGTTATAACCAATCCGGAAACGCCTTTGAACCATCGAAACTGATGCTCGTTTGGTTTCAAGCACCAGTTGTACTGCTCCATCATAAAGATCATCACGATCACGGTCTTCATCCGGAGCACTGCCTAGAATCGAACCCAAAACCGGATCTTCATCCCCTTGCTCCAGTATAGCCTCAAGATATTGGGGTGTACCTTCTTTCCGAAGATGACGAACGATGCGATGCACCTCGTTATCAGAGACAAAAGCACCGTGTACTCGCTGGGGAACAGTCTGACCAGGTGGCAGAAACAGCATGTCACCGTTACCGAGCAGTGCCTCGGCACCGTTTTGATCCAGAATGATCCTTGAATCGGTTTTTGATGCAATCTGGAATGCGATGCGTGCCGGGATATTGGCCTTGATGAGCCCGGTAATGACATCAGCAGATGGACGTTGGGTTGCAAGAATCAGGTGAATTCCGGAGGCTCGCGCTTTTTGAGCGAGGCGCGCGAAAAGCTCGTCCACCTTCTTTCCCAAAACCAGCATGAGGTCTGCAAGCTCGTCCACCACCATCACGATGTAGGGAAGTGATTGAGGAGCCTCCTCCACCATGGATTCGTCTTGAATCCGTTCTGACCGCTGTGAGGGCATCAGAATTTGCCCTTTGGCACTGGCTTCTTCAATTTTCCGGTTGTATCCGGCAAGGCTACGAGCTCCATATTGAGCAAGTAACTGATAGCGGCGTTCCATTTCGGCAATCGCCCAACGAAGAATTGCAGCGGTTTCCCGGGCATCCGTTACCACAGGTGTGAGCAGATGGGGAATATCCTGATACACGGAAAGCTCGAGCATCTTGGGGTCAACCAAGATCAAACGGGTTCGATCTGGTGTCGACTTATAAAGCAGACTCAAAATCATCGCGTTCAATGCCACGGATTTTCCAGAACCGGTCGTACCAGCAATGAGAAGATGCGGCATACGCTCAAGATCCATAATGACTGGTTGCCCACTGATGTCTTTGCCCAGTGCCAGGGTCAGTGGCGAAGTCATGGATTCATAGACCCTGGAGCGGAGGATTTCTCCCAAAGTCACAAGCTCCCTCCGTTCATTAGGCACTTCGAGACCCACTACCGATTTTCCTGGAATGTTTTCGACTACTCGCACACTGACAACTGACAGGGCACGTGCGAGATCCTTGACCAAGCTGGTAATTTGGCTGACCTTAATTCCCGGCGCTGGCTGTAGTTCAAAACGGGTCACGACCGGGCCAGGCGTGACCATGACTACCTGCGCAGCAATACCGAAATCCTTAAGTTTGAGTTCAACAATACGGGACATGGCATCAAGCGATGAATCAGAATAACGCCCGACAGATTCTGGGGCTGCATCCAGTAGCGCAAGGGGCGGCAAACCAACCCCGCTTCCAGTTTCAAAAAGAGTTTGCTGCCGTTCTGAATCGAGCCTCACCCCAGACTCCAGCCGTTCTGCGATAGGTTCGATTTTGACCGGGATTCTCGGGATCAGTTCTGCTCCAACCTCAAGGTCCCGAGGGATCATACGGGTTGAAATGACTGGAGTTTTTTCACGGCTTTTGAGAAACAAACTCCAAACTTTATGAGCCAGCCGGAGGAACGAAGATCCCACCCACGTGAGAAAACTCAACCAGGACCACGATGTCGCAAGCGATACGCCAGCCAAGATCAGAGCCAAGAGGAGCAAGCCGGTCCCCAGAGGGTCAAGCAGCGCGCGCATCAGCGTGGCAATTTCGAATCCCACAACCCCACCCGTGCCAGCAGGCAGGCTCAGGAATTTGCCGGTAAAAAGGTTCGCCAAAAATCCGCTCAACGCGAGCACAGTCACGATTCCGCCCGCACTGCGCAACCATAGCTCCTTCTTGGAGCGAAGAATGGGTGGCTTGCGCACGAGAAAACCCAATCCGACAATCAGAACGGGCACCAATAATGCGGACCAGCCCCAGATCAGGAGAAACCAGTCGGCCAGCCATGCGCCCAGAGGGCCCATCCAGTTGTGATAGTAAGCAGCTTGTCCTGTAAAAGTGAAGCTCGGATCAGTCGAGTGATAACTCACCAACGCGAGCAACAGGATGATAGCAATCGACAAACACAACCAGAGCACACTTTCGCGCAGACCATGAACAAACTCGGCGTTCAGAAATGCACGATAGCCCTGAGTTGAACGGTGACGCGTGCGGCCGATTGAAAAATCCTCCTCAGTGCTTCATCAGCGCTGGATGGACAATCCGCCCGCCTTCGACGTTGATGCCCTTCTTGAGTGCATCGGATTGTCGCCAGCTGCCATCCGCCAAGCGGAGGGCATAGGGCATGATAGCAGCAGAAAGCGCTTGCGAACTCGTACGCGGGACTGCTCCTGGCATGTTGGTGACTGTGAAGTGCGTCACGCCTTCCCAAACATAGGTGGGCTGCTCGTAGGTCGTCGGAATAGTCGATTCCACACACCCCCCTTGGTCAACCGAAATATCTACGATGACGCTACCGGGCTGCATGCTTCGAACCATATCCTTTGAGATAACATGCGGTGCCCTCTCGCCCGTGACCAATACTGCACCAATCACGAGATCAGCCTGACCAACGCTACGTGCAACATCATCTGCGTGCGCATAGAGTGCAGTCACATTGGGCCCCATGAGTCTCATCCGTTCAAGCTTGTCAAGGTCCAGATCAAACACAGTGACCTGCGCACCCAGCGCTGCCGCGACTTCAACCGCGCTACCTCCTGCTACTCCAGCACCAACAACCGTGACACGTCCACGGCGGGCAGCCGTGACCCCACCCAGGAGGATACCCTTGCCCCCCTGTGGCTGATGCAGAAGGTGAGTTCCAATCTGTATGGACAACCTCCCGGCAATGTCACTCATGGGAGCGAGCAGTGGAAGGCGATGGGAATTTTCCTCGACCGTTTCAAACGCTACAGCCGTAAGCCCAATCTTGACCAATGCGTCTGTCAGCTCAGGCATGGGTGCAAGGTGGAGGTAACAGAAAAGCAAGTGGTGTGCTTTCAAACAGGCGAGATCCTCTCGTATGGGTTCCTTTACCTTGATAATGAGGTCGCCCTTATCAAAAACCTCTTCATGCGATGCGGCAATCCGGCAACCCACCGCTTCAAACAGCTGATCGGCATAACCGCTTTGAGAACCAGCCTGCTTTTCGACCCAAACTTCATGTCCTCGCCGAACCAGTTCTGCAGCGGCAGCCGGAATCAACCCAACCCGGCCTTCTTTCGGTTTGAGTTCCCGTGGAATACCAATGCGCATAGGTGAAACCCCTCAGAACTGCTGGTTCAGATGCTCCAACCAGCAGGTATACGTGCTAAAATTCTATTGCTGAATGACCTGAAACGAACATTTGTCTGACGCCCATGCGTCCGGTCGTTTCTTCATTCAGACACCCTCGTTGCAATCCATTGGAATTATACCCATGGTTGATCTTAAACGCAGCAGACTCCTCATTCTGGGTTCCGGACCTGCAGGTTACAGCGCCGCGGTCTATGCCGCCCGGGCCAATCTCAAACCTATTTTGATCACCGGGCTGGATGCAGGTGGGCAACTCATGACCACGACCGAAATTGAAAACTGGCCTGGTGATCCAGAAGATCTCAAAGGACCAGAGCTCATGGAACGTATGCAGAAACATGCTGTACGGGTAGGAACTGAAATTATTTTTGACCAGATCACACAGGCCAACCTTGCCGAGCGACCGTTCCGGCTAACCGGAGATCAAGCGTCCTACATAACGGATGCTTTGATCGTTGCAACCGGATCGACAGCCCGCTACCTTGGACTGGATTCAGAATCTCGTTACCGAGGACATGGCGTCTCTGCCTGCGCAACCTGTGACGGTTTTTTCTTTCGCGATCAACCTGTGGCAGTCATCGGAGGAGGGAGTACTGCTGTCACGGAAGCTCTTTATCTCGCCCACATCGCCTCAAGAGTCTACCTCGTGCACCGGCGTGACCAGCTGCGAGCGGAGTCCGTCCTAGCGGAGCGTCTCGCACAAACGGCGAACGTTCAGATTATCTGGAATCACGAAGTCCAGGAGGTATTGGGTGATGGCGAAACTGTGAACGGACTGAAACTCCGCCATAACCCAGGCGGCCTGGAACAAACTCTTGCGGTCCAGGGAGTTTTCATCGCCATCGGTCACACACCCAATACGGATTTGTTCAAAAATCAACTCCAGCTCGAAAATGGCTATATCGTCATCCGCGCCGGCCAGGCGGGTGGTTTTACAGAAACCAACATTCCCGGTGTCTTTGCAGCCGGTGATGTTGCCGATCATGTCTACCGTCAAGCGATTACCTCCGCTGGAACCGGTTGCATGGCTGCTTTAGATGCCGAGCGCTATCTTGGAATACTCAAGTCTCCCTGAGCGCGATCCTGACCCGATGGCCGTCTCTCGGGAATCATCAAACACATTCATACCGATCCTCAATCCGGACGATCCTGATATTCATTTTCCACCTGCCAGCCAAGCGCTGGCAGATCCCCCTGGACTTCTCGCGATAGGAGGCGACCTCCGCCCGGATCGAGTATTGTTGGCCTATCGGAGCGGTATCTTCCCATGGTATGAAACCTCGGACCCGATTCTCTGGTGGAGCCCGGATCCGCGTTTTGTCTGGCTGCCTGGCTGGCTACACCTTCCGAAACGGTTGGCACGCACTATTCTTCAGTGCCATGGACAATTCACACTCACAATTGATCGGGATTTCAAAAACATCCTCATGCAATGTGGACCTGAGCGCAAAGGGTCTCCGGGCACCTGGATCACCGAAGCAATGGTGCAATCCTACCTTGACCTTAATGATTTAGGCTATGCGCATTCTATTGAACTACAATGCAATTCAAACAGTTACGCAGGTATCATCGGCCTTGCAATCGGGGGCGTGTTTTTTGCGGAATCGATGTTCACCATCATCCAGGATGGCTCCAAAATCCTGCTTTGGGCACTTCTGTCCAGCCTGTTCAGAGCAGGATTCAGCATGGTTGACTGCCAAGTTGAATCGGCTCACGTTTGTGCGCTGGGGGCACAGGGAATCACACGCGATCGTTATCTTGCGTTTCTTGCCCAGGGAATCACATTGGACCGTGTGCAATTTTGGAATCAGCCGATATTGACCTGGCCCGAACCCAAAAGCAGGTAAACTGGCAATTTAGTGCGCATCAACCTTGGGTCACAGGCTTCGGTTGAACAAACCCGGCCTATGATGCACAATAGCGAACCTTCCGCATCTGCAAAGCCGCATCATCCATGCCCAAAGAGGATAATATCGAGATTGAAGGGGTGGTCGTCGAAACCCTGCCCAATACTACTTTCCGTGTCAAACTCGACAATGGACATATTGTCCTCGCACACATCTCGGGCCGCATGCGTAAAAATTACATCCGGATCCTGACCGGTGATCGGGTGACCGTCCAACTGACACCCTATGATTTGACCAAAGGCCGCATCACCTACCGCGGTCGCTAGGAAGCAAACAACCGCTCCCAAAGCGTCTGATCAACATTCCCACCACTGAGAATGAGCCCAACACGGCTGCCGGGAGTCAATCTTTCTTTCGTAAGTGCCGCAAAAACTGTCGCAGAAGAGGGCTCAACAACCATGCGGAGTTCTTCAAGACACTGCAACATCATTTTGGTGATTTCCGCTTCTGTGACGTCCACAACTCGATCGACCATCTTCTGGATAATCGGGAAAGTGAGTTCTCCAACGAACGCTTTCAAACCATCTGCAACCGTCATGGGTGCAGGGTGCGGGACACGCATTCCGCGCTCGAGCGAGCGGAGCGTATCATTCGCGCCCTGTGGTTCCACGCCGATGAGCTGGATCGAGGGGCGCCGCATCCGGGCGACGATCGCTGCCCCGCTGATTAACCCCCCTCCTCCAACCGGGATCAGCAGATAGTCGAGCGCAGGGATCTCGTCCAGAAACTCGTCCGTCACGGTACCCTGCCCAGCCATGACGGGTGCCCAATCATAGGGCGGGATCGCGACACTCCCCTGTTCACGAACCACACGAGCCAACGCGTCTTCCCGACCAGCCTGTGTGGGCTCACATTCGACAATCGTCCCTCCCCACTGCCGGATCAGGTCAGTCTTGCGACGGGAAGCTCCTTTGGGGACCACGATCGTGACCGGAACCCCCCGGATACGTGCTGCGTAAGCCAATGCCGCACCATGGTTGCCAGAGGAATGCGTGGCCACACCGTGTCTCGCCTCATGCTCGGATAGAGCTAAAACTGCATTGAGCGCACCACGAAGTTTGAAAGATCCTGTTGGACCGAGATTCTCACACTTCACATAGATCCGAAGGCCGGAGACGTCCGTACGCTCCTCGAACGCGCGCCAGCGTACAACAGGCGTCGGATGCTTCCAGTATCGAGCGATCCGGGAACGAGCCAACTGGATATCGCTATAGTCAATCGCCATTTCAGCCATTCGAATCCTCGTGCGGACAGGGTATCGAATACGAACCCAGCAAGAGCATACCTGACAACGATGAATTCTGCAGCCTGAACGAATACATTCAAACGAGCAGACAAAGCTGGCTGGCCCTGCTTCCTGCACGACGCCCCATTCATCCCCCATTCCATTCGTCCCTGTCGTATCATGTAGCTGATCCGTTTTCCCGGAAAACAGCCATGAATGAGCCGCAGATTCCATCCATCCGCGCACACGAGCTGCGTAGCCGTGTTCAGCGGGGCGAACGCCTGATCTTACTGGATGTCCGTTCTCCAGAGGAGTACGAGGCTATCCATGCAATCGGTGCCATCCTGATCCCTCTTGATCAATTTACCCATGAAACAGTGATGAATCGCCTGACGGCAGCAGGGCTGTCTCCGACTGACACAATCTATGTGCTCTGCCATTCCGGGCGCAGGGCAATGACGGCCTGTGAACGGGTCATTCATGAGCTTCCCAATGTCGTCCACATTCAGGGAGGAACCCTGGCCTGGGCACAGGAAGGTCTACCCGTAGTCAGGGGCACCGAACCCAACGAAAGCTGACGACTAAATCACAGATCGACATGATGCCTGATTTCACCATCGATACTGTTCTCGCCGCCAGAAAATAGGGATTCAACGTGCCGTTTTCATTGCGCCAGAGCCCTCAGATGAAGGCCATCGTGCTTGAGGCCTTTGGTGGGCCTGAAAACCTGGTTTACCGCTTGAACAGCAAGCCACGTGTGGAGCCCGGCATGATACTTGTCAAGGTCATGGCCGCATCGGTCAATCCGCTTGACTACAAACTCCGCCGGGACGGTGCCTGGGCAGGTATCGAACTCCCTGTGATTCTGGGTTCGGATGTCTCCGGTATCGTCGAGGAAGTGGGCCCCGGATGCACTCGTTTCGGAAAAGGTGATGAAGTGTTCTATACAGCTGCAATCGACAAACACCGAATGGGCACCTATGCCGAGTATCATCTGGTCCATGAAAGCTTGGCAGTTACTAAACCCTCCTCTCTTTCGTTCATCGAAGCCGCTAGCCTTCCTCTGGCGGGTTGCACGGCCTGGCAGGCACTTTTCGACCGTGGACGCCTCCACCTTGGAGAGACGATCCTGATTCATGCTGGAGCTGGAGGAGTAGGATCGCTTGCCATACAAATGGCCAAAGCCGCGGGCGCACGTGTCCTCGCAACTTGCAGAAAAGCAAACCGCGATCTCGTCTCCAACCTTGGAGCTGACGCGGTAATCGATTATCGCGTCGAAGACGTCACACGTGCCGTCCGATCGGTGATCGGTTCTGAAGCACTCGATGTAGTATTCGATACGGTCGGAGGCACCACCATCGCAAACAGCTTGTCGATCCTCAAACCGGGCGGGCGAATCCTCAGTATCGCAGCAAGTGATTCGGTTCTCGGTACTGCATACCGAAAGAATATTGACCTTCACCTCATCTATTTATGCCGTTCGCGACAACTCATGGAACATCTCACAACCCTGCTGGCTAATGGAACACTTCATCCTGTAATCGATTCCGTGCTTCCTCTGGATCGGGTCGGGGAAGCACACAAACGCCTGGAAGCGGGGGGAGTCCGGGGCAAGGTTGTTCTTGAGGTTGCCAAAAGCTGAATCGTCTCTAACCCGCATAATGAATCAGACGAACGGTCCGCGAAGTGCGTGCATGAGGCGCCCTTCGATGGATCCCGAATCGTCGCATGGACCCCAAAGCATGCACTCGATTTCCTGATCTGGCCGATCCAACAGCGCCCGAAAAGCGCACTGTTCTTCTCTTGAGGCCATGCGGTAGCGACGTTCCAAGTACCCCATCAGCACCAGATCAAGCTCACGTGTACCCCGGCGGCACTGCCAGCGAAGGCGCTGGAACTCACGTTCAGAACTGAGATCAGGATTCACGCTCGACCAGAAGCCGTTTGGTCGCAGCTATCGCCTGGGCCGGATTGAGCCCTTTGGGGCAGGTCTTCGTGCAGTTGAGGATGGTGTGGCAGCGATAGAGACGGAAAGGATCTTGTAGTTGGTCGAGTCGTTCTCCGGTTGCCGTATCCCTGCTATCCACGAGCCACCGGTACGCTTGGAGCAGAATCGCTGGACCGAGATAGCGGTCACTGTTCCACCAGTAACTCGGGCACGCGGTTGAGCAGCACGCGCAAAGAATACACTCATACAGGCCATCGAGTCTAGCACGGTCCTCGGGTGACTGAAGCCGTTCACGGTCTCCTTCCACGGGATCTTCAGTTTTGAGCCAGGGTTGAATCGATGCGTACTGTGCGTAAAAATGGCTCAGATCCGGAACCAGGTCTTTCACCACTGGAAGATGTGGCAGTGGGTAAATGGCAATTTTCGTGCCCAACTCAGACAAGGCTTTTGTACATGCCAACGTATTAGCTCCGCCAATATTCATCGCACAAGATCCGCAGACGCCTTCACGACAGGAGCGGCGGAAGGCCAGCGTTGGATCAATTTCGTTCTTGATCTTGATGAGGGCATCCAAAACCATGGGACCACAGTGATCCAACTCAATCTCATACCGGTCCAAGCGTGGTTTTTCGGAAGCGTCCGGCTCATAACGGTAGATGGATATTTTGCAGATTCGCTTTCCTGGATCGGGTGATGGGTAGTGTCGCCCAAGCTGGACACGTGAGTTTTCAGGGAGTCTGAACTGGGGCATAACTATTCTCCTAATACCAGGGGCGGTCAATAGACGCGCGGTTTGGGGGGGATCGACTGGACTTCAGGTGTCAGCGTTTCAAGATGCACGGGACGATAATCCATCCGTGTCTGTCCTTTTTTATCAAGCCAGATCAGGGAATGTTTGAGCCATTTTTTGTCATCCCGATCGGGATAATCCTCTCGCGCATGCCCACCGCGTGATTCTTGTCGCATCAAGGCTGATGAGACAGTGGTCACCGCGCACGCAAGAAGGTTTTCAAACTCAAGTGTCTCAGCCAGGTCTGAATTCCAAATCAGGGAACGATCATGGACCTTGAGATCAGTGCATGCACACCAGATGGCCTCGAGCTCACGGGCCGCCTGCTCTAGCGTCTCACCCGTCCGGAAAACTGACGCTTCCGACTGCATGGTCTTTTGCATACGCTCGCGAAGCATCGCAGTGGGAGATGATCCATCAGCATGGCGCAATCGGTCAAAACGTTCGAAAATCGGCTCAACCATCGTGCGCCGAACCGGGCGCACGCGGTGCCCCTGCTCTAGCGTGCTCGCGCAACGCAGAGCAGCGGCACGGCCAAACACCATGAGATCCAGAAGCGAGTTGGAGCCTAGGCGATTTGCGCCATGGACAGAAACACAAGCCGTTTCGCCCACTGCCATGAGCCCTGAAATGGTTACAGGCTTGCCATCCTTCCCGAGTGTAAGGGCTTCCGCATGGATATTGGTTGGAATTCCGCCCATATTGTAGTGCACGGTCGGTAACACGGGAATCGGCTCACGGGTCGCGTCAATGCCTGCAAAAATTCGAGCAGTTTCTGTGATCCCGGGAAGCCGTTCATGAATGATCTTTGGGTCCAGATGTTCCAAATGAAGGTCGACGTGATCTTTATGCGTGCCCACGCCACGTCCTTCGCGTATTTCAATCGTAATTGCACGAGAAACGACATCGCGTGATGCAAGATCTTTGGCATGCGGCGCATATCGCTCCATGAACTTTTCGCCCGTCGAGTTTGTAAGAAAGCCGCCTTCTCCGCGTACGCCCTCAGTGATGAGACAGCCGGCTCCGTAGATCCCTGTGGGATGGAACTGCACAAACTCCATGTCTTGGAGTGGATAACCGGCGCGGGCCACCATCCCGTTTCCATCACCCGTACAGGTATGAGCCGATGTGCACGAGAAATACGTTCGGCCATATCCGCCTGTAGCGAGAATGGTCGACTGGGCACGAAATTGATGTAGGGTTCCCTGCGAGAGATCCCATGCAACCGCGCCCAAAACGCCCTCAGTGTCAGCAATCAGGTCGATCGCATAGTATTCAATATAAAACTCGACGCCATGCCTAATCGCTTGCTGATAGAGGGTGTGCAACATGGCATGCCCGGTTCGATCGGCCGCCGCACAGGTTCGTTGTGCCACCCCTTTTCCAAAATCCGTGGTCATTCCACCGAATGCACGTTGATAAATCTTTCCGTTTTCCAAGCGGGAAAATGGAAGCCCATAACGTTCCAGCTCAATCACTGCCGGAATCGCTTCCCGGCACATGAATTCGATCGCGTCCTGATCACCGAGCCAGTCTGACCCCTTGATCGTGTCATACATGTGCCAGCTCCAGTGATCTTCGCCCATATTACCGAGAGCTGCACTGATTCCGCCTTGTGCGGCGACGGTGTGGCTCCGGGTTGGGAAAACCTTGGTCAAACAGGCTGTTTTAAGGCCCGCTTCCGCTAGGCCAACTGCAGCACGGAGCCCTGAGCCACCCGCACCAATCACCAGAACGTCATATTCGTGTTCAATTAACGGGTAGACAGTAGACATCAGGAAGCCCTCAGGGTAAACCAGATCAACACGTAGACATCGGCCAGTACCAGCACGATCGAGAGCCATTGAAGCAATACGAGCACAAACCATTTGACGACCATGTGATGGATATAATCCTCAACGACCACACGTACGCCAAGATAGCCATGATAAAACGCGGTAGCGAGAGCCAGTGCAATGAAAAAAGCGGTAACCGGATCCTGTAGCCAGGTGAGCAGCGCCATTCGTCCCGCAAAAAGGTGCAGGAAGAGCGCCCCCACAAACCAGACGAAAAGCGGTATCAGCGCCAGTGCAGTTAGGCGCTGCGCAAGCCAGTTGCCTGTCCCACGGTGCGCAGAACCGAGTCCGGTCGCTGTCTTATAGGGTGTACGCAGATCGTTCATCGATGAGACCTCGTGTTGTCACCACACTGAAAATAACCAGCAGACCAAAACCAAGCCCAGACTTCCAATCACCGCGATCCAGCCAGATTGATACACCTGCTTAAGTTCAAATCCGGAGCCCATATCCCAGAACAGGTGCCGAACTCCGTTCAGAAGATGATAAAAAAAGCTCCAGCTCCAAGCGACTAGGAAAATAAGACCGACGGGTGATTCAAGAAAATACCTATAGTCCGCAAAACCGCCCGTGGAAAAGGCAAGAAGATAGAGCCCGAGAGAGATCCCGACCAGCCCCAATGCCAAGAAAATACCCGTCACGCGGTGCAGGATTGAGAGAACAGAGGTCAGTTGCCAACGGTAAATCTGGAGGTGCGGCGATAGGGGACGAACAGGATGCTGCATGGTCATCTCCTCTGGATGGGCTAAAAATCGATCGCGCGTCCACCCCGTTCCCAGTCTCCGTAACGAGTGGGTTCGGGGCCTTTGGGCCCGCCAATTTCATTCGAGTTCAGTTGACTTCGTCTTTTACACAGATCCCCTGGGTTCATGGGCACATCAATCCGGGTGTCGTGCCCCTCCATTTGGGAGGGCTGATGACTACTTTTTTTGTTGAAGATTTCAGTCGTGTTCACGCGGGTATTGTAACCGATTGGCTCTCGGGTGAAAATTGGAAGCCCAGACTACGCCTATCGAGCCCGATGATATTTGATCAAACCACACCAGAACCCGCTGAGATATTTTTTGAGATGCGGTTTCAGCATCCGACCGAATATCTCTGCATCCTTCCCTACCGTTTAATCAGGGTGTCTGGTGATGAGCGGGTTCAGTTTCTAAATCGTATCCTGACACAGAACGTACCAGCACAAGAAGCAAACCGAATCTTTTCCTGGGCTGCGCTCTGTAACCCACAGGGGCGGGTACTCGCTGTATTTCGCATACTTTCCCAAGAACACTCTGTCATTCTCGTTGTCGAGCGTGAACTGGTAGATATGGTCCTTCAGAACCTCCATCGCTACATGCTGCGTAGTCATGTTGAGATCACTCTCGATCCGGATACGCTCATTGGAATTGCAGGTCATGCCACCTCCATGCTCACCTCTGAATCCTCTTCGAGTCGTGCTTTATTAGGTCAGGACCCACCCAGAGGATCCATTCGTCGTTCAATTTTTATCGAGAAAACAGTAGCGCTGGGTGGTTCACAGGGTATGCAGGCAGAATCCTATTGGTTGGCTCTGGATTTCTGGTTAGGCATCCCACACATCCTTGCGCCTTCATGCGGCCGCTTTATCCCCCATGCGCTTAATCTGATTGGACTCGATGCCGTCTCGCTCCGCAAAGGATGCTATCCCGGACAAGAAATCATCGCGCGAACCACTTATCGTGGACATGCCAAGCGCACGCTTGTTCTTTTGGAAACCTCAACACTGGTGTCATCCGGAACTCCACTCGTCGAGGCGTCGCAGGATACTGAAACCGGGTGGGTACTGGATTCCTGCGCGTGTTTATCCGGCGAAATCTGGATCCAGGCAGTCATCGAGGAACGCACTCTGGAACCGGTCTCCGATGATCATCCAGTCTACCGATTGGTTCTGCCATCCGGCCGAGTAGACGATTACAAGCTGATTCGAACCTTCAAAGCGGCTTGAGCAACGGGAAAAGAAGAACCTCGCGAATCGATTGAACTCCTGTCATCAGCATGATCAAACGGTCCACTCCGATGCCGAGACCTCCAGTGGGAGGCATGCCATATTCCAGTGCCTCGATATAATCCTGATCGAAATGCATCGCTTCGAGATCTCCCGCATGGTGTGCTTGGAGCTGTCTCCGAAATCGTTCAGCCTGATCATCTGGATCATTCAGCTCAGAAAACCCATTGGCCAGCTCCCGCCCGCATATATAAAGCTCGAAGCGGTCTGCAAAAAACGAATCTTGAGCTGGGCGCGACAAGGGGGAGACTTCGAGAGGGTGTTCTGTCACAAAGGTTGGTTCATTGAGTTTGGATTCCACCGTTTTTTCAAACAATGTCATCAGCAGGGCGCCCGGACCACTTTCATCATCCGAAAGTGTTCCCATTTGCATTAAAACTTGCCTGAGGTAGTCTGCATCGCGTAACTGGTTTTTTACAAGTCCCGGATTGTGCTCCAGCACCAAATCCATCAACGAGCGGCGTTCAAACCGCTTGGCCAAATCTACGGAATAGCCCAACCCGCAGATTGTGGTTTGCCCCATCACGTTTTCGGCCACGCTGCGAATCAGATTCTCGGTGAGGTTCATGATATCGCTGCCCGTCGCGTAGGCTTGATATAGCTCAAGCATGGTGAACTCGGGGTTATGTCGCGCGGAGATCCCCTCATTGCGGAAGTTGCGATTGATTTCGTAGACCCTTTCAAAACCCCCGACGATCAATCGTTTGAGATAGAGTTCGGGCGCCACCCTCAGGAACAAATCGATATCGAGAGCATGATGGTGGGTGACAAACGGTCGTGCAACAGCGCCCCCCGGAATTGGCTGCATCATAGGCGTCTCGACTTCGAGAAAATCCAAACTGTCGAGATAGCGACGCAGATGAGTCACAATCCGTGAACGTGCGATGAAGATCCGGCGTGTCTCCGGATTCATCAGTAGATCCACGTAGCGTCGTCGATAGCGTTGCTCGGCATCAGTCAGGCCGTGGTACTTCTCAGGCAAGGGACGCAGGCACTTGGATAGAAGTATCATCCGCTCAACCTGAACGGTGAGTTCACCCGCGTGGGTTTTCATGAGCAGCCCTTCGATCCCAATCAGATCTCCTATGTCCAGCTCACGCAATCGATCGAGAATATCGGATGTGCCTTTCGAGGGACAATAGAGCTGAATCTTTCCAGAAAAATCCATGAGGTCAGCAAATCCAGCGCGCCCCATGATACGGCGACTCATGAGCCGCCCTGCAAGGGCAACTCGGATCTCCCGCCCAAGCAGTTCTGGTCCGTCCAAGGCGCCATACAGCCCACGCAGTTCACCGGCGTGCGCGTTGCGAACAAAATCATTCGGGTAAGCAAATCCATGCTCCCTGCGCAGGCGAGCCAGTTTTGCACGCCGCCGTGAAATCAGCTGGTCGGAGTCCTCCTCAGGGTAGCTTGTAAATTGATTCACGTAGACGCCCTCTGCTGCAAACTGGCAATGAGAAAGGAATCGAGATCTCCATCTAGCACTGTCTGGGGCGTCGCAACCTCGATGCCTGTCCGGAGGTCTTTGACACGCGATTGATCGAGCACATAGGAGCGGATCTGACTGCCAAAGTTTATATCGCTCTTGACTGACTCCAGTTTTTGACGAGCTTCGAGCTGCTTCTGCAGCTCCATTTCGTAGAGCCTGGCGCGCAAACGTTTCATAGCAGTCGCTCGGTTTTTGTGCTGCGAGCGATCGCTTTGGCAGCTCACAACGATCCCGGTCGGAACATGAGTGATCCGGATAGCGGACTCGGTTCGGTTCACATGCTGGCCACCTGCGCCGCTTGCACGGTATGTGTCAATTTTGAGATCGGCCGGGTTGATCTCCACTTCAATGGAATCGTCGACCTCAGGAGAGACGAACACTCCAGCAAACGAAGTATGGCGTCGATTGCCAGAATCGAATGGTGATTTGCGAACCAGCCGGTGGACTCCGGTTTCGGTTCGCAGCCAGCCATAAGCAAAAGGCCCTTCGATTCGAACCGAAGCCCCTTTGATCCCGGCCACTTCACCTGCAGATTCATCAACGATTTCGGTGATCATTTTGTGCCGATCAGCCCAGCGGAGATACATCCGGAGCAGCATGGAAGCCCAATCCTGAGCTTCCGTACCTCCTGCTCCAGCTTGGATGTCCAGAAAGGCATTGGCAGCATCCATCTCGCCTGAAAACATGCGCTGAAACTCCATTTCACTCAAACGCGATTCAAAAGCATTGAGTTCTGCAGCCCAGGTGGATACCAAGCTGCTATCTCCCTCAGACTCAATCAGCTCCCACAAATCCTTCAAATCACGCCGTTGCCGTTCAAGTTCGGCGATGAGACTGAGCGTCTGTTCAAGCCCTGCCCGCTCACGACCAAGCTCCTGAGCTCGGTCACGATTGCTCCAAAGACCAGGGTCTTCCATCAGCTTTTCGATCTCCTCCAGCCGTTCACGAGCCCGATCGTAGTCAAAGAGACCTCCGAAGCGCCTGGAGACGAGTTTCCGAAGCTGCCAGTCGGCCGCTGAGATTGGCGTATTCCATCAAAATCTGGGGCATGGTATCTCCAAGAAGGTCCGGTCAGGATGGCTAGAATTTAGCACGTTCAATGCAGTTCACTTCGTCTGGCCTGAACTGGTCGACAATCTGGAGCTCAAGCGCCTCCCTACCACCATACCGGTTAACCACAGGTAGAAACAGGAAATAACCCGTATTCCCAGCCTCACATGAACGCGCTGACGTTGAAAAACCATACGCATGGAAACACCCTTCCCCTTCGATGTCGCGCAATACCATCCTGCAATGACGCTCAGAACGGGATTCGATCCGCTCAATCAAAAAATACCCTTCGAAAACCGGCTTTGGAAAACCCGCTCCCCAAGGTCCACCCTGGGCGATCGCAATCGCCGATTCCAAGGTAATCTCAGGTGCTGGGAGCACGCCGTCAGTACGAATGCGCTGACCCAAAACACAGGCCGAACGGTAAGGTTCGAAAATGTCCTCAAGGCTGGCACGAAACTCTTCTACAGATACCCCTTCTCTCAAAGTCAATCCGGCTGCCATGGCATGCCCGCCGAATTGTTTGAGCAAGCGGGGATGCCGTGCATCCAGCGTCGCCAGCGCATCACGGATATGAACACCTGGAATCGAGCGGGCTGAACCCTTGATTTCACCATTCGGAGAGCGGGTCAGCGCAAAGACGGGGCGATGCAATCGTTCCTTGATCCGGGAAGCGATCAGCCCCAAAACTCCGAGATGCCACTCTGGATCAAAAAGAACGCAAGTCAGCTCAGATGTGCCGAGAAGTGAATTCCGGGCGACCTGTTCGAGTGCATCTACTTCGATATCTTTTTGCACGTTTCGGCGCCGTAGGTTGATTTGATCGAGTGCTCTAGCCGATCGTCTGGCTATTTCAGGATCCTCAGTCAGGAGGCACTCTACACCAACCCGCATATCTTCAAGGCGCCCTGCTGCATTAAGCCTGGGTGCCACGGCAAAAGCTAAATCTTCTTCAGTAATAGTCGCTACCTGCTTATGGGATATCTCAGCCAAGGCCCGTAATCCAGGACGACACAGTCCCTGGCGGATGCGACGCAATCCTTGCGCCACCAATATCCGATTGTTCCGATCGAGTGGCACAAGATCGGCTATCGTGCCCAGCGCAACCAAATCTAGCCAGTTCGCGAGCGGAGGTGCCTCTGTGCGAAGGTCACCCTGAGCACGCAGCCTGGCACGCAGGGCGATCAAAAGGTAAAAAAGCACACCGACGCCAGCCAGAGTTTGAGCGCGGAAGGTGGAACCGGGCAGGTTGGGGTTAACAAGAGCATCTGCAGGTGGCAGATCCGATCCTGGAAGATGGTGATCCGTCACAAGAACCTTGATTCCGGTATGGCGCGCATACTGGATACCCTCATGACTCGTGGTGCCTTGATCGACCGTCAGAATGAGATCTGGCTTTCTGGGCAGAATCTCTTCAACCAGAGCTTTACTCAATCCGTACCCATGAGCGAACCGATTGGGGATAAGGTATTCCACACAGGTCCACCCCAAGGCCCGCAATCCAAGAATTGCGAGTGCCGTAGCGGTTGCCCCATCCGTATCATAATCTCCAACGACCAGAATCGATTGGCCAATATTTTCGAGAAGCAGGGTAACAGCTATTTCGAGACCTGGCATGCCAGATGGTTCGCACAGGAAATTGAGCGACAAATCGAGATCTCCAGAGTCCTGGATTCCACGTGAACGATAGATCCGCTCCAGAAGGACAGGGACTCCCGGCCACCCAGTCAGCGTGTCCGTATTTTGCGGACGTACAAGTGTGACGGGATGATCCACAGAAGGTTAGAATGCTCTTGGGTTAGTGAGGAAGTCTGGCACCAATTTATCCAAGGTCAACCCAGAATACAATCTTTTGACCTGCTGGCTCCAACGTTGCCCTCTGTGTAAGGTGATGCCATGTTGCTGAATCGGGAGACACTCCCCCAAGATCATGTCTACCTGATCCGAGGATATGGAGAAGGTTACATTGATATCAACCAGGAACGGTTCCGACAGAGCCTGATCCTATCGCCCAAGGTATTGCACCGCCATTGGGAACCTTGTCAAACTGGGGACTTGTCTATTGAATCTTTTTCAATCGCGCTGCAACTTGATCCAGCGATCCTGCTGATCGGCACAGGCCCATCTGGTACTTTTCTAACACCTTCACTGCTCGCGGAAATCATGGGGCAGCACATTGGAGTCGATGTCATGGACACGCCTTCAGCCTGTCGCACCTACAATATCCTTGCAGCCGATGGACGATCCGTTGTGGCCGCATTGCTAATGCCCTGAGCAGACTTGATGCAGCCTGCACTCGTTGTCAATCAAGCAGGGCCGAGGCGGAAAACCCTTCACGCAACAGAAGCTTGCGCAATTTGAGTAGGCCCCGGATTTGGATTTGCCGGACAGCTTCCCGGTTGAGGTGCATGGCTCGACCGACGCTATCCAGCGTTTCACGTTCCGTGCCCTCAAGTCCAAACCGTCTTCGCACGACTTCGCGGGCCCTGTTATCCAAGCTCTGAAGCCACTGTTCCAACAGGCTTTCGATCGCGAGACGATGCAAGAACTCGACCGGATCAACTGCATTATTGTCTTCAATCACTTCGGTCAAATGGCGATCGCCATTCGGCAAGTTCGGTTGATCAAAAGACGACTGCTGACGGACATAAGCTTTTAGCGCACGGATTTCTTTGGCTTCCTCACCAAGCTCAAGTGCCACCTCTTCCAGGGTCGGCTCTCGGCCGAGGCGCTGAAGAAGAGCCTGCTCTGTGCGCGCCAGAAGATTAACCCGGCGCGCTTTATTGACCGGCATTTTGACCGGCTGTCGTTGTTCAAAAAGCGCTTTTTCTATTTTCTGACGGATCCAAAACATTGCATACGTTGAAAAGCGCACGCCACGTTCGGAGTCAAAACCTTCCACTGCCCGAATCAGTCCTAGGTTGCCTTCCTCGATAAGATCCATAAGTGGAAGGCCTCGTCCGGCGTAGCGCAATGCAACCTTGATGACCAGTCGCAAATTGCTCTCAATCAGGCGCTGGCGGGCTGCCTGTTCCCCCTGACGGGCACGCCTGCTCAAACTCATTTCTTCCTGCGCAGACAAAAGCGGGTGGAAGCCAACATCATTGAGATAGCGTCGTGCCAAACTCAGTGAATCTTCTCCCACCCAGGCCACCTTAGGCTTGACTGCGGGGTCATGTGACACGGGATCTGCCTCACCAGTGGGATCTTGAGACTCCCGCAGAACGTGTTCCACAAGGGGCTTATCGTTCAATGCCGTGGCAGAAGAGCTAAGGGGTTAATGGGATGACCTCTCCGTCGAATCTCGAAATGGAGAAGCGCCCGTCCATCTCGCCTCCCCATGACAGCAATCGGTTGTCCAGCCTTCACGATCATGCCTTCCGCAACCTTAATATGTTGATTGAATGCATAAGCGCTCAAATACTCCGGGCTGTCACGGATGATGATAAGGCGGCCATAGCTTGGAAGTCCACTACCAACATAGACCACACGCCCCGAGTGCGCTGCAACGACCGTTTCACCCACAGTGCCCACGATGCCAATACCACTGCCATTGACACCCACACCGGTAAAATGACCGACTACTTTGCCCACGGCAGGCCAAACCCACGGTCCCTGATAGCTGCGACGCGCCAAAGGCTGCGGTGAAGATGTAACTGTCGACCGGGTAGCCGTTACGCCGATTCCAAGAGAATGCCCCACAACCTGTATCTGTTCCCCCGGATAAATCAGATAGGGGGGTGCAATATGATTCCATGCGGCTAGCTCCCGATAATCAAGCCCGTAATGCCATGCAATGGAATAAAGCGTATCCCCCTGTCTTACCATATAAATACCATGGCGCGAGGGTTCGGGCCAGTTGAAAACATGAGCGCAATTCGCCAGTACGATGCAACAAAGAAAAGGAAAGATCCAATAGCAGAATCCCCACTTCACTGGAGACTATCCCGGTATATCGTTTCACGATAGAAAAATATCTGATGCTTGCAACTGGCCTGAGGGTGATTCTGCGCGTGAACAGGCGAAATCAGGTTCCCTGATTTAAGAAACACAGTGCTGCATAAATCGCGCTTCACAACAAATCGAGCCTTCATTCCACGCCCTTCCGAGAGCGGACAAACAAAACGGGTCCAAGAGAGGTTTCCTTAAATTGCGTGGAGTCCTCACGTACGATCTGAATCAACTCCTGACCCCGTTCGGAAATACGGGGCGCAATCAGACGGCCGCCTAGCATCAGTTGTTCTTGCAGAACCAGAGGAATGTGGTGAACCGCAGCCGTTATCAGGATGGCAGCAAAAGGGGCTGCTTCAGGCCAACCTTCCAGCCCATCACCATAACGTAACCGGAGATTGCGTAACCCCAACTGGCGCAATGTTCGTTGAGCCCGTTCGTGAAGTGGGCGAATCCGTTCGATTGAATAGACTTCTTGAAACAGTCCAGCAAGTACCGCGGTTTGATAACCCGAACCTGTTCCGAGTTCAAGCACCTTTCCGATTTCCGCTTCAGAAAGAAGCGCTTCACTCATACGTGCTACGATCCAAGGTTGCGAGACAGTTTGCTCGTATCCGATAGGCAAGGCCGTATCTTCATATGCCCGGGTAGCAAGCGCCTCATCGACAAACCAATGCCTTGGAACCGCTGCAATTTGAGCCAGTACCCGCTCGTCCCGAATACCTGTTTCGCGCAGTCGCTGCACCAAACGTTCGCGTACCCGCAGCGAAGTCATACCGATACCCTGCTTCGAGTCAGTCATCTTCCAGACCCGAAACCCATTGTTTAAGAATCGGGAGAGCAGCATGCCGGGTCAAATCAACCTCAATCGGGGTAATTGAAACCTGATCGGTTTCAATTGCGAGAAAATCCGTCTCTTCTCCCGAATCGGCAGCTGGCCCCGCTCGTCCCACCCAATAGATCGGCCGCCCACGAGGGTCCAGTGCTCGAATAGCCGGTGAGGCGCGGTGGCGGTGTCCCAATCGTGTCGCGCGGTATCCTTTCACAGTTTGCAGAGGTAAGGCAGGGACATTGACATTAAGGATGGTATCTTGCGGCCACTGAATACTGTTCAGGTGGTCAAGCATGTGCTCCACCACATTAACCGCAGTTTCATACGGTCGCAGTTCAGCATCGACCAATGACACCGCAATGGCTGGCAGCCCGAGAAAGCGCCCTTCCATGGCAGCCGCAACGGTACCCGAATAAAGGACATCATCGCCCAGGTTGGCGCCATCGTTGATCCCGGAAATCACGAGGTCAGGCTCAACCTCGAGAAGCCCGGTCAAGGCCAAATGTACACAATCGGTTGGGGTGCCATTTACGGCAAATACATCATGAGTCATGCGTGAGACCCGCAAAGGTTCAGTGAGGGTGAGCGAGTTACTGGCCCCGCTTCGGTTCCGATCAGGCGCGACAAGGATCACCTCTGCGTGTGACTTCAAGGCTTCGGACAATAACGTGATCCCTGGGGCATTCCAGCCATCATCATTCGTCAAAAGGATGCGCATGGCATTCTTCCGAACCTGATTATAAAATCAAAATACACGGGTTGAACGGAAATCCGACATGACGCCACCGCCCAAAGGCATACACGAAACTCCAGTCTCGCCGGAAGAAAGCGAGCTCTTCCGGACGTCGATGGCAGAGGTACGACGCTTGCATCCCGCTCCCGAAAAACCCACCAGCCCTAAACCCAAGCCAAAAGCCTATCAACGTCAACGAGGCCGTCAGGCTGTACTTGATGCTGCACTTCGAGGTGGGCCCGGAGTACCCGATCTCGGTGATGCAGATTCCGTCTCGTTTCGTCAAACAGGTGTCCAGAAAAGGGTCCTCGATCAACTGAAGCGCGGGCAAATCACCATTAAGGCTACTCTGGATCTACACGGATTGACACTGGACGAGGCTCTTACACAACTAGGAGAGTTCATCGACAAAAAACGCCAGGCTGCAATTACATCTATTTTGATCATACATGGCAAAGGACTCCGTTCGGGAGCTCAGGGTCCGGTCTTGCGGCCGGCCATCCTACAATGGCTAAGCCTGCGCCGAGATGTCCTAGCTTTTGCGACCGCACGCCACTGTGATGGTGGGAGTGGTGCCACTTATGTGCTCCTCAAACGAGCCTGAGCACTCGCAGCCGATCGATTTTTCAAAGTCGTGACGCATTCTCGTAACGCCCGTTGAACATCAGCATGAAACCAAAGATGCGTAAGCTGCTCCGGATCATCGCCTTGCTCGAAAATGGACCCTAGATCACAACGCGCGGTATTGCGAGTTTCTCGGAACGCAAGAGATGGCAGATCAAGCCAAGTCTGGGCTAGCGTCACGGCACGTGATCTCACAACTTCGGGGTCGACCACTTCGTCGACCAATCCTACCCTGAGCGCTTCATCCGGCGTGATCAAAAGCCCCTGGGTCGCCATACGTTCAGCCGGATGGATTCCAATCAAGCGCACAAGCCCACGGTAGACGGACCTTGGAACTGACAACCCGACCTGGACTTCGTTCAAACCGATCCGGTAATCACCTCTGGCCTGGATGCGATAATCGGCAAAAAGCGTGAGCACTGTCCCTCCTGCCGGGCAATGCCCTGTAATCGCCGCGATAACTGGTATGGGGCTCATGGCAATCCATCTGAGCGTCTCAATCAGAAGTCTCCAAAAATCCGTTAGTTCCACTTCATTTAATTCCAGAAGGGCGGGCAAATCCAAACCCGCTGAAAAAACATTGGACGCACCGGACAGAATCAATGCCTGAACATGGCTCCTGCCGGACTCGACCAGAGCAGCATGAATGGCCTCCAGAAGTCCAGGATCCAGCGCATTGACCGGTGGCCGCACCATTTGTAGCTCTCTGATGTTTCCGTGATCGATCAAATCAATCTGAGGCATCGTTTGCTGTATCCGGTTGAAAGTAAACCAGCTTGGAGCATCTACTGGGTAGGGCCACGCTCCTTGCTAGCACGAGTGGCACGTTCATACCCTCGAGAAAGTCTGTATACCTGATGTGGTTGCACGACTGCATAAAAGGTTTCTCCTGGTTTCACAAAATCGAGATCTGTTCGCGCATGTTGCGCAACAGCAGCCGTGCCATGCTCCAAGCTGGCCACTTCCGAATAAAGCAGGTCGTTCAGGCGATTCAGGTGCTGATTATGCTGCATCTGTTCATCAATTTTTCTCATCAGGGCCCTATCAGCAGGGAATCCGTCGTGCGACAGCCAAAGCACCCGTTGAGTCAGCACCAGAAGGACGCCCAATATTCCCGCAAAAAACCAGTTCGAGTTAATATGCATTCAGTTGCTCAGCATAAGGATGCGCTTTAACCACCCGGTCGATTTCACAAAGGCTCGCAAGAAGGGTCTCCATACGATCCAGATCATACATGTTCTGACCATCACTCAGTGCAGCATCCGGGTGAGGGTGCGTCTCCATAAACAGTCCCGCTATTCCCGCTCCGACAGCTGCGCGTGCCAAAACCGGCACAAATTCGCGTTGACCCCCTGATTGATGGCCCAACATACCCGGTTGCTGCACCGAATGGGTGGCATCAAAAACAACCGGACATTCCGTTGCTCGAAGCTGCGCTAGGGAACGCATATCAACCACGAGATTGTGGTAACCGAAACAGAAACCACGTTCACAGACCAGAATATGCCGGTTTCCGACGGCAAATGCTTTTCCCACAACCTCGGTCATCTCTATGGGAGACAAAAATTGCCCCTTTTTGATATTGACCGGCTTGCCAGCGCGGGCGACATTTTGAATAAAGTTGGTCTGCCGGCACAAGAAAGCGGGGGTCTGTAACACATCAACCACCTCCGCAACTTCAGTGAGGGGCGTATCTTCATGGACATCGGTTAGGATCGGGACTTCGAGATCCCGCTTGACCTCCTCAAGGATTCTCAATCCTTCGACAAGGCCAGGGCCGCGGAAACTCCGATAGGATGTACGGTTGGCTTTATCAAAAGATGATTTGAAAATAAAAGGGATTGAAAGCTTTTGGGTAATTCGCTTGAGTTCAGTAGCTACATGTAGGACTAAATCACGATTCTCGATGACACATGGTCCTGCAATCAGAAAGAACGGCTGACGTGAGCCAATCTCGAAATCAACTAACTTCATGCTCAACTCTTTTTGTAACTAAACCTTGCGAATGACAGCGGGAAGCTTCGATGAACGCACTGAACAATGGGTGACCGTCGCGGGGCGTTGATTTGAATTCAGGGTGATACTGACAACCGAGAAACCATGGATGCTGGTCACGGGGCAGTTCGATGATTTCAACAAGATCGCCCTCAGCTGTTGCAGAGACCACGAGCCCCCGCTCAACAAGCAGCGACTGGTACCGGTTATTGAACTCATAACGGTGACGATGCCGTTCTGCGATATGGAGAGAGCCATAAATCTGGGCAGCCAAAGTGCCCTCACGTACGATCGCCTTTTGTGCCCCGAGTCGCATGGTCCCGCCTTTAAGGGAATCCATCCCATGGTAGTGGGTGCGTCCATCCGGATCCTGCCACTCACTCACAAGTGCAATAACAGGGTCAATGCTGTCTGGTGCAAACTCTGTACTGTGCGCTTGCATCAGACCTGCCACGTTGCGGGCAAATTCGATGACCGCAACCTGCATGCCAAGACAGATCCCGAGATAAGGAATACGATGCTTCCGAGCCCATCCAGCCGCAAGAATTTTGCCCTCAATGCCACGTTCACCAAAGCCACCAGGGACCAGAATCCCGTGGACACCATTTAAGACTTGAGGGCCGTTCTCAATCAGTTCCTCCGAATCAACGTAGCGAATCCTGACTCGGATCCGATTCTGAATACCAGCATGTTGCAACGCCTCATTGAGCGACATATAGGCATCGACCAGGTTGACATATTTCCCCACCATCGCAATTTCGACCTGCGAGGCACAATTGCGTCGTGCCTCAACAACCCGTTCCCACTCTGATAGATCTGCGCTGGGTGCTTCTACTTTTAGGCGGTCTAGCACAATCTGATCCAATCTCTGCTCGTGGAACCAGAGCGGAATTCGATAGATGTCGTCCAAGTCAACCGCTGAAATCACTGCCTGTGGACTAACGTTGGTAAAAAGTGCGATTTTGCGGCGCGCATCATCGGTAAGCGGTTGCGAGGCTCGACATAGCAGGATATCTGGTTGTATACCGATCGAGCGCAGCTCTTTTACCGAATGCTGAGTGGGCTTGGTTTTGACTTCTCCGCCCCCACCGCCGACCACAGGAATCAGGGTGAGATGAATGTACAATACTCGAACCTCCTGATCTTCTAGAGCAATCTGCCGGATGGCTTCGAGAAAAGGGAGCGACTCAATATCCCCGACCGTACCACCAATTTCGACCAGACAGACGTCAAACCCATTTGACCCAGAACGAATCGCATGCTTGATCTCGTCCGTAATATGTGGAATAACTTGAACGGTACTACCGAGATAGTCCCCGCGCCGTTCTTTTTCAATGACAGCCTGGTAGATGCGCCCTGTCGTAAAGTTGTTTTGGCGCCCGGTTGTGGTTCGTACAAATCGTTCGTAATGACCAAGGTCCAGATCTGTTTCGGCACCATCCTCAGTCACATAGACCTCACCATGCTGAAACGGGCTCATAGTGCCGGCATCGACATTGATATAGGGGTCAAGTTTGATGAGGGTAACCTTGAGATCACGTGATTCAAGGATCGCGCCCAAGGAAGCGGCAGCAATTCCCTTTCCGAGCGAAGAAACCACTCCTCCCGTAATAAAAACGTACGCTGGCTTCTTGGTTTTGAGCACGCGCCATGATAGCACAAGCTCAAAGTTTCAAATCACATTTTTTATTTGCACCCCTTTGTCCGAATCGTGGCCACTTGATAGCAGACTTGGCCCGATGCGCTTCCATGACATGACATGCGAGATTCATCCGGTCGGTTGACGTTAATCCTTCAGCGCCTGCTTGGCACGGTTACGCCTGCAATGGTATGAACCTGAATACTGAAAGCTAATGTGTACAGGGTTATTCGTAGTAGCAGAACGCTTGGTTGCGCTCGATTACTTATAAAATCTCTATATATTATAATAAGATATATTTATCTCTTAATAATTATTTGTGATCTACCGGCTGTCTTATCCGCAAAAAGCCACTCATAGATTTGCCGCTCCAGTTCGCCATAAAACATTTAATGGTAGCGGTTATCACAAAAGCCATGTGAGCCAGATCCCTTACAAAGAGCCCATTTCAGCCACAACGTTTCATTCGGTGATTTGTGTTGCCGAAATTAGCTGATGCATGGAGTTTGCGTAAACTTCAGGCCGAGTGAGTAAAAAAAGATGAAATGCAACCACACAAAATCCCAATACCGTTCCCGCCAGCACATCCAGTGCCACATGCTGCTTGAGCGCCAAAGTGGAATACAAAATACCTAAGCACCAGCACCCATTGAAAAGGCGTATGGCAAAGGGTGCACTAATTTTTTTAAGTAGTCGATGCAACCATATTCCTGTGAGAACAGCAAAAGCCACGTGCAATGATGGGCAAGCGTTTCCCGAAGCATCCACCGACTTCAGAAAAGCAACAAGCGGATAACGCGCCCAGTCTATGCCAAACATGGGCACAGCTGTAGGCCAAAAGAAGAAACACACAAATCCAGCAATGCTCAGCACGGTGACTGCACTAAGGTAATAAACCAGTTCTCGTTTACCGTAGATCAGCACGGGAACAAGGGAGATATACAACCATAAAGATCCGTATAACACAATACTCCAAGGTTGAAATCCAATGAGATAGTCTAACCTGGTTAATGGCATGACTGTTACCGGAAATACGGGATGTCTCAACAACCAGAAGTATCCCATCATGAACAATGTCATATAGCCAACGGTTCCCAGTATTTTCAGTGGCCAATACCATTTAATCCTGTTCGCAGCCTGCCGCAACCAGCCATCCCCATGGGTGATTGCAATCAAGCCGGAATCATTGTGTAGCTCATCCATAAAAGTGTATTAACCCTGGGTTATCACATCTCAATGGTTCGTATAGGCAAGGTGTTCATCTACTCGCACGAGTTGCAAGTCAGACTCACCCAAACTCAAATGTAAAATGGGCACATCTTCTACCAAAAGCTCCATGAGAGCCACATCGAGTTGCCTTCCATTCGTGACACCTGGGCTGGCGATCAACCGGTACTGTGGCAATTCTCGATTTGGAACAGCCAACAGCATTCCAACTGCAAAGTCTGGTTCATTCATCCCCAAATAAGACGTATATTCAGGCGGCGGTATTTCATCCGTGTAAACCACCAATACTTCTGTCCTGCCTTCTATCAGCATGCCGATACCTTCGAGTATTGCTGCCGCTAGCGTCTGCCCGCCCGCTGCCAAGGCCGTGGATGGGCTCCGATCATCTCGACATATAGAAAACAAGCCTGCCGCGCTATTGTGTACTGATAAACTGAAAGCTGCTGGAGATAGCGTTTCATGCTGGGCCAGGTTGTCCAGTAGCTGAACCGTGCGTGCGAGAAAACCATGTCGAGATGCAAAAACGAGAGGTAACCCCACACGGTTCCCTGCACACTGCCAGGCTACATAAAGGGCCATCCGTCCAACGCGATCCAGACGTCTTCGAAGCAACGGAGGCAAAAAACTCACATCGGGTTGGTCACTCTGTAATCCAGTGCGTTCGCCTCTGATCCAGGCGCTCCAATCTGTCAGATCCTGTATACCGGGTGCCCATGCAGCCCAACTGGCAATCGAGAACGTTACAGCCACTTCAGTCATTGGTTTAGCGAGTTCTTCTCACTTGTATCTTCATATTGTCGCATAATGTACATAATATCAACTGACAACGGCAATGACGGCATTTGCAATGCATCGTATCCAGTTTCAAGCCCGGACGATTTTCACCATGACATGCAGATGGAATGTTTTTTACGTGTGCGTACCCATCATCCCAACTACTACGATAAACCTTTTCTGACTCTACGCATGTATGCAGGCGATAAACCATGTTGCGATATAGGATGTCAGATAGCCGATGACATTAGACATTAACAGCGATGGTGGATCATACCGGATGTTGACAGAAACAAGGTTCTAAATAACATGCATGAATTGAATGTCTTTGCAAGCTATCTGGAGCATGACATGAATAATGCACAGCGAGTTATCACACCGACCGAATATTGCGATGTATTAGTAATCGGTGGAGGCCCAGGGGGTAGCACAGTATCAACGCTGTTGGCTAGGCGAGGGTGGTCTGTCATGCAGTTGGAAAAAACGCACCATCCACGCTTTCATATTGGTGAATCGTTGTTACCTATGAACTTACCCGTGTTTGAACATCTAGGTGTGATGGATAAGGTTAGAGCGCTAGGTGTGTATAAACAGGGTGCTGATTTTGAAGCTGACAATCAACGTGGATACAATGTCTACGCGTTCGCACGTGCACTGGGTCATAGCCCGCCACACGCATTTCAGGTCCTGCGACAGGATTTTGACGCAATGTTGTTCAGTCACGCGCGTAGTGAAGGTGTGGATACACGTGAAGGTACAGAAGTCATCAATATTGAACAGCTCGGACATCGCGATTCACGCGTGGAAGTGCGACTCGATGATAAAAGCGCATACCAGGTATGTGCACGTTATGTACTGGATGCTAGCGGTCGAGATGCATTTCTCTCTACAAGGATGAAACTCAAACGCAAGAATACCGAACACCAGAGTGCTGCAATATTTGGTCATTTTCGTGGCGCCCAGTACCGTTCAGGCCAGGACGCCGGCAACATTAGTATTTACAGTTTCGAGCATGGATGGATGTGGATGATTCCTTTACAGGGTGGAGTAATGAGTGTAGGCGCGGTTTGCCGTCCGGACTACCTCAAGCAACGCAATGGACGCTCGCATGAGTTTTTGTTTGACACACTCAAACGGAACGCTGCGCTGTGGGCACGACTTGAACATGCTGTTCTGATCAATAACGAAGTACGCATCGCTGGAAATTATTCTTATGACTCTCGCACAATTGGAGGCCCTGGCTGGATGCTAGTAGGAGATGCATTTGCTTTTCTCGATCCAGTGTTTTCGTCAGGCGTTTACCTTGCCATGTCCGGAGCAGAGCAGACAGCTGCAGTTGTAGATGCTGCTCTGCACGATCCCACATGTGAGGTAGAGTTGCAGCAACGTCTAGAAAAGCGTTTGCGGCGCGGGATGCGCCGCTTTGCTTTTTTTATCTACCGGTTCAACTCACCAGCCATGCAACACATATTCCGGTATCCACACAACATCTGGAATGTCGAGCAGGGCATTATTTCAATGCTGGCCGGTGATTTATTCGATTCGCGACCCGTGTGGTGGCGCCTGCAATTTTTCCGCCTGATTTATGCCTGGACTGTACTGCATGTACCACTAAGCTGGAATCGTGAGCGTCTTTACAGACGAGCACAAGCCCGAACATCATTTAGCGGAGGCAATACCCCAGTAGACCCAACCTGATAAACGTCGCATCCTTTGCCTTCGGGGATCAATAAATGAGCGACCTAAGCTGATTTCAGGAATGAATGTTTTCGTGTTTGAACAAACAACGCAATTCTTGGTTCTACTGGCTGCCTACCAGTCAGAGTGAACAGCCATTTACAGGAAGAGTGATAAACCAGTGATTGTGACACCCAAGGTTTGGCACTGTATCTGTACAACAGCACATCCAAATGGATGCGAAATGAACGTCCGAGAACAGGTCACGACGATTCGATCCAAGAGCATGCGCTCAAAGGGCCCCAAGCGTGTACTGATAATTGGTGCATCAACAGGCTATGGTTTGGCTGCAAGAATTACATCTGCTTTTGGATATGGCTCAGCAACACTCGGAGTGTTTTTTGAAAAGAAAAACCGGCCATCCAAAACAGCTAGCGCTGGGTGGTATAACTCAGCGGCATTCGACAAGTTAGCGAAGCAGGCTGACCTCTGGAGCCGGTCGATTAATGGAGATGCGTTTTCTCATGAAGCTCGCGCCTGTGCAGTTGACCTCATTAAGCAGGAAATGGATGGCCCAATTGATCTGCTTGTCTATTCATTGGCATCGCCTTTGCGTCGTCTTCCAGATACAGGTGAGGTCGTTCACAGTTCACTGAAACCGATTGGTATGCCGTATACCGGGAAAACAATCGATACCGATCAGGATCAGCTAACCGATATTGTTCTTGAACCAGCTACACAACAGGAGATCAGAGACACAGTCACGGTGATGGGTGGCGATGATTGGGCACTCTGGGTTCATGCGTTGAGCCAGGCTGATGTCTTGGCACAAGGCGCAAAAACAGTTGCCTTCAGTTACATCGGATCAGAGATGACTTGGCCGATATACTGGGACGGAACCATTGGCCACGCCAAAAAACATCTCGAGGAAACCGCGGCTATTTTGCAGAATCAATTTCTCAAACAAAATCTGAGTGTGCATGTAGCCATCATGAAAGCCTCTGTTACTCAAGCAAGCGCTTCTATTCCAGTCATGCCTCTATATGGTTCCTTGCTTTTTCGCGTAATGAAGGAAAAAATGCTACACGAGAGTATAGTTGAGCAGCAATGTCGCCTGTTTCGCGATTACCTTTATAGAAGCGACACCCTTGCCCCAGAAACTGATGATCAAGGTCGGTTACGGCTTGATGATCGCGAACTCCGTAACGACGTGCAACAGAGTTGCAAAGATCGATGGCCGATTGTTGATGACGATAACCTGCTTGAAATCACCGACTATATGCAATACAAGCGCGAATTCTTGCAATTGTTTGGCTTTGCAAGGAGGGGCATCGACTACTGTCTTGATACAAATATTCATGCACAGTTCGATTGCATCGATCTTTAACTGTGTGAGACCATGTCTTTGACACAGACACAGAACCCTCAAACAGAAGCTGAACGGCCCACAATAAGTGGAAGCAATCCATCCAAATTATCGCTTAACGATGCTCATGCGCAAGATTAACCTATCGTTTCAGACTGAGCACCGAGTAATTTCTGCTTCTGTCTCGTTAAGTTCTGCAGCTCAAATAGGATGGGACCATATGGGCTTCCCTGTGTGCCAATGTGACCTGGAACACCTGCCTTCTGGAATTTACAGTCCAAGGTAGTATCACTCATGGCAACAGTACTGGATTCTTCAATGTCCCCCGATCCATCAACTTCGAGCCCAGGCATCCCGTCCATCGC
>DAHXNI010000063.1 GCA_027365475.1 Pseudomonadota bacterium | reverse complement strand
AGTTATGTGCGGAGGTTGCTGCATGGCAATCGCGCCGCGACCAGATTCACGCAAAAGTGAACTGGCAATTCACGACCGAAGATGCACGCGTCAAACTCAAGCGTCTTTATCCGACATTTAATACGTGACATGACACTAGTGCCATTCATTCAATGGGTTCAACGAATATTGGAATCACAAATACTGTGCAGTTTCCCCAACTGCAATCTTTACACGATCGGTGAGGATCACCGTTTCAGGGAATGGCATGGAGGCGGTACATCACAACTCCGTGCGATCGAACCTCGGCCGCAATACGGCGATGGGTCCATGTGATTTGCTTGGTCCAAAGGTTCTGGAGACGATATCGACCAGGATTAAGCCCCAATTGCTTAAGGCTCACGGTAGCGTATGTGCGCTTTGAGCCTTTGTTGAAAAGGATGACCGCATGATCACCATTTATCAGGGGACGCGAGAGTATATCAACACTCCCTTCCTGTTTGATTAGGGTGGCCTGAATCCCGAGCGGATCCTGGTCAACTGCAATCACAGCGGCATTGGAGAGAATCTTGAGCGCTGCGGGTGAAAGTCGTGCGACATCTGTGCTGATCAAAAGAGGGGCCGCCATTTCTGCCCAGAGACTGAATTGTGTGCGCTGTTCCCGGATCGTGAGGCCGCGATTACCGACTTCAAGCATATCCGGATCATTCCATCCGCCCGGATGAGAAAAACGCCCAAGAGTGACATTTCCATTGAAGTTTGCGAGAACACTTTTCCATGCATCAAAAATATCGTCATCGGTACGCCAGAGGTTGCACACGGACCCAATCCAGGACATAACCTGTGCAAACAGTTTCGGCTTGCCAAATACATAGGCAGGTGGCGAGCAACTGAACACGATCGCATGTCCTGAATGACGCAACGCACGACTGACTTTTGCATAAACCAGATGTGCAACCTGTGAAAAGTTCTTTCCCGGAAACCGATTGTCGGGAGGATAACAATAGTCGAGTTTGAGGTAATCCACTCCCCAAGAGGCAAAGGTGCGCACATCTTCCTGAATATGGCCGTATATGCCAGGTTTGCCCTGACAGGTCTTGTATCCGGCATCTTCGTAGATGCCGAATTTGAGGCCTTTGGCGTGTAGATAGGCCCCAAGCCATTTCATTCCCCGAGGAAACAGCTTTCGGTTGGCAACGAGATGACCTGCCGCATTACGGTATCTCGCCATCCAGCAATCATCGATATTCACGTAACGGTAGCCCAGTTTTGCAAGACCAGTATTCACAAGGGCGTTGGCCGTTTGGACGAATAGTCGCTGGCTGATGTGGCATTGATAATGTGCCCAATCGTTAAAACCCATGGGCGGGGTCAGCGCGAGACCATTGTAGGAATGAGTCCGTGATACCGGATTCGAAGCCATGGCGTTTCCGGCAAGCAAAAGGCAGAAAATCAAGCCACTCACTTTCAGGTCAAGACGCTGCATGCTGCTATCTCAGTTTGATCCTTAAAGTAGTTTTGCCGCGCTACCTTGCCATGTCAAGCCCACTTTTGATGTGGCAGATCGTTGGTAGTTCTCCATAACTACCGATAAAGCGCAACGCTCAGGGCTTCTTTGGCTACCCGTTGCCGAAATCCAATCGCTTGATTCGTCTCACGTAGCTCTATGATGGGTATCTAGCGAAGGTTGGGTTTTTGCGGACTTTTGGCTTGTTTCAAAGAGCAAGGACGGAGAGAGGAATGAGCCGGAGGAAGTGAGGAGTTGCTTGAAATAGGTCGATAGACGGACCGGAGCAGTCTGCAAGCTTCCGCAGGAACCCCTAAACAAGACGCGGGAATGAACGCGATCAGGTCAGAACAAACCTCACCCGAGAAAGGTGGGGATTTTGTTATTGGTGGAGGCGGCGGGAATCGAACCCGCGTCCACGAGTTTTCCACTCGAAGGTCTACATGCTTAGTCAGATGATGATCGTCATGACTCGCCGCTCATCCGCAAACTCGAGTCACCGAGTCCGAGAAGGTCCACATCAAAGGTCCCGGACGACCCTTTGGGTGGTCCTGCGAGATCGACCCCCGACGCCCCTTGCGAGGCTGCTGGACGCGCAGGTGCGGCTCCAGTCGGAGGCTAGCGGTCAGGCCGCTAGGGCGTAGTTTGCGTCGTTCGCAACTAGCGTTTTGCGGTCGGTTTAACGAGGCCTCACCGCACCTCGGCATGCATTTCGAGTTTCACAACCCGTGTCGAAGCCATGTCGCCCCCACACCGGTGCCCCTATGATAGCTCAGGCGGGTGCGGTTGGCTGATCGGGGCGGGCCAGCTCCCGGAGGACATAGTTCAAAATCCCGCCGTGGCGGTAGTATTCGCGTTCTTTCGGGGTATCCAACCGAACACGTGCTTTAAACTGTTTCCTGGGGCCTTTTTCGGCCTGGGCGACGATATTGACCTGGGTGACCACGGGATCCTCGATCCCGGTGATCGAGAAGGTCTCCTGCCCGGTGAGGCCGAGACTCTTGGCGTTCTCGCCGGGTTGAAACTCAAGTGGCAGAATCCCCATGCCGACCAGGTTGGAACGATGAATCCGCTCGAAACTCTGTGCCAGGATGGCTCGCACACCGAGTAGAGCCGGCCCTTTTGCCGCCCAGTCGCGCGAGGAACCACTTCCGTATTCCTTGCCGGCGAGTATGAGGAGCGGGGTACCTTCTTTTTGATAAGCCATGGCTGCGTCGAAGATGGATAGTGTTTGACCGGTTGGGAAATGAACCGTCATGCCGCCTTCGATGGCAGGAACCAACGCATTTTTTAAACGGATGTTGGCAAAGGTTCCACGCATCATGATTTCATGGTTGCCACGCCGCGAGCCGTATGAGTTGAAGTCCTTGGGTCCGACGCCGAGTTTAATGAGATAGCGGCCTGCCGGGCTTGTGGGCGATATATTTCCGGCTGGAGAGATATGATCGGTCGTGACCGAATCTCCGAGCATCGCGAGTACCCGCGCTCCCTGAATCGTCTGGAGTGCTGGCGGCTGTGACTTTAAGTTTTCAAAAAAGGGTGGATTCTGAACATAGGTGGATTCCGGATCCCATGTGTAGAGATGACCTTTTGCAACTTTGAGGTCGTTCCATTCGGGAGGTCCACGAAAGACCTCGGCGTAACATTTCTGGAACATTTGACCGTGGATATGCCTTTCAATGAGTTGTGTGACCTCTGCCGGATCCGGCCAGATGTCCTTGAGGTAGACCGGTACACCTTTGGGATCGATTCCAAGTGGTTCCCGATCAAGATCAATGCCGAGTCGACCAACTAGAGAAAAGGCCACAACGAGCGGAGGAGAAGCCAGGAAATTCAAGCGGACTTCGGGATGGATCCTCCCTTCGAAGTTCCGGTTCCCGGAGAGGATCGCCCCCACTGCAAGCTGTCCTTTCTGTATGGCTTCGCTGATCTCGGGCCTGAGTGGCCCTGAATTGCCAATACAGGTGGTACAACCGTAACCCACCAAGTCGAAGCCGAGATGTGCCAGATCATCCAGCAGGCCGGCTTCGCGGAGGTATTCCGTGACGACCTGGGAGCCTGGGGCAAGGGAGGTTTTGACCCATGGCTTGGGGCGAAGCCCCCGGCGGGCTGCGTTGCGTGCCAGTAGACCAGCACCAATCATGACGGAAGGATTTGATGTGTTGGTGCAACTCGTGATCGCTGCAATGACAAGATCTCCGTCGGTCAATGATGAGGAGACGAGCCCTCCGGTCAAATCTTTCTGGGATGTGGCGTGCGGTTTGCCTGGATTGTGATAATCCTTGAGTGTATTTGCTACCCGTTCCCGAAGAGCAGATAACTGGACCCGATCCTGCGGGCGGCTCGGGCCTGCAAGGCAGGGCTCGATCGTCCCCAGATCCAACTCCAGCGTCTCGCTATAGTGCGCATCCGGGGTTTGGGCTTCGTGCCAGAGACCTTGAGCTCGGCAGTAGGTTTCGACGTGTGCGAGCGTCGCATTCGAACGGCCCGTCTGTTTGAGGTAACGGAGGGTCTGTGAATCAACTGGAAAGAGCGCACAGGTCGATCCAAACTCAGGCGACATGTTTCCAATCGTTGCGCGGTCCGTCACAGCCAGAGTCTCTACTCCATCTCCGAAAAACTCGACAAACTTGCCGACGACACCATGCTTGCGAAGCATCTCGGTCAGGGTAAGAACCAGATCCGTTGCTGTCGCACTGGCTTTGAGACGACCGGTGAGACGGACGCCCACGACTTCGGGGATGACCATCGTCATCGGTTGTCCCAGCATGGCTGCTTCGGCTTCTATTCCGCCCACCCCCCATCCAAGCACTCCGAGCCCGTTCACCATGGTTGTGTGGGAATCTGTGCCAACGAGGGTATCTGGATAGAGCCAAGTGCTGTCTCGTAACTGCTGTGCGAAAACCACACGTGCAAGATACTCAATATTGACCTGGTGGACAATCCCGGTATCAGGTGGCACGACCCTGAAGTTATCAAACGCTTCCTGACCCCAGCGGAGAAAGGCGTAGCGCTCGTGATTCCGCTCAAACTCCATGGTCCGATTTCGGGCAAAACTGTCAGGTGATCCGGAGAAATCAACCTGAACTGAGTGGTCGATGACGAGCTCTACCGGGGAGAGGGGATTGATGCGCTTCGGATCCCCCCCGAGTTTTTTCATGGCATCGCGCATGGCTGCGAGGTCGACGATCGCAGGAACGCCGGTAAAATCCTGAAGAAGGACCCGAGCAGGAGTGAATGCGAATTCTGCAATGCTGGGAGCATCCGGCCTCCATTTTAAAATCGCCTCTGCATCCTGTTCGCGCACAGCCTGTCCGTCCAGGTTGCGGATCACGTTTTCAAGGAGGATTTTGAGCGACTGTGGCAGCTTGTCGACTGCAGGATGCTTCTGGGCCAGCTTTTTGAGGGAAACTAGAGTATAGGTTTCCTCACCGATAGTCAGCTGATCGAGACAGGATTCACGGAGCGAGGCCGGGTTCTTCATGATGAAGCATCCTCATTCAAGATCGGGCGGATTCTTGCGATGCATAATATCGCGCGAAATTAATTATACCCCTGACCCATGCTGACGCGTATGCTAGGGGCCATCAAGCAGATTCAGTCAGGTGATCGGTCGGTAACACAGACCGTGTCGAAGTACTGATCGGCTGGGCAGGGCTCAATCCGATTCCTGATATGGAACCGCCGCCTAAACAAAACTCACCATCGTATAGAACAAAGTATTGTCCAGGAGTGGGTGCAAAGACGGGGTCGTCGAACTGGACTGTTGGTCCGCGATCCGGATCCCAATTCATCACACAGGGAACATCGGACTGGAGGTAGCGGGTTTTGCCTGATCCGCGGATCGGGCCGCATGATGGAGCCGGTCCAATCCAATGAAAATCAGCGAGCTGTATTGTGGTTGGCCAGAGTGCCGGGTGATGAAGATTCTGCGTTACCCGGAGGATATTCGCTGCATGGTTCTTCTCGTAGATATACCAAGACCCTTCCTGGGCACCGCGCACGCCGCCAATTCCGAGACCTTTCCGTTGCCCCAGATTGTAAAACCAGATGCCTGTGTGTTCGCCAAGGGTTTGGCCGGTTTCATCGAGGATCAAGCCGGGGGTCACAGGAAGAAAGTTCTCCAGCCAGGGCCGGAAAGGCCGCTCCCCGATGAAGCAGATACCCGTACTGTCCTTTTTGGCATGTGTTGGAAGGCCGCGGCGACGCGCGAGTGCGCGCACCTCCGGCTTGGTCATCTGCCCGATCGGAAACAGGCAGTGGCTCAGGGTTTCCGCATCGACCTGGTTCAGGAAATAGGTCTGATCCTTGTGCCGATCCCGGGATCGAAGGAGTCGGGCTCCCTGAGGGGCATCTTGGATCATCGCGTAGTGCCCGGTTGCGAGGTGAGTCGCGCCGAGCCTTTGCGCATAGTCCCAGAGCACACCGAACTTGATCTCGCGGTTGCATGAGACATCAGGATTCGGCGTAAGACCATCCGCATAGGCTTTGAGGAAGGGCTCGAATACTCGCTCCCGGTATACCTGGCTGAAATGAACTCGGTGGAGCGGAATGTCCAGTTGATCCGCGACGCGCCGGGCATCCTGGAAATCGGTTGCGCTCGTACAGTACCCTTCCGGTTCCTCCCAGTTGACCATGAAAAGCCCCTCGACCTGCCACCCCTGTTCCTTAAGGAGCAGGGCTGAAACGGAAGAATCCACTCCACCCGAGAGCGCGAGCAGAACAAGGGTACGTTCAGGCGTATTGTCCATGGCCTATTTATTTTAATGGCTTTTGGACATTTATTTTTATAAAAAAAGGGGGTAGCCCGAAAGCTACCCCCCTAAACTGGTTCCTCAAGTTAGATGGTGTTCTTGCGCTTCGTGCGAAGTGTCACACTGAATGTGAAAAAGCCCAGCACGATGAGGCCGAGTGGTCCAAAGCCACCAATGCCGCCACCTCCGCCCGGTGATGGCGCAACCGCGACTGAGAGGGAAGCCGGCTTCGAGGTGACGCCTGCAAGATTGCTGCAGGTCATCTCGGCCGTATAAGTTCCGGGCTTGCTGAAGCTGATCGCGCCCGGGAAATATCCGGTTGCCGTCTTGCCGTTACTGAACGACCAATTTGCGGTGAAATCGCTCTCATTTGAGCCGATGGCTGTCGAGCAGTAGCCGGCAAAGGTCACGGCCTGGCCCACGGTGACCTCAGGATTGGCGGGATCGGTGATGGTTGCGGTCGGAGGCACGCTCGCGATGGCTGCCTGCAGAGCATCGACGAGACCATAGCCGTATATCCCATTCCATCCGGAACCACTCTGTTGAGCGGCTGTCTTTTCGAGGATGCTCGGAATCGACTTGGAACTGACGCCAGCAGAAAGGAGAAGCGCCGCAACGGAGGCCGCCCCAGGTGAGGCTGCCGAGGTTCCATAAAACCCTTGCATGAATCCTCCCATATTGACGATGTCCTCATCCGGAGCAGCGATATCCGGAACCTCGGAGTTGTCGGGCGGTGTGATGGCCGTGCAGGAGGTTTCAGCGGCGTTGCAGTTCCAGGAAAGGGTATAGGGTCCGCTGCTGCTGAAAAACTCGATCGGAAATCCCGGGGGGTTGGTCCCGAAGGGGACGACTGCCGCCGCTTCAAGTAGGTTGGATTTGCTTTGGCCAGGGAAATCCCGGTCGGCGCCTGCCGATCCATCCGTATAGTAGGTGAGCGGGAAGCTTCCACTTCCATTATTACTGACGATTGAGGCAATGAGCTTAAAGTTCAGGTTTGTGGTGTTGGGTGTGCTGACCGCTTGGATCACCGGGCTCACTGTGAGAGTCGTGGATCCCGTATTGGTATACACAAGGCCAATCGAAGGGCAGTTTGTATTAATTACGAGCCCCGAGCTGCTGGCGCTATTGCTGGGTCCGGACTCCGCAAGAGGCGCGCCAGCCGTGCTGGTCCCCGTTGGTTCCACAAGTTCCAGGTTGAAGGCGTTGTTCGTGCTCGGGCAAGCTCCCGTCGTGGCGTTTTCAGTCGGGTTATCACTCCAGCCGATGATGAGCTCAACTCCATATCCTGGGGGGAGCGCGAACTCGTTGAAAGGGTTCGAGGCGTCTCCAACTGCCTTCCCGAAATCCTCGACCGTTTGGCTGACGCCGTTGACCGTGGCCGTCGTCGGGACATATCCGGCTTGATAGAAGCCGTCCTGACCGTCCACGGTATTCCCCCAATTGCCCGCCGAGGTGAAAAAGAGCACGTTGGGGTACGCTTTCATCAGTGCTTCATAGCCAATGGCGTCAGTCATGGGGAAATAGAACGTCGGAATGATACCGAGGTCGTCCGAGACGATGTTTGCTCCGAACTGGGTGATCAGGTCTTGGGCACAGCCCGGAATGTCGTAAGAGGATTGCACCCCTGAGCAAAATCCGAGATTGGCGTCGGGCGCATCCTGGTAGACAATTTGCATCATCCAGCTGCCTTCGTCCGCACCTTGATCACCGCTTGGTGGGTATGCGAAATACACGTTGTTCGGCAGGAAGCCTTCTGAGGCGTAGAAACTATAGTAATAGGCGCCACTCGAGATCAGGCCGACATTCACACCCTGCCCGTTGATTCCGGCCTTGTTCAGAGCCTCCGACTGCATGGCCAGTGCCTGGATCGGGGCTTGTCCAGTTGGACTGATGGGCACACCCCGGGGCGCGAGCCTGCGAGGTAGATTCATGGTGTGGACATAGAGGGGGTTCCGAACGAAGGCAACACCCGGTAGTTCGGCGAGCATCGGGAGCTTGCTCACGGGAATCCAGGCTTGAATCATGGAGGTCCAGGTGGCGGTCTGAATCTTCTGGGCACCCAGATCGGCCAAGCTCGAGAGCAGCACGCTCCCACGGGAGTCGGGAACGATCCAGACCAGTGTGTCGCCACAGCTATTGACCATGGGTGTGAAGGTTCCAAGCGGCCGCGCATCGAACGTGCAGGCCGTGCTCGGGCGGGCGATCAGGCCCCCTATCGATGCAGGGGAGGCCAGAGTGGTTGCATGTCCCATCTGGAACGGGATCTTCCCGAGGTAGAGTGCCCGAAGGACGGGGCTCAGTTTGGGAAGGAGGGTCGGGGATGCGGCTTGGGCTTGTAGGGGAGTGCCTAACAGACTGAGCAAACCGACCAATGCGATGAGCAGAGATGAACGATGTAAAAAGTGTGTTTTCATTGCCGAAGTCTCCTTGTGATGGTCCGTGACTGGCTTGACGCCTGTGCGCACCATATCACAAAGTCGGCAATCTGTGTCAAGCGTGTGCCCAGAGAAAGAGGCAACCAGCAATTCTAAATGTGGCAACGGCCATCGGCATCCGATAGCCCGGATGTGCTGAGGTCGGCGGGGGCTGAACAAAAGGCGCGGGCCGCGGTATAACAGTGCTGGGCCCTTGTGCGTGAGTGCGGCGTGACGGATGGCGTC
>DAHXNI010000033.1 GCA_027365475.1 Pseudomonadota bacterium | reverse complement strand
TATAAGGAAGTCCGACGTATTCTTCTGGCACGTTCTCCGGCGCAACTGAGCGTCAATAGGCACGAGTTGCAGATGATGTCTGTCTATCAACCGTGTGCGGATAAATCCTCTGTACAGATTTGTACAGGTTTATAGGAACAGAAGCATGAACCCACCCCAACACACCGTGCTCGCTTTTTCGGGCGGGCTCGATACCTCATTTGCATTGGTTTATCTTCGTGCGACCGGTCATCGGGTGACCGCGGTCACGGTCGATACGGGCGGACTGGATCCCGAGCAGCGGGCGACGCTCGCGGATCGTGCTCAGCGGCTGGGTGCCGAGGCTTACCGCCTGGTCGACGCGCGTGCGCTGCTCTTTGACCGTTATCTCCGTTACCTGCTCTATGGGAATGCGCTCAAGGGCGGGGTGTATCCCCTTTCGGTGTCAGCTGAAAGAACCTGCCAGGCGGTGGCTGTAGCGGAAGTTGCCCGCGCGCTTCGGGCCGACTGCGTCGTGGATGGGTCGACCGGCGCGGGCAACGATCAGGTCCGCTTCGCGACGGCTTTCGCCGTTCTGGCTCCTGATCTCGAGCATCGATGTCTCATCCGGGAGCTCGGCTGGACCCGGGCGGAGGAGGCTGCCTATCTCGTCCGCCACGGGTATGACGAGTGGCCGTTGCAAGCCCGTTATTCGATCAACCAGGGTCTTTGGGGAACTACCATCGGCGGCGGCGAGACCCATGATGCCTGGGCGAGTGTGCCCGAGACAATTTATCTCCATGGCCCGATCGATCCGGGACGCACGCCCCGGGTTCTCACGCTCGGGTTTCACAAGGGCGAACCCCGTCACGCGGATTCGGACCATGCGGTTGCCCTGATCGAGCAATTGAATGCCATCGGTTCGGCTTATGGCATCGGTCGCGGGATCCATCTCGGGGAGACGATTCTCGGGATCAAGGGCCGAATTGCCTTCGAGGCTCCTGCTGCGTCGATCCTGATCACCGCCCACCGCGAACTCGAGAAGCTCGTCCTGAGCGGCGCACAGATCTCCTGGAAGGAGACGCTCGGCGCGCTCTACGGTTCGCTCGTGCACGAAGCCCGGTTTTTCGATCCCTTAGCCCGGGATATTGAGGCGTTCCTCGCATCCTCGCAGGAACGGGTCACGGGCGAAGTCCGGATCCGGCTCGAACCCGGAAGAATGGTGGTGGAAGGTGTCCGTTCGCCCCATTCGCTGATGGATGCAACGATGGCGCGCTACGGCGAGACCGCCTCTCTCTGGGATGGTCGCGATGCCCTGGGGTTCACGAGGATTCATGGACTGAACCAGGGTCTTTGGGCACGGGCGGCCGGGGGGATCGATGAGAAAAATTGAGGTTCGGAAGATCGGGTCGGTCGCGCGCCGCCTGGGATTGGGTTCGCCCGTCACGATCCAGGAGGCGATCGAGGTCAAAGCCGGCGCTGTCGTTGCGGCCCGTCTCCTGAACGACAAGTCCGGCTACAACACGCTTGAAGACATCCATGGGCGCATGGTGCGACTCAACCGCGGGGATGTGATCGTCGGCGCACTGGGGGGGCGTGCCGCACTCCACGGTTACGCGGGACGTGTGCCCGCAAGTATCCAACCCGGCTCGCGCCTCGCCCTGCTCAATCTGGGGGGTGTGATCGGTGCATGTGATTCCTGGCATCCGAGCGTGGGGCCCCCGTTTGAGGTTGAGATTCTGGGGCAGGTGGTGGTGTTCCCCCATTTCCGCCATCGGGAGGGTGTCCCCGCCGATCTCGAATGCGCTTCCATTCGCGAAGCGGGTGAGCCGCCTGGCGCGCCGTTGATTTACGTGGCCGGCACTGCAATGGATTCCGGTAAGACCTCTTTTGCCTGCGCGCTCATCCGCGATCTCAGCGACCGCGGACTCCGGGTTGGAGGTGCCAAAACCACCGGTGTTTCGCTCCTTCGGGATACGCTTGCCATGCGTGATCACGGTGCTGCACTGACCCTGGATTTCACCGACGCGGGGTTCCCGGCCACTGGGCCCGGGACCGCGACTCTGGCCGCACGGCGGATTTTCAGCGAGATGGCACACGAGAGGCTCGATGTCATCGTGGTTGAAACCGGCGATGGCATTCTCGGCCAGTATGGCGTCCAGGAAATCCTCGACGACGCTGAATTGCGTGGGTGGGCATCCGCCTTCGTCTTTTGTGCGCAGGATCCGGTGGGTGCCCTGGGCGGTGTCCGTTTCCTCGCCGAACGCTGGTCCATTTCGGTTGCGCTGGTCTCGGGTCCCGTGACCGACAATGCGGTCGGGAAAACATTCATCGAGGAGACGCTCAAGACACCCGCGCTCAATGCGTTCGAAGATCCCGGGTCGATCCATGAGAAGGTGGGTCGTGCAATTCTCAATCGCCTGAAACCTGCCGCGGGCGCCGGGAATTCGCCGTGACCGTGCCGGTCGTGATTCTCGGTGCGGCGAGTTTCGGCGGTGGGGAGCTGTTACGTCTTCTCGAACTCCATGAGGGCGTTCAGGTGGCATATGCGGTATCCCGTTCCCGTACCGGCGCTCGTTGGTCCGATGTCCATCCGAATCTCTGGAATCGTGCCCGCGTGGAACGCTTCGTAGACCGTGTCGAGTGGCAGACGCTCGCCGATCGGGAGCGCATGGTCGTCTTTTCCGCCCTCCGTCATGGCGAACTTGCCAGCAGTTACCCCTCACTTCGGACCGAGTGGCAGGAAGCCGGTGTTTGGGATCGGATCCTGCTCATCGATCTCTCGGCCGACTTTCGTTTGGATGAGACTCCGGGCGGCTTCGTTTATGGGTTGAGTGAATGGATGGCCGAGGACCTCCGGAGTGCTCGCCGGATCGCCAACCCCGGCTGCTTTGCAACGGCCCTCTCCCTCGGTCTTTTGCCGCTCGTTCGCCACTTGCCTCTGGAGCAAGCCTCAGCCTTCGGTTTCACAGGATCCTCGGGTGCAGGGCTCACGCCGACCGAGCGGACACACCATCCGTTCCGTGCGCACAACTTCCAGCCGTATCATCCCTTCCGTCACCGTCATGCAGGGGAAGTCGACCGCATGCTGGTCCGGCATGCGGGGCCGCTCGACTGGAGTTTCATTCCGTATGCGGCGCCCTGGGTTCGGGGGATTCACGTTACGATCGAGGCGTCCCTGCCCGACCCGATTTCCGAGGAGGAGCTCTCACGGATTTACCGTGAGAGCTATCCGCAAAGCGCATTCGTCCATTGGGTCGAGACCATGCCTGAGCTTCCGAGTGTGGTGGGCAGCAATCACTGTCTCATCAGCGGTGCGGTGCACGCCCATCGTTTAGCTGTATTTGTGGTACTCGACAATCTCGTGAAGGGCATGGCCGGCCAGGCGATCCAGAATCTCAATCTCGCACTGGGCTGGCCTGAGGACCGTGGACTCGCGCATCTCATGGGGACCTACCCGGTTTGAAAAATAACCCCTTCCTGCGTGAAAAGCCGCCCGGATGTTCTCATCCTTCGCCTGCAACAAGATAGTCTCCGGCATCCGGAGTGCGTGTTTTCACAAGGTGTCAAGGTGATCGCGGTCAATCCGGCTATATGACTGCCATGGGTGCGGTGCGCCACGCGCAGGAGAAAGGCATTTCCATCCATCAGGGTGCTGCGTATGCCATCGGTTTAAGGGATCTCGGGCTGCCCGAGCGTCCGTTTTGGAGCATTGAGAGACCCTCCCGCGCCCTTGTGGCACAAAACCCCGCACCGTGCTCCACCTGGACGCCCGCGGCGCAACTCCGGCGCGCGAATCGTCAGCAGCACGGTTCGGCTGACCTTCTGGGCGACGTTCCATGCTCGAGAAATCGACCGTGGAATGGTTGTCTATGATTTTAGGAACGACTCGGTTTCTGCGCAGTTGTTTCCCAGCCAGCTTAAATCCATCATTGGCGCATACCATCTTGGAGGTCGAGGCATGGATACAACACGTATATTCCAGACAGGGCGTAGTCAGGCGGTGTGTCTGCTGAAGTCCTATCGCTTTTCTGGCCAGGAGGTCATCGGCTGCCATTTTGGTGCGGGAGTACTACTTCTTCCATTGGTTCGCCCTTGGGATTTGCTGGAGGCTGCGCTCACCGAGTTCGAACCGGGTTTCGCTCTGGATGTGAGCAGCCATCAGATCAGGAACGAACCGTGCTTATCCGGTTAACACACTCACTCGGCAAGATGCCCCACTTATGCGCCACATTCGCGGCAAAACTGCCGTAATATCCGTTGCCTGGCATCCGAAATCTGGGTTGTGCCCCACTTCTGCCCCAAAAAAAGGCATGTGTTTTTTGCCGGGTGTATTAACCGGATAAGCACGGAACGAACATCCATAATGGGCCAGTGATGCTTTTGCTCGACACCAATATAATATCCGTATATACATCATGAATCGGTTATCTGGCGCTCTGGACAACTGCGGTGCGATCTTGAGCGGCAAGGTCGAACCGTCGGTGCATGGGGCACGATGATTGCCGCGCATGCTTTGGCGCTTGATGTGATTCTGGTCACCAGCAACATGAGCGAGTTCTCGCGAGCCCCTGCGTTGCGCGCCGAAAGTTGGGTATGATCCTCAGCAGCGCCTTTTGTCTACCCTATCCGTTCACGCTCCCTTCTTTATCCCTACTGGCTAACTTTGGTATGAAACTTTACCACTCTGATTGCCGTTCTATGCGCCCGACCGGATGTTTATCCCCCAAGTCGGTGGGGGAGTAGGATACAAGGGGTGCTACCCCTCCATCACCCGTTGGGAGTAATGGCGATGCAAC
>DAHXNI010000010.1 GCA_027365475.1 Pseudomonadota bacterium | reverse complement strand
CGCCCCGGTTGTGGTGGCGGCTTAGGCCGCCCTGCGTATTTGCCGGTGGGATTCCGGTACGTAGCCGACAACATCGTTCGGTCGGCGGGACTTCGGTCCTTGGGGTCCATAGAATGTTTTTCTATGGATTGAGCAACGGTTTGGATGGCCCAGGTGTCCATATGATCGGTCCTGAGATCCAGGGCAAGGATGCGATTCTCGCCCGTGTTGGCAATCAGCAGTGTTTCCGGATTGAGGAAGGCCAGCCCGCTCGGCAGATCGAGTCCGGTTGCGAGCGTGGATACCTTCCCCGAACGCAGATTCACTTTGCGGATGGCGTTGTTGAAGGTATCCGCAACATAGAGGCTGTGATGAAGGTAGGCGAGACCCTGATCGTGCTGGAGGCGTGCCTCGCTCAGTGAGCCATTTTTAAAACCCCAGCTGAAAAGGCCATGACCAAGCAGGTTTTGGACGAATCCACGCCTGAGGTGGATGACTCGAACCGAGGAGCTTTCGGGGTCAGCGTCGTAGAGCAACCCCGCGTGATAAGCGAGTCCGCTCGGTTGGGCGAATGTGGCCGTAAAACGGGGACCGGCTCCGATTCCCTCGGCTCCGGTCCCAGCCCATGCTGCGATCCGGCCCGTTTCAAGGTTGAGTTTCCAGATCTGGTGTTCGCCCGCCATCGCAATCCAGAGGATTTGCCCCACTTTTTGGAGGGCCCAGGGCGAGTTGAGGGGGACGCTTTGCGCCGGTCCATTCCCGTTGACGTCATAGGCTCGATGACCCGTACCTGCGATTGTCGTCACCCGGAACGACTGGAGATGAATGGCTCGAATGGCGTTGTTCCCGGCGTCTGCGACGTAAAGCACATCCGGACCGAACGCGAGACCCTGGGGATCGTTGAACCGGGCCTCTCTGCCTGTGCCGTCACGGAATCCAGATTGCCTCGCCCCAATGATTCTCACGAGTTTTCCGGTTCGGCTGAGCAGAAGAATCCGGTTGTCGCCACTGTCAGATACGGCGACCCAGTTCCCCGACACGGCAATCTTGCCGGGGGCAAAAAGCAGGCCGCGTGCAGGAGCAAGGGGATCAAGAGGCAGTGGATGGGGTGCGAGAGTTCCGTCGTGGCGGGCATGAGCGAGGATCTGGGTCACGGCATCGTCCAGACGGCGATAGGAGGTTTCGCCGACGAAGGCGGACACGAGATCTCCCTTGGGATTGACCAGGATGAAAGTCGGCCAGGCTTCGACCCCATATCCATTCCAGAGGGTGAGGCTTGGATCATCCAATACCGGCTCCTGGATATGGAAATCCAAGATGAACGAGCGGAGATCATTCGGGTTGGCGGAGGCCGTGAACTTGGGTGAATCGACGCTGATGACTGTGAGATCCGGACCGAAATGATGTGCGAGGGCGCTCAGGATCGGAATCATGTGCATGCAGTTGATGCACCCCGGCGTAAAAAAATCAAGCAGTGTGACGCGGCCTTCGAGCAGTTTGCGGGTGATCGGCTTGGAGACGTTGAACCAGCGCTCACCCTTGGGGAAGGGGAGCGCCCGTTCGGGAGCGGGCTGGGCTTGACAGGCGGACAAAGCGAGGGCCGCCATGAGGGCGGCCCCGGCCAGATAGCCTCCGCGACGGGAGGGGTTAGTCAACGGGTGGGCGCAAGGGAAGCAGTCGTGGTTTGGGGACGGGGTTTGGAATCTCGGGTATGCCCCGTTGGCGCAGCTCATGGTTTATGCCATGAAGATGCACTTGGATGTCTCGAAATCCTGCTTCAAGGGTGATGAGCTCGGCAAACGAGCGGCGCAATGCAGTTTGCAGAGTCTCTGTCGGCAGAGTCGTGGGCCCGTCCACGAAACCTGCCAGGGTTTCGAGATGTCCTTCGAGTCGAGCAGGGTGGTTCGTGCTGTGCCAATCACGGATGGCACGCAAGATGCCGTGGAAACCGTTCTGGATTCGGTGCGGGACTTGGGTCAATCGGCTCCGGACCTCCGCTTGGAGATCTATAAGCGATCGATCTTCGTAGGTGATGGTACTTACACCATTGGTTGCGCGGGCGGCCCAGCGGTACTGGATACAGGCGCCACGTGCATCCAGATGATCGTTGGGGTCGAGGCGTACCGTGAGGGGTTCGGTGTAATGGTGGCCATCTACGGTGAGAATGAGCCGGTAAATTCCCGGCGGGACGTAGGGGCCCTGGGGGGAAACAGGGGTGTTGTGGAGCAGTCCCGGTCCACCGAAAGCATAGTGAAGGGCCAGGGGGCGTCGGGTGCGCAGGTGCCAGACAAAACGGTTGAGTCCCGCATGGTCAGGCAGCCGGTTGATCGGTGCTTTCCAGAAAGCCGGGAAATTATTTTTCGCAAGCGGCTGCGGGCGCTTGCGGGTGGTGCTCGCAAACTCGCGGAGAATCTGTCCGTGCCGGTCTTCAATCGCGAGCGTAAGGGGGGTCTTGGTTCCGGATTTGAGGTAATAGTCGATGATGGCCCCGGCAGGGGGGTTCATGCCGTGTGGGACCTCTGGCGGAAAGGGTTCAGCACGGAAAAGAGTCCTGCGAATCCGGTAGGCTGTGGCTGGCCGGAACAGGAATGCGGTCCGTTTGGCTAACCCCGGGCGGTCCTGAATGAGCGAGGTAATATCGTCGAGCACCCAGATCCCGCGTCCGTGCGTTCCGACGATGAGATCATTGTTATGGATCGCGATGTCATGGATGGCGGTCGTCGGGAGATTGAGGTTGAAACGCTGCCAGTGCGCGCCATGATCGAAAGAAACGTAGAGACCAAACTCGGTGCCGGCGAAGAGCAGCCCACGCCGCTTGGGGTCGATCCGTACGACGTGGACGTAGTCGTCAGAGGGGATTCCCCGAGTGATGCGGGTCCAATGCCTGCCAAAATCGTTCGTGCGGTAGATGTAGGGGCGGAGATCATTGACTCTTTGCCGGTTCACGGCAAGATAGGCTGCGCCAGCCGAAAACGGGGAGGCCTGGATACGGTTGATCCGGCTCCAGGGTTTGATGCTTGGAGGCGTCACGTTATGCCAGTGGGTGCCATCATCACGCGTGAGCCAAACCAGCCCGTCGGTCGTCCCGACCCAGATCTCTCCCGCGCGGAGAGGTGAGGGAGAAAGGCTGTAGATCGTCCCGTAGCCCTTCTGGGCGGCATCCGCGAGGGTGGGTTCACCCGTAGCTGGGGTCAGATGGTCGACACTTGCGCCGGTCAGGTCGGGACTGATGATCCGCCAGCTTCCGCCCCTATTGTCGGACTGCCAGAGGACCTGTGAACCCACATAGAGTGTGTTCGGGTTTTGGGGTGAGAGGGCCAGTGGGACGACCCAGGGGTAGCGATAATGCGCCTGTGGGAGTGGTGTCCCAAATGTGTTGAAAGGCCAAGGCGAGATGTTTTGCGCGTCACCGGTCAGGCTGTCATAACGGGTCACGCTGCCCCCGATGTCCGTTCCGTAGACGATATGGGGATCCTGGGGGTCCGGAATGACGTAGCCGGCTTCCCCGCCCGCTGTCGCGGACCAAGCCGAGTTCATTACGATGCCCCGGCGGCTTCGACTCACAATATTGAGGCTGCCTGAGTCCTGTTGGCTTGCGTAAATGTGATAGCGGAAGCGATTGTCTGTGGTGAGGCGGTAGATCTGGGCTGTGGGCTGATTGAGCCAGGGTGTCCAGGTTCGTCCGCCATCCACAGTGATGGAAGTACCTTGATCAACACCGATGATCATCCGCTCCGGATTCACCGGATCGATCCAGAGTGTATGGAAATCATCCCCGCTGGGTGAGCCCTTGATGCAAGTGAAGTGATGACCACCGTCGAGCGAACGGTACATGGCTGTGTTGAGGACATAGACAGCTTGGCTATTGTGAGGATCAACATAGATCCCGCCGAAGTACCAGCCTCGTCCGAACAAGCGATGATCGTGGTTGATTCGGGTCCAGTGGTGCCCGCCGTCAGTTGAACGAAAGATGCCTCCATTTTTGGCGCTGACGACCGCATAGAACAGGTGTCCGTTCGAGGCGATGGCCAATCCGATCCGTCCGGGATGCTTGGGCAGGCCAGTCTCATGCAGGGGTGCCCAGTGACGGCCACTGTCGGTCGAACGCCAGATTCCGCTGCCGGGCCCTTGGTTGGGCGGGTATTGACTCCACGGTGGCCGGATGGCGTTCCAAAGGACCGCATAGAGTTCATGCGCGTGGCGGGGATTTGCGATCAGCTGAATCGCGCCAGTCCGGTCGTTGCGGTAAAGCACCCGGGTCCAGTGGTGGCCGCCGTCGGTGGTGCGGAAGACCCCACGGGTGTGATTGGGGCCGAATGCGTGCCCCATGGCTGCGGCCAGCACGATATTCGGATTACGGGGGTCGATCCAGAGCGAACTGATCTGGCGGCTCTGGGTGAGTCCGATTGCCTGCCAGCTGGCTCCGCCATTATCGGAACGGAACATGCCTCCCCCGGTGGAGAGGTCGGAGCGCATGTCGGCTTCGCCGGTCCCTACGTAAATGATCTTTGGGTTTGAAGGCGCAATGGCCAACGCACCAATCGAAGAAACCGGTTCATGCTGGAAAAGAGGCTGCCAGACCACGCCCCCGTCCGTGGTTTTGAAGACGCCGCCATCGACGGAACCCATGTAGTAGGTGTTGGGTTCGTGGGGAATACCAGCCACGGCCAGGACTCGCCCGCCACGGTTCGGTCCAAGAAAGCGCCATGAGAGTCCCTGGAAAAGACGGGGGGGCATGGCAAAAGCCAAGGGTGCCATCCCGAATGCGGCCAGAGCAATCGCCCAAGCATGGGTACGGATTCGGTTCATGGTTCTCAACCTCACGGATCGGCCAAAAATCTGACCCTGATTCTAGCAGTAGCGGAAGCCGGATGGAGACCTACCGGATTTTCGGTGACAGGGATCCCACATGAGGTGGCCTGATTCGGGTAAGCTCACGAGGCCCGTAGCCGAGGAATCCGGGTGAGCCGAAAACCCTTGATCACGTTTGTAATCAACCGTTTGCCCATGAACGAACGGGGTCGCGATTTCGTGGTGGGCGATCTTCATGGATGCCGCAATACACTGGAAAAACTGCTCAACCGCGTGCATTTCGATGCAAGCCGGGATCGGTTGATGTCGGTCGGGGATCTCATCGACCGTGGACCGGATTCGATGGGGTGTCTCGATTTACTTGAGGAACCCTGGTTTTTCCCGGTGCGGGGCAATCACGAAGAGATGATGCTTGACTTCTTCGCCCAATCGCTGGCCTTGGGAGGGCGAGTCGCCTGGGAGGAGAACCACGACTTTCTGCTGAACGGCGGGGCTTGGGTTGAACGCGAACTGGTCGACCACAGAAGACGCCTGGGTACGCGTCTTATCGAAATCATCGGCGCGCTCAAGACCCTGCCCTCCATGCTCGTGGTGGGGGCTGGGCAGGAACGCTATCATGTGATCCATGCCGAACTGTCGCGCAGCAATCTCGCTTGCGAACCTCCAGTCTATGGAGATGCTGATATCGATAGCGGTTTCAGCGAGCTTGGAACAGTCGAACGGGAACAACTCTCGGAATCCCTCTGCTGGGCTCGCCGGATCATGCATCTGCGCGCAGTGAACGCATGGTCAGAACGGACGCCTCATCTGTCAAAGACCTATTGTGGACACACACCGGCACCCGAGATCCGTCGGCTGATGTCGCACATCTGCATCGATACCGGGGCCTATATTCCGCTTGTCTCAGGTAATATCGTGGATCCAGAGGAATGGGGACTCACGTTGGCAGAACCAGCAACGGATGCGGTCTATTTTGTCCGCACCGATGAACGGGAGACTCATGCGTCTTGGCGTCGTGAACGATGAGCGAGTCGGGTCGTAGGGGGTGGAAAGTAGCCGGGAATCCGATGGATTGTGGCCGTTGGTCCCAAGCGATCGTAGCGCCAGAGCAGGGGATCTTGGAGTGTGAGACTGACCGCCATGAGAAGATAGCCGACCAGCGCAGTCAGGGCCAGGTAACCCAACGCACGGCGGTGGGTGAGTTTTGGGAAGAGGTTCGGGCGCACGCACGCCGCGGTCAGTGCGAGGAAAGCCGCGACCGATATGACCAGAAAAAAAACCACCAGAAAAGACCAGATGGCCATGGGGTCCTCCGTCTGTGGCCGGGTGGGCGACGGTCGATCACGCCCCCGGGTTTCCGCATCTCCTCAGGGGTCTCCTCTGATGAACGAGATGCGAGCCGGTTTATCATACCGGAACCCAGCGCAAGACTCCATGCAGGCTACAACATTCGGATGCTGTCCCGACTCCACGAGCTCAGATGATCTGCTTCAATCAGCCACCCGGTCCGATCCGGGGTGTATGGACCATGCCCGGGAGCAAGTACCAAGCCAATCGGGCCCTGATTCTCGCTGCTCTCGCACACGGCGATAGCAGGATCGAAAACTGTCCCGACAATGACGATCTTGAGCGGGCTGAACGCTTCATCTCCTGGATGGGAGCGGATTTGAAAAAGGAGAAAAGGGTTCTACGTATCCGGGGGGTTTCCGGTGTGCCGAAAATCACACCGAATGACGAATTTTCCTGTGGTGCCAGTGGCACATTGGCCCGCTGGGCTCTGGCCGTCATGGCCCTCGCCCACGAGCCGTCCCGGATCACGGGTGAGGGACGTCTTCTCGAGCGGCCCATGGGTGAACTCGTCACCGCTCTCCGGATGCTGGGTGCTCGGATTGAGCCTGAGGAGGCGCAAACACTACCCGTACATATTCAGGGGCCTCTTAAGGGAGGGCGGATCACTCTTTCCGGGCGCGTGAGCAGCCAGTTCGGCAGTGCCCTGCTCACGGTTGCCCCTCTCACGGCGTTGGGTCTCACGCTCGAGTTTCAGTCCCCCCCGGTCTCGGCGAGTTACTTGGCGCTTACACTTCAGACGATGCGCGATTTTGGGGCGAGATTTGAACAGGTCTCGGCGGCTTCATGGGTGGTTCCGGGGGGGCAAGCTTATCGCGCAGCCCAGATTCGAATCGCTCCCGACCCGGTGTTGGCGAGCTATTTCATGGCACTCCCTGCTGTAACCGGTGGCTCGATCCGGATTGCGGATCTCAAACCCGAGGACTCGGGAGAATCTCGCTTTGCGGGACTCCTCGAGGCAATGGGTTTCGGGGTTACGACCGATGCGAGCGGGGTGCTGATCGAGGAACCAGCACATGGGCTGCAAGCGCTCGGGTCGATCGACCTTGCGGATGCCCCGGACATTGTGCCCACCCTCGCCGTTCTGGCGGCTTTGGCACCAGGAGGCACGACAACATTAACCGGGATCGGGCACCTTCGCTACAAGGAGTCGGATCGACTGCACGATCTTGCTCTCGAGCTCAATCGCGCCGGTTTGCACGCCCAAGCCGGGCCGGACGCCCTCCGTATCGACGGCGGTGGCCGGCTCAGGGCTGCCACACTGGATGTCCATGGCGATCACCGTCTGGCGATGAGTTTTGCGTTGCTTGCGATCGCAAAACCGGGACTCGTGATCCGTGGCGAGGAATCTGTGGCAAAATCGTACCCTGGGTTTTGGAAGGCGCTCGAACGTATCTGGGCAAGCGGGAAGCAGTGAGTAGCCCTGCCTTTGCTCCAGCATGACCCAGGCGCGCTGAGAACCCGTGGGAATCGGTGTTGGACGCTTACTGCTGACTGATTCACGGAACGGCGGGGCCACAAGGGGGATCATACTGATGCGTATTGACCGGTTCATTGATCGATTTCATCACTTTCGTTCCATCAGTATTCGGATGGTACCGATTCTTTTTTGCACGCTCACCGGGTGTATGGTTGCGGGTGGGGTGGCTTCAAGTCATCAGGCAGTGTTGACTGCGCCCATACGCCGATTGACCCGTGCGGTACGGGTTCGGCTGGATCAGGGTGCCAACCCATCCACCTTGAGCCGTGCGTATTTTTGGCGCGTCGATGAGGAGGGCCGGATCGATCTTGTGACATGGGTCCGACCCGGCTCTCTCGATCAGACGATCCGGTGGGTCGAACAAATGCATGGGCGAATCATTGCCCAGGTTCACTCCGCCCACGAGTTCGAAGCCTGGATTCCCGCACGTATTGTTTTAAGGCTGGCCCGGAAGTCAGCCGTTCAGAATATTCGTTTTCCCCACTATGCCATGCTTCGCCACTAGGAGTTCTGCCATGAAATCACCACTATGGATCATTGCCCTGCTCGGTTTATCCCTGGGCATGGCCCCTCGGGTTTACGCTCAGGTCGGCCCGAGCCCGTACATCGAAAAGATCGGTCCCGGATTGCGTCCGCTGGTGCAGGCCATCGAGACACACAGGAGTCTCGCAAGAGTCAGGGATCAGGGCATGACGGAGACTTTCGTCGAACACGGTCTGGGAGCGGTTCCGGGTGAGGTGCGTTGGAATCTCAAAGGTGATGTCCAGGTTGACCTCACGTTCGCCCACCGTGCGCAACGCCCGGATCAGGCGATCCTCATCTCTGCCTTGGGTGCTCGAGGAGTGGTTTCAGATCCCTACAATGCCGTTGTGGAAATGTGGGTGCCCCCGCAGAATCTTCTCAAAGCCGCATCTTTGCCCGGGCTTCTTTCGGTGACGGTGCCGCACTATGCGGTGGTGCGTCGAGTCGTCTCTTGGTCATCCAACCCGCCCAACTATGACACTGCTGGATCCAATGCCCTGGGTGCTGTTGCCTATGCGAATGCAACGGGTGCGACCGGATCCGGTATCCACGTGGGAGTCATATCGGATGGCGCACAGAGCTATCAAAGCGATGTGAGCGCCGGGTATCTGCCCAAAAATATTTTCATCGACCCAAACGATACGGCGTATGGTTCTTCTGGCAATGAAGGTTCGGCCATGATGCAGATCGTTTACGACTCGGCCCCCGGGGTCGACCTCGGTTTCTGTGGTCCATCGACTGATGTGCAATTCCTGTCCTGCCTGCATGACTTTGAAGGGACAGGTTTCAAAGCGAATATCATCGTGGATGATCTCGGTTTTCCGGGTGTGGCTATGTTTCAGAATGGCGCTTTTGCGACTGGCGTTGCCAGTTTTGCCCAGTCCAATCCCAACGTTCATCTGGTCACGGCTGCCGGCAATGACAACGGAGCCTATTGGCAGGGAAGCTGGACTCCTTTCACGCTCTCCACGCCGCTCACACTGAATGGTGTCACCTACACTCAAGCCAATAACTTCGGCTCATCAAGTCTTCCCAATACGTATGCGGCAATCTCATTGCAGCCCAATGACACGGACTACTGGGTTCTCGAGTGGGCCGATCCGTGGCAGGCACCGGTTGGAGATTACGACGTGGTGGTCTATAACGGCAATCCAGCTACGACGGGGAAGATTGTGGCCTGCAATCAGGGCACTGATATCGATTCGAATGGGTGCACGTTTACAACGACGCCGGGGACGAGCCCAGGTCCGAATCCCGTGCAGGGCAATAGTTACAAGAACACGACGAGTTCGAGCGAAAAGCTCTACATCGAAGTCCTCCTGCGCAATGGTACGAATCCGAGCGGATTGCTCAAACTCATCACAGGGTCGCAGGCGTCAAATGAAGTGATCCTGAATCCGAACACTCCTTTCGGGAGTATTTATGGGCAATCTGCGCTACCACAGGAGTTTACGGCCGGCGCGATGGACGTCTACCAAGTCGGCAGCACCAGCGCGACCATCGAATCTTTCAGCTCGAAGGGACCGGTCGAGTTTGAATACTCGTCACTCTCAAGCACGACACCGTCTCCGTCCTCCATTCCCAAGCCCGATATCACCGGCGTGGACGGTGTGACCATCAATCCGGTAGGCAGTTTTACCTCGCCCTTCTTCGGGACTTCGGCAGCCGCGCCGCACATCGCTGCACTCCTCGCACTGCTGATGCAGCACGAACCTGGACAGAATCCGGAGACGACCGTGACGAACGAAGCGAGCCTGCCGGGCGGTGCTCCTTCAACCGGGGCAAGCAATAGCTATGGCGCCGGGGTCCCCTGTCTTGCAAAACTAACCCCAAGTGGTCAGGCGGCCTGCAATCCCAACTCGACTGCGACGATCAATATCACTAGCGGGGGGGGTGGAAGTAGCAGTAGCAGTAGCAGTAGTGGCGGCGGCGGCGGCGGCGGAATGAATCCCCTGGTGCTCCTCGTATTGGGGGTATTGCTCTTAACCGCGGTTAGGAGCAGACGAGACGCCGCTATACGCCACTCCGATTGCTGAATACGCAGGTTGACCCGTGCCCGGCCTGGATCCCGGGTTCGGGTCACACATGTGGATATCGAACGAAAGCATTGGTTTAAGAAAGCCATGCTAGGATAGATTCATGGCGCTCCTTCCGGCTTATGCAAACGATGGTGTGTTGCAGGCCTGCGGAGGCCCGCCGCGGTAAACGTCTTCATGGCGGAGTGCGGTAGGCGATGGGTGATCAGAGCGGCAACGCCCCCGAGCGGCAGTCGGGCCACGACGATGGTTGGGTGGTTCTTGATGCCGTTGAGGGGACGATCCTTGCCGTCAGCCAAGCGATCCACCAAGAGTTCGTCACACCGAATATCCCGCGGGAGGAAGCGCTACGTGGTCGTTCATTCAAGACAAACCCGCTGCAGAAGCTGGCCCGTGCGCTCTCACGGAAGGGGGGTCGCCGTGGAGCCCAGAGTTCCCTGATCTCGTTTTCCGGTCGGCAATGGAATCTCGCCGGTGCTCCCGAGCCTCTGATATTTGGCCGCGATGCTGCATTTCTGATTCATCTCGTCTCGAAGGAGGTGACCGCACGGACGCCCCCATTATTGACGCCGGCTCTGGAAAGTGCCCACCCCATTTGTGAAGTGACCCGATCCGGGCACCTCGTGCAGTCGAATCAGGCGTTCGTCAATCTTTTCCATACGGGTACCCCTGCGGAGCTTGCGGAATGGCTCGCGGATTGCGAAATTCCGTGGTTTGCGGGTGAAGGAGTCGATCCCGAGCAAGTCTCGGCGCTGATCCAGAGGGCACCTTATGGCCCCGTTGGGCTCGTATTTGTCGACCTGTCCGGTCGTCAGCGTCAGGTGGTGGCATCAAGTCTGCCACTTTCCACAGTCGGGGAGACCTCCGAACCCCGTGTCGAAGTACGATTTCTCGATCTCAGCACGCACCTTGCACTGGAACAGGAACTGGTAACGCTACGCGAACGTTACCAGGTTCTTGTTGAACACAGCCAGGACGGTGTGTTTGTGACCCATGAGGGCCGTTACCTCTATGTGAATCAAACCTACGCGGATATGCTGGGGTATACCCGCGCGGAGATGGAGGGGGTTTCCTTCCTGCATTTCATCGCCCAGGAAGATCATGCACGTATGGAGGCGATTTGGCAGGAACGTCAGGCTGGCCATTGGGAGACCACAAGTTACGAGATCAGCCTGTGCAAGAAAGATGGGGTATCCCGCGTGTTGGCGTCTGTCCGTTCCGGGCCCATTTACTTCAATGGCAAGCTCGCGAGTACGGGTACGATCCGCGATCTCACGGAGGAGCGCAGAACGGCTCGCGCGCTCAGTCGTATGCAGCGCGACTATCAGGCCATCTTTGAAAATTCACTGATCGGGATCTACCAGAGTACACCGGAAGGACGTTTCCGAACCGCCAATCAGGCGCTGGCCGATATGCTGGGTTATGAAAGCGGGCAGGAGCTCATCGAAAGTGTTCAGCATGTCTCGAAACTCTTTCAGAATCCTGAGGACCGTGAGGCATTGAATCTTCGCCTCGACGAGGAAGGGCGCGTGACCGGGCTTGAATTGCGTCTGCGCCAACGCGACGGGAAACCGCTTTTCGTAGAAGTGAGTGCCCGCGCCGTACGACATCGGGATGGCACACTGGCATTTTATGAAGGTTCGCTGGTCGATATCGGGGAGCGCAAACGCACTGAAGAAGCTCTGTTGCAATCAGAACGGCGTTACCGGAGCCTCGTAGAAACCAGTCATGTCGGTGTTTTCATCAATGAAGGCGGCAGTTACACCTATGTGAATCGGGCATTCGCGCACATGCTCGGGTTCGAGCCTGAAGAACTCATCGGCCGGCACTATCGCGAAGTTGTGGCTCCTGAACAGCTCGGCTTGGCCGACGAACGCTATTCCAACTTGCTGCTTGGCCTGCTGGATCTGGATTCGAGTGAATGGACGTTCCTTCATAGTGATCGCCGGACCCGCAAAATTGCATTGGTCAGCATGCAGCGGCTTGAGGGGGCAACTAATCTTCTCGTCATGGGTACGCTGGTAGACATCACGGAGCGCAAACGCATCGAGAACCGCCTGATTCATCAGGCCCGCCATGATCCCCTAACCGAGTTGCCCAATCGCGTGCATTTCAGCGAGCGTCTGGAGCAGGCGATCCGGGACTTTCATGTGGACCGGAAGCCCTATGCGGTTCTTCTGATCGAGGTCAATGCGTTCAAACTCGTCAACGACAGTCTTGGGCATGCCGCGGGTGACGAGCTCTTGGTGAGGGTGGCCCGCAGGCTTCTGGAATCCGTCAGCAAGGATGCTGTGGTGAGTCGGCACGAGAGCGCGGAGTTTGCCGTGCTGCTGCTGTCCTTCCAGAGTCTGGCACGGGTTCGGGAAATCGCCGAACAGATCCGTGTGGCCATGAGCAAGCGGTTCCATATCCTGGATCGCGAAGTCTATACGTCGATCCACGTGGGGATCGCAGTGGGTGAGACATCCTACCGAAGCAGTGTGGAAGTCTTGCGCGATGCCGATACAGCGCTTTCCACGACCAAGATCCAGGGGCATCAGGGCTGCGCGGTTTTCGACCCACAGATGCACAACGAGGTGGTTCGTCGTCTCACTCTGGAGACGGCACTGCGATCCGGATTGATTCGCCAGGAGTTCCAAGTGCACTATCAGCCGATCGTCGAGCTCGCAAATGGCTCCCCTATCGGGTTTGAGGCGCTTTTGCGCTGGCAACCACCCCAAAGCGAGTTGATCGCACCGGAGGTGTTTTTATCGATTGCCGAAGAGACCGGTCTCATCATCCCGATTGGTGTTTCCTGTCTCCACCAGGTCTGCGAAACCGTAGGTCAATGGAAGCGGAAATATGCCTCTGCCAGGGATCTCAGTGTCAACTTCAATTTGTCACACCGGCAGTTCATCGACCCGCTATTCTGGGATCTTTTGAGTACGGCACTTGACGAGAATGACTTTCCGCCCGAGTACTTCCAGGTTGAGATTACGGAGAACGTGCTTTTGGATCAAGACCGAAGCCTTTGGCTGCAGTTTGAGAAACTCCTCCGGATCGGGGTCAAACTGGCTTTGGACGATTTCGGAACCGGTTACTCTTCTCTGAGCTACCTTCATGACCTGCCGCTCAATAGCCTCAAGATTGATCGATCCTTTACCTTGGATCTCAAAGATAATCCGCGCCACCAGACGATCGTCCAGTCCATTCTGCGTCTTGCCACCGACCTCGATCTTTATGCCGTGGTCGAGGGAATCGAGGACCGTCGACAGCTCGACGCAGTCCGGGATGCTGGGGCATGCTATGGTCAGGGTTACTTCTTCGCTCCGGCACTCACGGCGGGGGAGTTCCAGGAAGGTCTCAGAACGGGGCTCAGGTTCCCCATGAAGTAATCCGGCTATTTTCTGGTTGGGTTGTGGGATCGGCCCCCGCCGCTCCGACACCCTGCCGGAGCGGCTCAGATGACCTGTGATTCAACTCGGGCTCCATCAGCCATGCCCGTGTCCATGCCTGCCATATCGCCCTTTCATGGGCGGTCTGCCGGGATGTCTGCCCCGTGCACCTGGGCGACCCCGGAAACGTGGGTAACGGGCCCGGTATTGCAAGTATTTTCTCTGGATGCGCGGATGCGCCTTGAGAAAACTGCGCCGGTAATCCGGGTGCGCCGGCCTGAAATAGGGGTGCATGCGCGGGCGTTGCCAAGCCATGGGATGTGCCCTGAAATAGGGAACAGCGCGATGGCGCCAGATCGCATAGTGACGGAGGTAGGGATGGTAAGACCGCCACCAGTTTGGGTGATTGATCCGGTACCAGGGAGCGATGCGTGCACGCCACCAGACGAAATAGGGTCGATACACCATGATCGGCGGGGGGGGCCGTAGACCAGAAGCGATGGCAGGGCAAACCAAGGAGCCACCGGTACCCAGGGGCCATCGTAAACCGGGGCATAGATCCATCGCCCGGCAATCCAGCGGAAGTAGTATCCGTCAGAGTAGTAGGCGAAGCTCGAATAGCCCGGTAGCCAGAAGACGTTCATGCCCCCCGAGAGTGAAAAAGCGAACTGGGGGCCGACAACCATGAGACCAAACCCCGCCTGTGCCGGTGGCGTAGCCGACCAGGCCAGAAGAGAGAAAGCCAATGCAAAGAAGACTGGAGAACATTTGCGCGCCATGGGGTATTACCTCTCGCTCGTCGATTTTCGGGGTCTTTAGGGTCCATTTTCAGTTGTGTGTCGGATTGTCTCACCTGTATTACCTCAAACTATCAACGTATGGGATGGGTGTCGGGTTGACAGCCAGTATTTTCTAATCCGTAAATGATACTGAACAAGGGTAGTAGCCCCCTCCGAGAAGCCAGGGATCAGGCAGCCCAGTGGTCCTGTTCAAAGATGGTTTTAAAGAGTGTCCGTTTGGCCTCGTTCAGTTGTTTGGCAGTGTCATTGTCGCTGATGGCACAGACGATGTCATCGAGTTGCTTGAAGGTGATTCCGGGTTTGAGGTACTGCCCGGGTTCTGGCAGTGATTTGAGTTTGTCGTAGGGAGTCATCATGGCCTCGTAGGGGTAGGTTTTGCGTTGTTTGCCCTGGGCATCGGTGATCACGATCGGGAAGAAGCAGGGCCGGTGGAAGTTGATGTAGGGATTGAGGTGATTCCGGTTGAAGGCATTGATCAGCGGGGCGAAGCGCTGCGGGATGTGGCCATAGCCCAAGTGCTTGCGAACGATGGCGCCGTTCTTACTTTCCACCAGGGCATTATGTGTGCCTTGTGAAAGGTGCACGAGTCCAGTGGGTGAGATACCCACCCGGCCACTCTCGCTCCGGCCGGAAGCACTTGGAGCGGGCCAGGAGGCAACAAATGGCCTGAAGCACTGCAAGAGAAACCCTCTGTAAGGAGGG
>DAHXNI010000081.1 GCA_027365475.1 Pseudomonadota bacterium | reverse complement strand
CCCAAAACGCTCCGCCATCACCTTCGTGATCGCCGCCGTCAGCGTCGTCTTCCCATGATCCACATGCCCAATCGTCCCCACATTAATGTGCACCTTCTTCCGCTCAAACTTCCCCTTCGACATGGCTTAGACCCTCACGTGTTCTGTTGCAGATTGGAACCGGCCGGACCCTTCGGTCACGATGCCTTCTTGATGACTGTTTCGGCAATATGGTTGGGCGCCTCGGCGTAATGGCCGAACTCCATCGAATAGGTCGCACGCCCCTCCGTTGCGGAACGGAGATCGGTCGCATAACCGAACATTTCGGCCAGCGGCACCTCCACACGGATGATTTTCCCGGACGGTGCATCCTCCATGCCTTGGACGACCCCACGCCGACGGTTCAGATCGCCGATGACATTGCCCATGAAATCCTCCGGCGTGACCACCTCAACCTTCATGATGGGCTCGAGCAGGGCGGGCCGCGCCCGTTTGACTGCTTCCTTGAACGCCATGGAGCCTGCAATTTTGAACGCGATCTCACTGGAATCGACATCGTGATAGGAGCCATCGAAGAGTTCGATCCGGATATCGACGACCGGATAGCCGGCCAGAACGCCGTTTTCGGCCTGTTCCCGGATCCCCTTGTCGACAGCCGGAATGTACTCACGCGGAATCACGCCGCCCACGACGCCATTCACAAACTCGTAGCCGGAACCCGGGGGCAAGGGCTCGACCCGAATCCAGACGTGACCGTACTGGCCGCGCCCACCCGTCTGACGGATGTACTTGCCTTCCTGTTCGACTTTCGCGCGGATGGTCTCACGGTACGCCACTTGGGGGCGGCCGGTATTGGCTTCCACCTTGAACTCGCGCCGCATCCGGTCGACGATGATGTCGAGGTGGAGTTCGCCCATGCCGGAGATGATGGTCTGCCCGGTCTCCTCGTCGGTGCGGACCCGAAACGAGGGATCCTCCTGAGCGAGTTTCTGGAGCGCGATGCCCATCTTCTCCTGATCGGCTTTGGTTTTTGGTTCGACCGCCACGGAAATGACCGGGTCGGGAAACTCCATGCGCTCCAGCACGACGACGTCGTCTTCGTCCGTAAGCGTATCCCCGGTCGTGACGTCTTTGAGTCCGACGGCTGCGGCAATATCGCCCGCATAGACTTCCTTGATTTCATTGCGGTGGTTCGCATGCATCTGCAGGATGCGGCCAATGCGCTCGCGGCGGCTCCGGATCGGGTTGTAGACGCTATCGCCCGCATGCACCTGCCCCGAGTAGACACGGAAGAAGGTGAGCGTCCCGACGAACGGGTCGGTAGCAATCTTGAAGGCCAGCGCGGCAAACGGTGCATCATCCTGAGGCAGGCGGGTCACGGGAGTCCGCGCCTCATCGTCCCGGTTGCCCTGGACAGGCGGCATATCAACAGGGGAGGGCAGGTAATCAACCACGCCATCGAGGAGCCCCTGAACCCCCTTGTACTTGAACGCCGATCCGCAGAAAACCGGAACACGCTCAAAGGCCAGCGAACGGCTCCGAAGCCCCTGCCGGATCTCTCCGGGCGTAAGTGCCACCCCCTCAAGATAGCGGTTCATAAAAGTCTCATTCGCTTCGGCCGCCGCTTCGACCAGTATCTCGTGATACTCCCGGCTCTTCTCTTCAAGTTCTTTGGGAATCACATCAATCCGGTGACTGATGCCTTGATCGGCCTCATCCCAGTAGATGGCCCGCATCTCCACCAGATCGACCACGCCCCCAAAGCGCTCTTCCGCTCCGATCGGGAGCTGGACGGCCACAGGGATCGCACCGAGACGGGACCGGATCTGATCGAGCACACGGTAAAAATCGGCCCCTACCCGATCCATCTTGTTCACGAAGGCCATGCGGGGAACGTGATATTTGTTGGCTTGGCGCCAGACGGTCTCGGACTGGGGTTCGACACCGGCCACACTGTCGAATACGGCGATCGCACCATCCAGGACCCGAAGGGAGCGTTCGACCTCGATCGTGAAATCGACATGTCCTGGGGTGTCGATGATATTGATGCGATGCTCGGGAAACTGCTGGCCCATTCCGCTCCAGTAGCAGGTGGTCGCAGCCGAGGTAATGGTGATCCCGCGTTCCTGTTCCTGCTCCATCCAGTCCATGACGGCAGTGCCTTCGTGCACTTCACCCATCTTGTGGGAGACGCCCGTATAGAACAGCACCCGCTCGGTCGTCGTGGTTTTCCCGGCGTCAATGTGCGCCATGATTCCGATGTTCCGGTAGCGCTCGATCGGGGTCTTGCGGGGCATGGTCAGAACTCCATCCTTTCTCGGAAAACGGTCACCAGCGGTAATGCGAAAAGGCTTTGTTGGCTTCGGCCATACGATGGACATCCTCGCGCTTCTTGACCGCGCTCCCGCGTCCGTCGACCGCCTCGAGGAGTTCCCCGGCCAGCCGTTCGGTCATGGATTTTTCGGAGCGCTTGCGCGCAGCATCCACGATCCAGCGCATGGCGAGCGCCATCTGGCGGGCCGAGCGAACCTCGACCGGGACCTGATAGGTCGCACCCCCCACCCTACGGGATTTCACCTCAACCGCAGGCTGCACCCGCTCGAGTGCCGACTCGAGCATCTGGATCGGATCCAGACTGCGCCGGCTTGAGGCCTGCTCCAAGGCTCCGTACACCACCCGCTCGGCCAGTGAACGTTTGCCACGTGTCATAACGACGTTGATGAACTTCGCAAGCTTGACACTGCCGAACTTGGGATCCGGCAGGATCTCACGAGTGAGTGCTTGATGACGTCTGGACATGGAATACTCCCTAACCCGACTTGGGCCGCTTGGCGCCGTACTTGGAGCGCCCGCGCTTGCGCGCATTGACTCCGGCGCAATCCAGGGCGCCCCGCACCACGTGATAGCGCACACCGGGCAGATCCTTGACACGCCCGCCGCGAATCAGAACAACGGAGTGCTCCTGGAGATTGTGTCCCTCACCGCCGATATAGCTCGTCACTTCATAGCCGGAAGTCAGCCGGACGCGCGCCACTTTGCGCAGGGCCGAGTTCGGCTTTTTGGGCGTCGTGGTGTAGACGCGTGTGCAGACACCCCGGCGCTGCGGGGAGCCGGACAGCGCGGGCACCTTGCTTTTGAAGTGCGGCGAGCGCCTGGCCTTTCGAACGAGCTGATTTACGGTTGCCATGTCTTTACCACCACTGTCACCTGACTCGCGTTGACGACCGACCAACCGGGCGAAACCCCCGGTTGGGATCGGTCAGGGGACCCGACCGGGAATCCGGCCGGGGCAATTGGTCTTTGCCAAAGGCAAAGAGTACGAATTCTATTGATTTTGCATGGATCTTGTCAAGCCATTGCCTCCGGCTCGACCCCTGTCTCCACATCGGCCTTGTCACCCGCAACCGGCGTGAAGGCCGCTTCAGCCGCACGGACGGCCTCCTCCTGCGGAGAACTGGCGTTCCTGCGACGACGCTGTTCGTGGTAGGCGAATCCGGTTCCAGCCGGGATGAGCCGTCCCACGATGACATTTTCCTTGAGCCCGCGGAGGTCGTCTTTCAGCCCGCGCACGGCCGCATCGGTCAGAACGCGTGTCGTTTCCTGGAACGAGGCTGCCGAAACGAACGATTCAGTGGCCAGCGAAGCCTTGGTGATACCGAGCAGAATCGGGATCCACCCGGGTGGAGCTTCACCTGCTTCCTCAAGACGGCGGGACTCTTCGAGCACCCGTGCCCGGTCGGCCACCTCGGCCGGCAGGAAGAGGCTGCCTCCCGGGGATGTGATTTCGACCTTGCGCAGCATCTGGCGGATGATGACCTCGATGTGCTTGTCGTTGATGCGCACACCCTGCAGGCGGTAGACGTCCTGGATTTCGCGGACGAGGTAGTCCGCAAGCGTCGCGACCCCCTGCAGTCTCAGGATGTCGTGGAGATCCCGCTCCCCATCCGAGATGACCTCTCCGCGCTCCACTCTTTCGCCCTCGAACACGGAGATCTGTCTCCATTTGGGGAGCAGCACCTCGTGTTGCTGACCCTGATCGTCGGCGATCACGAGTCTCTGCTTGCCCTTGGTTTCACGCCCGAAACTCACGGTACCGGAGTACTCGGCCAGAATCGCCGGATCCTCCGGATGGCGGGCCTCGAACAGGTTCGCGACTCGCGGCAGGCCCCCCGTGATATCACGCGTCTTGGTCGATTCACGCGGGATGCGCGCGAGCACATCGCCGATATTGACCCGGGCACCGTCCTGGATCGCGACGATGGAGCGCGGCGTGAGGACGTAATGCACCGGAACGCTCGTGCCCGGCATACACACCTCCTCGCCGTGCTCATCCATGAGGAGAATGGTCGGACGATAATCCTTGGCCCCGGTGCCGCGCTGCTTCGGATCGGTGATCACGATACTGGTCAGGCCCGTGACCTCGTCCATCTGCCGGTTGATCGTGACACCATCGATGAAGTCCTTGAAGTGCGCGACTCCGCCGATCTCCGCAATGACCGGGTGGACATGCGGATCCCAGGTTGCGATGATCTCCCCGCCTGTGATTTCGCTGCCATCCTCCACGGTGATCTGTGCGCCGTACGGAATCCGATAGCGCTCGCGGTCGCGTCCGTAGGAATCAATGATCCGGATCTCTCCCGAACGCGAGATGACCACGAGGACACCGCGCGGATTTTTGGCAAGCTTGAGGTTGTGGAATCGAACGCGTCCACCTGTTTTGACCTCGACACTGCTCGCCGCGACCGAGCGCGAGGCAGCGCCTCCGATGTGGAAGGTCCGCATCGTGAGCTGCGTGCCCGGTTCGCCGATCGACTGGGCGGCGATAATACCCACCGCCTCGCCGATGTTCACCTGGTTCCCGCGCGAGAGATCACGGCCATAGCACTTTGCACAGACGCCGAAGCGGGTGGCACAACTGATCGGCGAGCGGACTTTCAACCGGTCGATGCCGGCAGCCTCGATGCGATCCATGTTGAGCTCGTCGATGAGCGTGCCGACCGGGAGAATCCGCTCTCCGGTATCGGGGCGGATGGCATCCTCAGCGAGTACCCGCCCGAGCACGCGTTCCCGCAGCGATTCGACGACATCGCCCCCTTCCACCACCGGCTGGAGGTAGAGACCGTCTTCAGTTCCGCAATCTTCTTCCGTCACGACGACATCCTGTGCCACATCCACGAGACGTCGGGTGAGATACCCCGAGTTCGCCGTCTTGAGCGCGGTGTCAGCCAGGCCCTTGCGTGCACCATGTGTCGAGATGAAGTACTGAAGAACGTTGAGTCCTTCGCGGAAGTTCGCGGTGATGGGTGTTTCGATAATCGATCCATCGGGTTTGGCCATGAGGCCACGCATGCCGGCCAGCTGCCGGATCTGTGCTGCGGAACCGCGGGCGCCGGAATCGGCCATCATGTAGATCGAGTTGAGGGAAGCCTCGCGGACCGATTGTCCGCCGACCGTGACGTTATCAAACGAGATGTGATCCATCATGGCCTTCGCGATCTGTTCATTGGTCCGTGACCAGATGTCCACGACCTTGTTGTAACGTTCGCCGTCGGTCAGAAGGCCGGTCGAAAACTGACGCTCGATTTCCCGCACCTCAGCCGACGATTTGTGCAGGATCTGCACTTTCTCGTCCGGGATCACCATGTCATCCGCGCCGAAGGAGATCCCTCCCCGCGTCGCAAACCGGAATCCGGTATACATGAGCCGGTCCGCAAACACGACCGTGTCCTTGAGCCCATTGCGCCGATAGCAGAGATTGATGAGGGCCGAGATGGCCTTTTTGGTCATGTTCTGGTTGGCGAACTCGAACGGCATGCCGGTCGGCAGGATTTCGGACAAAAGCGCGCGGCCGACCGTAGTCTTCACGCGGCGGTTCGCAGGCACGCCCCCTTCCGTATCCGGTTGAACCGGGATCCGGACTTCGATTGCGGCATGGAGATCCACGACTCCGGATTCATAGGCACGATGCACTTCGCTCACATCGGAGAAATGCGATCCTTCGCCCCGAACTCCGGTACGCTGGCGCGTGAGATAGTAGAGACCGAGCACCACATCCTGGGTCGGGACGATGATCGGATCCCCGGTCGCAGGCGACAGGATGTTGTTGGTCGACATCATGAGCGCCCGTGCCTCGAGTTGCGCTTCGAGCGACAGCGGGACGTGCACGGCCATCTGATCCCCGTCAAAGTCGGCATTGAATGCCGTACAGACCAAAGGATGCAGCTGGATGGCTTTGCCTTCGATCAAAACCGGTTCGAAAGCCTGGATACCGAGCCGGTGCAGGGTGGGTGCGCGGTTGAGGAGCACCGGGTGCTCCCGGATCACCTCGTCCAGAATGTCCCACACTTCGGGCGCTTCCCGCTCCACATATTTCTTGGCTGCCTTGATCGTGGGTGCCAGCCCGCGCCGCTGGAGCTTGCTGAAAATGAACGGTTTGAAAAGTTCGAGTGCCATGCGCTTGGGCAGCCCGCACTGATGCAGTTTGAGGGTGGGGCCCACGACGATCACGGATCGCCCCGAGTAATCGACCCGCTTGCCGAGGAGATTCTGGCGGAAGCGGCCCTGTTTGCCTTTAATCATGTCCGCGAGCGACTTGAGCGCCCGCTTGTTGGTGCCAGTCATGACCCGGCCACGACGGCCGTTGTCGAGCAGCGCATCCACCGCTTCCTGGAGCATCCGCTTCTCATTGCGGACGATGATGTCCGGAGCATTGAGTTCGAGCAGGCGACGCAGCCGGTTGTTGCGGTTGATGACACGCCGGTAGAGATCATTGAGATCGGAGGTGGCAAAACGCCCCCCGTCGAGGGGAACCAGCGGCCGGAGATCTGGCGGTAGGACCGGAAGCACCGTGAGCACCATCCACTCGGGGCGGTTTCGCGACTCCACAAAGGACTCAAGCAGCTTGAGGCGCTTGACCAGCCGCTTGGCCTTGCCGTCGGAGCGGGTTTCTTCAAGTTCCGTCCGGAGGTGTCCGATCTCATCCTCAAGCTTGAGCGTGCGCAAAAGCTCGTAGATCGCCTCGGCTCCCATCCGGGCATCGAATTCGTCGCCGTGCTCCTCCAGCACCTCAAGATACTCCTCGTCGTTGAGCAGCTGCCCCCGGGTGAGTTCGGTCAACCCCGGGTCGATCACGGTGAACGCTTCAAAGTAAAGCACCCGCTCGATATCACGCAGCGTCATATCCAGGGTGAGAGCAATGCGCGAGGGCAGAGAACGCAGAAACCAGATGTGCGCCACCGGGCTTGCGAGTTCGATGTGTCCCATGCGTTCGCGGCGCACCTTGGACAGGGTCACCTCGACCCCGCACTTCTCACACACGACCCCGCGGTGCTTGAGCCGCTTGTATTTCCCACACAGGCATTCGTAGTCCTTGATCGGGCCGAAGATTTTGGTGCAGAACAGGCCATCCCGCTCCGGCTTGAACGTCCGGTAGTTGATGGTTTCCGGTTTCTTGACCTCGCCATGGGACCAGGACCGGATCAGCTCAGGGGAGGCCAATCCGATTCGCAGTGCATCGAAATCCTCGCTCGGATGCTGCTGGCGAAACAACTGCAATAGCTCTTTCATAGGAGGCCTCCACGGCTTCGATACAGCGTTCGGGTGCGGATCCCGCGCATCAGAATTGCTCCATTTCAATGTTGATCGCAAGCGAACGGATCTCGCGAACCAGCACATTGAATGACTCGGGCATGCCCGCCTCCATGCGGAAATCCTCATCCACGATGTTCTTGTACATCCGGGTGCGCCCCCCCACGTCATCGGACTTGACCGTGAGCATCTCCTGGAGCGTATAGGCCGCCCCGTACGCTTCGAGCGCCCAGACTTCCATCTCGCCAAAGCGCTGGCCGCCGAACTGCGCCTTGCCGCCGAGCGGCTGCTGGGTCACGAGACTATAGGGGCCGGTTGAGCGGGCGTGCATCTTGTCGTCGACGAGATGGTTGAGCTTGAGCATATAGACATACCCCACCGTGACCGGCCGATCGAAGGGTTCGCCCGTGCGCCCGTCATAGAGCACGATCTGACCCGATTCGGGCAGGCCAGCCAGACGGAGGAGGTACCGGATCTGATCTTCCGTGGCGCCGTCGAACACCGCGGTCGCGACCGGAATGCCGGGACGCAGCCGTTCGGCCAGGCTGCGGATCTCCTCCTCGTTGAGCGAATCGAGCGCCACGGGCTCTCCGCCCACGCCGTTGTAGACCTCTTCCAGAAGGGCCCGGAGCTCCCGAATCTGGACCTCTCCCCGGACCATCTGGTCGATGCGGTCGCCGAGAGACTTGACGGCCCAACCCAAGTGTGCTTCGAGGATCTGCCCGATATTCATCCGGGACGGGACACCGAGCGGATTAAGGACGATGTCGACCGGCTCACCATCGGCCGTGTGCGGCATGTCCTCGTCCGGGACGATCAGGGAGATGACCCCTTTGTTCCCGTGCCGGCCTGCCATTTTGTCGCCCGCCTGGATCCTGCGCTTGACCGCGAGATAGACCTTGACCATCTTGATCACGCCCGGAGGCAACTCATCGCCCGCGAGAATCTTGCGCTTCTTCTCCTCGTAGCGGCGCTCGAAGAGCACCCGCTGCTGGCCCAGGAGTTCGGACAGTCTCTCGAGCTGTTCCATGGCCTCCTCGTTGTGCAGCCGGATACTGAACCACTCATCCCGTTCGAGCTCGTCGAGATACGCCTGTGTGATCCTGGCGCCTTTGACCAGCTTTTTCGGACCTCCTTCCGCAACTTTCCCGCCGATGAGCTGCGCCACGCGCTGGAACAGGTCATCTTCGAGGATGCGGCGCTGATCGTCGATATCCTTGCGGACCCGGGCGAGTTCCTGGGCTTCGATCGAGCGGGCACGGGCATCCTTTTCCATCCCATCCCGGGTGAACACCCGGACGTCGATCACGGTCCCATCCATACCGGGTGGAACCCGCAGCGAGGTGTCTTTCACCTCGGAGGCCTTCTCGCCGAAAATCGCGCGCAGGAGTTTTTCCTCCGGGGTGAGCTGGGTCTCGCCCTTGGGGGTGACTTTCCCGACCAGGATGTCGCCGGCCTGTACCTCAGCCCCGATGTAGGCGATACCCGCCTCATCCAGATTCGCGAGCGCCACCTCGTTCACATTCGGGATATCGCTCGTGATTTCCTCCGCTCCGAGCTTGGTATCGCGTGCCATGCACGACAGCTCCTCGATGTGGATCGAGGTAAAGCGATCCTTCTGGACCAGGCGCTCCGAAATCAGGATCGCATCCTCGAAGTTGTATCCGTGCCAGGGCATGAACGCAACCCGGAGATTCTGCCCGAGCGCAAGTTCACCGAGATCGGTCGATGAACCATCCCCCAGTACGTCGCCACGCTCAATGCGTTCACCGCTCCGGACCAGCGGGCGCTGGTTGATGCAGGTATTCTGGTTGGAACGCTGGTATTTGGTGAGATTGTAGATGTCGACGCCGGACTCGCCGGCCACCGTCTCCGCATCATGGACGCGGACCACGATACGGGAGGCATCCACGGCATCCACGATGCCGCCGCGCCGGGCGATGACCGTCGCACCCGAATCGACGGCCACCGTATGCTCAAGTCCCGTGCCCACCAGTGGTTTTTCAGCCCGGAGAACCGGTACCGCCTGCCGCTGCATGTTGGAACCCATGAGCGCCCGGTTCGCGTCGTCGTGTTCCAGAAACGGAATCAGAGCGGCCGCGATCGAGACGATCTGCATGGGGGAGACATCCATGTACTGGATCCGATCCGGCGTCGACATGGTGAACTCGTTGCCGAAGCGGCAGGAGACGAGATCCTCGGTGAAGCGGCTCTCGCCATCCAGTACGGCGTTTGCCTGGGCGATGACAAAGCGCCCCTCCTCGATGGCGGAAAGATATTCCACCTCGTCTGTCACCTGGTTGTCGACCACCTTACGGTAGGGGGTTTCGAGAAACCCGTAATCGTTGGTTCGGGCATAGACCGCAAGCGAGTTGATGAGTCCGATGTTCGGCCCCTCCGGCGTCTCGATGGGGCAGACGCGTCCGTAGTGGGTGGCATGCACGTCGCGCACTTCGAATCCGGCGCGTTCGCGGGTCAGCCCGCCGGGTCCGAGCGCCGACACACGCCGCTTATGCGTCACCTCGGACAAGGGGTTGTTCTGGTCCATGAATTGCGACAGCTGGGATGAGCTGAAAAACTCTTTGATGGCCGCCACCACAGGTTTGGCATTGATGAGATCCTGGGGCTTCAGGTTTTCAGCTTCGGCGAGTGCAAGCCTTTCCCGGACGGCACGTTCCACGCGTACGAGTCCGATCCGAAAGGCGTTCTCCGCCATCTCCCCCACGGAGCGGACGCGCCGGTTGCCGAGATGGTCGATATCGTCGACTACCCCCTCGCCATTCCGTATGGCGATCAGGGTCTTCACCACCTCGAGAATGTCTTCCTGGGTCAGGATCAGGGGACCCGTGTCATCCGGGCGATTGAGGCGCTTATTGAATTTCATGCGCCCGACCGCAGACAGATCATAGCGTTCCGGACTGAAAAAGAGATTTTTGAAAAGCGTCTCGGCGGCATCCCGTGTCGGCGGCTCGCCAGGGCGCATCATGCGGTAGATTTCAACCAGCGCCTCAAGGGGGCTGTGGCTGGAATCAAGACGCAGGGTCGAGGAAATGAAAGGTCCCCGATTGACGTCATTCACATAAAGCGTTCGGAACTCCGTGATACCCGACTGCATGATGCGATGCACCTGTTCGAGCGTGAGTTCCTCATTGGCCTTGGCCAGAATCTCTCCGGTCTCCGGATGGGCGACATCGTGCGCGACGATCCGGCCGGCCACATAGGCCGATGGCACCGCGAGACGCTTGACGCCTGCGGTTTTGAGTTCGCGTACCTGGCGGGCGGTGACGCGACGACCTTCCTCGACGAGCACCCGGTCCTCGAGCTTGATCGGGAACGCCGCGATTTCGCCCCGAAGACGTTCAGGCACAAGATCCAGAATGAGCCCCGTCGGCGTCACATGGAACACGTTGTGCTCAAAGAAATAACCGAGAATCCGCGTATCGTCGAGGCCAAGCGCCCGGAGCAGAATGGTGACGGGGAGCTTGCGCCTTCGGTCGATGCGGACAAAGAGACAGTCCTTGGCATCGAACTCGAAATCCAACCATGATCCCCGGTAGGGGATGATCCGGGCCGTGTAGAGCACTTTGCCCGAGGAATGGGATTTACCACGGTCGCTTTCGAAAAACACCCCAGGAGACCGATGCAGTTGGCTGACGACCACCCGCTCGGTTCCATTGATCACGAACGTGCCGGTTTCCGTCATGAGGGGCAGCTCGCCGAGATACACTTCCTGCTCTTCGATGCTTTTCACCGCACGTCTTTCAGCCGGGCTTTCCCGATCGTAAAGCACGAGTCGCACCGCCGCACGCAAAGGTGCCGCATAGGTCAGTCCGCGCAGAAGGCATTCCCGGACGTCGAAGGGCGGTTCCCCGATCTCATAGCGGACGAAATCGAGCGCAGCGGTTCCGGAATAGCTCCGGATCGGGAAGATGGACTTGAGCGCCGCCTGGAGCCCGAGATCCTCCCGTGCTTCGGGAGCGACCGCGCTTTGCAGGAATTGCGCATAGGAATCCACCTGCATCTTGAGGAGCGGTGGAACCCGGAGCACGGCGGGCCGGTTTGAAAAATTCTTTCGGATACGCTTTCTTTCAGTCAACGAATACGACATGAACACTCTCCCGCAAAGCGGTCATCGAATCGGGCTTTCAAGCCCGGGGCGGCAAGCCGGACGGAGATCCGTCCGGCTCATCCTAGGTATCCTGCCGATTCCTCAAACGCTCTCACTTGATCTCCACGCTGGCTCCGGCCTCTTCCAGTTCCTTCTTCATTTTTTCCGCATCGGCCTTCGTCACGCCTTCCTTGACCACGGACGGGGCACCTTCCACAAGGTCCTTGGCTTCCTTGAGGCCGAGACCGGTGAGCGTGCGCACCACTTTGATCACATTGACCTTGTTCGCGCCAAAACTCGTGAGCTGAACCGTAAACTCGGTCTTCTCCTCTGCCGCCGCCGGGGCTGCACCGCTGGCCGGCATGGCCATCGCGATCGGTGCCTGGGCGGTAACGTTGAATTTCTTCTCCATGGCCGCGATAAGATCCACGATCTCAAGCACGGTCATTTGGGAGATGGTTTCTAGAATTTCGTCTTTGCTGATAGCCATTGGATACCTCTAAGTAAAAATCCCCACGGGGGCATGTGAAATGATGATGTGAACTACACGGCCGCTTTCTGGTCACGCACGGCCGCAAGGGTCCGGACGAGCTTCACGGTCGGCGCGGCCAGCGTCCCGACCAGTTTGCCCATGGGTGCCTGAAGGACACCCAGCAGTCGCGCCACTGCCTCGCCCGCACTCGGCAGGTCCGCGAGGCGCACGAGATCGGACGCCGGCAAAAGCTTCCGCCCGATAGCCAGTCCGCGCACCTTGAGTGGCCGGTCCTCGCCCAAAAACCCGCGCAGCATGCGGGCAGCCTCGGCCGGGTCCCGCAAAGCCAGCGCGAGCAACACGGGCCCGGACAGGATCTCGTCGAGACAGGCAAAGTCGGTGTCTTGAAGCGCACGACGGGCGAGGGTATTGCGCACCACCCGGAGATAGACGCCCTGGCTTCGGGCCGCCTGTCTCAATCCCGTCATCTGTCCGGCATCCATCCCGCGATACTCGAGCGCGATGGCTGCCTGCGCGCGACCGGCGACCTGACGCAGGTCTTCGACCAGATCCTTTTTCTCTTTAAGCTTGAGCGGCATGAATCATCTCCCGGTCGGAACCGTGTGTATCAAATCGGCGGATCGCCCGCCATGAACCACGGTGCCCCCAGGGACCGTCCCCGGGTCTCACACCGTCTGCGCAGGCCATTAAGCCTTCTCCGACCTTGAAGGCCCCTGCGGTCTTCGACTCTGCCGGATGTCGGCATCCGGCCCCAACGGCTCGAAGCGCCGATCGCCCTATGGGCGATCAGTGCTCGAGACTCGCCAGATCGATCTCAAGCCCAGGCCCCATCGTCGAGGACAGAGTGAGCTTGCGGAGATACTGCCCCTTCGCGGTCGCGGGCTTGGCCCGGACGAGATCCGTGAGGAGCGTCTCCAGATTGGTTTTGAGCGCGTTGTACTCGAAATCGATTTTGCCGATGGTGCAATGCACGATCCCGGCCTTGTCGGCGCGATAACGGACCTGGCCCGCTTTGGCGTTCCGCACCGCCTGTGCGACATCCGGCGTCACGGTGCCGACTTTGGGGTTCGGCATGAGCCCGCGCGGCCCCAAAACCTGGCCCAGGGGACTCACGACCCGCATGGCATCCGGGGCAGCGACCACCACATCGAAATCCAGCTGTCCGGATTTGATCCGTTCGGCCAGATCCTCCATGCCCACGAGATCGGCCCCGGCCTGACGCGCCGCATCTGCGGCAGCACCCTGCGCAAATACGGCCACCCGTGTCACCTTGCCGGTTCCGTGCGGCAACACGGTGGCACCACGCACGACTTGATCGCTTTTCTTGGCGTCGATCCCGAGATTGATGGCGACTTCGACGCTCTCGCGAAAACGAACCTTCGAAACTTCCTTGAGCAGAATCACGGCTTCGGCGATGGGATAAACCCGCCCAGAGTGGACGCGACCGCGGATCACCTTGGCCCGCTTGCTGTCTTTCATGGCGCACCCTCCACATCGACGCCCATGCTGCGGGCAGTCCCGGCGATGGAACGCATCGCTGCCTCGAGTCCGGCCGCGGTGAGATCGGGCTGCTTGACCCGGGCGATTTCCTCAAGTTGCGCACGGCTCAGCCGCCCGACTTTGGCGGTGTTCGGCGTGCCGCTCCCCTTTTCGAGGCCGAGCGATTTGCGGATCAGGACTGAGGCCGGAGGGGTCTTGGTGACAAACGTAAAACTCCGGTCGGTGTAGACCGTGATCAAAACCGGGATCGGAAGACCTTTTTCAAGATTCTGGGTCTGCGCGTTGAACGCCTTGCAAAACTCCATGATATTGACCCCGTGCTGCCCCAATGCAGGACCGACCGGCGGGCTCGGATTGGCGGCGCCGGCTGCGACCTGGAGCTTGATCGTCGTCTGGATTTTCTTGGCCATCTCTCATCTACCTCTTCGGGGTTCAAACGCCTTGCGGCTCCCCCACTAACGATGGACCGGACCCGGTCCGGTCGAAACTTAAGCTTTTTCCACCTGCGAGAAATCGAGATCGACCGGAGTCGATCGGTCGAAGATGCGGACCGACACCCGAAGCCGATTTTTCTCGTAGTTCACTTCTTCCACCATGCCGTTGAAATCGTTGAACGGACCGTCGATCACCCGCACCATCTGCCCTGGCTCGAAAAGAACCTTGGGCTTGGGCTTGCTCACGCCCTCACGCACGCGCATGAGAACCGCTTCCGCTTCGGATTCCGGAATCGGCTTTGGATGCTCGGCCGTCCCTCCCACGAAGCCCAGGATCTTGGGCACACTGCGCACGAGATGCCAGGTTTCGTCATTGAGCTCCATCTGGACCAGGAGATAGCCCGGAAAGAACTTGCGTTCGCTGCGCCGTTTGCGCCCCTCACGCATTTCGACGACTTCCTCGGTAGGAACCAGGATGACCCCGAAATGATCCTGCATGCTCCGGAGCAGGATCCGCTCACGTAGCGCGCGCTCCGCCTGGCGCTCGAACCCTGAATAAGCCTGCAGAACATACCAGTTGAGGGCCATCGATCAGCCCGCCCGCCCGGTCAGGAGCTTGATACCGAAATCCAGCCCGAGATCGATCACCCAGAGGAGCAGGGCCAGGATGATCACCATGACCAGAACGAAGAGGGTCGTATCGGTCGTCTCCTTGCGTGTCGGCCAGATGACCTTGCGCAACTCGACACGCGATTCCTGGATGAACCCCCAAAGGGCCTGCCCACTCTGGCTCGTCGCCAGCAAGACCAGGGCCAGCACGAAGGCTCCAAGCAGGCCAGCAATCCGGATCCCCTCGGCGAGATGGCTGAAATAGTAGTACCCGACCATCCCGGAGAGCGCCACGAGACCGGCCAGCACAAGCTTGACGCGCTCGCCGAGCGCTCCGCCGGAGCGGACTTCGATCGGGCCATTCTGGGTCGTCACGTCGTGCTCCTCACGGCGTGGCAGGCCAGGAGGGACTCGAACCCCCAACCTGCGGTTTTGGAGACCGCTGCTCTACCAATTGAGCTACTGGCCTAACACTCGTTGCCTGCTGCATGTTCAGCCTCGTCCAGCCCGTCACGCGAGGATCTTGCTGACGACGCCGGCGCCCACGGTGTGGCCCCCTTCCCGGATCGCAAACCGGAGACCCTCCTCCATCGCCACCGGTGAAATCAAGGTCACCACCATCTTCATGTTGTCCCCAGGCATCACCATCTC
>DAHXNI010000028.1 GCA_027365475.1 Pseudomonadota bacterium | reverse complement strand
TCCTGGGAAGAACTCAAGGAACGCATTCTCAAAGGAGTCAAGGAAATCAACGCCAGCCCTGTTGTTCACCGATGGAGAAACTTTGACTTTGAACCCGAGTCCGCATGATATGCCTGCTTTTTAATGGAACGCTCTACTAGTGCTGGACTGGCCGCATCCATGCCTTCACGAGCTGGCCTTTATGCATCACCCATTCCGAGACCACGTGTCCGTGATTCATAACCTTGAGTGTGTAACTGCTGCCTGCAGGCGGAACTTTCGCGAGGATCGCGCGCAGTTTACCGGGATCGATATCCCGCACGATTCCAAGCTGGTTCATATGGAGCACACCGAAAAACCAATCAGTCTGGAGGGTCTCCAAACGCTGAAAATGCTCTCTGTTCGTCGCACACCTCAGTACATCCCGATCACTGAGGTGAGTTCCCACAGGCTCCCTCAGGCGACAGACGATCTGGTTGCGATCTTTCCAGGCGGTCGACCAGGGGCTCACCAATGCCGTCTTGAGTATTTCGAGCCGGATCGGGAGAGGGGCGCCTTGCACCACGATCAACCCCAGGTGAGTGCTTTTCGACAGCTGTTCCAGAGTGTATTCGGGTGCAGGTTTGACTGGACGCACGGCTGCCCGACCACCTGTTGTCAGGAAAAGCAATGAGGCCGAGGCAAGGAAAATCGAACCTCTGGAGAAATGGAAGCACATACTCAGGTACCTCTGCAGATATGTTGCGACACTTCGGTTTCGAGCCTGACAGAAAGCCTGAGCCCTAACAAGACGTACGAACGCATGTATTGCATGGGCTGCGGCCTTGCGCCAAACTTCCCCCGGCAGTCTAACGTTTGCCATTGGGCTTGAGATGCCACGCTTTCACGAGCTGGCCTTTTTTCATCACCCACTCCGATACCACACGGCCGTGGGAAGTCAACTTGAGCGTATAGCTACTGCCCGCAGGTGGAACCTTTGCGAGCAGCGCACGGAGTCTTCCGGGATGGTCGATCTCCACCTCTTCGGGCTGCTCTGAAGTTTCGACCGGAATAGGTCCTCCGGATTCCATGCTGGTTTGCAAGAAATTCAGGCTCTGAAAAAAATCATTATTGGTCTCACAGGACAGATGCGCCCGATCCTGGATATGGGTGCCCAAAGGTGTGTTCAGGCGACAGACAATCTGGTTGCGATCCTTCCAGGCAGTCGACCAAGGGCTATGCAGGGCCGTTTTGAGAATCTCGAGTGCAATGGGAAGCGGAAGGTGGTTCCCCTCGACCACGATGCGGCCGAGCCGAGCAGGTTCCGACAAGACCCGGCCCGCGACACGAGACGCGGGCGCGCCAAGCGCAATGGACGCTCCTGCCAAAGCAACACACGCGGAGAAGGCCACCAGAACGGTCAGCCGCCTGAAATCCTTCTTCGGCATACTCACCTCCTGAAAATCCCCGTTTCCATCTGGATTTTATATCCCGATTACAGGATACGTCAAAGCGTTCAGGGTATCAACAAAAAAATCGGGCAGACCATTTGATCTGCCCGATGAGGTTCAATCAGTTGTCAATCAGGACTGGGTCGCGCTTCGCATCCCGCGTGCGAATGCGAGTGCACCCAGCAAGATGAGGGCGAAAAGACCCATGGCACCTGAACCACCGCTCGTAGGAGAGGTGGTGCGCACAGTGCCTTTCGGGCTTTGCGGAAGACCGCGTGGCACCCCGGTCGATGCCCGGATCGCATTCGCCTGACCGGGATAGTTGAGGCAGAACGTATAGGCCCCTGCCCCCGCATTGGAGTAGACAAGCCAGACGTAATATCCGGAGTTGCCGTTATAGGTCACGGTCTGATCCGCGCCCGATCCGGTCCCGGCCGCCACATTGATCCAGCCAAAGTAGGGATCCCACTCGTAGAGATAGAGCTGGAAGTTGGTTCCCGATGCCCCATACAGCAACCCATTCTCGTTGCCGCCATTGGCATAGTAATAGTTGTCATTGGGCTGGTAGGCATAATCGCCGCTTCCGGAAAGGGTTCCGGTATAAGGCGTATACCCCGATGGGCATGGTCCGGTCGAAACCGCGTTCACCGTGACGGTCTCGGTGGCCGTATTCGAGGTGCCACCACTGTCAGAGGCGTTGAACGTGAACGAGTCGGTGCCCGAAAAACCCGTGCTCGGCGTATAGGTAAAGGCCCCGGTTGAGGCGTTGGTCAGACTGACGGTTCCGTTCGCAGGCTGGTTCACGATCGCGAAAGTGAGACTCGCGCCGCTCGGGCCCGTAGCCGAAAGTGTTCCGGAGACCGCCTTGTTTTCGGAAGTGGTCACAGAACCATTCGCAGCCGTCGGAGCCGCCACGGCCGGTGCATTCACTGTCACGGTCTCGGTGGCCGTGTTCGATGCGCCACCGCTGTCGGAAGCGTCGAACGTAAACGAATCGGTACCCGTGAACCCCGCATTCGGCGTATAGGTGAAAGCGCCGGTCGAGGCATTGGTCAGATTCACTGTTCCGTTGGCAGGCTGGCTCACGATCGCAAAGGTGAGAGCCGCCCCGCTCGGGCCCGTGGCCGAAAGCGTACCGGAAACCGCTGTGCCTTCACTGGTCGTGACAGACCCATTGCTCGCTGTTGGCACGGCAACGCCGCCGCCACCACCTGAGGGCGTCACGATGTTTGCGATGAGATTCGTCGCGACCGGGGTACCCCAACCGGTCGGGTGATCCCAGCCCACGCCAGCGCTGAACGCACCGTTGCTGCCAGAAGTCACATCATAGAAATCATTCGCATAGTTACTGGAGTTGGCCACCGCATACTCGGCCTGATTGGCCTGACCGAGACGGGTGCCACCGTTGTCGGACACCCCGTCCGCCCAGAGGCCAGACAGTTGGGGGGCCACAAAACTCGTGCCGCCGTACACGCTCCAGCTGCCACCTTCATAGACCGAGTATCCCGTGTTGGGGTCAGCGTCCATGGCAAGATCCGAAGTGTTGCGGAAGCCGTTCTGAGGCACGCCGTTGCCGACCTGCCAGGACGGTTCGCTGAACACCGCGCTCTCCGCGCCACCACCACTGCTCCAGGCGATCTCGCTTGAACGAGTCCCGCTGCTCGTCAGCGTGAGCGTGGTTCCGCCCGCCGCCAGCACATAGGGATCCGAGGAGGGAAAGTCGGCCGTATCGGAGTTGCTCGTGCCATCCGAAGAGCCGTTGTCACCGGCTGCCGCAAAGACCGAGATGCCCTGGGCGGCCGCCTGCTTGAAGATGCCGTCATCTGTCGACAGCGTTGCGGACGAAGCATCGGCTTCGGGCTCGCCCCAGCTCGTGGTCATGACTTCGGCCGTATTGTCGGTCACGATCTTGTTGTAGGTATCGGTGAAATCCTGGTCGGTCGCAGTATCCGCGTCATAGACCAGGAGAGTTGCACCGGGAGCCATGGCACCGCTCCGTTCCTCGTCGATTGTGGTTTCGATGGTGCCACCGGTTGACCGGGTCGTGCCATCGACGGCGATCACGGAGACCGTATGGTTCGGAAGGCCATACTGGTTCCAGAACGTGTCGAGGTTGCTCACCGAAAGGTTCGTGCTCTCCGCCGTGGCATTGGCAATCGTGACGCCCGCACCATTGGCCGTGTTGGTGATCGAAGGCCAGTCATAGACGGTCGCGATCTGCTGTGGCGAATAGCCGGAAGGAGTCGCGGCAGCGGTGGGGCGGCGGGATGGGACGACCGGTGCGCGGATGATCATCGGCCGCATGATCGCCGCATCGGAAAGCCCGATGAACGACTGAACATCCCCGGCGATGGAAGTGGGGACGACCGGATCATGGGAAGGCGCGTAGAACGTCCGCCCGTGATAGGAATAGTCGTTCAGTACCACACTCAGGGCGTGCTCGTAGGATTGAACCGTACCCTGCGTCCTGACGAGGAGCCGGTTGCGGGACACACCCGTGACTTCGACCCCCTCACTCCGGAGGTAGTGTTCCACGGCCTGCACCTGGGCTTGAGTCGGTCCATATTCATGGGTGAACTCGGAAGGCGTGAGGAAGTGGTGATAGCTCGGACTTGCGGGATCCTGAACAGCCTGTAGGAAAGCATCCAGGGCATGCTCATGATTCAGTCTGAGTCCGACCGTGACCGTCATGAATGCGCTCGGGCTGTGGTTTCTGAGATAGACCGCTCGTGCGACCACTCTGGGAACCACGGCATGCACCATCATGACATCGGGATGAAGGGATGTTTGGGCGAGTGCCGGAGCAGCGACGGCCCATGCCGGAAGCGCCACCCAGGCGAGAGCCCGGATAGTTGATGAGATGAGATTTTTCATTTATACTCCCATAGCTTTGTGGTGCGTCCATTCGGGCTTTTGGAGTAATTGGCCAAGTCATCCGAATGAGCGCGTTTCCAAGCCTCCGGCATCAACCCCAATACACCGATTTTCCGGATTTGCACGAATCCGGATCGCGGTCGGTTTACGGTTCTACCGGAGGTCCTTTTCTGAATGGCCCGGGTTCTTGAACCCAACATGTTCGTTTCAAGTCCTTGACCCCATTCCCCGGGTTACGGGGATGCCTTTCATTGGATCTAATGGATAACAGAAAACAGGGGCAGCTGTCAAGATCAAAATATTCGGTTCAGGCGTTTGATCTTAACCATCCATTTGGCTATCTCGCGTAACTCATTATTTCATCCTAAAAATCGGTGTGTCGAAATAGGCAAGGGGCATCAAAATCCGGACGCGTGTCCCCGGACAATCGACCAGCGTCCGACTCGCACATGAATCCGGGTCGCTCCGTGCGCCATGATCAAATTGGTGGGCAACGCCCGCCCCCCGACCGATAAATACTGACTGAGTTTCACCTGCCATCGATCCTGAAGTAGGGTACGCACACGACCACGAGCGGTCCATGAAAACTCGGCCGGGAAGCGCGGGTCGGGCAAACCCAAAACCCAAAACCTGAGACTCTCAATGGGAACGGGGATGCCGAACCAGCGCCGAAATGCAGGGCGCAGGCCATGATGGATCTCAACGTGCTCGCCCCTCGCTGTCACCAATACCCAGTGGCCGGGATGACCTGACAGGCGGAACCCTCCGCTCCCAAGCGGACCCCGTACCAGAACGAGGCTTTCCGCGGGACTCTCGCGCCAATCCAGAGAACCGGTGAAACCCCGCCCGTGATCGATGACACCGATCTGCCCTCGCAGCTCGAAACCGCTGATGCGCGCGACTTTAGCCTCGTGCACCTGCCAAAGCGCTTCGCGTCCGGGGGGTGTCCCTGGCATAGACACACAACCTGTCAAAAGGCTCGCACACCCGAGACCGATCCAGGCTCTGGCAATTCCTTTCATCCAGGCTCAGGGATGGTCGGGATGCTGGGAAAGTGCCTTCCTGATGCGGCCATCATGGGGAGCTTTCCGGAGTGCAGCCATCCAGATCCGACGCGCTGCCTGGTAGTGCCCGGTCTGCCAGAGAATGCGCCCCCAATGGAACGCAATGGTCGTCTCTCCCGGACTTAACCGGTGCGCCAGTTCGAGACGCTGCAGAGCACCACTCCAGCGCTTGAGTTTGAAATCCACCCAGCCAAGACTGTCGAGAAGCGCCGGATCCTGGGGATCCTCGATCAGTGCCTTGCGAACCAATAATCGTGCACGATGGAGGTGTTGCCCCTGGACTGCCCAGGTATAACCCAATGCGTTCAGAAAGAGCGGATCTTCCGGATTATGCAGGACCAGTGCGTTCAAAATCCGGATCGCCTGTTTCCGATGGGCTAGGCGAATCTCGAGAAGAGCTTGGGCATAGCTCAGATCCGAATCCCACATCCAGCGTTTGCGCGCCTTCTCAAGAAAGCCCAAGGCTTCATTCGCGTGTCCTGTGCGAACGAGCAGCGCAACGGCGCCGAGCGCGAGGCGGGGCGCCCAAACTGGTGCCAGCCGCATGGCGGCTTCGATCGTGGCTACAGCCGGAGCGGGAGCGGAGGGTTTTTTCTGGATCTCGATCGCGGCCATGGCAAGCGTGGCCGGGAGAAAATGAGCACCGACCGCGCTGAAGCGGTACCAGGCGACTGCACGCCGGAGGTGTCCCTGATCGGCATGGACGAGCCCCAAGAAATAAGCCGCTGTCCGATTGGTGGTATTCGTTTCGAGGAGATGGGTGAGATATGTCTTGGCCTTCCGGTAGCGGTGTTCGCGGAGCGCAATCCACGCTAAGCCGAGAAAAGCATCCGGTACGGATGGTGTGCCTGCGATCAGGTTCCGGTCCATCTCATCAGCACCTTTGCTATCGCCGGACAGGAGGTCGATGTTCGCAAGTTCAAGCCGGAGTGCGGGAGACAGTTTCTGTGCCTTACCCATGATGGGCAGAAGGAGCGCCCGGCCACGATGAACATCGCCTAGCAGAATCCACGCCTTGGCGAGCGCAAGGCGGGTCCGAAGGGAGTCCGGGTTATGGACATCCAGCCAGCGGTACTCGCGCACGGCGAGTCCTAGGATATGCTCGCGAGCGGCAATCTGGGCGAGCGCCCAGTGGGCGATGGGGTCGGCGGGTGCTTCCTTGACCCAACTCGCGCCAAGCGCGAACAGGGCCGCCTGGGGCACGCGCGGCCCGACCAAGCCAAGTAGGGGTGCAATCGCCATGCGCGGATGGGGCACATGCCGAACGAGGCCGGTCAGTACCGCCAGGGCTTCATGGATGTGACCTGTTTCGAGATCCATGAGAATGAGGAGGTTGTCTCCCTGAGCATCGCCCGGGCTGAGTGTCTGCCAGTAGAGAATCGCATCCCGTGCGAGATGAAAATGGGCGCTCCGGTAAGCCAGGATAGCGGCGCGTGCGGCGAGCACCGGGTCGGCCTGGAGTTCTGCAGCTTGCAGAAGGTCCTGGGCGGCCTTGCGCGATGATTGCGGAGATGGCAGCGCCTTCGGCACACCGGGCGGCGGGGCTGCCGCGGCTTGCGCCTCCCGGCCGGCCCAAACTCCCAAAAACAGGCACACGATGGCAACCGCAGAAGGGAACATCCAACGCCTGGAGTTCATGATCGTTCGCAACGGGACCATTGGGCTTAACACTATATCCCACTTGGCTTTCACACGTCTTCTGGGTTCCGGTCGGAACACCCGTTGGCTTGCCAGAAAGCGGGCCGAAAGCTTAAGCTAGACGGTCATGATCGTGCCCGGGCGGGTGTAGCTCAATGGTAGAGTTCCAGGTTCCCAACCTGGTGACGTGGGTTCGATTCCCATCACCCGCTCCATTCTTTTGGACTTACGTAACGTATTGCAATACATAGATAATTTACTGAGATTTTGGCCTGTGTAGGAATTGTGCAGAAGAATTTTGGGATTCGGCATCTTCCTGCCCAGCCATGCGATTCGTTTTTCGGTCATGAAATGCGAGCTGTCGTCCGTTCCAAGAAAATGGCCGCCGCTTATTTGTCGTCCAATTCATCACGGGTAACGGACACACGAAACATCCAATACAGCAATTTGGACCTGTGGGGCATCGGAATCGCTCGCGGCAATTGAGTCCGCGCTTGCTTGCAGGTGCGCGACAAGTTCACCGAATGTGAGAAAAAACCCATCCGGCCTTTCCCAGCCGTGAGCACGCGCATTTTGGTGCGCCAACAGCAAGATACCGTATCTTCCATGCTGAGACCGCAAGTAACGGCCACAAAGCTGCGCGACCAGCGCCTCTTCGAGCCTGACCAGCGTCCAGCTTTCGGGAACTTTCACCTCAATCGGGAGTGCAGCGTCGGTCGATCGTGCCCGCAAGCGAATATGGGGCTCCTTTTCCTCGACCACATGGGGTTCGCGTTCGACCGAGTACGCGCGCCCCTGATGGTCGCGCAACTCATTCGCGATCCAATTTTGCACGTCTACTTCATTGGGAAGGGCCTTGAAAGTCTTGCCCTGTGCAAAATCGGCATGAAGCAGATCGTGCTGGATATCCGACAGGCGGCGTATCGCTACATCCTGCAAGTCCGCAGTCGTGTTCGGCGCGCTATCGAACTGCTGCTCAAGCGCGCAGACCTCACTGGGATTCCAGGGAGAATGTTCGGAATCCTCCGCCGCCCTTGTGAATATCAGATCGTCCAATCGTCCAGCGTGGATCGGCATATCCGGCACGCTCTTGAAGCGATGCAGCGTTTCAACGGTCGCTCGTCCCGGAGTCGCGATGAGAAGATTGAACAGCGCGCCGCGGGCCCGCTCTGCGGCGTCGCGCGCGTCGGGCGAGCAAACAACACCGTCTTCGTGTCGGTTGTCATCCTCTACGCGCACCGTGCGGAATGCGATTGTTACCAGACGCTCCATTACACCGAGCGGCAGCGCGGGAGTCTTCACTTCCGGTTCGATGATACGGTCGCCAAACTGGCGGGTTAGCAGTCGTTCGATGAGGAACCGCTGATCTTGCGCATTCAGCGTGTCCAGCTTGGTGGTCAGTGCGGCAACTGCGGCATCGGCGTCGCTCTGAAATGCAGCGCCAAGGTAATAGGCGGCGGCTTCAAGATTGGGCGCTGAGGTGGCGCGCGCGAGGATCAGCGCCGTGAATTCGGCATTTGCGGCCGGAAGCCCGCGACAAAGGATTGTCAGAACGGATGCCAGGACCTTTCCTTCAAGACCCGGCCGGATTTCCAGTCCGGACAGGAGAGACGGCGCAACGATCGCGGCAATTGCGGCTTCTGCGTAATGCACGTCTTGCAGCGTGCTGCGATGCAGGCCCGGTGTCGGATCATCAATCTCGACGAGGATTTCCCCCGCCAGGACATTGCGGACTTCGTCCGGCCATTTTTCTCCGCGAGCGGCGACATCCACGGCGGAAAGCCATTGAGCTCCAACGTGCCAAAGGCGGCGGCTCTTGCGGCTTCAGCGGAACTAAGTCGATCAATCCATTGGGGATCGGTCCTGGCCTCCATCGAGATACCGGCAATCGCCATGCAGTTGATCTTGCTTACTTGATTGCGCTTGTCTGTGGGTCTCGATGCTTCGAACGTCGGCTCCCATTGACGCCAAAAAGCAATGAGCCCGTCGCGAAACGCGAGGGTGAGATCATGACCAAGGATCGGCTCGACGACATGCGCATCGTCAATGGCATAGCGTGATTGTCGCTCATCCATGCTGTGGAGCAGCTCCCACAGACTGAATAGCCTGCCATCGACATTATCTCTCGTCGGTGCCGGGATGTGCCGGAGCTGATCCGGGTTGTTGCGAAGCGAATCAAGAAATTCATTCCAGGAATCGCTTTGCTCCTTTTCCCGGCGATTTCGCTCGGCGTCCATTGCAGCCATGCGTTCTTGGTGCTCAACCTCCCAATCCGACGGAACCTTCGGCTTCAGCCACGTCGTTACAACGTCCGCCATAACAGCGTCTTCATCCATCACCGTCCGGATGCGCGTTAGCAAGGCGTCGGGCTGGTCGAACTGTTTCCAAATCTCCATCACCGCATTGCTGACCAACTGCTTGCGGTCGTCAGAATCGCAGAGCGCGGCGTCCGTCGCGTCGGCCAGAAGCCAGTCGAGATCGGCAGTCTCCAGGCCGGGCGAAAACCCCAATATCTGCATCTGCCAAGGGCTCTCCAGCTTCTTGCCCTGGAGCATCGGGTGATCTCGAAGGTGGTCGGCAGCCTGCCAGAAGGCCGCCCGGCGTCTGCTCGGCGTCGTCTTCAAATCCTGTAAAAGGTCGCGATGTTCATCGCCCGTGCGATGATGTCGGTCTTCGGCGAGACGAAGAGCCGCTGCGACGGCAATCCGTGGTGCGCTTGTCGGCGCGACCCGCGAAAGGAGGCGATGCGCGGTTGCCGTGATGACCGGGAAATACGATTTCTCAGCCGGTGTTTCCATCGCGCCAACGTCATGGGAACCTTCGCCAAGCAGCGACATCAGCCCGGTCAAAAATTCTTCGAGTTGAGAGGGAACGTCAATTCGTTCGGCGAAGAGAGGCCCCAAGTGCTGAAGGCCGAGCGAGCCGTCGCGCACGTCCGGCATCATATCACCTAATATTGCGAGAAATTGGGCTATCGACATGCCGCGCAGGAAGAGTTGATCCAGAGCCTCCCAAAGGGCGCGCTCAGGCAACACTTTAGCGTTCGCGACGATGTAGTCATGGTAGCGCGCCACGACGACCGGATCGGCGAAGGCGGCGAGAGCGCGCGCCCCAAAGACGAGCGTGTAAATGTCCTTGTACCCGCCAAACACGGCCTCTTCGGCGATGTCGGCGCAGGCGGTCAAACGCCCGAGGCCAATGATGCGTACCAGCAGTTCGCGAACGGGTTGAATGGCCCTGTGCTTGTTCCATAGATCGCGGACGAGAGGCGCGAGCTCAGGGACCGAAAAGCGCCGGAGAGCATCGTCCTTGATGAGCCCGCCGCGCTCGCCAGATTGACGCATTTGCTCGACGATACGGTTCAGCACATTGCCGCGAACGCTCGGCAGCAAACTTCCGGGATCGCCTTCCATGAGCAACAACATCGGCTCCCGCTCGCTCACCTCACGGGCGACATCTGCATCCCAAATCGACAGCCATGCTGCGGTCTGCCGGACGGACGGCTTAATCACTGCGATGCCATACGAATCGGCGAACAGAAGGTCGTGAAGATCGCGTGAGGAACAGTTCTCCTGCCTGCGCCGGGCAAGCCTTCGCGCTCAAGAACGCGCGTACCACGCCCTCATTGTCGTTGTGGAGGCGCACATGGCCAAACGTCGCCGGATCAAAGGCAGCACGCGACAGCAACCGACGGCGATGCTCCGGCGACCAATCGGGCAGTACATCTTCAAGGGCGAATCCCGGCTTCGTCTGACCAATCGCGATTTCGGGGTCCGGAATCCCGATCTTATCGACACGTCCAAATACAAGCGCCGCGCCGATGCGCTGTAATGCTGCAAAGGCCCGGTCCAGCGCAATCTGATCGCCGCGTGCGTGCTGGGGATTGGTCTCTTGCAGTCGCTCGACGAGGCTTGTCTCGATCATCGCGGCGAGAGAGCCAAATCTGCCGAACCTGCGCCAATACGCGACGAGCCATTGCCCAGAGGTCGCCGTCTTCGATGCCTGCGATGAAGGAGTCGAGATGACTGATGCCGTTCCCCGCTGCAAAAGCCCGGACGCGCTGTTCATCCAGCACGCCCATGAGAACCACGAGGGGTTTTTCAGCTTCTTTAGGCTTCTTGTGCCGGAACTCACCACGGAGGGCTTGAACTAAAACTGCGTCCGTCGAAGGTGGCGGCGGCGGAGCCTTGTCTCCCGGAACCGGAAGTAATTTTTCGAAGCGTGTGAGATCGGCTCGGAATTCCCAATCGGTGATCCGGCCCGAAAGGATGATGTGAGCCCGCGCCGGGGCGCGCTCAATACCGTCCGCGATTTTGCGCAGCGCCGTGTCGAGCCGAATGCCGTCAAGCTTTGCTTCGTCGATGCTATCTATAAAGAACCACGCCGGTTGATCCGACTCCCGCCACTGGTCGAAGCCCTTCCGTTGATCAGAGCCCAGAGCGCCATCCAGCCCGTCGCGCGCGATGTCCTGAACCGTCGCGTAAAAGGCGATTTTTCCGGCGACCGCCTGCCGGTGGGCTTGCACCTTGAGTTCTTCGGTCTTTCCGCTGCCGGCCTCTGCGAGAATGACAACGCGTTTCTTCTCCAGCAATTTTCCCCAGGCGAACCCGCCACGCTGTGATCCGTAAACAGCATAGAGTTCAGCAGCCGTTTCAGTCTCTTCGCTCCATGGCAGGAATATTCGGTCAAGGGGAATGAAGGGCATCAGGTTGACCCCGTCACCTTGGGTCCGGCAACCGGGTCCCGGTCGCCCTTCCACGGATCGCCCGGAAGGAGCGGGATGAGGCGAGACGAAATGGCGTCGGCCGCAGCGGCGCTGTCCCATCTATATGTGCCGACAAGTAAAGGACCAATATCGGCGTTGAATTGCGGATCGTGGAGTTTTGCATGAAAATTCTGCTCGAACAGCGCGCGGGTGATGTGATGCCCGCCTCTCGTCATGTATTCGGCGAAAGCTGCCACGATACGTGCCGGGTCAACAGACGGTTTTTCGAGCGCAACCGCAAGATCAAACAGGTCTCTTCCCTTCTTACGCTGATAAAGCGCGCGAAGCTTCGTTCCCAGCAACTCATCAAGCTCATAGCTGCCGATCTCGCAATCCCCTTCAAACCAGCGGGATGACACCGCAAACGGGACGCGCGTGATGCCGTAGATGGAAAAGTGTTCGCGCGAATTGACTTCTACCTTCAGCCGGAGGTGGATCGGGGGCGCGTCCTCGGATTCAAATCGGTATGAGAATGTGACGCGCCCCTCTGTCTGTTTCCACTGTGGCTTTCCCAGCCACGGATCGAGAACCGAGCGCAGCGCCTCCATCATCGGACCTGCCGGCTCGGCGTTGACTTGCACCAGATCGATGTCTTCGGAATAGCGGGCGGCGGGCTTGAGATGCAGCTTGTAGAGCGCCGTGCCGCCTCTGCATGCAAGTGCATCCTTCAAAAGAGGGTGCGAGAAGATGGCGACCAGCCCACGGCTGATAACAAGATCCTGCTCAACCTGAAAGTCTTGAACCCACGGCGCTTGCGCCCGCCATTCCGTGATGTAGTCGCGCGGGATCATGATTCCGCCGTCACGGTTGCGTTGATATAGAGCTTCCAGACTTCATCGCGCTGGGCGCTGTTCAGCGGCGCGGTCGGCAGTAGTGCCGCCGACTGTTTCGCGTGCTGCCGAACGTAGGCCTTGAGCGGAAGGGCCTTTTCACCTGCACCTACATGCCCAAGCAGATAGCCGAGCCGCTGCGCCCACGGAACCGGCGCCATCTCGGCCGCCTGCACAAGTTTCTGCGGATCGATCTTCTCAGCGAGTTCGGAGAGGATCGTGGCGACCTGATCGAGGTCGCCGACATGATGCTGATACCCGACAAGATCAACTGCCGTCGCCTCGGGCGTCGATACTCGAATTGTTCCGCGTGGCGTATTGAATTCCTGAACGGACACCTCGGCGATGCGTTTGCGCGCCATGAACGCGACCCGCACGGCGCCGCACTGGATCGGGCGGCGGTTCTTGGCGAGCATGACCTGGAATTCCTGCGGCCGATGGTGGGCCGCACCGTGATATTGTGCGGCGGTGAGAAGGCCCGCGTAATAGACTTGGCGCTGGCTCTTCATGAGTCCCGGGATGAATTGATCGGCGGGAAGGCTGCCGAGAGAACGGTATTCAGGCGGGACAATGATGTAGAAGCCGCGTACCGGAGAGGCGATTTCGCCCTGTTTCGCAAGCCGACTGAGGGCGAGTTTCGTGGCAGCGGCGGAAACGCCGAGCGCCTCCTGGGCGTCGCTGGAGACAAAATGGTAGCGTCCGCTGGTGGCGAGACTCGCTATATACTCCCTGGCGTTCAAAGGTCTGTCTTCCGTTTTCACTTGCTCAAAGTATCATTTCCCAATGCTTTCGGCAAGTGAATCGGGAGAATCGGGCCTGAAAGCTGGCACGCATCCCGGCAGATGCTCCATACAATTGCGCGAATACCAGTTTCCCAGCGTGCATGGTCCGATCCCCCGCAGAGCTTAAACAGGGCCAGCTTGACACCGCGCACAGTTGAAATCGTTAACATCGCTAAAGACCTGATTTATTCATCATCATCAAACAGTTACACTGGGTCGACTGATAAACGTTGGGACACGCTTGAGTGATTTATTATAATCCCATCACCCGCTCCAGCTCAGACAGGCCGATCTCCGGAATGAAGAAATACCCGCGGCTTCACTGGTACGGCAAAGTCCTGGCCGGATTGCTGACTCTCGCGGTACTGGTCGTCTTTCTCGGTCCACTTCTCATCCCGACCGGCATGCTTGAGCACGAGGTGATGAGATGGACTCACGCCAAAACCGGACTCACACTCAAAATTCAGGGTCCCGTTGAGGTTACGATTTTCCCGACCCTCGGGTTGTCGCTCAATCGGGTCGCACTCATGAACCCGAGAGGATTCCCGCCACAACCGCTCATCCAGATCCACCATGCATCGATCCGGGCTGCCTTCCTGCCACTGCTTGCGGGCACGATCCGGATCTCGGAAACCACGCTTCAGGATGTCCATCTCACGCTGCGCACCAATCGGGCGGGGGTATCGAACGTTTCCCATCTCCTCCAGGCGATTGCCGGTTCCACCCCACAAACGCATACTGCCACACCCCGCACGACAGGCGGTTTCAAACTTGAGACCCTGGGACGCCTCGATCTCGAGAATGTCGATATCCGCTATCTCAATCTCAAATCCGGTGCCCGGGAAAGTGTCCGCGGACTCACCCTCGAGGCCGGACCGATCGAACGGAGGCGCCCCTTCCCTCTCTCATTCAGAATGGAGATCCGGTCCCGTGCTCCGGCACTCGATGTGGCGGTCCGACTGAAAACGGCCGTCCTCTGGGCCCGCAAGGAGGTCTTCCACCTGGAACAGCCCGTTTTTCATGTGGCGTTCCTCGGTCGGCATCCGATCTCGCTTTTGGCCCAAGCAGCGAGTCTCGAGGTGGCACCTGATCATGACTCCATCGATCTATCCGGACTCAAGCTGAGCGGAGCGGGCCTGCACGGTTCGCTCAGCTTGCGGGGCACGCTGGCTCCCGCGCCATCACGGGATCTCGGAGGGCGGATCTCTTTCAGTCTCACGCGCCTCAAACCCTGGCTGGGCAAGAGCCTCACCCATCTCCTGAGAACCCGGGCAACCCACCCCCCGCTCACCTTCGGAACCTCCTTTCATTTCACCGGAAGCCGGCTACGGCTCCCGGCTCTCGTTGTGACCCTCGGCGCTGAAAAGATCGCAGGCCAGATGGAGGCGATCCTCGGCCCGCAGCCTGAAGTCCATGCCGCCTTCGTGGGCAACACACTCACCCTTGCGCCACTTACTCCGGCAAACCGGGTAGCGGCCGCCGCAAGACCCGCTCCGGCCAAGGTCGCACCGGACCTTTCAGGCTGGAGCTGGCTCCATGCACTGAACGGGGAGGCTGCCTTGCGTCTCGCACAACTCAACTATGGCGCACTCACGCTCACAAAGCTCAATGTCCAGGCCCGCCTCGAACGTGGAACGCTGACCCTGTATCCGGCAGAGGCCCTAGGATTCAAGGGCGCGATCGCACTCCGGGGTTCACTCGTGGCAAGCCAGGGTTTGCCCGACATCCACCTTCACCTCAAGGCACAGGATCTCTCGCTCCATGCGCTCTCCACAGCCTTAAACATCGGGCATTCCGCTGCGCTGAGCGGTCAGCTCTCGACCGAGGGCCAGGCCTCATTCACGGGACTTTCCATGGCGACCCTCGCACGGACTCTGAGCGGTACGGGACAAGTCAAGGTCATTCACGCCATCTGGCGGGGTGTCGACCTCACACGCATCGTGACGGCAGTCGGGAATGCACTCCGCGGCCGGGTTCCGTCGCGGTGGCCGACCGGCGGGGAGACACGGATTGGAACCCTCGAGGCGCAGTTTGCTTTGCATCATGCCAAGATCATGATTCGGAAAGCGATCCTGGCAACCATGAGGCTTCGAGCAACGGGAACTGGAACCATCGACTGGGTCGAGCCCCATCTCGATCTTCATCTCCTCCTCCACCCGCTTGCCGGAAATAGGCCCGGTCAGATCCCCTGGCCCCCAAACATGCGCCAGGTGACGATTCCCGTGACGATCCAGGGTTCACTGATGGCACCAAAGGTCACACCGGACATTCGATCCATCCTCCAATCCGCGCTACGATCCAAACTCAAATCTCTGGCCCATCACTTCTTCGGCCACTTTATACCGCATTGAGACGATCCCTCACACGCGATCATCCCGCTCAGGACCCCGAGCCGTGTGAGGTGATTCCGAACGCATCACCAACCCACCCGTTTTCGGGCATCCCGAAAGACTTTGCCGAGCGGGTCGTTCGTTGGCAAAAACGCCAGGGGCGCCACGACCTCCCCTGGCAATGCAACCGGGATCCCTATGCCATCTGGGTATCTGAGATCATGCTCCAGCAAACCCAGGTGGCAACAGTCCGACCGTACTATGAACGGTTCATGAAACGGTTCCCAACCCTCGATCGGTTGGGCCGGGCCCGACAGAAAACCGTCCTCCTTCATTTCGCCGGGCTCGGCTATTACGCCCGCGCCCGCAATCTCCATGCGGCAGCACGTTTGCTCACCCGGCAAGGTCGCGGGATTCCGGAGGATTTTCATGGGCTCATTGCGCTTCCAGGAATCGGCCGCTCGACGGCAGGCGCTATCCTGACACTCGCATTCGAGACCCCCTACCCCATTCTCGACGGCAATGTCCGCCGCCTCTTCGCGCGGTTTTTCGACGGGCGGAATCCGGAGCGTTCGCGGGAAGAAACCACGCGACTCTGGGTTCTCGCGGAAAGGCTCGTGCCGCGCATCCAGGCAGCGGCTTATACCCAGGGACTCATGGATCTTGGGGCCATGGTTTGCACACGCCAGAAACCCGACTGTCCCGCATGCCCACTGGCCCGGGATTGCTGCTTCGCCAAAACTCCACCCGCCCGACCCGCCTCACGCCGGGTTCCGGTGCGCGAACGCAGCATGCGCCTTCTTATGGTAGAGCATCGGAGGCAACTCTATCTCATCGAACGCCCCGCACGAGGTATCTGGGGAGGGCTCCACTGCCTGCCGGAAATCGGGCGCGAGGAAGATCCCGAGGCATGGCTAGAAAAACAATTCCACGCTCGCCCGGAAATGCTCGCCAGATTGCCATCCATACAGCACCAGCTGACCCACATGCGACTTGTCATCGAGCCCTACCATGCCGTTTTGGCTCATAAACGCACCCGGCCCGGCAACCTCCCCGGGCACTGGGTCTCGCGTGCCTGCCTGTCCCGAGAACCCCTGCCGGCTCCAATCGCGCGGCTGCTACAATGGCCCCTGGTCCACTCCGGCTGAAGCGCGTGCGAACGGTTCAGTGCGTCATCCTCAAGAAGGAATCCCCGGGACTCGAATCCCCCCCGTTCCCAGGTCCGCTCGGACAGCGAATTTTCGATTCTGTCTCCGAAGAAGCCTGGCAGCTGTGGGTCAAGCGGCAAACCATGATCATCAACGAATACCGTCTTTCAACACTCGACCCCAAGGCGCGCGCGTTTCTCCGGAGCGAAATGTCGAATTTCTTCTTTGGCACCGGATCGACCCCGCCGCCAGGATTCCACCCCCCCGAGGATTCGGAAAGCGATGCCTCCGCAGACGAGCGCTGAGAAACCCGGAGCCGGACGGGAGCACCCTGGTGACCGAGGCCCGCCGACACCAACAAAAGTGAGCTTCGTGCCAACATGAAAACCATACCGACCGGCAATCGGCCGGGCTCACCCTCTCGGTCATAGGGGCCATCCACCGTGGAGATCACCCGGCTCGATCACCCGATCCGCCCTGAGACGTTCCTCGAACATTACGCGAACCGTCGGCCGCTCATCATTCGCGTACCCGATCTGGCGACCCTCGGCTGGCGCACCCAGCTTTGGAGCAACGAGTATCTCGCCTACAAGGCAGGTGCTCATGAGGTCCGGGTGCTGCGCCGCAACCAGGGCGGCGAATACACGGCCGAAACGTCAGCTTATGTACCCATGATTTTCCGGGACTTCATTCGAGACGTCATGGCGAATCCAAGGGGCAACCCGGATTGCTATCTCAATCTCCAGACCGACAAAATACTCGAGCCACCGCTGCTCCAGCTGATCGGCGATTTCACGATCCCGCCCTATTTCAAGGACTTCGCTTTGCGCTGCATCGTTCTCTGGATGGGAAACAGCCCGGATCGGCTGGTCACCGTCCTCCATCACGATTTCAATGACAACCTTTATGTCGTGGCCGAAGGAGAGAAGCATTTCACCATCTTCCCTCCCGAACAGGCCCCGAACCTCTACCCCCGCGGCCAGATCCAGCGGATCGAGCGCACGGGACGGATCCTATATGAGCCGGGGGAGATACGTCCACACTTAGCCTCAGTCAACCTTCTGGAACCCGACTGGAGCCGCTTCCCCCGTTTCCGTGAAGCCATGACGTACCGGACGGATTTCATCGTCCAGACAGGCGAAATGCTGTTCCTGCCCGCCGGCTGGTTCCACCAGGTGAGTTCGGCCGGGCGGCACATCGCACTGAGCTTCTTTGCGGAGATTCCCTCCGAATCCGGCCTCGATCACCTCATGAAACTGCTCCACGAATCGGCTACCCAAAGACAGGCTTAGCGCGTGGCTGGTCGCTCTTTTAATGACGAATCATTCCGGACACGGTTACGGAATGTGTATGGTGCGTTGCTGAGCTTGACTGGAACCGGCCTCGCCAGATTACAATGGTGGCCGCCATAAAATCCTCTGTCATGCACTCCCCGAGGCCAGGTAGCTCAGTCGGTAGAGCAGTGGACTGAAAATCCACGTGTCGGCGGTTCGATTCCGCCCCTGGCCACCATATTCAAGTCCAGAAAAATCCCATAGTTTCCGGGAGTCCGCAGCAGCATTGGGCTTGCGGGCATTTTTGTCTTGAATGATCCTGCAGTGTTCATTGACAGCGGGGGCAACGTTTCCTGTACTCACGAGCTTCGGCCAACTTTGGAGAGAATGCTCATGCTGACCGAACGCGCGATCCGTAACGCAAAACCTGCGAACAAAACCCAGCGCCTTATCGACGCTGGCGCTTGTATCTCGAAGTCGCACAGTCCGGCGGTAAATGGCTGCGGCTTCAGTAGATAAAACTGGCGGTAGCCCCGCGATCGGCAATACCGTGCAGGTCCTCCGTCAAGCGCGCTCATATCGAAAACCCCGGATAGACGAAGGCGCCGCGAATCGTCTCAGCGTCTTTGTCGGAAACGCCGATGGCGCGCACGGTCTCGTACCATGTGGCAGTGACCTGCTGCTTCATGTCATTGATCATCTTCTCCGCTTCGCCCTTATCGAGCAGAAAGCGCGCATGTTGGGAGAGAATATTTTTGGCATTGGCGTAACGACCCTGATCGCCGCAATCCATCGCGAGGTCGCGGCGTTCCTGGGCAACCGCCGGCGACGGCGTCAGATCGTAAGCAGGTGAGAGCTTCCATTCCTGCTCTTTCGCAATCACGGCGTGATTGCGCGGATGATCGTCGATGTTGGAAATGAGCGCGTTGAAGCACACCCGGCGGAATAACTCGCGGGCGTCCTTCTTGGCATCGACGACGATCCGGCGCAGTTCCTCAACGAGGATCACGTAGGACCAGCGTGCCCGCATTTCCGGCGCTTCATCCGCGCGCAGTATCGTCAGGCCGCTGACCATGCGCGCGCGCAGATAGCCCTTGGCCGTTTTTTCGCGATCAAAACGCTTGATGAGCAAGACATCTTTGCCACCGATCGCCTCTAGCCGGCTTTCCGCCGCCGTGATTCCACATTCTCGGGCCAGCCGCAGCATGGCATGCTCGACCCGCGCGTTGTTCCAGCGATCATCCGCTCGATTGAATTTAGCTACCCAGAGGCCGTCGTCGTCCTGAACGACGGTTTTCGGACGCGCACCGCCCATGGAGGTGCCGAGCAGCAGGAAGTCCTGAATCTGTGCGGCTTGGGGATCGTTCGGAAGGTCGTCTTTGATCAATGCGTCTGCGAGCATCTGGAGTTTTTCCAGATCGAGCGTTCTGTTGAATTTCCGCTGCGGAGCGGGCGGGACGTTGTTCAGGCCAAAGCCAAGCGCGCCGGCCCGGTCATCGGGCGACTCCAGAAGGCACTCCATCTCGCCGAGCCGGGGTTTTCCGGCATGCTTCTCGATAACGCGGCGACCCCAGTAGTCCGGCCCGGCATCACGCAGTGCGCCGAAGACACCATTCAATTGCGCGGTCTCAAATGTCCGCGGCGAGCGTTTGAGTTCAACGGGATCGATCTCAACCGCCTGCGGATTCTCAAGGTAGGAACGCCCGTAGACATAGCGCCCAAGGGCATCGCCTCTCGGGTTTTTCATCAGCACAAACCTGCCCGCCGTTACCGCGGATAGTTGCCCCGGCAGCGTGATGTAGACAAAGCACTCGGAGGCCGAGGACCTAGAATTCATTGCTGAGGACTGCACTCTTGCGGGCACGCATCTTCTCTTTGGCAGAAGCCAAGGTCAGCCCTTGTTCGTCCTTGACGGGATTCGCAAGGTCGTCCAGCGGCCCCAGCAGATCGTAGACCCACAGCAGGGCGGTATAGACGCCGACGCCGGTTGAGGCCTTGCCCTTTTCGGCATCCATGACGGCGCGGCGTCCTGTTCCGATCTTTCCGGCGACTTCTTCGATCGTGTAGTTCCGCCGAAGCCGGGCCGTGCGAAGGTTGTTTCCCAAACGCTTGAGCGCCTGTTCGACTGGATAGGGTGGAGCCTTCAGTAGTTGGTTGGTTGCGGACATATTCCTTCAAGAGCATTTTATGAATGTTAAGATACACTTAAGAGCATACATTAAGTTGGACGTTTTTTCAAATAAGTGCATTATAAAGCACGTTAAGCTACTTAGTATGCTCTTAAGAGAACTAAAATTGAACAGTCGGCTCTGAATTAACGAGTCAGGAGGGAGGGCTGCTCCGCCTACATACCTAAAATATCATTCATATTCATTATGTTAACACCATATCCCACACGATAAGCTTGCATCCGTGCAGCACGACTCACTTGTAATCATGACGGCTGAGTCGAGGCCGATATTATAACTATTGCGTATCTAAGACACGCAATAGTTATATTTCTTTACTTTTTGAGTCAAATATTATAACTTTAACGTATCTGAGATGCGTGAAAGTTATAAATGGCGCTTCACCTAGTCGGCGAGACTCTAGACAAAACCCGTAGCTATTATCAGGCAAAGTCGGGGAAGCTTGTTCAACTTATGCGTGGCGTTTACGTGGACGCAGGCGACGACATCGACGCGACCGTCCTCAAGCACGCGATTCGCATAGCCAACTACCTCTATCCCCGAGCGTACCTGTCTGCGGCAAGCGCCGTCCTTCTGGCGCCCACGCGAGACGGTCGGCTTTTCTTAAGCGGCAGGCGGATTCAGCGGACCCGCATCCGTACGCTCGAAATCATCCAGAACAAAGCCCCCAAGCATCCGTCCGTCGGCGAGGCCGTCGTGGACGACGGCATGGGAGAGTTTCACGTCAGCGTCTCTTCGATCCGTCAGCGCTTTCTTGAAGCCTTCCGCCGACGCAGCGAGCACGCCGCGTCGCTCGATGAAAAGATGCGGACAGCCATCGCGGCCCGTCTGGTCGAAGAATTCGGCAGCGCACAAGGCGCAGCAGATACCGTTTGGAAGCTCGCGCGTGAGAACGAGTGGTCTCGCGAAGGGGAGCTGGCTGAACGCAATCTCTTGCATCGGCCAAACGCAGTACCTGTGAAGAACGAGGCAGCGCTCGATCTGATCGTCGCTTGGCATGGCGCGCCCTTGGGGCATTTGGCCCACGATGGCTTCGAATGGCGATGGAGGCCGGTTGACAGCGAGTGGCTGCCACTCATTCGCCAGACCACACCGGGTAAGCTGCCTCCGTTCATCGTCTCTTTATTGCCGGAAGGCTGGCTAGAAAACGTCCTCAAGACCAAGGATAAACGTACGCTGCTGCGCTCGGGCAAGCGCTATATGTCGAACATCACGATCGCTGAGAGTGAGGCAGAACTCGCCGCGCTATCACAGGACATTCTGCTGACGCGCTTGGCCAAATACACCAAGGATGGTGCCTTCACTGGCAAGTATGCCGGACCCGGCCGCACGGAGATCGAAGAAAACTTCGAGCGCAATCTGGCACAGATTTACGAGCGCGACGACACGCCACACCTATCAGGCGTTCAGATCAAAGCCCCGATGTCCCTCGATACTGGAGGCGTTCTCTTTCCCGCGACAGGAACACCTTTCACACACATCCTGAAGCCGGCTGGGACCGGCGGTTACGACGCTTTACCGGTCGTCGAATGGACAGCGATGGCGCTCGGCCAGGCTGCGGGTTTCGTAACACCAGCCACAGCGCTCGTTGCCATGCCGGACAAGATGCCGCCAGCACTGGTTGTCGAGAGATTCGATATTCGAGAAAGCATCAACGATACGAGATTGCTTGCGCTCGAAGACCTTTGCTCCGTTCTCGAACTATCAACAGCTGACAAATACAAGAGCACGATGGAGCGGGTTGCGCGCGCTATTCGCCTGCTCTCGACGGCATCCGAAGAGGACCTTCTTATCGTCGTGAAGCGCGCGCTATTCGCGTGGTTGATCGCTGATGGCGACATGCACCTCAAGAACATGGCACTCCTCAAGGTCGCTGAGCCCGGCGAAAAACAGTTCCAGAGTATCCGCATGGCGCCGCTGTACGACGCGGTGACCACCCGAGTCTTGCCGAACCTCAAGCATGATCGCATAGCGCTCAAGCTGAACGGGAAGGATGATCACCTCCGGCGCTCCGATTTCCGCGCGCTTGCAACAAATGCTGGGCTGAGAGTTGCAGATGCCGACGCCACAATTGATGACATGACAAAGCGCTTAGGAACGGCGATTGATACGATCGCGTTACCCAAATCGATAGAGCCGACTGCCGAGGCACAAAAGATTGTGCACGACGTACTTGACCTCTGCCGGAAGCGGATCGAGGCATTAGAATAGGCTTCCTAAGCGCGTGAGCTATGGAGATACCGGATCGAGCGCGCCGTGGCCACACGCCAAATGCGAATCCCGATCCCGGAATCGGATTCGGTGGGACACTCAGGCCCAAAAACCCAACGGAACGGTGAAAAGATTTAGTGTCCCACCGGGAGCTAAGTTGTTGTACGCTCTGCGTTCAGGCACCCCGTCCTTGGCCACCCAATACACGGCGCGCTCAGGGCTCGGATAAATGGGAACCTGACCTCCAGTAACGAAAAGAGGAGCCTCTGGGAAAGCACCTGAGGGCAGTGCGCATCACCCACGAGATTTGTCGGATATGACGGGGTTAGCACGTCCGGGTAGGGTCTCTCTGCCTTGCTCAGGATCCCGAACCGGATCATCCATTGCGCTCGGTCGTTTCTCACGCATCGCGTATTTTCCACTCCGGCCCAGCCCTCTCGATCCAAACTGATCGATCCCTCTCGCTTTGAGCGCGGATCCGCTCTGCCGAACAGGATGCGGAGGTGCTCTTGAGCTTGATACCGGCTCCCAGTTCTCGCGCAATCGGTTGGAACTTCACGACATTTTCCTACTACGATCGGTAAGACATTTCGGAGTGGTCGAGATCGGCACACGAGCTCATCTCCGTGTTCGCCATCCTCGCAATTTCTTCAGTGTATAGGGGATGCTAGGTGTCCATAGGATCTCCAGGCCGCGCATCCCTTAAACTATCGCAGAACCCCGAACTCGACTTAATCAAACGTTGTCCACAAACCGTCCCGAACTGGCTGATTCCATCCAAGCCCGATTGCAGGCGTATGCACACCGTCTGGCACCCCACAGTACGGTTACGGATATCGCCATTCGGAATATGGTCCGGCCTGCCCTCGACGCGTCTTTCACGGCGCTCCTCCAAGCATTAGCGGAGCCGATGTCTCACGACTTTCTCAGGTATCGGCTGGCTACCTACTTCCATGCCCGTGAGGAAGACTTTAAAAACCCACTGCTCAGCCGGCAAACCCTGCTCCCGGCACCACTTGGACGCGATCCTCACCCAACCCAGGCGGCATCCGGGCATGCGGACATCTGACTGGCATCGAAAGGCATGGCGACGACGCACCGCACTCGGTTTGCTGGTGCTCCTGCCCGCCTGGCTCGCGAGTTCCTATATGGCCGGAGCACTGCCCTCGCCCGGCAATCCCTGGCTGAATGATGTCACGGTACTGGTTTTCGGGATCCTGACCGCCTGGATCGCGATCGGATTCTGGACCGCCGTATTCGGTTTTGGAGTCCTTTTGACCCAACACCACGTTACCCCGCTCATCGAGGATGCCTCTCCGCACCCCCCATCCAAAACGGCACTGGTCTTTCCGATCTATAAAGAATCCCCTGAACGCATCATGGCCGCTGTCGAGGTTATGTACCGGGATCTTGAAAAGCAAGGTCAGATCGATGGATTTGAGTTCTACATCCTTTCCGACAGTGATGATCCCGATGCCTTTGTCCGCGAACAGTGGGCCTGGGCAGAGGTGACGCGAACGCTGTCGGCTTTTGGACGCATCCACTATCGGAGGCGGCGTTCCAATACCAAACGCAAAACCGGCAACATCGCCGACTTCCTGAGACGCTGGGGATACCGTTACGAATACATGATTGTCCTCGATGCCGACAGCCTGATGTCAGCCACCTGCCTCTCGCGCATGGTGAGACTCATGCAATCAAACCCCAAGGTCGGAATCATACAAAGTGCTCCAGGCATCATTCTGCAAAAAACACTGTTCGGCCGCATCCAGCAGTTCAGCAACCGTCTCTATGGCCTCATGTATGCCGCGGGACTGTCGTACTGGCAGCTCGGCGACAGTTATTACTGGGGGCACAACGCCATTATCCGCGTAACACCGTTTGTCGAACACTGCCATTTGCCCCGGCTGCGGGGCCGGACACTGCTTGCCGGAGACATTCTCAGCCATGATTTCGTGGAAGCGGCACTCATGCGGCGGGCCGGCTGGTCGGTCTGGCTGGTGCCTGAGCTTGCCGGCAGCTGGGAGGAAACGCCTCCGACACTCGCCGACGAACTCAAGCGGGATCGCCGTTGGTGCTATGGCAATCTGCAGCATTTGCGTCTGCTTTTTTCCAAGGGGTTGCTGGGCACCCACCGCTTGATGTTCGTCAATGGCGCCATGGCCTATGTCGCCTCCGTTTTCTGGCTGCTTTACCTGCTGCTCGGCACGGCCGTCATCGCCTGGCACGCACTCGTTCCACCCAACTATTTCCCGCACGGCCATGGCTTGTTTCCGGTCTGGCCCATCTGGCATGAAAATCTCGCCATTCTGCTCTTGGTCACGAGCGCCATCATCCTGTTTCTGCCCAAGATCCTGGGTCTCATACTCGTGATCCTCCAACGGCGTGCCGCGCTTTTCGGCGGGCCTCTGCGCCTGTCGCTCAGCGTGGTCATTGAAATCGTTTTCTCGATGCTGCTCGCACCGGTCCGGATGCTGTTCCATAGCTGGTATGTCATCTCCTCCCTCCTCGGGCGACGCGTGAGTTGGGGCAGGCAGCAGCGCGGTGGCGGTACCCGAAACTGGATCCAGACTGCTCGGCTGCACGTCTGGTGCGCGCTGGTGGCCCTCGTGTGGACTGGGTTGATCGCTGCCCTGAATCCCGTCTACCTGATCTGGCTGTTGCCGATCGTTCTGGCGTTGCTCCTGGTTACACCCGTCACGATCATGACTGAGAGCGTTGAGGCGGGCCAGCGAGCCCGCAAGGCGCGTCTGTTCCTGACGCCAGAAGAAAGTCAGCCGCCCGAGGAAATTCAGTCACTGGATCGATCCCTTGGCGAACGTGTCAGAGCAGGCAGACGCGCCTGTCCGGGATTCAGTTCCGCACTCGTCGATCCGTATGTGAATGCGGTCGCGGTCGCTTCCCTCTCACGCACTGCACGCCGCTATAATAGGGAGATTGATCTCACGCGGTCGCTTTATGCCGCCCGACTGCTGGCACGCGGCCCCAAGGCACTCAATCGAAGCGAGCAGTTGGCTGTGCTCCATGACCGACAATTGTTGACCGAGCTCCACCACCGCATCTGGACGCTTACTGAAGACTCGGCCCAGAACTGGAACCTCACTGATGGCCGATAACCGACTGTCCCTATTCCCAAGCGGCACCCCAAGGATGCTGGCCGCCGCACGCTTGCTGGCCCTGACCGCACCGTTCTGGCTCACCAGCTGTGCATCACTGTCATCCGTTCACAAACTCCGGATCGCGCTTCAAGCCACCAACACCCGCCTCGCACAAACCGAAGCCCGTAGTTCCTCCCTTACCCGCAAAATACAATCTCTCCGCTCCGAGCTCATCTCTGCGACAGCCAGCCTCCGGATGACACAGGGAAAACTCGCTTCCGCGACTCAACGGGCGTCCTTGGAAGCCCGGGCAGCCTTGCAACAGGCCGAGGAGACCAACGCAAACCTCATGACCAGCCTGACTAGGGCCACCCATCGGCCCCTCGTCGACAGGAAGAGCCGGTATCGGTGGCTCTTGGCCCGTATTCTCGCGCAAGCCCATGCGCTCGCCCTGAAACCCTATGCTCCCCCTCCCCGCGCACCCGCAGCGCTGCGCCACATCGACCGCACACTTTTCCAATCCCTGCATTTTCAGGGCTGGCTGCCCTTTTGGCCAGCTCATGCTCGCCTCAGCCTCATTTTTAAACCCGCAGGCTACCTTTTCGATCGTCCGGTCGGGATCTATCTCGTTTCGCGGGGGAAGATCGTACCCCTCACCTTCACCGCAGCGGATTTCAGGCTGCCGAGCCCACTGGCGAAGCAACTCCCGCCCCGAATCACATCATCGGGATTTGAGATCGTGGATCACAGCACGGAATTGCACAAAGCCTATGCGTATCTGTCGTTTCTCGGCGCGGGTTACTTTCGTGCCCGGGGGCGTGGTCAATGGTGGGGCCCCCTGGCACGCACACTCGCGATCAATACAGCCGTGCCCAACAGCCCCGGGAACCTCTCAGCCTTCCGATCCTTCTGGATCGTCCCACCTGCACGCAAGGACTCCACTTTGACCCTCTTCGCCTTGCTGGATGGGTCGAGCGCGACCGGCGTCTACCGTCTTCGCGTGACTCCTGGAAAGACGGCGCAGATGCGTGTTTCTGCGGTGCTGTTTCTGCGTCATCCGGTCGGACGTCTCGGCCTCGCACCCCTGGTCAGCATGTTTCTCCGTGGCCGCATGGGTACAAACCAGCCGGCCCGCCTGCATCCGGCTGTACATGATTCAGACGGGTTGTCCTATGAGACCGCAACGGGCCGGTGGGTCTGGTCGCCGCTGGTCGACCCGGGACGGCTGACGGTACGGATGTTCCGGCTTACAAACCCAAGGGGATTCGGGCTCATGCAGCGTGATCGCCGTTTCAAGGCCTATCAATCCCTGCACACGCATTACCAGGAATCTCCGAACGTCTGGATTGAGCCGAATGGAAACTGGGGCCCCGGTCAGCTGGAACTCGTCGAGATTCCGACGAAACAGGCCGCCGACGACAACATCGTGGCTTTTTGGGTACCCGCACGGCAGCCCGTGCCCGGGCAACCCTTCATGCTTCGCTATACGATTCGTTGGGGCGCAGTACAAACCCCTCCCGCCCTGCTCGGGCGTGTCAGGACCACGCGCGAAGTGCAATCACCGCACGGTCGCCGGACGTTCACCCTCTCGTTTCAAAGCAAACGCCTGCAAAAGATTCCATCCTGGGTGAGCCTCGAGCCATCCGTTACGATCCGGGGCCATGGAAAGGTCAGTGGTATCTCGCTCACCAAGCTGGCCGGGACTCAGCGTTGGCAACTCCGGTTCACCGTTCCCAGTCACCCAGGACTCGTCCTCAAGGCCTGGATCCACTACCACGCCAAACCGCTCACCGAAGTCTGGACCTATCAGATTCCACGCTGACGCCGATGCCGGTCCGCATCACGGACACCCCGGCGTATGTGTCAGGATCGAGGCCTCATCCGCTGGCAGCATGTCACTCCAGGTTTCGGTCAGGGCGTTACCCTGATTGCGCAGAAATGCCCGAAGTTCAATAGGATGCCCCTTCGGTGTGGTGACCCGGAACGAAAGGCGGTCAAAGGTTGCATGCGATAAACCCACCCCTCGTGCGGTCATGACAGTGATCCCCCGGACGCGTGCGGGCGCAGCCGCACTCACCACACCGTGGGCGGGAACGTTCAAATATGCCTTGGGCATAGAGAAGTCGACGACAAAACGCAACGTGTGCCGCCCGGTATCACACGGCATGCCGGGATTACGCCCCGCCCCCACGAACGTATGGGTCACATATCCAGCCGGCGGGTGGGCGATATTCGCACGGCCAAACAAAACACGATAGTCATAGCGGTATTCCCGTCCCGGTGTGACCGGCTGGTGCGGCACCCAGTAAGCCACAACGTTATCGACCGTCTCCGACGCGGTGGGAATCTCGACCAGTTCCACACGGCCACGCCCCCACCGACCCTGCGGAACAATCCAGGCACTCGGGCGTGTATCGTAGCGGGCTCCGAGATCCTCGTACCCGGAAAACCTCTGGTCACGCTGAACCAGTCCAAAACCGCGTGGATTGTCCAGCTGGAAACTGGTTACCTGAAACCTCGGCGGATTGATCAAAGGCCTCCAGATCCATTCGCCATCGCCGTTTGCGAGCTGCAGCCCGTCTGAATCGTGGACGGCGGGACGCCATTCCCCCGGGGGGCGGGGTGTGCCTGCCCCATAGAAGAACATGCTGGTCAAGGGTGCGATGCCGAGAACCCGCGGCGCATGGCGGAAGAAGAGCCGAACCCGCATCTGGATCTGGGTCACCTCACCGGGCCGAATAGTGAAGCGGTAGGCACCCGTGACGGTGGGCCCATTGAGCAGGGCATAAATCACCATTTGATGCGCTTTCCGTCGGGGCCGTATGAGCCAGAACTTCCGGAAGACCGGGAACTCCTCATGTGGGGGAAAGGCTGTATTGATCGCGATACCGCGCGCCGACAGTCCAAAGTTGTTGGGGCGCCCAACCGCACGGAAATAGCTCGCACCGGCGAATACCAGAAACTGGTTGCAGCAATCGCGGCCGACCAGGGGATAGGTCAGTTTGAATCCGGCATATCCAAGCGTGTGCGTAATGCGTTTTTGAAGACGCGACGAAGGATAGGTGAAATCCGATGGGACGAAAGGAAGTGCATGGATCCCACAGCCCGACACCACAAAGAGCCTGACGGGCGTCGTGTAATAAAGTCCTGGTGCAACGAGCTGCACCTGAAACCGGGACTGCCGCTTGCGCCAGAGGCTTCGGGCTGGTTTGAAGCGGATGGACTGGTAGGCATTGTAGGTGAGATGTTCGAGAAAACCGGGAACCGGATGGGGAGGCACATAGGGGGTTGTCGCCAGAGCCCGCGCTTCTCGCACCACTTCCGAAAACCTGAAACATCCCGTTGCATGTGCTGCAGGCACTATCGCGATCAGGAGACCCAACATGCCGATCAGAGCGGCAGCCAGACCTGCCGGGGCAGGAGACGCCCGGTCACGGTCCTTAAGCCCAACCGGATGGACCCGGGTTTCGGATCGGTATTTTACAGCTTGCCGGTTCGGACACATCATCGAAATTGCAAACATGCATCTATCCCGTTTCCCCATTAGATCTGCCATCATACACAGCATCGGACTCATGAAAAACACAAAAGTTTCGAACCCACCTGCCACGGACAGGCATGATGCCGACAGCCACACTGGGTCAACCGGTGCGCGGCAAGCCCCGTCGTTCAGGGCGGAGAAAGGATAGCGCGGACGCCGTAGACGTCCTTGGGGTTCAGTGTGGGGTCTGCTGCTGTTCGATGTACTGGCGTACGATGGAGATCGGCGCGCCACCACAACTGGATGCGAAATAGGACGGCGACCACAGCACACCCCGCCAGTAGCGTTTCTGGATGTCGGGGCGTTCCTTGCGCAGCAGGCGGCTGGAGACGCCCTTGAGGCTGTTCACGAGGTTGGAGACGGCGACTTTCGGTGGATATTCCACCAGCAGGTGGGCGTGATCATCATCGCCGTCCATCTCGATCAGTTGCGCCTCGAAATCGGCGCAGACCTTGGCGAAGATCGTCCGCAGCCTGTTTATGGCGTCGCCATCGAACACCCTGCGGCGATATTTCGCCACAAAGACCAAGTGGACGTGCATCTTGAAAACGCAATGCCGTCCGTGTCGAATATCGTTGTCAGTGCTCATAAACCAAGAGTATGATTGAGCCATGCAGCGACTGCAAGCCTACCCATACGAACTCAGGCCAGCAGGAGCGGCAGATGCGCCGCTTCGCTGGTTCGTGCCGGTTCGTGTTCAACCAGGCGCTGGCGTTGCAGAAGGAACGCCATGCGCAAGGCGAGAAGAAGCTCGGCTATGCCGGGTTGTGCAAGCTGCTCACCGAATGGCGCAACAGCCCGGATACGGCATGGCTGGCCGATGCGCCCGTTCATCCGTTGCAACAGGCGCTCAAGGACCTGGAGCGGGCCTACGCCAACTTCTTCGCCAAGCGGGCCGACTGCCCGCGCTTCAGGAAGAAGGGTCGGCACGACGGCTTCCGCTATCCCGACCCGAAGCAGATCAAGCTCGATCAGCCCAATTCCCGCATCTTCCTGCCCAAGCTCGGCTGGCTGCGCTACCGCAACAGCCGGGATGTGCTGGGCACGGTGAAGAACGTTACCGTGCGCCGGACCTGCGGCAAGTGGTATATGTCGATCCAGACCGAGCGCGCAGTCGAACAGCCCATCCCCAACGGCACTGCGGTCGGCATCGACATGGGAGTGGCCCGTTTCGCTACGCTTTCGGATGGTACGTTCTACGCGCCGCTCAACAGCTTCAAACGGCATGAGGCGGCCTTGCGTAAAGCACAGCTGGCCATGAGCCGCAAACAGAAGTTCAGCAACAACTGGAAGAAGGCGCAAGCCCGCGTCCAGCGCATCCACGCCTGCATCGGCCACGCCCGCCGCGACTTTCTGCACAAAACCTCGACCGCGATCAGCCAAAACCACGCGATAGCGTGTATCGAGGACTTGCAGGTGCAAAACATGTCCCGATCGGCGGCAGGCACAGCCGAGCAACCGGGCAAAAACGTTCGAGCCAAGTCTGGCTTGAACAAGTCCCTCCTCGATCAAGGCTGGTTCGAGTTCCGGCGGCAGTTGGATTACAAGCTGGCGTGGAACGGCGGCTGGCTGATTGCCGTGCCGCCGCAGAACACGAGCCGCACCTGTCCGTGCTGCGGCCATGTGTCGGCGGCTAACCGGCAGAGTCAAGCCAGGTTCGAGTGCGTGGAATGTGGTTTCGAGGAACATGCCGATCGGGTCGGCGCGATCAATGTTCTAAGGGCGGGACACGCCCGGTTCGCCTGTGAAGTGAGCGGTACAGTCATGCCGCCAGCAGCAGGAACCCACCGAAGCGACTCGGGTGCGGCTCGATGCCGCCCCTGAGCGCCGTAGGAATCTCCGGCCTTCAGGCCGGGAGGATGTCAAATTCCAGTCATGGTCGCATAGATTGCCCTTTTATTTTCGCGTAGCACTGTGCCGTTCACAAGGGAATGTAGATTGGCCATCCCGTCGCTCGTGATCGCCGCCACACGGGCATAGGTCTCTCATGCACGAGCTGGGGTGCGGTGCCTCACATGCCACCACCCTTCCCTCTCAAGGTGTTCTCCAAAAAGCTGGCCGTTGGGCTTTACGCCCGTATCATGCATAATTACGCGCCACGCGTATGGATGAAATGGCTGCCGGGATCTGGTGTGGTTTCATTTTTAGACAACGATGGGCACGCCCGGAAAATCCGTTTGGTGCAGTCGATGGGGAGCCCTTCTCTGGACCACTCACTTGCTCGCGTGATCAGATCCTGCTCCTTGCCGGAGCCACCTCCTGGATATGCGACGCGCCGTTTTGAGCTCCCGGTTGAAATCCGCCGGGACCCAAACCCAGAAGAATCTCTTCCCCACCTCCCGCGCAACCGTCGGCTAATTCACTCTCCATCAAAGACCAGCCTGGCGTCTTTCACAAAAAAAAATGAACTTTGCGATTTATGACTGTATCCAGAATCATGCTGTGCGCCAGGCTCTGCTGATGGGATGGTCTGGTGACAACAAGGTGTCGTTTCAGGTTACGTTTTTCGATATCAAGAGACGTGCGCACCATCTCGAGCTGCTGCAATCAACCGGGCATACCAGTCTGGATCGCGCCATCCTTCACGCAGCGAGAACCTGCCACTGGCCAGAGCCCCCTGCCGGTTACGCCAAGCACCGCCTGACGATCCCAATCGAGATGGGGTGAACAGCTCTTGCGCTTGACTCCGTTAAGCGCTTTCAGACAATCAATCCCGCCTTGTGGAGACATTTCTCAAATCGTTCCCAGCTTCGTTCAATCTCAAAATCAAGCCCGACCGAGAAACGAACAAGCCCGGGGGCAAGCCCTGTCGCCAACCGTTCACTCTCCGGAATCTCCGAGGACGTGCTGCCTCCGGGATGGCTGAACAGGGTTCGATAGTAACCGAGACTCACCGCCAAAAACCCGACCTTGACCTCCTGCAGGGCAACCATCAGCGCCTGGGCACGTCCCTCCTCTCCGGCGTCCATCGTGAGCATGCCACCAAATCCCATGCGGGGGTCGGCCTGGCGTTCAAATATGGCACGATCCGGATAGCCGGGCAGTCCCGGATAACGGACTTCAAGCCCGCATTCCACGAGCCGCTCGGCCCACATGCGTGCATTGCGTCCGTGCTGGACCAAACGCACGGGCAGCGTATGGAGATTCTTGTAGATCGCGGCAGCGCGGACACTGTCGAGCGTCGGCCCGAACAGCATGCAGGTTCCGGAGCTCGCGTCGCTCAACTCATCAATGAATGCCTGATCCGCACAAATCACACCAGCCACGCAGTCGCTCATGCCATTGATGAACTTGGTGAGACTGTGAATCACGATATCGGCACCCTGCTGGCGCGGCGCAAAGATCATCGGGGCGAAGGTATTGTCAACCACGAAACGGGCACCCCGAGCGTGGGCGAGGTCGGCCAGAAGGGCCAAATCGGGTGACCGGAGCAGGGGATTCGTGAGGCTTTCGCAGTAAAGCACACGAACCGCCCCCTCTTCGAGTGCCTGTCGCACCGCATCAGGGTCCATGCAGTCGACGAATCGGGTCGTGATGCCGTAGCGGGGAAAGAGGTTCCGCAACAGAGCATGGGTACCCCCGTAGACCAGCCGGTCCGAAACGATCACGGAACCCTGCTCACAGAGCGCGAGGAGTGTGGTCGCAATGGCGGCCATGCCGGATGCGGTGGCGCGAGCGGAAGGCGTCCCCTCGAGACATGCCAGCGCCTGACCGAGCACACGGGTCGACGGGTTTTCAAGACGGGAGTAGAGATGGCAGCCGGGGATCGGCTCGTGGAAGATGGCTTTGAGTTTTTCCGGATCGAGAAAGGTGAACGTGGATCCATCCGATATCGAGGGGTTGACCTCGCCAAACTCACCGAAGATTTGGAAGTCCTGAACGCGGCTGGCCGCGCTGGTTTCGGCCGAGCCGTCTTTGGAATGCATAAAAAATCCGAGTGGCTGGACTATCTTATTCTAGCAGAGCAGCAGGCTCCCGAGAGACCTGTGGTAGATCGGGTGGAGCCGGTGGCGCATCAAGCCAATGGCGGAACCGGCGGAGCAGAATGAGTCCCGGTGCAGCCAGAACCCCACAGACGATGAAGAAAAGTGGCCAGCCGAGTCCCAGCGCGAGATAGCCGCTCGGTGCCGAGAGGATGACCCGCGGGACACCCATCAAACTGGACAGAAGCGCATATTGGGTTGCGGTGAAACGACGGTCGGTCATGAGCGCCATGAATCCCACGAAGGCCGCCGTGCTCATCCCGAGTGTGAGGTTCTCCGCGCTGATCACGAAAGCCAGCCACCCGATGGAAGGGCCGGTTACGGTGAGCAGGGCGAAGCTCGCAGTCGCGCAGGCCTGAAGGAGTCCAAACCAGAACAGTGCACGAAACGTCCCGATCCGGAGAATGAGGGTACCCCCCAAAAGACCACCGCCAATGATCGCCCAGAAACCAAATGCCTTGACGACCATTCCGATCGTGAGATTCGAATAACCCATCTCGAGATAGAAGGGGATCGTCATGTTCGAGGCGACCAGATCGCCGACCTTATAGAGCAGGAGGAACACGAGTACCCAGACAGCATCGGGGCGGCGCAAGTAGGACAGAAATGGCTCCACCACACTTTCATGGAAGCCATGTGGAAGTGGCGCGGTGAGCGCAGGCTCGCGGGCGGCGAACGTCGTTATGATACCGATTCCCATGAGCGCAGCCATGAACAGGTAAACCTCATGGAAACCCACAAAATGGACCAGAATGAGCCCTCCGCCCGAGACCACCAGCATGGCGGCACGGTAGCCATTCACATAGAGCGAGGCACCGAAACCCTGCTCGTCGTCCCCAAGTGATTCACGCCGGTAGGCGTTGATCACGGTGTCCTGGGAAGCCGAGCAGAAGGCGACGAACAAGCAGAGCACCGCAACCACCAGGAGGTCGCGGCTGGGATCGAGCAGCGCCATCGCAGCGATCGCCACCACCAGTGCCAACTGGGTCACAAGCAGCCAACCCCTGCGGCGACCCATGGCACCCAGGCGAAAACGGTCGAGGATCGGAGCCCAGACGAACTCAAGCGTGTAGGGAAGGCCGACGAGTGAAAAGAGCCCGATCAGCCCGAGATTGATCCCCTCACGGGTCAGCCACGCCTGCAGCAGTGTGCTCGTGAGAAGAAGCGGCAGACCGGAGGAAAAACCCATGAGCAGTGCAACCAGCATCCTCCGGGTCAGCAGCCTCCCGAGAATGGTTGGCCGCCCGGGTTCACCCACCCCGGCCTTCATTTGAGTGACACCCCCTCGTAGTCGAGCACAAGCGGGGCATGATCCGAAAAACGCTGCTCTTTATAGATCGAAGCACCCTGAACGGTACGCGCGAGATCCGGCGTAACCGCCTCGTAGTCGATGCGCCATCCCACGTTTTTTTCGTAGGCACGGCCGCGGTTCGACCAGTACGTATACTGGTCCTTTTCCTGATTGACCTCACGAAAGGCATCGACGAGGCCGCCATCAGGCGAAAACAGCCAATCGAGCCAGGCTCGCTCATGGGGCAGAAAACCCGAATGTTTCTCGTTCGCCTTGGCATTCCTGAGATCGATGGGACGGTGGGCGATGTTGAAATCTCCCGCGAGGATCAGCGGTCCCCGGACCCGCAGTCTGGCCAAAACCTGCGGGAAAGCCTGGAGGAAACGATCCTTCGAGGCTTGTCGCTCAGGCCCGAGCGATCCTGAGGGGAGGTAGAGGGAAATCACCCAAAGGGCTCCGAAACGAGCAGCGATCAAGCGGCCTTCTCTGTCGAACTCGGGCTCCCCCCAGCCGCGCTCGACCTCGTCGGGTTCGCTCCGTGCAAGAATAGCCGTGCCGGCATAACCCGGACGCAGGGCATCGGCATAATGCCCGACGTATCCCGTACGCCCGAGCGAAAGCTCCGCACGCTGCGCATCCGACAAACGTGTTTCCTGAAGACAGACGATATCCGCTCCACTCGTGGGCAACCAGTCGAGCAACCCCTTTCGGGCGGCGGAACGCAACCCGTTGACGTTGAGGGTGATGACACGCATGAGGGCCAGTCTACCGGCTCGTCTGCTCGAGTCCAAGTGGTACTGTCCAATCGGAGTGGAGTTGGGTAGGATTGGGGAACCGGGTTCCCGGAAATCCAGACCGAGGAGACACGATGCCATCGCGAGTCGAACGTTTCTTTGAACTCACGCTCAAAGCTGGCGCGCTCTCCTTCGGCCAGTTCACCCTCAAAAGTGGACGGCTGAGCCCTTATTTCTTTGACCTCGGTCGCATCCAAAACGGTCCTGCGATCGCCGAACTCGGAACCCTTTACGCCGAAACCCTCATGGAGACGGGATGGGCAACCGACTGTCTCTACGGCCCCGCCTATAAGGGTATTCCCCTCGTGGTCACGACCGCCATCGCCCTCTCAGACCGCTTCGGCAAAACCCTACCCTATGCCTTCAACCGCAAGGAGGCCAAAGATCACGGCGAAGGCGGCCGCGTGGTCGGAGGCCCTCTCAAGGGACATATCGTCCTCATTGATGATGTGATCACGGCCGGAACGGCGATCCGCGAATCGGTGGCCATCATCCAGGCGGCCGGTGCGCACGCCTGGGGAGCGATCGTCGCACTCGACCGGGAAGAACGCGGTGGCGGAACCCGCTCGGCGGTCGAAGAGGCCCGTCGGGACTCCGGACTCAGGATTAGAGCGATCGCAACCTTCAGTGATCTTTTGAACTACCTGTCTGGGCAGAGGCGCTGGAAGGAAACCCGCCAGGCCCTAGGAGACTACCGTGATCGTTACGGCACAGGAGGAGGTGCACCCGGATCCGAACCTACTGTTCAATAAAAAAGCGGGCCGATTGGGCACAGCAGGAGCCTGTGGACTCAGGTCTGTCCGGTGTCCGCCCCGATCAATCCTCAACCAAAAATGAGGAGAGGCTGTTCCCGTGGGTCTCGGTCTGCCCCCGCTCATTTAGGGTGAGATCGCGCTTGGGATCGTAGCGTCCCACCATGCGTCCCTGACGATTCTTGGCCGTGACACAGCCGCGATCGTCGGTATCCAGAAAACCCAATGTTTCACCCCGAACATTCTTGAGAACCTTGCGCTTCATGGAAAACACTCCCCATAAAACCTGCTTGCTTCATCCTACCACCACGCGTGGAATCCGTGTCTTAAGACCCGGAGCCGTCAGGAACGCCGTGCCCTATCGGGTCAGCCGGACCGATACCTCCTTGAGATCAGGAGCCGGTATGCCCGAACCCACCGGAACCCCGGTCGGAAGGTGTGAAGGAATCAACCGGAACCCACTCGACGCGCGCCACCTGGACCAAGACCAATTGGGCAATCCGCTCGCCGGGATCAATCGCGAGGGCCGCCCGCCCACGGTTCCAGGCTGAAACCCGGATCTCCCCCTGATAGTCGGAATCGATCAGTCCGACCAGATTCCCGAGAACAAGCCCGTCGCGGTGTCCACGGCCCGAACGCGGCAGAATGCATCCGGCCCAGCCCGGATCCTCAATGTGAATGGCAAGCCCGGTCGGAACCAGTTCGGCCTGACCGGCCTCAAGCACGAGCGGGGCATCGATCACCGCGCGGAGGTCGAGTCCGGCGGACCCCGCCGTCGCATATGCCGGCAGTGGCCAGATGGATCCGAGTCTCGGATCCAAGATCCGCACTTGGAGCGCACGCATCGTCATGACCCTCCCCTGTGCTCGTAGCGCTCGCGGATGATCCCCACCAGGATTTCGGCAAGCGGGCCCTTTGGCATCCGCTCGATCCGCCGGTCACCGCCCGGCCAAAAGACCCAGGCTTCATTTTCTGCCGACTCAAAACCTTGTCCCGGCCCCACCGGGTTGGCCACGAGGAGGTCCGGTTTCTTGTGTGCGAGTTTGGCCCGGGCGTGAGCCTCAAGATCATGCGTCTCGGCTGCAAAACCCACGATGAACGGACGCGGATCCTGACTGGACACAGCCGAAAGGATGTCTGGCGTCGCTTCAAGCGGAAGCGGTTTCGGAGTTTTATCCTTGGAAAGTTTGCGGGTCGCTGCATGAGCAGGCCGGAAATCCGCTACTGCTGCGACGGCACAAAAGATATCCTGACCGGGGAGTGACTGCAGTACACGATCATGCATTTCCTGGGCGGTTTCCACCCGCTCGACCCGGATGCCGGATGGATCGGGAAGCCCGGTCGGTCCGCTGATCAGGGTCACATCCGCGCCCTCAGCACGAAAGGCCTGGGCCAGCGCATAACCCATCTGGCCGGAACTCCGGTTGCTGAGATAGCGCACCGGATCGAGCGGTTCACGTGTCGGTCCTGCTGTCATCAGCACCCGGAGATGGCAGGGTTGCTTGTGCCCGGACCGGGCCTCGACCACAAGGGCAGCAAGATCAGGGGGTTCAAGGAGGCGACCCGGACCCGATTCCCCGCAGGCCTCGGGGCCCTCCGCCGGACCCCAGATCCGGACTCCGCGCGATTTCAGAACCGCGAGATTGGCTTGCGTCGCAGGATGAAGCCACATGTGTGGATTCATGGCAGGAGCAATCGCCAGGGGCGCATCGGTCGCAAGACAAAGGGTGGTAAGGAGATCGTCCGCAAGCCCGTGGGCGAGCCGCGCGAGACAGTGTGCGCTCGTGGGTGCAATCAGGACCAGATCCGCCCAGCGTGCCAGGGCAATATGCCCCATCCCCGCCTCTTCTGTCTCATCCCAGAGATCCTGGCGAACCGGATGACCCGAGACGGCCTGGAATGTGAGTGGCCCGACGAAGCGGGTCGCCCCTCTGGTCATGACAACCTGCACATCGCAACCGCGTTCCGTCAGGCGACGCACGAGTTCGACACTCTTGTAGGCCGCAATTCCACCACTCACACCAAGCAGGATACGACGGGGCCGGGTTTCGGACATGACCGGTTCTCGGGAATCGGATTGATGCACTAGGTTACCCGAGCTTCGGGCGCACCACCAGCCGGATGGGCCTATTCGCCCCGTAGCCGACACTCATGAGCTAGGTATTGACCGGGTGACGCGACTTCAGATAGAGTTGGGGTCAAGGCCGTCACGCAATAAAGTCGCCCCAAGAGTTTGTTTTTTATCAACTATCTGAAAAGCCATGATTTTTAGAAGCGGGCGGATGCTGCGACCTGCTGCGGGGGCAGCTCTATTTCTGATTCACCGAGTGGAGGTATCTATCTTGAGAGTACCGAGTTCTCGTCTGTGATCAGGCCCCGCGGCGGTGCTGGCGTTGATAATCATGGATCCAGCGCTCGACTCTCTTCTCGAAGTCATCCATCTGCGCCTCCGAGAAGCCCTTCGGGACGAAGCCGCATTCGAGCCAGGCCAGCACGTGCGTTTCGATGAGCCGGGGCGGGAAGTCCGGAAAGAGCCCGTGGATGTGCTCGATGCAGCCCTCGATGTCGCATGCTCGACCGTCCTCCCAGAGGATCGTGCGGTTGCGCGCGTCGAGATCGGCGCGTTCGAGCAGCTCCGAGACGGTATCGGAGACGTCCCGGGAGAGTTGCCCTTCAGGGGAGTCCAGCCACGCGGCGAAGTCCTCGTGGAAGGGGTTGTCTTCGAAGGGATGCTGCGGAGACCGTTTGCGCACGCCAGTGAGCATATCACTGGCGGGGGCGTGACGGGCGGGCCGAGGAGTGGCCGATCAGCAGCCGGCACCGCTCGATGCTGAGCCGGACCCACTCTTCGGTCAGCGCCCGGAAGCGCTTGTAGGTGCGGATCTGGCCGCGCACTTCGCTCAGGCGGTCACGGGGGATGTACTCCGTGCGGCTTTTCATCTCCCGGGTGTAGCTGAGCTGGTAGTAGGGACTGCTCCGGTTCTTGGGATCCTTGTACTGGCGGGTGAGTGAGCCGGGCCGCATCGGTCCGATCCCGGCCAATTCCCTCCGGATCCCGACGATGCGCTTTTCGATCTGCGCGAGGCGTTGCTGGGTCATTGGGATAGCATACATATGCTATCCTACTTTGCAACTTCACGACGGAGACGGCGATGCAACTGTGGTGGCAGTGGTGGTCCCGGGTCGCCCCGTTGCGGGCGGCCTGTACGCGCGAGCGAAGCTTCCTGTGGCTCGTTTCGGCCCTCGCCGGCTACTCGGCACGGGCGGATCTGCTAGGCGTCACGAGCATCGTGCGCACGCTCGGGCTTGCGGCGCGCTGCTACGACCGGCTGCTCGACTTCTTCCACAGCTCGGCCGTGGATGTCGACACGCTCACGCGGTGCTGGGTCCGGCGGGTGCTGCAGACCTTGCCGGTGCATCGTGTCGCCGGCCGCCCGGTGTTCCTCGGCGACGGCCTGAAGGTCGCCAAGGCCGGCCGGAAAATGCCGGCCGTGAAGCTGCTCCACCAGCCGGGTGAGAGCAACACCAAGCCCGCCTGGATCATGGGTCATTCCGTGCAGGTGGTTTCGGCTCTGGTCGCCGCCGCAGACTCTCATTTCGCCGTCCCGCTCGCCGGGCGCATCCATGAGGGAGTGACGTTCACCCACCACGATCACGGGACCCTGCCGAGCACCTGAGTGCTGTGATCTGCTCGAGAGCCTGGGCCTGACCGAGTCCTTCTACTTCGTCGCCGACGCCTGCTACGCCTGCAAGACCGTCGCTCAGCGCCTCCGCGACCGTGGCAGCTATCTGATCTCGCGCGTGCGGCGCAGCACCGTCGCCTACCTCCCGGCTCCCCCACCCACCGGTCCACGCCAACGAGGCCGACCGCGCCGGTATGGCCGCAAGGTCAAGCTGTGGGGCCTGTTCGATTCCGCCGACGACTCCTGGCCCAAGGCCGCGAGCCCCGTCTACGGCGAGCACGGCGTGACCATCCGATATCTCAGCCGAGATCTGATCTGGCGCCCCGTGCGCACCCTCGTGCGCTTCGTGCTCGTGGACCATCCCACCCGCGGCCGCTCGATCTTCATCACCACAGACCTCGAGCTTCCGCCGATCGAGGTCATCCGCCTCTACGGCCTGCGCTTCAAGATCGAGCTATCCTTCAAACAGGCCTTGCGTGTGCTCGGCAGCTACGCCTACCACTTCTGGCTGCGCGAAATGCCGAGGATCTCCCGCGCGGCTCGGGCACGCAACACGTGCAGCGCGCACCCGATCGCTATCGCCAGGCCGTGCACCGCAAGCTCACCGCCTACCATCGCCACATCCAGGTCGGCGTGATCGCCCAGGGGCTCCTGCAGACCCTCGCGATCCAACAAGCCCCCCTGGTCTGGTCGTCCTTCGGCTCCTGGCTGCGCACCATCCGCCCAGGGATCGCCCCCTCCGAGCTCGTCACGGCCGCCGCGCTGCGCCACTCCCTGCCGGATTTTCTCGCACACCGCGGCGAGGCGTGCTCCTTCCAGAAATTCCTGCGCGAACGGATCGAACTGACCCCCTCCTCGCCGCTCCGTTGGGCCGGGTAGCCCAAAACCCCTCATTCTCGACCACTTCCCAACATCCTAGACGCTCATCATGCCCATCGGGCAGGGCTCCCAGCCCCCCTGAAATCTCGGTACTCTCAAGAGCATTACGTTCGCGCAATAAATGGCGTCCGAGCGTACCCCATCAAATTCTCTAGCCAAATAAGCCAAACTTCTCAGCGCTGTACGAATTGCCGCCACGACGTCTTCCCTGCATGCACTGGTCTCGTTCGCCAGCGATGCCGGCAGAAAACACTGCCTATAGTACGTTTCAAAACGGTCTAGAAACCCGGCGGGAGGCATGGTGCGAATTATGTCTTCAAGGCGAGCAACCCCACCTCGCAGGTCCACCTGAGCGTTTTGTGTCGCACCGGAAAGTTCGTGAAGTTTCTCCAACTTTTCCAGCGTTGTCTTGTTTTGCGCCCAGGTACCGAGTCCGAAACAAAACCCAAACACTACAACCAGAACCCAGAAAGAGATGACGGACAAATCTGGCGGCCAGTAGTGCATTTGCTCAAACGGGAAGACAACCCGTATGTGAGCGGTGTAAATCGTACCGAGAACCCCTGCCAGCGCACCTGTAATTGCCGTAAAGGCTGATAATCCTGGATGGAGTCCGATACAGCGTAACATCTTCTTCATGACAGAATCCCAGTTTTTGAAGGTTCGGGCGATAGTCGGTCGTCAGATTACTCATAGATCAGTAATATAAGCAACACTTGGATGTTTAAAGAACGCGCGGATCAGCGCGGGATTCCGGCCAATGGCGGTCAGTTGCGCCCGGATGCGTGGCTCGAACTTTTCACCCGCCTGCAAGGGCCGACGCGCGT
>DAHXNI010000102.1 GCA_027365475.1 Pseudomonadota bacterium | reverse complement strand
TGGGGCAAGCCCCAAGCGGATCCTGCTCTACCCGCTCGTGCCCAACGCCCGGCACAGGCTCCGGCAAGCCCCGTAGATCAACCGCCACCACGTTCCGGCACCACGTTCCGAAACGGCGTCACTTCACATTGAGAATTGCTGGCCTCACAGGCTCGGGCTTGACTGAGCGTCCGTACTGCTGATAGGATTCTCAAAAAATTGGTTACGGAGAAATGTAATGTGGTCACGGATACTCAAGCCTGGAGCATTCCTTACGGTCTTTCTGCTACTTGCAGGGTGTGCGTCGGTCACCATCGGCATCCACAAAATCAGGTTGCTGCCCGCACAAGATCGCCTTTCGGTTCTCGCACTGCTCCCCGACCAGCTGTTCGTCGTCGTCGATCATGGCTTTGCTTCCCCTGATCCCACCCGACTCGTGCCTCTCGCCGGGTGGAGACTCAATGCTTACACGCGGCAGTCAGCGGATACGCTGTTAGCAGAGTCAGGGCGTTTCCAGCTGGTCCGCAGCAATCCGCCCAGCGTGCGCAGGTGGAGGGCGATTCACGCCGACCCTCAGGGGCTATTTCTCTCAAAGAAACGGCTGTCGACCGCGACCTTGGCGGTTCATGACATGGGCACACCACTCGTGCTGGTTCTCACCCCCAGTTACCTCTTTGCGAAGGGGCTGGAAACCCAAGGCCAGATTGCTTCTCTTTTTGGCGCGCCCATCGCGCTAATCGCAAGCCCCGTCAAACTGGAGGGCATGGGTTTCGGCGTCATCCAGGACAAAATTGCAGCCGAGCGACTGGCCACGAACGCAGTGAGCATGCAGGCCTGGCTGCTCAACGGCACGGATGGTCAGATGATCGCCAAAACGGCATGTAGCGCCCGACATAACGCTCTCGATTATGCTAAGGACACATTGCCCATCGTCAAGAGGCTCTGGATCCACCGCAAGGGGTCAATTCCAACGGTTGGGCAGACCGATCGGGAACACAATTTCAGGGTATTGATTCACAAGGCAGTCCAACGCTGTCTCCACAACCTCCAACTGATTACCCACCCAGTTTCACACTGAATCAAAAAACCTGCACGTGAAGCTGGTACGGTTGGATTGAGCCTGTAGAGTCTGAGTGGTTGGCCCTGCCAGTACTGGGCACTCAGCGGTCAAGGTGCGGGCGAGAGTACCCGTAAACCAGCTGTAGATAACCGCATAAGACCCGGCGCTGCTTCTTGGAGAGACGAGGGTAGCGGAAACAGCGAAGCACTCCATCAGCCAATGTGTACGTGGCCCGTTCATCTCCGGAGACGGCGAAGTGCACACCGGATGCGCTGGCCAGAAAGACCTGGATTTGCTCAATGCTTCTGTACAAGAATCGATTCAGGTCGATCGCCATAGTAGGTAGTAGATCGATCCAAATCCCTATTTCAGCCTCATATGCCTTTGGAAGAGGCTCAGACTGGCGATCTGCCCTAGAAAAGGTTTATGCTGTTCCGCCCTGCGCACATCGATGAGGAGCCCGGATTGTGTCTCAGGACTCACCCACCTCGCCGCGGCGCATTCTGCTCGCCTATCTCGTGCTTTATGGCGTCTGGGGATCCACCTACCTCGGCATCCGGATCGGGGTCATGGCATGGCCGCCTGCAGTTCTGGCTGGCCTGCGCTTCTCGGTGGCTGGTGTGATCCTCATCATCGCGGGTGCATCCCACGGGGAAACCTGGCGTGCGCTCCCCTTCCGGTGGATGCTGCGCTGTGGTCTGCCGATGGGAACCCTGCTCATTGCGATTTCGAACGGCCTGCTCTGCTGGGGCGAGCAATGGGTGCCTTCCAACCTCTCTGCCCTCATCGGAGCCACTTCGGCCCTCTGGATCGTCGGCCTGGAAACCCTTTGGATGCGACGGAAGGCGGGTATCTCGCGCGCAAGCTGGTTGGGCCTCATCCTGGGATTACTCGGAACCGGCGTGCTCCTAGGCACGCACCTTGGTCGGTTGGGCCCCGCGTATCAAGCTGGGGTCGCCGCAATCCTGGCCGCATCATTTTTCTGGGCACTGGGGACGGTCTGGGGAAGACGCTTCACCCGCTCACCTGCGCCTTTCTTGTCATCGGGATTCCAGATGCTCTGGGGCGGAGGGCTGCTCCTCGCTATCGCCACCGTCTCCGGTGACTGGGCGGGTTGGCACTGGAACGTACAGGGACTGTGGGCCGTATCCTACCTCTGTCTCATGGGTTCCTGTCTCGCCTATACGGTCTATCTCTGGTTGATCCCAAGAACGAGCCCGACACGTATCGGCACCATTTCCTATGTGAACCCGGCGGTCGCGGTGGTACTCGGATGGCTTGTGCTCGGTGAGACCCTGAATGGGATCCAACTGCTCGGCATGAGCGTGATTCTGGTGAGTATTTTTTGGGTCATCCGTGCGGATCGGCTTCGTACTCAATCGGTATCGAACTGATCCCACCAGTGCCAAGGCGGCGGCTTGGGAGTCTTCGGCACGGGCATGTGTCGGATGGCGGGGAGAAGCCGGAAGAGAATCAACCCGCCTTGCGCCGGAATCGAGAAGACACGCGCAAAGTATCTCGGATTGGGCGGCGGCGACAGGGTTCGGGAAGTCACCGATCGACCTGCGACCGGCAGGACGTCCCGGTACACCAGAAGATAGGTTCCGGGCAGGATCGCACCGGAATGGATTTCAGCATACAGTGCACGCGCCGAACGGACGAACGGGATCGGTGCATGACGGAGGGGGTAAAGCTCGTAGATGGTCGGGGGACGCGGATAAAGATAACTCACGACCGGAGCCGGATGTTTTTCGAGGTACGCCCGCAGCTGAGGAAGACCCTGGATGGTCTTGGGGACCGGTATGAGTCCCGGAAAAACTAGGCCTGGTAGCACAAAGAGCGCGAGGAAGGCGAACAGGAAGAGAATCGATATCGAAATTGTCCCGCCCATCCTTCTTGCGAGTTTCGCTTGACCACCAAACAGCCAGGCCAGACCACCCAGACTCAGCAGGACAATGGCCGGCGCTGCAGGCAGGATGTACTTGCTTTGCTTCGAGACAGACAAGGAAAAAAAGAAAACCGTCCAGAGCGCCCAGGTAAGCGCCAGCCGCCAGGGAAGCTCGGTTCTCAGGCGCCAAGCTGCCACCAAGCCAAAAGGCAGCAGAAAGGCCCAGGGGAAAAAATCGCCCCAGATGGTGTGGAAGTAAAGCCAGGGACTATGTTCATGATCGAGCCCGGTGAGGAATCGGGTGAAGTTCTGGTAGATGAGGGTTGCCCGGACAAAATCCCAGTTGAGTTGAAATCCCGCGACGACATACCAGACGACGATCAGGCTCACGGCGAGAGCCACACCTCGGAACGGACGGATCGAAAGTATCCGCTTCCAGAGTCCGATCCAGGCGTCTTTCGAAAAACGCGTGAGCATAGGATCGGCGAGGAGCATCTCGAGCCCCATTCCCGGAAGCGTGATAGCCACTCCGACCGGGCCCTTGGCGGATGTGGCAAGTAAGACTCCGAGCCAGAGTTCCCAGGGGAACCCGCGCACCCTTCCGAGACGGTGGCGTGCATAGCCGGTATAGGCCATGAGTACCCCCAAGGCGAGGAGACTGTCCGTATGCGCTGTGAAGAAATTGTAAAGCGCGATCGGCAACGCCGCGAGCGCGAGAAGCGCGAGAGTCGATACCACGGACGGGAACAGGGTCTGCAACCACCGACGCATCCAGATGATCCAGGCGAGAAAAGCAAGCGTACCGGGAACCCGGATCGCGACCCGAAGGGGGAGTCCCATCAGACGGAACGGGATGGCGAGCCAGTAATAGAGCGGGGGATATTCGACATACGGAAGGCCGTTTTTCAGGGGAATCCAGAAACTTGAACGCGCGATCATTTCGCGCACGACCTCGGCGAAGCGCGGTTCTTCGGCAGGAATGAGGCCATGGTTGAACATCGCGATGCCAAAAACCACCGCGAGAAATCCGAGCAACCCGACCGTGGCCCTCCACTCGAGGCGGGTATCCTGACCGGGACCCCATGGGGTGGCTGCGCGTGGGGCGAGTGGGTCCGGCGGCATCTTTGGAGCGGGAATCGGGATCACCACATCATTTTATCGATTCGCGAAGTGCGCCGCCGGGTGTATAGTGCGGATAAGCACGCGCGACCCGGTCCGTGAATGTGAACTACGCGCATCTCTTTCACGCGGGAAATTTTGCCGATGTGCACAAGCACCTCGTACTGACCGCGCTGTTGATGCGTCTTTCGGAAAAACCATCCCCCTGGTTCTATCTCGATACACATGCCGGTGAGGGTCTTTATACCCTCGCGGGACAGCCACCGCCCGGTCGGAGTGAGTTCGAATCCGGAGCGGAGCCGATTTTTCATGCTTCGAGCGACAACCCCATCGTGCGAGCCTACCAGTTCCTCCTCAACCGCTTCAATCCGGAAGGGCGCCTGATCCGCTATCCGGGATCACCGCTCGTAGCTGCATCCCTGGCCCGCCCTACTGACCGTCTGGTCGCCACAGAATGTGTCCCGGAACGCGCGCGGGCACTCCGGAAGCACCTGGAATCCTGGTCGGGGGACGTGCATTGCCGGGACGGATATGAGGCACTCGGTGCTTTCCTCCCTCCGCGGGAGCAACGGGGTGTCATTCTGATCGATCCGCCTTACGAGTCCACGCGCGAGGCAGAACACCTCCTCCGCGCGTTGCCCCGTTCCTTGGCGCGGTTTCCGCGCGGGATTTACGTGGTCTGGCATCCTTGGGTCAACCCGGCATTCGTTTCCGGCTTGAGACGCCGGCTCAAAACACTGGGACCGGTCTCCTTCCTCGATTGGCAGACCACGCGGCGACAAGGCCTCCGGGGCAGTGGTCTCGCTGTCTTCAATCTCCCCTATGGACTCGCAACATCCCTGAAACCGGTTTGGGAAAGTCTCAAGGATATGTACGCCACTACTCTCGGACCAGTCGAGTTTGTGCAAACCGAACCCACTCGCATGGGTGCCGCCACCCGTATCCGAAAAACCGTCCCGTGACCCTCTCGCCTGGTTTCAGCCACATCCTGTCACTAGGCATCCTGATCCTGCATCTTGGGATCATCATTTTCAATGTCGGTGGACTGATCGTCATTCCCTGGGGAGGGCTAGAGGGCTGGTCCTGGGTGCGCAACTTCTGGTTCCGGCTGGCCCACCTCGTGGCGCTCACCGTAGTGGCGATCCAGGCGCTCTTGGGACGGGCCTGCTTTTTGACCATCTGGCAGGCCGAACTCAGCGCGCACGCCGCAGCGGGTGGCGAAACTCCACCCCTCATTGCCCACTGGATCGACCAGCTCATCTTCTGGTCCATTCCGCTATGGGTCTTCACTCTGGCTTATGTTCTGGTCTGGGTTTACACGGCGGCGCTTTGGTGGCGATTCCCGCCGCGAGCGCCGTTTGGATCTTCTCGCCGCTAGCGTCTCTGTCGCCGGGCCGGATCTGCTCCGGGGCGTGGTGGTGGAGACGATGCTTCTTTCAAGAGCTCAAGCAGGGCTTGCTCGATTTCCGCTTCGGACAACAAAATCGTATCCGCGGCAGGTCCAAGCGGAATGTAACTGTCACGGCCCGCTAGGCGGCGCAACGGTTTTGGATGGCACTGTTCCGTAATCAGGGTCACGATCTCCTCCGAAATCCCCCCTGTCTTGCGCCCCTCATCCACCACGAGAACACACTTGGCGAGACTACACGCCTGAATGATCGCTTCGTGGTTGAGCGGCTTGAGCCAACGCAAATCCATGACCGCAATCCGCGCTTTCTGAGCGGCCGCGACCCGTTCGGCGGCACGGAGGGAAAAGTAGACCCCGTTACCGTACGTGACCACCAGGAGATCGGCTCCGTCGGGAGCTCCGTAAAAACGGGGTTCACCCAGCGGTATGACGAATCCCTGGTCCGGATAAGGCGCGAGCCAGAGCCGGTCGCCGGGAGTGTGAAGATCCTTGGTCATGTAGAGCGCGATGGGCTCGAGAAACACACTGACCCGACCATCCACGCGAGCCAATGCGAGCAGGGTTCTGAACAAGCCCACGGCATCATCTGCGCGAGCCGGACAGGCAACGATCAGACCAGGGATGTCGCGGAGGACCGCGATGCTGTTGTCATTGTGAAAGTGTCCTCCGAACCCCTTCTGATAGGCGAGTCCTGCGATACGAATCACCATCCCGTTGCGAAACTGGTCGGCAGAGAAAAATTGCAGGGAAGCCGCCTCACCCCGGATCTGGTCTTCCGCATTGTGGAAATAGGCCAGATACTGGATTTCAGGAACCGGCAAAAGACCCCAGAAGGCGCCCCCCTGAGCTAATCCCAGTAACGACTGTTCGTCGAGAAGGGTATTGAAAACCCGACGCGGGCCAAACTGACGCTGCAAACCCGATGTCACTGTATAGACCCCGCCTTTCTGTGCCACATCCTCACCGAAAACCACCATTTCGGGATATTTGAGAAGAAGTTCACCCAATACCCGGTTGATGCCCAAAGACAAATGCAGGGGTGCATCGGCCGGAACGGAATCAGATACCTCTTGGTGACCACCGGTTGGGAGCTTGGACAGGCGACGCGCCTCAGCATCCACGGCATACCGGCTGTAGGGCGCGAGCGGGGCCATGACGGCTTCGGCAGTCGACAGCCGAGGACGGCCGACCGCCCATTCGGCCAGTGTGCGCACCTCCTCACGCACAGTTTCGTAAAGATCCAGAAGGTCGCGCCCTGATGCCAGACCGGCCTGGTTGATGAGGCGTGCACTTTGAATGATCGGATCGCGCGCCTCACTCTCCTCGATGCTCGCAAGCGTCCGGTACTCGGCTTCCTGATCGGTACCGGCATGACCCAGCAGACGGACGACACTGAGATGGAAAAAAACCGGTGCACGCGAGCGCCGGCAATGTTCGATTGCCTGTCGCGCCACACGCCACGTTTCAAATAGATTCAAGCCATCCGCCGAAAGATAATGCCACCCGAGCCGGTTCCGGTAGCTGGCCTCGATCCAGCCGGGGGGCGTTTCGACCGAGATGCCCCAGCCATTGTCTTCGCACAGGCAGAGCAGGGGGCAGGGGAGACCTTGATAAGCCGTCCAGGCAGCCGCATTGATAGCCCCGAGTGCAGTTGAATGATTGGCACTGGCATCACCCAGATTCACAAACACGATCCCATCGGCAGGCTGGTTCTGAAGGGTCCCACATGCCCGAGCGGTTTCGAGCAGTACGGCAGCACCCATGGCTTTCGGAAGATGGCTTGCGATCGTGCTGGTCTGGGGCGGGGCACTGAGCTTCGGATGTCCCAGTACCTTGTGCCGGCCTTGTGCGATCGGATCCTCTTCGGAGGCCACGAGCGATAGCAGGAGAGCGCGCAGCATGTCGACTTCGGGGTCGTGACGGGCCCGTTCCAAAAGAAGTGCCCCGCTCCGGTAATGCAGGAAGACCGGATCGGTGAGGCGGAGCAGCCGCCCGAGCACCGCATTGCCCTCATGACCGCTACTCCCGATCGTGTAATACCCAAGACCCTTGGCACGGAGTTCCCGGGCCATGAGATCGAGATGGCGGGAGCGCAGCTGGGATTCAAAGATCTCCCACGCATCCCGGATCCTGAGACCAGGAGCTTCGTCCAGTTCCCGATCTGAACCCCGGGGTGGAGGCGGAGTCACCGAAGATCCCAGCTCAGCCAGTAAACGGGACACCTTCTGGTCCAGGAGTTCAGCCCGGTTGATGCTGCGGAGCGCCTGCCGGGCGAGTCCCGGACGGCGGGGGTGCGGATCAGAAGGCATCGATGCCGGTCACCGCCTTGCCCACGATCAGCTCGTGAATGGTTTCGGTTCCTTCGTAAGTCATCACGCTTTCCAGGTTGAGCGCGTGGCGCAGCGGAGAAAACTCGGTTGTGATTCCGGCTCCGCCCAGAAGATCGCGTGCATCGCGTGCAATCTCGAGAGCCATGCGTACGTTGTTCCACTTGGCCAGGGAAACCTGTGCCGGATCGAGTCGCCCGGTGTCCTTGAGCTGTCCGAGGCGCCAGGCCAAAAGACGCGCCAGCGTGAGCGAGCGCACCATCTCAGCCAGCCGTCTCTGAATCGTCTGTGTGGCGATGAGCGGTCGGCCAAAGAGCTCTCGAGTCCGGCCATACTCGAGCGCCGTGGTGAGACAGGAGCGAGCCGCACCGAGCGCCCCCCAGGCAATGCCGTACCGTGCCTGAGTGAGACAGGACAGGGGTGCCTTGAGACCCGAGGCGTCCGGCAGACGGTTGGCTTCGGGTACGGTGACGTGATCCAGAAAGAGCGCCGAGGTGACGGATGCGCGCAGGGAGAGCTTGTGCTTGATGTCCTGCGCGCGGAACCCCGGGCGATCCTTTTCCACAAGAAACCCCCGAACCCCTTCATCGGTCCGTGCCCAGATCACCGCAAGATCGGCGATCGAACCGTTCGTGATCCACATCTTGGAGCCGTTCAAAACCCATTCATCACCTTTGCGCTGGGCATGCGTCTGCATCGCGGAGGGATCGGAGCCACCCTGGGGCTCGGTCAATCCGAAACAGCCGATGGCCTGGGCTCGGGCCAACCGCGGCAACCACCCCTCCTTCTGCTCATCCGATCCAAAGGCGGCAATGGGGTACATGACGAGGCTCGACTGGACCGACACGAAACTTCTGAGTCCACTGTCAGCCCGCTCGAGCTCCTCGCAGATCACCCCATAGGCGATGCTGCTCAGCCCTGGACAGCCATGCCCACGAATTGAACTGCCCAAAATGCCCAGGGCACCGATTTCGGGAATAAGCTCAGAGGGGAATCGTCCAGCTTCAAATGCTTCGGGGATGACAGGCAGAGCCCGTTCATCAACGAACCGGGCGACCGTCTGCTGGACCAGACGCTCCTCTTCCCCAAGATCCGGACCGACTGCGCAGAAATCTTCGGGAGACATGGGTGCATCCTCTGGGGGTCCGCAAGAGGGCTCCATGATACCGGAAACCACCCCCTGACCGGGCTCATCACACCCGTCATCGGGCTCGTGGCTCTGCCTGCCCGATCGGTTTTCCCAAAAGATGTATCGGCACCTGTGCTACGCTGGCCCGATCATGCGAACCATTGAGCTGGCGGGCGATCTCTACCCCCAAGTGCTGCAGCTGGCCCGCCTCGCGGGAGAACGGATCCTCAGCATCTACAAAATGGATTTTGCCATCGAAAAGAAACCCGACCAGAGCCCGCTCACCCTGGCGGATCTCGAAGCCCATCGCATCCTCAAAGAGGGACTGGCCCGACTCCCCCCGGGATGGCCAGTCCTGTCCGAGGAAGGTACCGAGATCCCCTGGAGTGAACGGCAAACCTGGCCGCGTTACTGGCTGATCGATCCGCTTGATGGAACGCGCGAGTTTGTCAAGCGCAACGGTGAGTTCACAGTCAATGTCGCGCTCATTGAGAATGGAGAAGCCATCTTCGGCGTGATCCATGCCCCCGCCCTTGAAGAAAGCTATTTTGGGCTGCTCGGTGTGGGTGCCTTTTCCTCCCGAAACGAGAATCCATGGAGGCGGCTGCACTGTGAATCGGCTGGCCGCACCGTACCCAGAGTGCTCGCGAGCCGTTCACATAGCGACGCCCGCCTCGAACATTTTCTGACCCAACTGGGGCCCCATGAGCGGCTCGGACTCGGCAGCTCGCTTAAATTCGCACGCATCGCATCCGGTGAGGCAGATGTCTATGTCCGGCTCGGCCC
>DAHXNI010000100.1 GCA_027365475.1 Pseudomonadota bacterium | reverse complement strand
GGGCCGAGCCGGACATAGACATCTGCCTCACCGGATGCGATGCGTGCGAATTTAAGCGAGCTGCCGAGTCCGAGCCGCTCATGGGGCCCCAGTTGGGTCAGAAAATGTTCGAGGCGGGCGTCGCTATGTGAACGGCTCGCGGGCACTCTGGGTACGGTGCGGCCAGCCGATTCACAGTGCAGCCGCCTCCATCGGTGCACCTACGAACCGATCGAAACGTGCCCGCAGTAAACAGCCGTCTGCACCTCACCTTCCATCGGATCGATGGAAAAACAAAGGAAAATTACTGAGCGTTTGGGGGCTTCAGGCTAGCCACTCGATGCGCGCACACTGGGTCAGATACACTGGACTGGTTTGAGAATAAGCCCACTTCGTCAACACCGCACGTTCTTTAATGCCCCCAAACACAAGGGATATACTACGTTAACGTTCAAGGGAGAAATCCCGCGTGCTGATCCGCCCTGTCGGAATCGCCTGCCTGACCCAGTCAGGCAGGTTATGGGAAAGATGTTTGATCCGGCCGTGTTCGATGGAGAATACCAGACGTCGTTTCTCGCCTGTGTTATCCACCACAAAGGCTCGTTCTGCGATCGTGAGTGCGTCTGGTAAACGAGCAAGGGTTCTGATAAAGCGTCTGGCGACATCCTCCGGCGGAACCGCGTGACCACCACTTTCGACGCGCTCCTTGATTCGTGCCTGACAGAGCGCAAGACTCTCAACACTGACATAGAGCAAGTTCACTTTGAAGCCGATCTCGCGAGCCCTTTTCATTACCGCCAATTCCCGTTTTCCGGAACACGTCGTGTCGATAGCAAAACTCCGACCCGATAACATCAACTCTTCTTGTTCTCGAATCGCCGCTCTGGCCGATTGCATGGCGCTCAGGCCTCGTGTTGCAACGATGCTATCGGGTGAGATGACGGGTATTCGTGTCGCGAACCACTGATCAGCGAGAGTGGTTTTCCCAGCGCCATTCGGTCCGGCGATGATCCAAAGCTGCGGCATTAGAGGTCTTGTAGGACCGAAATTTCACCTCGGTGGTTCACCGACACAAGCTGCTTTCGTCCATCCGGATATTTCTTGATCAACCCATCGGGATAACATGCATCGCCGTAGTAGATCGCACGACCTGCGGTCAAGTGTTGTTGGGCGGCCCGTCCATCTTCTATTGCAAGAGATCGTTCAAACTGACGGGACAACAAAAAGGCCTCATTTGCTAAGCGGGCTGCTGCCATATCCATAGTCGCTCCATATAACACGGCTGAGTAGCGATCCTATTTTAGCGCCACTGTTCTCCTATTTCCGGCGGTACCCCCTAGAGATCCAGATCTTTCCATAGCGCACATGCAAAATGCGGGAATGTTTCCCTTGCCCAGTATCACGATACGGGAATGATTGTGCGGGTCTCGGTGTATGGCCCCGATCTCGAATGCGGTTCTGAAAGAGGTCTTCGGCAGTTTCGATTCGTTTGGTAGACATCCGAAACTGAAGAAAGGTGGGGAGCGAGCGAAGCCTGGCGGACCCCGAAGGATCGTAAGGGTCGTTAATCTCCAACCGGTTGACGATCTCTCAAACTCGGACAGGATGCCATCCTGTCCGAACTGTCACAGGGCGCTGCAAGCGGGCAAGTCAATAACGTGGTTTACACGTAGATTTTTGAAGCATGCACGCACCAAAGCGGGATTCCGGGCGATACTGCGTATGATTCGGACAGATTCCTAGCGCCGAGGCCTGTTTTATCCGGCATCCATGGGGATCTGGTTGGGCACGAAGTTTCGATCCCCGAAGGCCACAAAGAAGGGGTTGCGCAGTGAGGATTTCCGGTTGTACTGAAGCCGGTTGAAATCCAAGGTGGTCAC
>DAHXNI010000097.1 GCA_027365475.1 Pseudomonadota bacterium | reverse complement strand
ACCTGCTCCAGGGTCTTGATTTGTGCGTCGTTCATGATGGTTTTCATCCCTCATCATGAACAGGGGCCGGGCTGGGTTCAGTATCATTTCATGTTTAGAAAGACACGCCCCCTTCAGTATCATTTCATATTGGAAGAGGCTTCTTCTGGCAAAATGGATGTTTGCCATGTAGAGTGAAGACTGTATGGCTTCAGGGTTATATTTGACGAGTGATCTCCCGTTGCGCTGGCGAAATTCAGGGGCATCAATATGATTCATCTAATATCTTGATATCACTCATATGTATTTAAACTTCTTAGATTTTGAGCATCCAATCGCAGAGATCGAAGCGCAGCTTGCGGAGTTGCGCAGACTCAAAGAGTCCGGTGAGCCGGTTGATCTCGAAATTGAGCGACTGGCACGCCTGAGCCAGGAGACGACCCAAGAAATATTCGCTAACCTGGATGCGTGGAAAATCACCCAGCTTTCACGACATCCGCAACGACCCTATACTTTGGACTATATCGCGCGGCTTTTTACCGATGTCGAGTTTTTGGCTGGAGATCGTTCCACGGCTGATGATCCCGCACTGGTTGGAGGGGTGGCCCGGTTCGAAGGAAGAGCGATCGTCTTCTTGGGGCATCAGAAGGGACGCGACACGAAAGAGAAAGTATTCAGGAACTTCGGGATGCCAAGACCAGAGGGTTACCGCAAGGCGCTCCGGCTCATGCGTTTTGCCGAACGGTTTCATCTCCCACTAATTACCTTTATTGATACTCCCGGAGCCTATCCTGGTATCGATGCTGAAAAACACAACCAGAGCGAGGCCATTGCCAGGAATCTCGAGGCTATGGCTGAGCTCCGGGTACCGATTCTTTCGTGCGTGATCGGAGAAGGCGGCTCTGGTGGCGCGCTTGCAATCGGAGTGGGTGATCGCCTGCTGATGTTGCAGTACAGCATCTATTCAGTGATTTCTCCTGAAGGGTGTGCCTCCATTCTTTGGAAAAGCGCGTCTAAGGCACCTGAAGCTGCCTCCACGCTGGGACTTACGGCTGATAAGATCTATGCGCTTGGAATGGCTGATGAAGTGATTGTTGAACCGCTTGGGGGAGGACATCGGGATGTGCCGGCTCTTATGAGCTCGGTTCGGGAAGCTCTGCACCGCCATTTGTCCGAACTCGTCGGGAAAACCGAAGAGGATCTTTTGGCGGAGCGGATGGCAAGGATCATGCATTACGGCACGTACGAGCAATGACGAGCCCAGAGCATTTCAGTCCGGAATATCTGAGTCGTGTTCTTGCTCCCCTGAAAGCCCAAAAACTCTGGGTTGCCTGTTCTGGCGGTATCGATTCCATGACGCTTTTGCACGCACTTGCGATGCGGCGTGATCTTTTTCCGATGCCGGTTGGAGCGATCCATGTCAACCATCACTGGCACAAGGATTCTGAAAAAATGGAGTCCCTGGTTCGACAATCAGCAGAGACCTGGGGTGTTCAATTCATTGCCATCTCCATTGACAAGCCATTTGTGCATCCGGATGGACTGGAAGCCGCTGGTCGGAATCTACGTTATGAGAATCTTGCGCGTCATCTTGATACAGGAGATGTATTGCTCACGGCCCATCATGCGAACGACCAGCTTGAGACCATGCTTTTGGCTCTCCTCAGGGGTTCAGGGCTACAGGGCCTTCGTGGCATGGCGCATGGTCCGAAACCATTCGGTGCGGGAAAGCTCATGCGACCACTTCTCCGGTTCTCGCGTGCTGAACTTTACCATTATGCATTGTTCTCAGGCGTTTCCTGGCTTGAGGATCCAACCAACCAGGATGTCTCGCGCGCTCGGAACTATCTCAGACATTCGGTGATATCGCGAATCGAAGAGCGCTGGCCAGAGGCCAGCCGTTCCGCTGATGTGTCGGCCCGGTTTCTTGAAGAATCTTTTGCATTTCTCGCCAATCGTTTGGAGGATGAGATCTGGGGTGTCTGGAATTCGAGATGGGACGGATTGCGTATTGATAAACTCAGGGAACTTCCCGAACATGAGTTGCGCCTGCTGCTGCGACGCTGGCTACAGGCTCACCACATACCCATTCCGGCACTGTCACGGATACAAATGGAATGCTTGGCTCGTGTGATACAGAGGGAGCCAAATACCAGACATGCTTCCTTCACTCTTGATGACTGGGTAATCATGCTCCATGCTGGGCATCTTTTTTTGGTGAAACCATTACCACAAGCGACAATCAGCTCGACTTCGGTCATCTGGGATCCGTCCACACGCCAATGGAAACTCTGGCCAGGGTGGGGTGTTCTCCGGCTGGCCAAGGGGAGTCCAACAACAGTGTTGGGCCTCAATGCGAACGCTTGGCATATTACGCTTCGGAGCGGGGGCGAGAAGATGGTCTGGCACCGCAATGCTGGGCATAGCGCGCTCAAGGAAATATTCCGTTCTGAATCGGTGCCACCCTGGATCAGAAGCCGCGTTCCATTGCTTTTCGCAGGGACAGAGCTTGTCGCGGCTGGCGACTGGTTTTGGAATCCGTACCTGTTTGAAGGAAACGTTAAGTCGGGAGAAAAACCGCTAGTATGGGAGCCTGATCAAGTGAACCTGATGAATGAAAAAAAACGTTACGACTACTTTCTCAATAATTCTGATGAGAGCTAATGAACCCGACTAAATATTTGAGATCTAGCCTGGGTGGCGCTTGCGGCCAAGTGTGAGTTGGCTTGACCTGACAGGGCGGGTTCGGCCCTCAAGTTCCTTCAAAATGGCGCGCAGTACGGGCGCAATTCTATTGAGTTCGGAACGATGACGCTTACTTAGATGAGTAAGGAGGCGCTTTGCTTTCGGTGTAAGCCTGAGTAGCACTTCACGCTGGTCTCGCGGCGAGTTTATTCGTTTGATGAAACCTGCCGTAACAAGACGGTCCGTGAGCCCAACAGCGCTGTGATGCCGAATTAAGAGTTTTCGCGATAGTTCTCCAATTGTGGGTGCGCACGAGTCGTGGGTTCCGTAGATTGCCAGCAATGCCTGATGTTGCCTAGGCGTGAGCCCAACGGCTCGTGCAGCGGCCTCACTGAAAACTAAAAACTTGCGAATATGGTGCCGAAAATAAGCGAGCAGCTGGTAATCCTCCTGGGAAAGGGGACCTGCTGCGGTGGCATGACGCAAGGGTCGGTGTAGTCGTGTGCTTGCCGCACTCATGCGCCGAGTCAAAGCGAAGTTGTGTTCATCTTAAATGATTTATGACTTGAATAGGAGATACCTATTCTGGACACTCACATGCTAATATATCGTAATAAGATATATACGAGTAGAGTCGCATGATCCAGAGAATTCTCAAGCAATGGTGCCAGTTTCGATTTGTCAACACTGTGGGTGATTACTCTGCGGGCGAAAGAATTCTGTTTCTAGGCTTGCTGTCGATCATGGTGGGCACTTTGGGAGCGCTCATGGGTTGGGTGCTCCTGAAACTCATTGCGTGTGTGACCAATCTTGCTTACTACGGGTGCTGGAGTTTTGTACATCATTCCATTCCCAATGAACTAGGTTGGGTATCCATTCTGATTCCGGTCGTCGGGGGCCTTATCGTAGGCCTGATGGCGCGATATGGTTCGAGCCAAATTCGTGGTCATGGAATACCGGAAGCCATGGAAGCAGTGCTGGAGAAAAAAAGCCGTATTCCGCCTCGGGTAGCTTGGCTTAAACCGCTCGCATCGGCGGTCAGTATTGGCACTGGTGGCCCTTTTGGTGCGGAAGGGCCGATCATCATGACCGGAGCAGCCCTCGGTTCGGTTATTGGACAACTGATTCCATTGAGCTCAGCAGAACGCAAGGTCCTGCTCGCAGCTGGTGCTGCAGCTGGCATGACCGTCATTTTTGGAACTCCAGTTGCTGCGGTCCTGATGGCTGTCGAACTGCTGCTCTTCGAATGGAAACCCAGGAGCCTGATTCCGGCAGCCATCGCGGCCACCATTGCTCAGTTCTGGCGGCCCTATCTAATAGGAACGGGCGCGATGTTTCCGATGCCGCAAACAGCCCAGCTTCCGCTCTCCGGATTTTTGTGGTGCGTAGCAGTGGGTGTTCTCGCTGGTTTGCTTGCCATGGCGTTGACTGGGCTGGTATATTTTTTTGAGAGGCAGTTTAAAGAACTTCCTATGCATTGGATGTGGTGGCCAGCTCTGGGCGGCCTCTTTGTTGGTATTGGTGGATGGCTGGATCCACGTGCGCTGGGTGTGGGATATCACAACATTCGGGCGATTTTGAACTCGCGTCTGTCTTCCATATCTGTAGCCAAGCTGTTTGTCGCAAAAGGTCTCATTTGGAGCCTTGCGTTAGGTTCGGGTACGGCAGGTGGGGTACTTGCCCCCTTGGTGATGGTTGGCGGCGCTGCAGGCCAGCTTGTAGGCACCTTAATGCCTGTGGGAACTCCTGCTCTCTGGGCCCTTTTAGTCATGGGAGGTGTGATGGGTAGCGCCATGCGTGCACCACTTACGGCTGCGCTTTTTGGATTTGAAGTCACCGGGAACGCTCATGCATTGCTTGCATTGCTTTTGGTCTGTATGGTTGCCCATTTGGTTACGGTCCTTCTCTTGGATCGTTCGATCATGACAAAAAAACTTGCGCACCGGGGTCACGATATTCGGCATGAACTCATGCAGGATCTATTCGAAATCCGGCGTGCAGGCGATTTTGTGAGAGCACAGGCAGTTCAGCAACATGATACTTACAAGCCGGTTCCATCCACTCAATTATCTAATCCCAACGATATTGATGTGTCCGTTGATGAAGGGGAGCTCCTTTCTAGTGTGATTGAAGTGATGCACATCAACCATGTCCAGAAGGTTTGTGTGTTGGCTGAGGGCGGGCAAGCAGTTGTGGGTGTGATCAATCGGGATGACCTGATTGCCTTTTATGCAAGATCGCGTATGAGCGATCGGTACAGGAGTCGGGCATGGAGCTTCAAGGAGAACCATCCCTCAGGCTAGGCTGTCGGCGTTTGCGAAAAGTGCTACGTCAAGGCGGTACAATCATTATGTGTGAAAAATATTTCTGACTGTGAACGCGTTGGCGAGACATTCGAGAATGCAGACAGAAGCTAAATCTTGCATCCCAATAGCCATGATTCTATGCACCGTAGTAGCTGCGTACATGATTTACGGATTATCGGGTTGTGCAGTTTCTCCGCGTCACGGCGTAATTGGAATAGCGGCATTATCAATGGAAAGACCCTCTCTGCAAAAAGCGCACCGCATATGGGTAGTGAAAACGTCTTGGCATACCGGGTTGGCACTGTCATCTGCTGATGCGGGTTCCAAACTGATCGCTTTGCTAGCCCCGATCCCACTCGGGCGGGATTACGTTTTTGGTTGGGGTGAGAGGCGTTACTACATGTCTCCTCATCCAACGAGCGGGGTTTCACTCGCAGCCCTTTTCCCTTCTCGGAGCGTGGTGCTCGTACAATCCTGTCGGAGGCGGCTTGTGATGTGCCTTGGGACAGCTGTGCATCTGCGTGCCGTTTGGGTTTCAGATCCAGATCTTTTTAGATTAAGGCGTTATCTCGCGAATTCTCTGCTGAAGAATAAAAAACATCAGACGGTGCCCGTTGCCCAAGGTCCGTATTCTGATAGTGAGTTCTTTGCATCACCTCTTTCCTATGATGCTTTTTATACTTGCAATACTTGGACGGCGCGAGCGCTTGAAACTGCAGGTTTGCCAGTATCGGATGCTGGAGTCATTTTTGCCTATCAAGTTTGGTCACAGCTGCCAACGTCTAAAAGGTGGATTCAACTCCGAAGTGCAACTTCGCTGACGGGCCGAGTGGGCAAGCTGCGGTAGTATCGTGGTTTTCCCGACCAGCCAGTCGAAGGAGCACCGATGAAAAGCTACACGCAGCTCACCCGAGAGCAACGATACCAG
>DAHXNI010000095.1 GCA_027365475.1 Pseudomonadota bacterium | reverse complement strand
TTCTTGAAGATGCGCAGAACGGCTTACCACCGCTACTACGAAGCGAGTTGGCGCAACAGGCGCAAAGACTGCGGGAGCTTGATGCTGAAGTGGCGCGGCTGAGCGCGCGCATCGAAGCGCTCGCCGCAGCGCACGAGCCGTGTCGACGACTGATGCAGCGCCGTGGAGTCGGGCCTTTGATCGCGAGCGCCTTTGTTGCCGAGCTCGGTGACCCCAGAGTGTTTCACAGCGGCCGGCAGGTCGCTGCCTGGCTAGGTTTGGTTCCCCGGCAACGCTCCTCGGGCGGACGCGCCGTTTTGCTCGGAATTACCAAGCATGGAGATGCATATCTTCGCACCCTGCTCATCCACGGAGCACGATCCGTGGTTCGGGTCGCCGCTCGGCACGACGATCCGCTCAGTCGGTGGGTATGCGCGCTCAAGGAACGTCGTGGCGTACACAAGGCCATCGTTGCGGTAGCGAACAAGACCGCTCGCCAACTGGGGGCTCAACTTGCCTACTGCTAAACAAGCACAGATTTACATAGTTACCTACCACCGATTGCGAGGATCACGCTCACGTGATGGCTGAACTGATCAAATCGACGCTCTGCGAACCTGATAGGGACCCGGACCCTCAAACGGTCGGTGAAGTGATGAGGTCAGAGCGGGCAAATACCCATCAGGGCCCGGGATCTAATCGATCCCACCGCAAGGCCGAATACATGGGTGCAATCAGATCTGCCCATCAACTGAGAAAATCCTTGCTACCGGGGACGGGTCCATACATGGTCCCTACGCAGCGGACCTCATAGACGGATCGTGATCGAGAAGCGCCGTTGCAGACGCTTCAATACCCGCTTCGCCTTGGCGTGGCGGAACATGCCCCGTCGATCTGGCGTCAAACCCAGTTTGGCGGCCTGCCGCTCGATTGCGTACAGCTCGTCGATGTCCCGCAGCAGCGGCAACGCCTGCATATCGTCGGCCTTGATCGCCTCGAGGACATATCGGCGCAGATGCCCGATGCACTCGAAGCGACGGATGTTCGGACGGTGCTTGAACACTCCCGGATACATCTTTGCCCCATCGCTCTGAACGTCCCCGCGCCAGTCGGGCGGAAAGAACTCGTGCAGGATCGCACCGCTTCTCGAGGGCGAGAACTCCAACACGATCGCCGGCACATCGGGGGCGTGGTAGCCCCACAAGTAGGCATCGCGTGACCGACCTCGGCGGTCAGGGTCTAGGAGCTTGGTGAAGGTCTCATCGACCTGCACATAGCGAGACTCGAGGATCTTGCGCTTCAGCAGCTGATGGATCGTGATCAGCAGGTGCGCGGCGCCTTCTACGTACCGGCAGCGTGCCTGGCGTCCGATCCAGATCCCGCCCCGGGCATCCATGCGCTCCTGGCGATACAGGGGGACATGGTCCACGTACTTGGAAATGAGCACATGGGTGATGAAGCCGGGGCCGACGCCGGCCTGCGGGATCACCTGCGGCGGCAGCGCCGCCACGACCGGGGCGTGTGCGCACTCGTGGCTGGCGTAGACCGGCCGCACGATCTGCCGGCGATAAAACTGGCTCGGGGTGTACTCGATCTGCTCGGTGATCTCCTCGCGGATCTTCACGAGTCCCGCCTTCTGCTCCTCGGGCAGATCGATCACTTCCCGCCGTACCGGCAGGTTCTGCGGTGGCGTGCGCCGTCCGCCGCGGCGCTTGCGTCGGCTGCCACCAGTGCCGGCCGCCGATCGCGGCGGCGTCGGCAGCATCCCCGGCTGCTCCGTCAGTCCGAACAGCAGCCGCTGCGCAGGATTGAGCTTCTCGCTCTTCGGCCCGTACATCCGCCGCAGCAGATCATCGAGCTTGTATTGCAGCTTCGCGCAGCGCGCCTCGGAGTTCTTCAGGAGCGACTCCAGCTCTCGCACCCGCGAGAGAAGCGCCTCGCGGTCCAGGTCCTGCGGTGTCGCCGTGACGGTGTTCATGGGAGCGCGAAGTATATAACTTCGCGCTCCCGATGTGTTGTTGTATCGCGAGTGAAATGACTCAGCGAGAGTGCAGATCCCTCGTCGCCATCACCGCCGGGTGCGTCCCACCGCCGGCAAGACGGTCCTCGTACCGCCGCCATCCGCGGCGACTGGTGAGCTCAAATCCATCGACCAGCAAACGCAGCTGCGCCAGACTCATCTGCCGCACCTGCGCCTCGTCCCGCGGCCAGGCGAACGTCGCCCGTTCCACCCGCTTGGTCGCGAGCCAAAACCCGCTCCCATCCCACAGCAGGCAGCGAATCCGGTTGCGCCGCCCATTGCAGAACACGAACAGGCCACCAGTGAGGACGTCTTGGCGCATCGCCTTGCCCACCAGACCGCGCAGCCCGTCAATCCCGAGCCGTCCATCGGTCACCCCGGTGCGCAGGAACACCCGCGTCTGCTCGCTCAGCCAAAACATGCGTGCAGCTCCTTGAGCAGCGTGCCCATCCAGCGCACGTCCGCGCCCGAGCCGGCGCGCACCTCGAGCCCGTTCGGCAAGCGAATACTCACCGTGCCGCCTCGTTCGCTGAGGGCCGCTCCGGCAGATATCTCCCCGGCCAGCCCACGGGGCAGCTCCACGACCGCAGCCGCCGACGTGCTCCTCCCACGGCGTCGCGCTTGCCGTAGCCAATAGGTCAACGTGGACAGCGCCAGATCATGGCGCTCGCAGAACCGCCGCTGGCTCAGGCCACCGCGGCCGTGCAGCTCCAGCAGTCGCTGCCGCTCCTTGGCCGTCCGATTACGCTGCCGCCGCCCAGATGTGCCGCCGACTCCACCGCTCGGCCTTCCCATCGATCTCGTCTTCGTACCCATCGCGCAGATACCTCCGTCGGTAAACTGCGCGTCCATCTATCAGCATGGCCGCCCGCATTCCAGGCTGTACCCGGTGGGTCGCTTTCCCCGCGTGGAAAACCGCGCACGCAAAAGCGTGTCTCCGGGTTCCAGACCGGCGATCTGGCTGAGCTGAAATGTCGCGCCGGAAAATCGGCTGGCCTCCACGTCGGACGCATCAAGAGCATCCGCAGTCGCGGCTGGTTCGTGCTGGACAGGCATGATCGTCCGGCGCGAGAGTTTCGTCTGCTCCAACGGGCGGATGGCTACGCCTACACGGCGGCGACGGCATGAAGATCGCGCCGGCACGTCCGTTCGCGGATCGGGCAACGCGTCAGTCGAAGCTGGCCCGTTCTGGCGCTGCACATGACTCAGGGCCGGCGGGTCGCAGCCCGTCCATGGGCTGCTTCGCGGTTAAAAGAGAGAATGCAAATGCTTTGATTGCACGGCGGGCTCCCCCGCCGTGCTTTTTCCATCGTCCGGCGGGGGGCGCCGTCACCTATCCGCGAGCGACTGTCCCTCGAGGGCCAGTGTGCCGCACTGGACGCTCAAATCGAACGGCTAGTGTCCACCTTATTTGGTGCTCAGCTGCAGGAAGCGAACTAAATCGACCCATTTATCGCGCAACAGCCCACAACGACGAGGAGAACCAGCGGGGGCGAGCACGATTCTCGAAAGTGAATGGATGGTGCGTCTTTTCACGCTCATCGAAGAGACCGCTCGATCGTGCTAGTCGCGAAGTTGACAGCCACGTCTCTTTTGGCGGCCGGTGCGCGCAGCGCGGCCAAGACGCGATACATTTCCTTACGACACGGAGCTGACCTGCCAAGTACAGTGTGGAGTAGAGAGTCATGAAACGCAGTCTGATTCTACTGGCGTGCGTCGGTATTGCCGGCGTTGCGTTCGCCCAACCCCCGCAAATGCACCCTCCGGCCTGGGGAGAAGCGGGTTGGAATGCGCGACAGAGGCACATGGAAATGCGCCTCATGCAGCGCTGGAGGATGCACAAGCTTACCGTGCTGCTGAAGTTGACGCCTGGGCAGCGCCAGCAAGTCAAGTCCATCTTCCGCCAGCAGCGTGTGGCGAAGCGCCGCGACATGGTGGCGATGCACCGCAGCATGCGGCCGATCCGGCGCGAGATGCTTGCCGTGAGGCGCAAGATGCGCGCGGAACAGCGCGCAGCGCATCATGCGGCTATCGTAAAGCTCGCACATGTGCTCAGCCCCGGCCAGATGGCCAAGTTCAAGGTGCTCATGTCGCCGCCGTGGATGAGGAGGATGGGACCTCGGCCGATGGGCGGCGGGATGTCGCATCGCGCGTGGAACGCGCTGCCGGCCGGGCATTGACCGGCTTTCCTTAGCGAGGCAACTCACGCAAGGCGTACTGTCCGTCTTGGTAGAGCAGGAAACTGCCCTGCTCGTACCAGGCCCCGAGCACGATGCGCTGGACGGATTGCCCCCCCGCCAGCGTATCGTGCATCGCGGGCCGGTGGGTGTGACCATGGATCATTTGGCTTACCTGTGCGATACGGAAGGTCTGTTCTACCTCGCTCGGATTTACGTCCATGATGCGCGGCAAGGTTTGCGACATGTGGGACTTGCTGCCGGCTTGCGCCTGATCGGCCAGGAACACGCGGGTGCTCGAGCGGTAAGGACAGAAACCGCCGTTGCCACACAGGGTCTCTGACGATCCTGCGCAGCTCCTGATAGGCGTGGTCATCGGTGCAGAGTGCATCGCCGTCGGTCAGAAGGACCGACTCGTCGTCGATGCGCACGATCATCGGGTCTGGTAACGTGTGCGTTCGTTGGCCGACGCTCCCATCGACTCGGCCACTTTCAACAAGCTCCGCCCAGCGCAGTACCGGGGCGAGAACTTGTTCGTACACTTTGTAACAAAGTTCCGGTTGACCCGCGGGATTCCAATGGAATAAATTTCGCTCATGGGCGTCGCCTTTGCGTGGACGCTCGGATCGAACAGGAGATTTTTATGAGCCACCGGATACCTCTCCTGGCACTCGGCATCTTCTTCGCCATCATGGTCGCAGCGGCCCCGCCGGCGACGGCGACCACCACTAAGCCCCCGCTCACTCCTGCGCAGCGAATTGCGCGCATTCATTCTCGCCTGGACCACCTCGAGCATCGGGAAACCATTTTGCGGTCCAAGGGCAAGACACAACGCCTTGCCAAAGTAGAGGCGCGGATCGCGATACTTCAGAGGCGACTTGCAAAGCTCCAGGCACGAGTCAGCCAATAGCAGGAAGGTCCCGATCATAACGCGCGGTTTTCGCGGTGCTGATGCCCTGGAGTCCCGCGAGCGACAAGGCGGAGGTGAACATGTGGAATCGCGGTCGTTCCCAGAGAAAGTCGCTACACCTCAGGTTGGTCTCACTACTCGTGATATGCGCGGTCTGGGTACTGTGTGTTCCGCGCGCGCTGGGGGCCGTGCAGTTGGCGTTCTCCGTCGGGGACGGCGTCAATGCCTATTACCTGCCGGCGACGGCGGATTTTGTCTATACGGGTAACGGACTCTATTACGAATGGTCGGGGAACGGCTGGCTCTACAGCACCGGCGACTATGGCCCCTGGCTGCCGCTGCCCATGACCATGGTCGTGCCACCGCCGTTGTTGTACGGTCCCCCACCCCCGGTATTCGCGTTTCGGCCCTACTTCGTCTGGTGGCGGGCGCGGGTGGCACCGTGGTATCGTCTCTATCATCCCGGCTGGTGGCTGCGTCATCATGTTTATCTGGCCCACTACCGAATCTGGCGGGTGCGGGTGATTCCGTCGTACAGGAACAGACCATTTTATCGCGGCAGGATCCGCGCCGTTTTCCGGCCTTTGGGAGGCCGTATCCGTATCGTTCGCCGGGTGGGACCGCCGGTCGGTCGCAGGATAGTCGTGGCTCGTCCGGCTCGCAGGGTGATTATACGTGGTCGTCCGTGGCGACGGCGTGTCATCGTTCGGCGTAAGCGCTGGTTCCGTCGTCGCTTTCCCCACAGATGAGTAAGCGATTCGATCCGCAAGATATTGTCCTTGGAAGCCACCGAAGCCATCGTCAGCGCGGAAGGCCGAGAGCTTTTTCGAAGAGGAGACGACCGTTGAAACAAAAGACAGTGAGAGTTTTAACAACGGTCGTAGCACTCGCCGTGCTAGCCATGGGGATCCCGCAAGCAGCAGAAGCTGCAATGTTCAACAACGCAGACGCCATGGAAAAACTGCACATGTACTTTGTGCACCATAATCTCGGTTTTGCGGGGAATTTTTACCGCTTCCATCCTGGACCGCACTGGGATCTTATGAACGCCTCTGCGCTACATTTAACCGCCGCGCAGATCAAACGGGAAAAACTGCTAGTAACAGGCATGATGCAGGACACCAAGCAAGGAGTCATAGCTCTCAAGAAAGCCTATCGGACGTACCGTGAATATGCCAAGCTGCCAAATCCTTCCATCAGGGTGTTAATACATGACGTTCAGGCTGTCGGGCACGCTCAAGCCTATCTTGGTTATGAGATGATCCCGTATCACTTGAAGGGATACCGACTCCTTGATCGTGCGCAGCAGGCAATCTACCACCGCCTCGCACGCGAAAACTGGACAGATATGACGAGAATGATGCGGTAACAGCTCTCCCGGTTTCGGCGTAGCGCTGACCGGAGAGTTCATTTGTGTCCTTCCGGCGAGCGGGCGTGACGGATCTGATGTAGAGGCGGTACGCTGAGGTAGGCGACTGATGTCGCCGGCTGTGTGGCAGGGCTGCGGAGCTTGCGTTCCGAGATCGGTTCCGCTATCGTTTACGGCATGGAGACCGTGCTGCGTTACCGAGGCCGCGCGCTGACTGCGGCCGATATCGAAGAGATTCGCAAGCTGATTGCGGCGCACCCGGGTGCGAGCCGG
>DAHXNI010000070.1 GCA_027365475.1 Pseudomonadota bacterium | reverse complement strand
ATAAAACGGGGTGGCATAATGTTGCACACGGCGTCTACGCGCCAACATGGGATAATTGCGCGAAAAGGGTTGCTCTCTAAAACGGAGTAGCTAAGCTCTCCAAATATCAACAATCGTCTTGAATTAAGGCTAACGATAAGGAGCAACCCATGAAGCATTATGTTGGACTTGACATCTCTATGAAAAGAACTTTCCTCTGTGCAGTGAATGAGCAGGGCAAAGTTGTCCACGAATCGGCAGTGGCCACCAACCCGGATACCTTGGCAGAAGCCATTAAAAAAATTGGGCCAAACATCGAACTAGTTGGCTTAGAAAGCGGCTCATTGAGCCATTTCTTGCATCGCGAACTTGCCGACAGGGACTTGAATGTGGTCTGCATCGACGCGCGAAAGATGAATGCAATTCTTTCGATTCGTGTAAATAAGACCGATAAAAACGATGCGAGAGGTATTGCGGATGCCTTACGGACCGGTATGTTCACCAGAGTGCATGAAAAACCAAGGGAATCCATAGATAGAGGAGCGGTGTTGGCCACAAGGCGCTGTATGGTGAATCAACGAACCGATATTAAAAATCACATACGTGGGATTCTGAAAACCTATGGAATCTGCCTCGGTGCGATAGGGCCAGCCAAATTTAGCTCTGCTGTGAAAATGCGCATTACCGATCTTGATCACATTGTAATACGGGCTTTGGAGGGGGCTCTTGCCGTATTTGACTCTCTTACCGAGCAGCTGGCTCAACTCGACCGAGAACTGCTGGCCATAGCGCAACAGGATAGAATAGTACGATTGCTCATGACTGCACATGGCGTGGGACCGATCACAGCCTTGACCTACAAAGCAGAGATTCATGATCCCAAACGATTTAAAGATTCTCGCGCCGTGGGAGCCTACCTTGGGATGACCCCCAAGCAGTATTCATCCGGGGACACCGTCAAACAGGGCAGGATTTCGAAATGCGGATCGAATGAACTTCGCTCCCTATTAACCGAAGCAGGCCTCGTACTTTTAACCAGAAGTCAGAAGTGGAGCAAGCTGAAAGCGTGGGGTCTCAAGCTCATGAGAAAAAAGGGGGTCAAAAAAGCCTCTTTAGCTGTCGGCAGGAAACTCGCTGTTATCATGCATAGGATGCTGATCGAGGAAAAAGAGTTTGTATTTGGTGAGGCACCAAAGAAAGCAGCCTAGCGAGGCTGATCCGGTCACCTGATAAGTAGAGAGATTTGCGCGGAGCAGAAGAAGATACAGTCTAGTGAGAGAAACCGAAGAGTTGGGTGAGTATGAGGCGTTGTTGGCGCGTAGACGCCGTGTGCAACATTATGCCACCCCGTTTTAT
>DAHXNI010000066.1 GCA_027365475.1 Pseudomonadota bacterium | reverse complement strand
TTTGCTCCGGCGGGGGCTCCGGTCCGATCGCGACTACCTGTTCGTCATCGACGGCTCGAAGGCCCTGCGGAGTGCGATCGACGAGCTCTTCGGGAAACGGGCCCGGATCCAGCGGTGTCGAGTGCACAAGGCCCGCAATGTCCTCGAGCGCATCCCCGACAAAACCGTCCGGAACCAGACCCGGGCGGTCCTGCGGGCCGCCTGGCAGTTATCCGAGCCCGAAGGCCTGGCCCGTCTCCGGCACCAGGCGGCGTGGCTCAAGCGCGAGTACCCGGATGCCGCCGCGAGTCTCCTGGAGGGGCTCGAGGAGACGTTTACCGTCAACCGGCTCGGACTCACCCCGGCGCTGATCCGCTGTCTCGCCACCACCAACCTCATCGAGAATCCCAACGGGGCCGTGCGTCGGGTCACCCGTCGGGTCTGCCGCTACCGGAATGCCGAAATGGCCCTGCGCTGGACCGCTGCCGGGTTCCTGGAAGGAGAAAAATCCTTCCGCCGGATCCAGGGGGTGAACGATCTCTGGGTGCTCGCAACCGCTCTCGGACGAACCGCCGCTCCCGTTGACACCGGCTCGCAAGCCGCTTAACCTGATGACCGACCGCCGCCAGCACCTTCAACTACGAATGGGACATCGCCCGGTATTTTGCGTCTACAGTAGGACGCGCGAAGGACGTTGCAGTAGTTCCAGAAATTTTAGACGGTGAGGGAAGTATTCACAGCGATTATCCAATGCGCGAGTTTCGCACAGTTCTTTTCGGGCTAAGAATCAAGATCAGTTCCTTCGCGTGCTGACGTGCCGCCCGACCGTTACCTTTCCCATCCACTATCTGTGTCCCGCCCAAAGTGCTGAACTTACTATGTACCGTCTTCGTTTTTACCGAAAAGAATTGCTTAGCAATCTTTATTGTTTCCTTTCCGGATAACCCATTTGAGCACTCGTGAGCTGGGAATGTGACGATTGCGGTTGCTTTCTTGTCGGAGACTATCTTGAGTAAGTTTGTAAATGCGTCAATGCTCTCAGATTTAATGCTATACCGCGAACGAGGACGCTCCGATGCCTCTGGATAGCGCCCAACACCGGATACCGGCCCACACTTCCCCCGCGCGATAGTGTCTAGAACATGATAGAAACGGCTGTAGTGAACGCAGGAATACGGCGGGTCAATAAACACTAGGTCGCCTATTCGTAGACTGCTAACAGCCTTATTGGCGTCTCCCACCCTAGCTTTTCCAATAGTCCGCGCATGGGTCTCGGAAATCACTCTAAGAGACCGCTTTACTCTCTCACAGACATCCCGATCCCATGCCTCTTTCAGAAACTTTTTCCCAGATCGAGTAGATTGGAATGGTTGTGCCGTGTGTCCAGGCGATGCAGCGCTCTCACTCGCAGCCCGAATCAAGGCTGCAAGGGCGACCGTTCTCCCGGGTTCTCTCAATGGAAGTGTTTTTCTGAGGGCATCGATCCAGACCGCTTGCGATGGACTGAAATAGTGACCACCGTATGCTTCTGTAATCGGCAGCGATTTTTTGGCTTCGCTCCACTGGCGACACTGTTCTACGAATGCTTTTGTGACTTGGTCTGCGATAGGTGGTTTATAATGAGCCCTAATACGCGCTGCTCTCTTCTTCCATTCCTCCCAAATCTTCTCATCATCCAATGTCTTGTCTCTTCCTACAATTGCCTGCGTAAGTACAACGCTAAACTTCTGTAGATCGTAAGCTACAACAGGTATTGCTCGCTTTCTCGCAACATGTGCCGCTACTGCCCCCGAACCTGCGAAAAGATCTACAAATCTTTTGGCCCTCGTAGATGCATCATCAAGGGTATGACCCAATCCGTTTCTGAGCATCCACCTCTTTGAACCCATGTACTTCATATGCCCAAACCCCAAAGTGCGACACGCTCACACGTACCCAAAGCGCTAATAGACGCTGCTTTCCCCCGCCATAGATTATGGTATGACTTGTCGTTTTCGTTATTACCTAAGCACCATTGCTCGATGTCCTCTAGCGATTCCCTGATATCAGCCCAAAGATCAGTAGTTTCGCTTGGTTCACTCCCAATACTCCAAAGGCCACGCTCAAATCCAATTTGTGACCACCAAAACTTTAGATCATTTCTTTTGAAAGGTAAGGATGCCAGCAACTCATGACATGCCCCGGTGGCTAACCTTAATAGCAGTGCTGCTCGAGCACTGATCTGCACTTGGTGATCAGGATTGCTTGGTTCAGCAGTGCCTTTTGCGTCATCCAACAGTGGCAAGGGTGCTCCAACATTGGACGTGAGGAATGAGAGCCAATACTGCGACGTACCCTCTGGAGAAAGCTGGTGAAGCATCGCCTCTACAAGTCGTTTGTACATCGTTGCTGCCTGCCTTGGCGAACGTAGCGAGTGCGTATAGCGGAAAGATTGTTCGAGGTTACGCTTTAGGAAGTAACGATCAAGGATCGCAAATCTGTGCGACTGCAGCGGTTCGTATACATCCCAGAATCCCTTTGTCGTGCTGAATGACTTACACGGCGTGAGTGCGCTTGAAGATGAAAATGTTGTTGGTCTATAGCTTGATAAGTTTCGTGCCTCTCTATCTTCAGCAAATCTCTTTAGATCTATCCCACACTGCTGTAACAAAGTGCTGGCTAGCACGCTGCAATTGCCTTGGCCAACCGAAAATCGGTCCAACCATTCACTCAAAGGTATTCCACCCGGCTCGATCACACGCAAGACCAGAGCCGATGCTGGATTCGTGGTAGCCCAATGTTCCAATACATCCCACGTAAAGACATGGGTTGGCGATGACCCAGGGACTTGTATGCAGCGACGCTGGCTGTTAACTATGAAGTGAATGGCACTCGGTTAAGCGGCCAGTTTCCGCGGATGTCCGTATAACCTGATGTTTCGACGCGCTCTGCGACGGGTTGTCTGCAATCGCGGGAAAGGCTTGGGTCTCTGTTTGACTGCGCGAGGTTCAATCCTGCCGGGACGTCTCCCCACACGCACGTATGCGATCAGCCGGAACAAGGCGGGGAGGTCTTCTGCGACATCGGAGAGAAACTGTTTGTGACTCCAGGCCGGCAGCAGCCGAGAACTTTCATAGCTCGCGGACCTCGGCGTGAATCGGGAGACGACTACCTTGAGTGCGCCGAATGCTCAAGCAGGGTCAGTGGCGCTGAAGACTCTCTGGGCAACAGAGGCAGGCGCCCGAAAGTTCGACATTTCGGTCAAGACGCTGGCGAATTGGAGCCGTCCTGCGCAGGACGGAGGGAGCGTCAAAGGCGGCAAACGCCGTCCTGTGAGCGACCCGGAAGCCGACGGCTCTCGGCTGCGCGCCGAGAATCGCAGATCAATCGCGTGTCCGCCCGCTGCGCAACGCGGCCTCGAGAATGGGCCGCGTCCATTCAGGCGCATTTAGCAGTGCTATGAGATCGTCGGACGCGGGCG
>DAHXNI010000052.1 GCA_027365475.1 Pseudomonadota bacterium | reverse complement strand
CACAATCCTGGAACCCACCCTCTCAAGGAGACCGTTCGATGAACATTGCGGAGATTGCTTTTTTTGCGCCCCTCATCCGGCACAACCTGATCGTGGTCGGCTGGATTCTCGCTCTCGCGACGCTCGGGGTCGTTTTCCTCGCGATCCGGGTCAGTCGGCTCCGCTGGCAGCACCGTACCGGGATAGGGCACGGCGATCACCCTGATCTCGAACGTGCCATACGGGCACACGCCAATGCCGTAGAGTATATCCCGCTCACTCTGCTCCTTTTCCTCGTCTCTGCCCTGACGACGGCTCCCACCCGGGAACTCGAATGGTTTGGTGCCATCTTCCTTCTCGGACGGGTGCTGCATGCCTGGGGGCTGTCGAGAAACTCAGGAGCCAGCTGGCCCCGGATGATCGGCATGCTCTCGACTCTGGGTGTGATGATCCTGCTCGCCGTTCAACTCTGCATTCCTGCCATGCATTGACCCAATCTGTCGCAGAAGCCTCTGACTGGACGGGCAGGCGACAGCATCAGCCCCCCGAGTTTGCGCTCTGAGGGGATTGTGTTCGATGTTCCGGCCCCGCCGTCCTCGCAGTACCGGTCGTGCCAGACCGTACCCGCGCCCTCAATGGAGAAGCGCGGACCGGCAACCGAGACAATAGGCGTATATCCCGCTCCGACTCTTCAGAAATCCAAACTCGCCTTTCAGCGTGTGCCAGAGTGCCCTCACGGGGACGGTCGCTTCCAAACGGCTTGTCACGCCAGAACCCCGAATCAGCCAGCGGCTGAGTGCCGCAGCCTCATGCAGATGGGCCAACTTGACAATGAGTTTCTCTGTGAGCGTGAGTGTCGGTCGAATCGTCTCGACCCGGTAGTGGATGAGGTGAGCCAGGCTGGCTGCGCCCTGGACGGCTGCGCGGAGACCACCGAGCTGGTCCACCAGTCCGAGCTTCAGAGCTTCACTTCCGACCCAGATATGGCCCCGGCCAATGGCATTGACCCGCCTTGGGGTCAAGTGCCGGAACCGGGCGACATGATCGATGAAGTCGTGGTAACCATGCAGAACCTCGACCCGGAAGAGGGTCTTTGCCATATTCGAAAGCGGCATGAGTGGACTGAACTGTCCCGTGAGGGGTGTGGTTCCGAGGCCCTCGACGTGTACACCGAGCTTGTTGAGCAACCCGGTTGCATTCGGAAAGATCCCGAAGATTCCGATTGATCCGGTGAGTGTGGTTGGCTCTGCGTAGATCCGGTTGGCAGCCATCGAAATCCAATAACCGCCGGACGCGGCCATATCCCCCATCGACACGACGACAGGACGTCCCGTGGCCTCAAATGCCTCAATCGCGTGCAGGATCTCGTCTGACGCATTTGCGCTGCCGCCTGGGCTGTTGACGCGTAGCACCAGCGCACGGATATGGGGGTTGAGGCGTGCTTCGCGGATCAATCCGATCAGACTTCGGCTTCCAATCTCACCGGGGGGCGCACGCCCACTGACGATATCCCCGTCGGCGTGAATCAGAGCGATCCGCTCGCTTCCTTCACCGGTCACAAAGAGATGGGGGTGATGGCCGAGATACGTTTTGAGATTCATCTGGCTGAATCCGCTCGCATCCGCCCCGTTTGGGCCAACCAGCTTGCGCAGTATGGCGTTCACAGCGGGGCGCGTGGCAACGGTGTTAACCAGATGCGCCTGAAGCGCATAACGGGCCAGGTTGCCACCGCTATGCGCAAGGTGGACTGCGGCCTGATCAATGTAGCGGGTCAGCACACCGGATTTGAGGTGGCGTGCTACGCTGACTTCGTCGACATACCGGTTCCAGATGGAATCGAAATAGGCCGACCACTGCTTGCGAGAAGGCTGGCTCATGCTATTACGCAGAAAGGGCTCAACCGCATCTTTGTATTTTCCAACCCGGACGACATAGACATGGATTCCGATCCGCTTGAGAAGCTTCGCCATATAGGGCTCATAGATCCCAAAACCTGATGGGATCACGCCCCCTTCGGGCGAAAGGTAGATCTCAGTAGCGGCCGACGCGAGCAGATACTGCGCGTTGTCATACGAACGCCCGATGGCCACCACTGGCTTCCCGGTCTTTTCAAACCGGAAAAGTGCCCGTCTCACCGCATCGATTTCCGGCATGCCACCGCCCGAAAAATGATCCGTTTCAAGCACAATGGCTTTGACCCGAGGATCGTGAGTCGCAAGGCGGATGCCACGGAGAACAGCAGGAAGCGCAGTTTCGTCTGCCCGACCGAGATGTTCGATCCGTCGCAGCGCCTGACCCACCGGATTGTGAAGCTGTTCGACGAGTTCGCCGGAAGGTCCAATCACCAGGGCAAAACGTGCGGGTTCGGCAGGCTGCCGGGGCTGATGAACGAGTGCCACAATTATCAGGGCCAAGATGCCGAAAAAAATGAGGTTCAAAATAACGACCCGCAAAAGATTGAGGCCGTGTCCCAGGGTTTTAAATGTTTGACCGATTCCAGATTGCTGACTCATCTCAGGTTCTCCTCAAAACAGACACAAGCTTGGATTCGCAACGTTTCTGCCGAAACGCCATGGGTAACATTTCATTCCAGCACGGGGGTGGCTAGACGGGCCTTCTCCAGATAATCAAATATGCGCACACCCCACTCGAGATGCTCGGGTTTCATGAGGCAGGCGCGCAAAACAGTAACCTCGCCAACATCCGGATTGAGATCCGGAAGGGTCGAACGGGCTTTCCCCACCGGAATCGTGAGTAACGCGAGATGGAGTCCATCACTCGCCGCACGATCGAATATTGCCCGGTTCAACCTGCTCAGTGCGCTTGCACGGGGAGATCGTGTCGAAAACACCAGAATATCCAGTTCAGGTTCTCCAAGTATAACCCAGGCCGGATGAGCCTGAAGACACCCGGCGAGTGTGCGGGCCGCACAACAGCTTTTCCAGAGATGATCGGCAAACAGTCCGTCTGGCGCGAGCGGCAAAAGTTCAAGGGTCGCCCAGAGTGCAGCCGCCGCCGCACCCGGGCGCGAACACTCGAGGCTGATCTCGCCGAGATGGCGTTCGGAAGAAGTGAAATACGTATAGGGCGATTCGTGCTGGTAGACGGATCCGACCGTTGGATCCTGGAACAGGATTGCACCGCACCCATACGGCTGGAGACCGTGTTTATGTGGATCAATGGCGAGCGAATCGCATGCGGAAACCGCCTCTAACCGAAGCCGCGCGGCTTTGCTCAACCGCTCACGGATCAGGTTGAAATAACCACCGTAAGCTGCATCGGCATGCAGCCGGTACCGATACCGGTCTTTCCTGGCGACGAGCCCATCGACCGGGTCAATGGCACCCCACCCGGTCGTGCCAACAGTAGCCACGACGGTACCGACCGGTGTCTGATCGAGAATCCGGTCCAGGGCATCGAGATTCATCGCGCCATCTGCCCCGACTGGAACCAGAATGAACGGAACTCCGAGCAACCGCGCCATCCGGGCATGTGTGTAATGCGCATCGGTGGAGGCCGCAATGGCTGGGCAATCCGGGTGGAGTTCCCGCCCAACCCAGAGCGCTTCAAGGTTGGCAACCGTCCCGCCTCCCGTGAGATGGCCCAAGACCGATTCCCAACCAAAAAGCCGTCCCAAGCGGGTGATGCACTCCTGTTCCAGCTGCGACGTCGCTCGTCCACCATCCCGCGCATGGTTATTCGGATTGAGCGTGAGCGCCAGAGCCCAGGCAAGCCGGGCGACCGGGTGGGGGGGTTTCAGCATCTGCCCCGCATAAAGCGGGTGGAAATAGGGATAGTTGTCCGCGAGTTTCAGCGCCAGTTGGGAAAGGACCGATCGGACACGTCCCGCATCCCAATCCGGTTCGCAGGTCGGTTCGCCACCAAAAAGCTGTGCGAGTTGCGCAAGGGCCTCCTCGAGGATCCGGCCCTCTTCGGCCCACCGCCACCTTTCTTTGGCATCCGGATCAGACAGCACGAGAACCCCGCATGAACGTCATGATCGCATTCCCACACAAACTCGCGGCAAACCGGCTTGCACAAATGGCCGGGGCAGGACACTGGCTGCCATTTTGAGTGTCAGGCATGTCGGCCGGCTGCTCGCGAGACCCGCTCCAGATGAAGTTTGAGATGTCTGATTTTGGCAGCAATGAGCGCCTTTCGGGCTGTGCTCGATGAGGCATTCAAGAGGCCTTCGTATTGACGGAGTGCGTCCTTATAGAGGCCTGCATGAATCAGGGCGCCGGCCGCCTTGAAACGCGCGCTCTGTGCCCAGGGATCCATGGCAAAGGGCCCAGGCATGGCGGCCGACCAGAGATAGTCCTCGGCCGCCCGGCGCCAATGACCGAGACGGGATTCATCCTCGCCGATCCAATAGAGCAGCTCACGTCGCCTCTTGGCTTTTGTGGCCCCGCGGGCGAGCGTCTTGAGGAGGCCGAGGGCCGGTTGATACAAGTGCAGGTGCTCGAGATCGAAGGCTGCCCCGAGCCACCGTCCACCTTGCGGACAGGGTGCGCAATGATCGCGATCTTCCCGTAACTCACGGAGGGCTCGCGGAATCTGACCCCCATAGAGGTTGATTTCGAGTCGAGTCAGCCCCCAACGGAGAGGCGCCATCCCGGGTGGAGGGATGCGCAGTCCCCGTATCAGGCGCGCCGCCAGACGATCGTGTCCGGATGCAAGCACCGGTTCGAGTAATTCCTCACGCAGGGTTTGCGGCAGATGGGAGGGGTGGGGGATGGCTCGGGAATCCAGGAACAGAAACAGGAGCAGATCGTTTCCATGGGGCAGATGTACCAGCAATTGCTCCATTCGCATCGCAGCCTCTCCCCGATCGGATCGGGCGAACGATCCGCGTGTCACGACCGCGAGAATCGAAAGGGCCGCCCAAGGATGTCGAGCAGAGAGCGCAGTCGCGAGCGTGATCCAGGGCTGGCCCAATCCCCGCACGAGTCCGGCCCGATTGGCAAGCGCCGCCCCTTCCGAAAGGAGGGTTTGCCAGAGTTCATCGGCAAACCCCCGGGGCAGCGTCAGATGAGCCGCTGGCTGACTGGCCAAGTCCATGATCTGTTCGAGCACGCCCAGAGCCTCACGCCAGTGGTTCTGGTTTTCCCAGGCCTGCCAGGCAATCTGGTCGGCTTTCACGCGGAGTGCCGGGGTGAGTTGTCGCTCGGCTCCAAGTTCAGTAGCGGCTTGTGCCACGGAGCGAGGGGAGGCAAGGCCCCCAATCAGGCGCGCCTTCAGGGTGAGCAGTTTGGCTGCGGGACTTTTGTTTGATGCGAGCATCCATAGGGCAGCATGGACATGCCGGGTTTGGATCAGCAGCCGGGCTTCGCGGAGGGGGATCAACGCCTGATCGGAAGGGTAATCGTCGCGGTAAAGCTCGAGCGCAATCTCGCCATCCGCGAGATCCCCGCTGGCCAGATAAACCGCGACGATCTCCTTCTGGATCCGCATGAGGGTATTTTTGGAAAGACCAGACGGGTTGGCCCAAATCCAGTCTCGAAGCAATGCACGGGCGGTGCGGAAATCATGCAAGGCGATCAGCGCCCCCACTTCGTGGCCCCGCGCCCAGGTTACGAACTCCGGGGGCAGATTGGGAGGAGGGTGCGCGAGCTGCGCGACCAGAACGGACCACTGGTGAGTGCTTTCAAGCAGTCGGATGCGCTCCCGGGCCCAGCTCGTCCACGCCGGATTCTCCGTGTTCTTCGGAGCAAGCTTTTCCAGGCGAGCCAAAGCGAGCTCTGGTGCGCCGGCCTGAGCAAGAACCCGAATCTGATGAAGGGTGCCGGAAGCCCTGACCGGTGGCGGAGCCGGTGGCGTGATGGGTGCGCCCAGTCCGCACGGAGCCCAGAATGTCAATAGACCGGGAAGAACCCGAATCCATCGACGCTTGCTTAACGGACGGGGAAAGAGCATGGCGACTCGCAGGGCGTGACGGAAGCCCCAGGGAAGGGGGAGCAGGAAAAACTAGACGTCTTCGCGAATCCGCGCCGCCTTGCCACTCAAACCACGCAGGTAGTAGAGCTTCGCAGAACGTACCTTTCCTCTGCGCTTCAACTGAATTTCGGAAATCTGCGGGCTATACAGCGGGAAAACCCGCTCGACACCCTCCCCGTGGGAGATTTTCCGCACGGTGAACGAAGAATGGACACCGCGGTTCTTGCGGGCAATGACCACCCCTTCGAACGCCTGGAGACGTTCGCGATCCCCCTCTTTGACGCGCACCTGAACTACAACCGTATCGCCGGGCGAAAAATCCGCTGCCACGTGCTTCGGGGTTTCAGCTTCAAGGTCTGCGATGATTTTATGCATGTCACGATCCTCTTTGAAGGCTAATTGTGCCGTTCTTTTTCGCTCTTGCCAAGGGGGACCTCCAAGGGTTCGATTCCAGCACCCTCTGTGAGGAGATCAGGGCGCCGGCTCCGGGTTCTTTCGGCGCTTTCCAGATCGCGCCAACGGCGGATGGCTTCATGATGACCTTCCAGAAGAACCTGAGGAACCGGTCGCCCGCGCCAGAGTTCTGGGCGGGTATAGGACGGTGCATCCAGACGGCCGCTGCGGAACGATTCACAAACAGCCGATTCACGGTCACCCAACGTGCCCGGCACCCAGCGGCTCACAGCATCGACCAGTGCCATGGCCGGAATCTCCCCGCCCGAAAGGACAAAATCACCGATCGAGATTTCGAGATCCACCTGTGCGTCGACCCAGCGTTCATCGACCCCTTCATAGCGTCCGCAGACCAGTATGAGTCCCGGTCGACGGGCCAGATCCTCAATCAGGTGTTGCTTGAGTAACTGCCCTTGGGGGCTCAAAAAGACGACCGGGGCGTCCGCAGGCGCCTCCTGTCGGACCGCCTCGATCGCCCGCCAGAGCGGCTCGGCCAGGAGAACCATTCCGGGGCCTCCCCCATAAGGGCGGTCATCGACCCGACGATGCGGACCTTCCGCAAACTGCCTGAGATCCCATGTTTTAAGGCTGATCGTACCGTCCCGGAGCGCCCGGCCAAGCACACCATAGTTTCCCAAGCCATCAAAGATCGAGGGAGAGAGCGTGACAATATCGAAGCGCATCTCAGAATCGTTCCGGCCAGACGACCCGGATCAATCCGGCAGTCAGGTCAACGGCGACGATGGTCTCCTGCCAGAGAAAGGGAATGAGAAGAGGCTCTTCGCCTTGGATATCCAAAACATCACCCGAGGGACCTCTCACGATTTCCCGGACCGTACCCCGGACATGTCCTTCGAGATCCTCGACGGCAAGACCCACCAAATCGGCCCAGTAGAACTGGCCAGGAACTGGATTGGGGAACAGCTTCCGTTGTACAGCCACAGCAAGGCCCACATACGCTCGCGCCTGGTCACGATCGCGAATACCTGGTAGAAGCACCATGAGCAGCGACCGGCGCAGCCACCGACCGCTCACAGGGACGATTGGGGACTCGCACCCGGAGGGTCCGAGCCACCAGGGGCGGTAGGACAAGAGTTTTTCCGGGGGATCGGTTTGTGAGAGGACCTTGAGCCCCCCGCGAACACCAAAAACGCCCACGATCTGCCCACAGGAAACAAGAACTCCGGGGGGTTGATCTGCCGGGCGGAGCCCGTCATTCGCTCCCAGGGAGATGGGATCAGCCTTGTTGAGCGAGGAGATGGGCAACGCGCTCCGAAGGCCGCGCCCCCTGGGTGATCCAGTACTGGATACGCTCACGCTCAAGATGAATGCGTTCTTCATGGGCGCGGGCCAGCGGGTTGAAAAATCCCACGCGTTCGATGAAACGCCCATTGCGCTTGGACCGGTGGTCAGCTACGACCACCTGATAAAAAGGACGTTTCTTGGCGCCGCCGCGTGCCAGCCGGATCGTGACCATTTCAAGCTACCTCTGAAAGATGTATATCCTGATTCCGGAGGTTATTTTACCCACTCTCGCTGATTGAAGCAAAACCCGACTGTAACCCATGCCATCCGCTGGGACGACAACCCGGCTGAGGTATGATGCAGACTCTGCTTTCACTGGATTCCGCGCATGAATGGCTGGCTGGTCACCTCATCCGTCGCAGTTTTGTATTGTGCGTCGGCGTGGCTCATCTACCAGGCACCACACATGAGGCACGCAAACCAGATGCTGCAGCGGCTGGGGCTCGCGCTTGCGTTCGGGGCACTGGTCGGGCAGGCTAGCCTCGTCGCTCATGCTCTCCTCGTTGATCCACAGGGACTCAACCTCGCCTTCAGTACCGATATTGCATTGGTCGGGTTCATGATCAGCCTGGTTGTGTTCGGGGGATCCTGGTTCGAACCGGTAGCCAGCGCAGGAATCGTTGTATTCCCGCTTGCGGCATTATCTGCACTCTTTGAACGGATATTTCCAGGTGAAGTGTTTCTGGTCCCGACCCGTCATCTTCTCCTCGATGCCCACGTTCTCATCTCATTGATTGCCTATAGCATGCTCGGAGTCGCTGCGGTTCTCGCCATTCTCCTATGGGTGCGTGAATCCGGTGTCCGCCGTGCAGGAGGATCCCGTACGGGAGCCCTCCCCCCGCTCCTCGTCCTCGAACGGCTGCTTTTCCAGTATCTCGTAGTCGGATTTGCGCTTCTCACGCTGGCCCTCATTTCCGGTTTTGCGTATATCCGGATGCTTTGGCTCATGGGGCTATGGCCCAAGGCGGCCCTCGCCGTTCTGGCGTGGATCCTTTTTGGCTGGCTTCTTTGGGGGCGCCATCGCTACGGCTGGAGAGGGCATACGGCAGCCGGCTGGACGCTCGCGGCATTTGCTGCACTCGCACTTTCATATTTTGGAACCCAGCTTTTCTGGCAACTGGAGTATCCGAGCAGGCGGCCTTTTCTTCCGGTTCTGACCCGTCCCACACCCCCAAAGCCCGTACGCGGACAAACCGGCTAGATTCACCAAACCTCCTCCCAGCACTGATCACGCGATGTGTAGATCCATAGATCGCGCCTCAACCCGCGTTCACGCGCTCACCACTGCGCATTGAAGGTACGCGAACCCGGATGGGGGACCTCTGCGTCGTTTGAGACAGACTGGCCGGGCGGCTACTATGATCAGGGCGGACACACAACCCCCCCGGTGAATGGACGCCTGTGGGCCCTGCGGCTCAGAGGATAAAAAAACCCCGGCCGAAGCCGGGGTTTGTTCAATCAAAGACCAGCAGTTGAATCAGATTTTGGAGCCCTGCTGAGATGCGAGCCAGGCGTGATCCTTGCTCAAAGCCCGACCGTTCTGCCAAGGGCCACGGGTTTTCGCATAATGTTTCGCACTGCGTACCGCACTCTTGACCGGATTGAGAATGATCTTGAGTTGCTCATTCGGATAAATGAGATCCGGATCATGGATCTTGGAAGCGTTACTGCGATAAATGAGCGGCCACTCGAAGGGATCGCGGTAAACCGAGTGTTTTCCGGCGATGTTCCAGAGGTTATCCCCCCGAACGACGGTATAGGTCGTATGTGCTGCCTGCAGTTCGGAGAGCAGTGCACTCAATACATCATAAGCAGCTTTCCCTTTGCTGTTGTTGATGTCCGAGCGACCCCTCCGCAGGCTCGAGCGTTCGGACGAGTTGAGATTCGTGTACTGCCGGATCTTGGCCAGATCCGCGCGCGCCTTATGCAGCCAGTACCGATTCGCACACTGATCAGCGGCAGTCCGTGCTGAATCAGCCAACGATTGGGCCTTTTGATTGTTTGGAATCTTGGCCTGAACCTTCGCCTGATTCACCTCGGCCTGCTCTGTAGTCACGCTGCATCCGACCTGCTCGGCTTTCGCAATCGCCGTCTTGGCATCGCGAATGGCCTGAAGGGTTGCAGCCGATGGTTTTTTGGGCGGCGGTGGCGGCGCCTTTTTCACGGTCGCACAAGCGCCCAACAGGGCCAAGGCCACAATCAATGGTGTCACCTTGTAAACTTTTTTGATCATGATGGGACTCTCCAGTCGCTATCTAAAAAACGTAAATGATGAAATTCCAAGCAAGTAGCCAGATCCGCTTGTAAAACCTGCAAATAAGGCTGCCTTTAAGGTACACTGCTCTCGGCAAACTGTCAAGATTAATGTATGCGTCCGCCATCTTTGGTGCTCTCGATGGCATTCCAGATGCTTGAAGGATGGCCCGGGGAAACGGACTGAGGTGTGGGTGGGCAGAAAATGGCTGGACGGTGGCGGCGACTGACCCAGTTATTCGCATCTACTCCGGGTCCGCTTCAGGTTTCGAAGCATCCAACAATCCTTCATCACCACATCAGGGAAATCGGCCAGATCCTCCGCTGTTCTTGGATCGGGATTTTCCCCGTTGAGCGATATCGAGCGCCATGATCGCCCTTTTTCTGGCCCGCCGCGCACTTTTATAGGCGCGTTCATAATCCTTTTCCCGGAGGGCATATTCGGCATCCTCAAGCCAACGCTCGGCAGCCATGATTTTCGCAGGTGCGAGTCTTGCGGCACCCGCAGCACGAGCTGCGCTGATCGCCTGACGCGCATTGCTCATCTCCTGGACAGGAGGCGCCACCGCACAACCGGTCAGAACAACCCCGGCCACAAGCAAGACGACACCCCAACGCACTTCGCGCCACCTGAGAGTTCGACATCCGAGTGGACTCATAATCACCCCCTGCCATCGCAAACCTGACGCCGACGAACTCCGGGATCCAATCTCATGGACATCCCGGAACACCCAAGAACTACATTGTATTGTAGACTTCTGCTCCCGAGTGAGCGAGATTGCTTCGGATGTTCAGGGTATGGGATGCACCTGGCTCAAAGCCCGTTTCAGGAATGCGAGTGTGATGCGCTTGCCGACAGCGCCCGGTTGCTCCTCCAACCGATCCAAAACAGCCAGCAGAGATTCGAGATCCCGCGGCCAATGGTGAAGCAGCCAGCGAGCAGCCGGAGCATCGAGCTGCATACCCCGTACCTCACTCCGCTCCTGAATCACGCGTAGACGCAACTCTTCGGTCAATGGCTTGAGGGGTGGCAAGGTAGCTGCCTTGAGCCGGGATGCGAGATCGGGAAGCACCCAAGGTAGTGCCTGTGGCGCCTGACGATCCGCCAGGAGCAGGCGCAACCGTCCCTGTAGGGCCGAAAGAACCAGGCGAAAACACACCTCCTCACGAATCGGATCACCGGCAATTGCCTCGATCCCATCGAGCGCCAGAAGATCAAAGTCGGCCTCCCGCTCATCCGGCAACGCACGGTGCCGGGCGTCTGACCCGTTTGGAGAGGCAACCCAGAGCGCTGCACGTCCGTCGCGTTCGATCCGGGCCCCGCAACTCGCACGGAGCAGATGGCTTTTACCGCTCCCAGCCGGTCCGTGCAAAACCAGAAGACCCGCAGCTTCTCCCAGCGCGAGTTCGCGACAACTTTCGAGAATCACCTGGTTTCCTTCTGCGATGAAATTCTCAAAACGGGAACCGGATGGATCCTGAAAGGGGAAAAGAAGCTGCTGCGCGCTGCGGGGGGTAGTGGGTATCATGTCTGAGCGCGCGCGTAGCGGTAGAAATAATCGAATCCAGAGCCAATCGCGAAAAAGGCGACCAGCCAAGCGGCCAACCGCCACGAGATCGGCAGACTGAGATCCTGGGACACAAACCCGAGCGTCACAAGAAGATAGAGAACCTGGATGAACGTGCTGGCCTTGCTCAAAGCTGTCGGTATGATCCGGAACGGACCCAGCCAGGCGTAATACACTAGGACGCCACAGGCAATCACCGCATCCCGCCCCCAGACCACGAGGAGCAACCAAAGTGGGGTGGCCCCAATCAGTGTGAGCGCCCCCAATACTCCAAGAATCATGAGCTTGTCAGCCAATGGGTCGAGAAATGCGCCCCAGGCGGACTGCCAATCGAACCGCTTGGCAAGCCACCCATCCAACACGTCAGTGAGCGCGGCAAACGCCAATACCATCCACGCCCAGCGAAAATGGTTCTCGACGATGAGAACAAAAAGCGGGACGGTCGCAACAAGCCTGAGCGAAGAGAGGATATTGGGCCAGCGCGAAAGGTGCCAGAACATCAGCCGGCAGAGGGACGATAGCTAAAATCCAGCTTTTCGCCCGATACCGCCACATCTGGGGCCGTTCTTGGTCGCGTGAGGACATCGCCCAGGGTGATCAGTCGCACGAGATGCGAGCGACTGATCCGGGAACGGAGTGTAACGGTGAGTGATCGAGAGGCCACAGTCCGGATACGGACCGTTGAGACACCCGGCAAGGTCGCCAGAAACCGCTCGATCCGAGCCACTGCTGTCAAACTAGCCACGTTCTGTGCCTGAATCACGAGCGAAACCGGGCGATGCTCGGCGAATACGGCATAGCGCGCAGCGAGCAGGGTGTCGAGATGCCCGAGTGCCGATGCGAGCACCGTCCAACGGCGGCGATGAATCTCGCGGGACTGCCAGCTGGACGTCAAACCACCGACCCGGATGGCAAACTCGCCTTGCCATCCCCCCCGTGCACTGCCCAGCAGGATCCCGGTCCAGATCGCCTCTGCACCGTAGCGCCGTGAAACACGCTCAAGGGTCGTCCAGTCTGGTGGAATCAGCTTCGCCACCGGCACCTGCACGCGCTCACTGAGATCCATGAGCGGCAGAAGAATGGGCAGGGACAGGTGCCTGATCCGCTCTTCGAGCTTCTTGCGCAAATGATCGGTGTCAGTTGCCGAAAGAATGGCGTTCGTTGGAGAACCAACGCTGAGCCAAGCAAGTGTCAGCGGACGGAGCGCCCCCCAAAATGGCAGATGCGCACCGAAGATGGCGGCCTCGACCACGCGGGGATCGAATCGAACCCAGAGCAGGTAGTGATCGCGGCCGTGGGTTTTCTCGATAACCCTGGAAGGCGCCTCCACATAGCCATATTCGGCCACCCAGGGAGTCGACTGGGTGAGCAACTGTCCGATGACTCCCTGATCCGTGAAATCGGGATCCCCGGTCAGACGAGCCAGAAGTTCGTGTGCTGCATGATGGATTTCACTGGGATGGATGGACGCCGACAGGGTCGGAACCGGAAACTCGACCCGGAACAGGTGCCGGACCGTCACGCCCCACACGGGGCCAGACAGCACAAGGGCGCCTACTGAGGCGATGACCCACCCCATGGACAGTAACTTCTTCCTGCTGAAATTTTCGCTACCGGAGTGGGCGTTCATCCAAGCGCTCAACAAATGAAACAATGACCAAAACGTGCGTTTACGATAACATAACCGGTCCCGCCCTCGTACAGGGAATCCTCGATGACGCTCAAGCCACGCCTGAATTACCGGGATTCCGGCGTCCACTTCGATTCAGCCGAACGGTTGATCGAGCGGATTCGGCCCTGGGCCTTGCAAACTGGGCGCTCCGAAGTGTTGGGGGGTATTGGCGGTTTCGGTGCCCTGATCGAGATCCCAACCGATCGCTACAAAAAGCCCGTACTGGTGGCGGGCACCGATGGTGTCGGCACGAAACTGCTGCTGGCCCTGGCCCACGACCGCCTGGAAGGCATCGGAGTGGACTTGGTCGCCATGTGTGCCAACGACGTACTCGTCCACGGAGCCGAACCGCTTTTCTTCCTTGATTATTACGCAACCGGCCGGATCGACATCGAACAGGGTGCCCGTCTCATCCAGAGCATCGCGGAAGGCTGCCGCGAGGCCGGATGCGCTCTCGTTGGAGGAGAAACCGCCGAGTTGCCGGGTCTCTACCGTCCTCACGACTTCGATCTTGCAGGTTTTTGCGTGGGCATCGTCGAACGCGACCGGGTTCTCGATGGATCAGCAGTCCGTGCCGGAGATCGTGTCATCGGGCTCGCTTCGTCAGGTGTCCATTCCAATGGTTTTTCACTGGTACGTTCGATTCTGGACAGCCCGGGTGTGACACGGCCACCCATCGATCTTCTGCTGGAACCAACCCGGATCTACGTGCGGTCCATACGGACCCTGCTCGAGACCTGTCCGGTCCACGCGCTCGCCCATATCACCGGGGGTGGTTTGATTGACAATCCGCCACGGGTGATTCCCGAATCACTGGGACTGACGCTCGATCCGGCCCGATGGCAGCAGCCAGCTGTTTTCGACTGGATCCAAAATAGCGTCGAGATCGATCCCACAGAGTTCTACCGGACGTTCAACGCCGGAATCGGCTTCATCGTCATCACCGCTCCGGAGCAAGTCGCACCGGCCCTCCGATCGCTTGCCGCATCCGGCGAGCAGGCCTTTGAAATCGGTGAGGTCATTGAGGATTCCAAGCATGCGGTGACGATCGGGTGAACCCGCACCCGCACCGCCCGGAAACACTCGCCATCATGGCTTCCGGAGTGGGCAGCAACCTCCGCGCAATCATCGCGGCCTGTCGCAACCGACAACTGTCACTGCACCCCACCGTCGTCCTCTCGGATCAACCCGACTCGCCTGCGCTCACCTATGCCCGAAAAGAAAGGATCCCGGTGATTGCGCTTCCCGTCCGGAACTACGCGGACCGGGGGGCATGGGAGCAGGCTCTCTCGGAACACCTCGCCTCGTTTGCTCCGGACCTCATCGCGCTCGCAGGATTCATGCGCGTCCTGAGCCCCCTTTGCGTCGCGCGCTTCGCCGGACGAATGGTGAATATCCACCCCTCGCTTCTGCCACTCTACCCGGGACTCCATCCCCATCGGCAGGCGCTCGAGGCAGGCGCTTCGGCGCACGGCGCAACCGTGCATCTCGTTACTGAGACAGTCGATGGCGGACCCCGTATTGCCCAGATCCTTGTTCCGATCCGGATGGGCGATGACGAATCGTCCCTGATTGAACGCACCAAATCGGCTGAACATCGGCTCTATCCTGAGGTGCTCGAATGGATCGCCCGGGGCCACATCGTGTTGACCCCGGACGCCATTTTCCAAAATGGGGTTAAACTCACGGAGCCGATCATTGTGGATGCCATGAGTTGAAACCGATGCGCGACCCTGTATGGCCCTGTGCGCTGGTTGCCCTGCTGGGCATGCTCATCACACCCTGCGGATCCGCCGCCTCCGCACCACCGAGCGGACTCGTGGCCTACCGCGCCGTCTATAGTGTCCATCTCGATGGGATAGGGATCGGGATCTCGCATCTCACCCTGAAACCCGGACCCAAAGGCCTTTGGATCTGCCACTCGGAGGCGAAACCCAATGCGTTCTTTGGTCTCTTTGACAGTGCCCAGCTCAACGAACAAAGCCGTTTCCGCATACGCCATGGCCGGATGGAAGCCCTTTTCTATTCACTCACCGAGCCGGGACGGAGCCCCCAACACGATCAGGGCGTTCGGTTCGATTGGCGAAAACATTTTGCCTATGCTCACGTTGGACCCCACAAAAAGGTCTTTCCGCTCCGGAGCGGGGAAATGGACCGTCTGAGCGCACAAATCGCCCTGAGCCGCGATCTCGTGCTTCACGGGCGCCCTCCGAAAGTCTTCCGCGTCATCAACCACAATCACCTGCATCGCTATCATTTCGTTATGGGCGGCAAACGCAAGTGGCGGACTCCGATCGGGATTTTCCCGACCGTAGCTTATGTGCGCCGGAGCCTGAAAGGTGCCACGCTCACTTTCTGGTGCGCATCCACACTCTATGAAATCCCGATCGTCGCGAGACAGACGCGTCACGGACATCCAACCATCACACTCCACCTCATTGGCTTCAGGCGCCTGCCAACCACGAGCACCCATCAGGTTTTGGGCAAGGTGACTCCTCGCTGACCCTGATATTTCCCGCCACGGTCCTTGTAGGACGTCTCACAGGCCTCGTCTGCTTCCAAAAAGAGCATCTGTGCAACACCCTCATTGGCGTAGACCTTGGCCGGTAGCGGGGTAGTATTCGAAAACTCGAGTGTCACATGCCCCTCCCATTCCGGTTCGAGCGGGGTCACATTCACAATGATCCCGCAACGGGCATAGGTGGATTTTCCGAGACAGATGGTCAGGACGGAACGGGGGATGCGGAAATATTCCACAGTACGCGCCAGCGCGAAGGAGTTTGGCGGAATGATGCAAACAGGCCCCTGGAAATCCACAAAACTGCTCGGCGAAAAACTTTTGGGATCGACGACGGCCGAGTTGATATTGGTGAATATCTTGAACTCGTCCGCACACCGGACGTCATATCCATAGCTTGAAGTCCCGAAAGATACCGCCCGACCGCTCGGACTGTCGCGGACCTGCCCTGGCTCGAATGGTTCGATCATGCGATCACGCAGTGCTCGCTCGCGGATCCAACGATCCGATTTCAGTCCCATTTCAGTTTTCCTCAATAATGATCTGTGGGCCCGGGGCCCGTGCGTGTGCCAGCGAAGCCAGACTGGCCGCGGTCCGGTGCGCGAGTGTCACAAAGGCCCGTGCGAGTTCGGATTCCGGCTTGGAGACAACGGGCGGTGCCCCCTGGTCCATCTGTTCACAGAGACCGGGCACGAGCGGCAGCTTCCCGAGCCAGCGAACACCGCATTCCTCTGCCAGAGCCTCGCCGCCACCGTGACCGAAGACCTGAGCCTCATGCCCGCATTGCGGACAATGATAAAGCGACATGTTTTCCACAATGCCCAAAACGGGGACCGCGACTTTCTCGAAAAGCCGGATACCCCGTCGCGCATCCAATATCGCAATATCCTGGGGCGTGGTCACCACAAGTGCGCCACTCAAGGGAACCCGCTGCGCAAGGGTCAACTGAATATCCCCTGTACCGGGAGGCAGATCGATCACGAGATAGTCGAGTTCTGGCCAATGCGTCTGATAGAGCAGTTGTTGCAATGCCTGAGTGACCATCGGCCCCCGCCAGATCATGGCCTGATTGATATCGACCAGGAATCCGATGCTCATGAGTGCGATCCCGTAGCGGGTGAGCGGTTCAATCCTTTTGCCATCGGAATCGGGACGCACCCCCGGTTCTATACCGAACATCGCCGGCTGGCTCGGGCCGTAGATATCTGCGTCCAGCAGACCGACTCGAGCACCGAGCGCCGACAAACCCAATGCAAGATTCGCGGCAACCGTCGATTTGCCCACCCCGCCCTTGGCTGAGGCAACCGCAATCAGGTTCAGGACTCCGGCTGGGACGGGCTGACTGCCCGTTTGGGGAAAGGCCGGAATCTCGCTATCGACCGTAAGGGCGACCGACGGGCCGAACAAAGCTTCGAGCGCGCCGCGAACGGGGTTCTCATAAAGCGACTCCAATCCCCGTACCGGGAAGGCCAACGTGAGACGGAATGCCTCCCGCCCCTCCTGCCGATCGGATCGTTCCAAGCGGGCCGTGTTGGAGAGGGGTTCCTGCAGGATGGGATTCTGGATGGACTCGACCAGCCCGGACAGTTGCTCTACATTCGTTGGACGGTCTGGCATCGCTTACCTCATGCAATCCGGCCATCCGGACCCAAGAATCACTTCAGGCACGAACCGGATCCGGCAAGGTTCCAGCCATCGCCTTCTCCCGGGAAATATCGTGCGCCAGCCAAGTATAGACCGTTGGCACCATGAACAGGGTGAAAGCCGTGCCGATCAGGAGGCCTGTCGCAATGACCAATCCAATATCGTAGCGGCTGGCTGCCCCGGCTCCGGTGGCGATAATGAGAGGCACCACCCCGATGACCATGGCGGCGGTCGTCATCAGGATCGGCCGGAGACGGGCAGTCGCGGCCCGTTCGATCGCTTCGCGCCGGGTCAATCCCTCGTTGCGCTGGAGCTCGTTCGCAAACTGGGTCATGAGAATGCCGTGCTTGCTGATGAGTCCGATCAGGGTGATCAACCCGATCTGTGTGTAGATATTGACCGAGGCGAATCCCAGATTGAGAAAGAGGAGTGCGCCCGAAACCGACATCGGAACGCTCACCAGAATGATCAGGGGGTCGCGAAAACTTTCAAAAAGTCCGGCCAAAACGAGGAAAATGACCACCAGCGCAAAGAAAAAGGTCACCAACAGCGCCCCACCCTGCCGTTCATACTGGCGGGAGAGGCCCGCATAGTGGAGATCATAGCCATTGGGTAGTACCCGCCGTGCCGCAGTCTTGAGATATCCCAGAGCCTGCCCCAGGGAAACTCCGGGCTTGGGCACCCCATCCAGTTCAGTCGAGTTCATCTGGTCGAACCGGTCGAGTGCGTTGGGCTCGACCGCAGGAATGAGCTTCACAAAATCGCCCAAGGGAACCAAGGTTCCATTACTGGCCGCCACCTGGTAGTGCGCGAGCTGGGACATGTGGAAGCG
>DAHXNI010000039.1 GCA_027365475.1 Pseudomonadota bacterium | reverse complement strand
AAGTGCCTCCTGAGCGAATCAGCCGGTGCTGCAGAAGCCGGGATGAGGACATCATCCGTTCTCCGCATACGTATTTCTGTTTGAAACGTTCATCGCGTATCAGCCCCCACTCGGTTTGGAGGCAGAGGGACAACCGCCACTTCCACAGATGCCGTCCTGCGTGAATGTCCACGCACCAACAAACTGCGCCAGTCCTCCTTTGCCGACGCCGTAGAGGCCATAAGCGGAAATGACCGCTCCAACCGTCGTACAGCCACTCACGCATCCATTCAACTGGTGAATCGACGGTTCCAGTTGGACATCATGGAGATGCTCGAACTCGACTCCTTCCTCAAGGAGATCGACGAGCTGGCCCAAGGGTTGCCCACTGTCTCCGGTTGTGATGGGTTGCCCGCTGTCGTTCAGGGGCTGTCCGCTCGCACTATGCCCCGTATTGAGGACAAACTGGAAGGTCAAGGGAGCCGTGTCGATGACTTGGTACTCACCCCAGGCACCATCGGAAAACGCGACCAGCCCGAGCGCATCGAGCGGCAAACCGACCCCGGCAAAGTGCTGCTCGAGCCACGCCGAGACGGCCGGCGCCTCGCTCGAACCGGTAAAGGTCGCGGCCACACGGGTGGGTACCTCGACCGGCGCAAAACCATCCGGCACCACCACATCCCAAGCCTGCTGCATCGCCCCCACGCTCCCGGTCAGGGGTGTCGCCCCTCCGAGCCATTCGTGAGATTCCTGCTCCCAGATGAGAAAGACCCGCACGATGGCCAACTCCTTGAGGGACGGATTCAAGACCCAGTAATGAGTGGTCCCCCCATAATGATTGGCTTCGGCATCGTTCTGCGCCACCGCGGCGAACTGAGCGGGCATGGTGCAGTAAGCACAGACCATCGTCGCATCCCCCATGGCCTGTGCCGGGGCGGATAGGAACACGGACATCAGGGTCAATACCGCAAGGGGAGCCAAGAAGCACAGGGTCGGGAAACGGTTGGATCGAGTGGATGTCATGGCAGTACTCCTTTAATCCAGCAGGTTGGTTTTAGTCAAGTGCAGAGGGTTGTTTCCCCTCTGGCTGAGAGGCTATCCCCCCCCCGAGTTTTGTCAAGCGTCAAGTCTGGGTAAACATCCCGGTTGAGAAAATGAAACGTTCCAACCATCGGTGTTTGACGGGCTATCAGGCTCACGCATCGTATTCCAACCCGGGCTTGGGGCACGTAGATCCGGCAATCCCTGCCGATTGCTGCCATTTCCCAACCACGGAATGCAAATAGCCTACAAAACTCCTAATGGACTGTCCATCGCCACCACGGGCAAAATACCTTCCTACCTCATCGGCGATGACCTCTCCCAAGGCCGATCTTTCTATGCACCACTTCTTCAGAGTCAACGTGTCCTCATAGCCCGCATAACCAGTCGACGCACAGAAAGCCTCCGGCGCACCGGGCAGGACGGCGGGTTTACTTTCTTGCTTTCTCTTCCTCGGTACCGGCAAGACGATGTGAGGCGTATCAGTGTCCGCCTCAACCTGCTTTGCAGCGTTAAGCCGCATTGCAAACTCTGGGATGAGCTCTAAGAACCCATCAAGTGATTGGAGAGTCGTTGTCGCTCGGTCGAAAAATATCAGCCCTTTGTTGAGCTCATCAAGCGTATTTGCATCAATCCCATCCCTTTTGTGATAGAGCATCATGTTCACGCAATAAACAGTATCCTGATGCGCATGATCGAATACGCTAGTCAAATGGGCTAAGCCAGCCAGCACAGCAATAATTGCTTTTTGGATGTCGACTATGGATGCACCGGACTCGTACGCTGACGCTACCTCCAGAAAAACACCCCTATAGGAATCCTCAAAACGGTCCAGAACATCCTCGGGGGGCATGGTGCGAATTATGTATTCAAGGCGATCAACCCCGCCTCGCAGTTCCACCTGTACGTTTCGTGTCTCATCGGAAAGTTTGTGAAGTTTCCCCAACTTTTCCAGCGTTGTCTTGTTTTGCGCCCAGGTGCCGAGTCCGAAACAAAACCCAAACACTACAACAAAAACCCAGAAAGAGATGACGGGCAAATCTGGCGGCCAGTGGTGCATTTGCTCAAACGGGAAGACAACCCGTATGTGAGCGGTGTAAATCGTACCGAGAACCCCTGCCAGCGCACCTGTAATTGCCGTAAAGGCTGATAATGTTGGATGGAGTCCGATACGACGTAACATCTTCTTCATGACAGAATCCAAGTTTTTGAAGGTTCGGGCGACAGTCGGTCGTCAGATTAAGCGCGCCCGCGAGCCGGTGTCAACGGGAACGGCCGTTCGCCCGAGTGCGGTTGCGAGCACGCAGAGGTCGTTGACTCCCCACTGGGTGGCTTGGCTTATGGGCAGCCGACAAATGGCAGCCCGTCTTCGCGTTGCCAGCCATTTCCCGCGCCAGGGGATCGGTCTTATCGATCTCTTTGATCCCTGCGCAGATGAGATACTGCCCGCTGGGGACGGTCCCCATGGAATTCGCGGCTGGCTGCGCCTGTTTGGATTTCCCCGGCCCTGAGCCGCACCCGGCCAGAAGCAGGCCGCCGGTCAGCAGGATGGCGATAGAAAGCTTGCGGATCAACAGTTTCATCAAAATCTCCAAGGGCTAATAATTGAAAATGATTTGAAGCCCGGCAAGCCGGTCGCCGGCGATCGGCAACCATGCCTCCTGAGTCTATTTCCGATGCGGCTCCATAAACCCTTACATCAATCACACCGCACTACAACCAAGAGTTGTCGCCATACCCATCCCCGCCGACAGGCGGGGATGGGTGCGATTGCCTTCAGTGCAAAAGGTTCGCGATGACGCCGAGCAGGATGACGACGCCTATCCCGACCAGCCAGCGGGTCTGGCGATCCATCCGGTCGATCATCCGGGTCTCCAGATCGGCCATTTCCTTCCGGACCACGCCAAACTCTGCGGCCATTTCCTTCCGGACCGCGCCAAACTCTGCGACCATCCGGGTCTCCAGACCGGCGATATCGGTCTTGGTGGCCAGCCCTCCCGCAACCGGGAGCGACTCCCGGCACGGGGTTTGCGAATTCAGCATACCATGCCAACCTCGAAAATCAAGGCCATTCGCCCTTATCCGCACCGGCGGATCGGAACCGGGCGACGCGCATGGGTCCGCCGACGGAATCCGGCGGGCCGGCCAATCCAGAACAGCGCCAGGAAGGCGAGCGCGAACGGTCCGAGCCCCCCTCCCCCGCCGGACGATCCGCCAGGCTGGGTGACATTGACGCTCATCGTGGCCGGCGTCGCCCCGGAAAGATTCTGACTGTCGGTGCAGTTGAAAGTGACCGTATGGATTCCGGCCTGGCTCCAGCTGGGGTTCACATCCGCCGTTCCGGCCGTCGCGCCGTTTCCGAAGTTCCAAGAATACGCCGTGACCGTATCGCCCGGCGGGGCGTTGCAGAGCCCGACGAGATCGAGCGGAACGTTGACCCGCACAGACTCGCTCGATCCCTGCTCGATCGCGGGTTGCGGCAGCGTCACATACTGCTCGAGCGCAGCGGACGGATTCATGATCCCATACCCCCAGGTGCCGTTCCACTGGCCGGGATTCGTGGGATTGGTCGAAGTGGTTTGAATCGAGTTTTCGATCTCGGCCGGGGTGAGCCCCGCCTGGAGGAGCAGCGCGGAAACCGCCGCGATCTCGGGTGCCGAGTTGGAATTCCCGCAAAACTCGCTCGACCCGTCGAAGGCTTCCGGCAGGGTCAGGCACCAGTCGCCGGTCACGGTCGGATAGTCGAAGTTGTTAAACGTGTTGGTCGCGGCATCAAACCCCAAAAGCGGCCCAACACTCGAGCCGGAAAAGGTCGCTGTGGCGGAAGTGGCCCCGCCGGTCACGATCGCGTTGGGTCCGGCCCCCATGAGCGACGGAGTGACCGATCCGGCCGTGACATGGGACAGCCCCCAGTAAGGGGAGGCATAGAAAATACCATTCCCGACGTAAAACTTGAGCCAAGTTGTGCCGGTCACGGTCCCGCTCGTGAGCGCCGCGTAGATTTTGACCGGGAGCGCCGCCCCGGCCGGGATCGAGACGCAGGTAAAGTATGCGGGCGGGAAGCCCGAGCAGGCCCCGGTTTCGCTCCCGCTAGTGGCCACGAAGTTCCCGTTGGCGTCGTACACATACAAGGTAAACCCCGGACTGTCGGACGGATTTGCATCCGCTGCTTGGAGAAACACGGGATCGGGCGGCAAGAGCGGGTTCGCGAGTGTTTCGTCCGGGTCGCTCGCTCCGCCCGACGCCAGACCGAAGTTCTCGACCGTGAGCGTCTGTCCGCCGACCGTAACCGTGGCCGGCATCCACTGGCCCTGGAAATAGCCCTGGCCGTAACTGTCGCTCCCACTCATGACAAAGAGTACGCCGGGATTCGCGTTCTGGAAGGGAACGGTCGGCCAGACATCTTGGCTGTCGGTATAGCTGGTTCCATAAGCGAACCCAAAGGTATCGACACCCTCATCCTGGTTGTTCGCGATTACGTTCACGCCATCGGCACCGACGATCCCGTCGTAGTCGGATGAATTGGAACATGCGGCGGTTGCGGTGCCATTGCAAATCACGATTTTCGCCTGGGGCGCGATCATGTGCACCACGATCGCGGAAAAGACCGCGTGGGAATAACTCGCGGGATCGGTCGGGTCTTCGCCGATATAGGACGGGTCGGTGACCACCGTGCCGGCTGGAACCAGCCCGTCCGCTTCGGCGGTGGCCAGCCCGTTGATGCCTTCGCTCGTGATCCCGACGGTTTCGCCGGCTCCGGTGAGCCCGGCGGTCTGGAGCGCCGACCAGTTCACGAGCGGGGGCGATGCCGCCTGCGCCAAGGGGATCAGGGCCGCGACCGTAACCAGCACCGCTGGGGCCAGCACGGCCAGGAAAACACAGGTTCGGGAAAATCGGTTCATGCCTTGCACTCCTTAGTCTGAGATGATAATCAAATCCAGTCATATCCAGAATAGCATGCAAAAAACCGGAATCAAGACTTTCCGGGCGACCGGATTTCCGGGAAACCGGCACTGCGTGCTGTAGCACCCAGGCGCCTGCCCCGCCGAGAGTCAATGACGGGACAGGCGGAGGGTATCAGCTTACGGGCAGAGGATGGGCTGGTGCGTCGCCGGGTTGTAGTCCGGATACCACCGGGGTGGGCAGCACTGGTAGCCCGGCCCGGGAGCGGTGCCCTTGCAGCCGCTCTTGGGGCCACCACCACCACCACCACCGCCGATGGGTGGAATCGTACTACCGCCACCGTATCCTTCCCCGAGCTTGAAGTTCCCGAGCGCCCCGCCGGTCGGCGTCTGGTCATAGACCCCGCCGCCCATCGTATAGGTGAACGCGTCGCCGGCAGCTTCGGCCGTGTTTCCGGTCAGGACCGCCGGCTGTTCCATGCGACCGGCAAAGTTGGCCAGATAGGCGTTGCTCATCGAGGTCGCGATGCCCTCAAGATCGGCCGTCGTGTTCGCGAGTCCGGCCTGGCTCAGGGCGCCGGATTGAGGCTGGCCCTCGAAAAACGCATAGACGGGAGGCGGATACGAGGAGTCCGGAGAGGCCCAGGAATAGGCCGTGATGGGTTGCCCCCAATAGTTGGTCTTCCCGCCGTTATAGCCGGCCGCCTGGGCATCGGCATAGGGGATCTCGACCGGATTGGTCGGGGTGTGCCCCGAGACGATGGTCGGATTGGTCGCGATATAGGCTTCGGCGGCCGAGATATAGTCGTGGAGCTCGGCGGCCGAGCTCAGACTGCGACTGGACAGCGTTCGCTGGTGCATCTGACCCGCATCCATCTTGATGATAAGGCCGATGAGGGTCATGAAGACCATGATGGCCAAAAAAGCTGCAATCAAATTCCACATATTTCAAACCTCCTGGGTATGTCTCGACCCTTTGCCTGACCGAAGAGCCCGGAAGCCGGTGCCGCAGGGTCTGGTCGGGGTTAGTCTAAACACTTTTGAAATTGGATGTCAAGCCCCGGTGGGCATGCTGGAAACCGGTCTCCGGCATCGGAAAAACCCAGCCGGAGGGGTCCGGCTGGGCAACAGGCTCTCAGTGCATGATTTTGAGGGCGGCAAAGACCAGCGAGACCAGGACGGTCGCAAACATGGCGGCCGACCAGATGGACAGCCGCAGGCTCTTGATATCGACCCGCATTTCTTTGGCGTCTTCCCGCATTTCCTTCCGGAACGTCTGGTTTTCCTCCCTGAACACCGCGAGCGCATCCAGCATTTCTTTCCGGAACGTCTGGGCGTCTTCCCGCATGGCCTTCTGGAACGCCAGATTATCGTCGCGGATCCCTCGCAACTCGTCTTTCACGATCTCGCGCACGTCGGCCTTGCTGGCCGCCAGGGTTTCGATCGCGTCGACCACTCCGGCCGCAACGGCTTCCGCCGCAGCTTCCGGAATTCCGCTCTTGATGAGCGGGGCTTTGACTTTCTCAACTGTCAGCATGACAGCACTCATCATTTGCCTCCTGTGATTGGACGCAGGAGCCCCCCGGCGGGGATTCACCCCGTCCGGGATTGTCGATCGACCGGATCGACACGGTTGCTAAAATCAGCCTATCACAGAATCGAATCCGCGCACTCAGCTGTAGGACACGGCCAAAACGTTGCCGGCAGATCCCTGGCCGGCCACTTTGCAGGATGTAGCCAGCGTGGTCGGATCGACCGGAGTGGTCAGCGTCGTGCCATTCACAGCGACGGCAGTGGCGTTGTCCTCGAGCTGCACGACGATATTGGTGCAGGCTTTCGTCGGCACGCCATTGAAGGTGACCGTGAACTGGCTGGCGGTATTCGCGCCGGCCGTATCGCCGGGTGCCACCGTGACCGCGCCGCCCCAGGCGTCATCGACGCTGGTTCCGGTCCCTGCGGCGGTTTCGCCCACCACCATGTTTTTGGGGAAGGCGCCGGCCGTCACCAGGCCGGTGGTTGAAATGGCGGCGTAGCCGGTGTTGTACCCCTGATAGAGGGTGTCCACGTTACCGACGATCTCATTGATCTCGGCGACGGTCTGCGATGCCTGCGACTGCTGGTTCGAGTTGTGAAAAAAGAACAGCACACCGGCAATCAGGACCAGGGTCGCGACGATCACGATACCCAAGGCAATCAAGTTCCACATAGACTTCTCCTCTCCCGGACCGGGAGACTGTTTCGGGTTGAAGGGCCGTCCGGCTTGTGCGGGGCACAATGCGCGAACAGGGTTAGATTAAACACTTTTCTAGGCATGTCAATTGAAGGCCAGGCCGATGGCGTTGCCGGTGCCGGGGCCTTCGCCCGGGCGGGCGCACAGGTTCCCCAGCGTATCCGGGTTGAGCGGCGGCGTCGGGATCTGGTTGTCCACCCAGAGCGTCTCGGCGCTGGTTTCGAAATGGACCAGGATATCCTCGCACGCCACGGTGGGGACCCCGTGGAGCCAGATGGTGTAGGCGTCCGTCGCGCCCGTCATCTGGTCGGTCGGATTCACGAAGAACTGTGCGCCCCAGACATCGGCTGCGCCGCTCGCGCTCGACGGGCTCTGCATGTTCTTCGGGATGACCCGATCCGCAATGAGACCGCCGGTCGAGACGGTGGAATAGCCGCCCGGGTTGTCCAGGAACAGGGTATCGGTCTTGCTCACGACCAGGTTCACTTCCGCGATGGTCTCGGCCGCCCGCGTCTCGGCGCTCGTGTTCTGGCTGTAATAGAGCACGCCCGCGATTAAAATCAGGGTCGCGACGATGACGAGTCCCAAAGCAATCAAGTTCCACATGGACTGCTCCTCCTCAATGCAGGCTCATGCCGACGGCGTTCTGGATCCCGTTGATCGCGAGCATGAGCCAAGTGAACACGCCAAAAATGGCAACGGCAAAGACGGCCTGAAGCACAATCATGATCCGGTCCACGGACGCGAGCCCGCTCGCGATCCAGCGTTCAGCGACCCGCATCAGGGCCCGGTCGAAGTTGTTGAGGCCGGCATAGTCCTCGAGCGCCTCGATCACGCCTTCGTCCGGGAAACCGTAGCCGGTCCCACGCATCGCGGCACCGACGTTGAGCCCGCCGCCAATGAGGATCAGGATCCCCTCGAGCCGGGCGCGCAGCCAGGGTTTGGCGTGTTCGGCCAGCGAGCGGATGGCGGATTCGTGGGTGTATCCGGACGAGACCAGCGAGGCAAAGGCCATGATCCAGCCGCCGCCCTGCAGCAGGCGGTAGAGGCTCCACGGCGGAATGCGGTCGAGGACGACCCTGAGCCGCCCACTTCCCCCGTAGGGCAGGCGCAGGATCAGGAAGATCACGAGGAGCACGCCGGCCAGGGGGATCACCACGACCCAGGGGGTGGCGCAGAAGGCCGCGAGCGACTTGAGCTGGGCGGCCGGGCCGGTCCAGTTTTTCGATGGAATGCTGGCCGCGATCTGGGGTTCGAACGACGCCCCCATCCAGAACAGGAAGCCATAGATCATGCCGACCATGGCGACCGGCATACTCATACCCTTCATGATCTTCGAGCGGATCTCGGCCACCGCGCCGGATGCGTTGGCGGCCATTCTCAGGTTGGCAGAGATCCGCCCGGAGTTTTCGCCGGCCAGAATGAGCATGCGTTCATTTTCCGGGATGAGATCGCCCAGGGCGTCGCCCAAGCGCTGGCCGCTGTCGAATCGCGCAAGAACGGACAAGAGCGCTTCGGTACGCAATCCGTACGGGGAACGCTCGACGAGACGGGCCGTGACGCGTTCCAGCGCTTCGCGGAGGACGATTCCGTTGTCGACCCGGTCGGCCAGGAGTTCGTAAAACTCGCGTCGCCATTTGCGTCCGCAGGCCAGTTTCAGAAAAAATTGTTTCATGCGAGAACCCTGCTGTCGGGTTCAGCGTCGGGGGTCCCGGCCGGGACGGCACCGGCCGGGACAGCGTGTATCCGCCCGGGTCGGCCGGGCGACTCGGGCCTGGGTTCCACGGCCAGGCGGAGATTGGCCAGCGGGGCCCCTTCCAGGGGGCCCACTTCCCCTTCGGCGTCGCGGATATCGACCAGCCCGCGGAGCACCTTGGCGGCCGCATGGGCCATGCGGCTGAACCCATCGTGTTCCAGCCAGTATGCGCTGGCGCGCGCCTGGCCATGTTCGCGGAACAGATCCATTTCTTCCTGGCTCATGCGTTCCACCTCGGCCACGACGGTGCGACCGGCCAGCCCATACTTGCAGCCCGGGTGGGCGCAGCCGGGCCCGCGGAACCGGATCTCTGCCGGGTCGGCGCCGGAGATGTTCAGCAGGTGCCGGACCCGCAAAAGGAGCCTTGGGTCGAGTGCGTCGGCGACCCGCGAGGTGAACGGGAGGGAGCAGTGGGGGCAGAGGGTCGCGACCAGCCGCTGGCTGATGATCCCGAGGAGGAGATCGGCGTTGAACAGCACATTGGAATCGACGGGGATGCTGGTGACCGGGTTTTCGAACAGGTGCAGGCGTCTCAGCGTGCCGAAGATGCCGTCGGCATGGACCGTAGAGAAGGTCGGGTGACCGGTATCGGCGGCATCGATGGCGGCCTTGAGGGTTCCATAACTCCGGATCTCGCCGATCATGATCGCGTTCGGGTCGAGCCGCATGGTCCGCTTGACCCCGCTTTTGAACTGGTCGTCGTCTTCCCCGTCATCCGTGTTGTTGACAATCGGGATCTGGGTCGCCCCCTCGATGATATATTCCGGAGGGTTTTCGATCGTGACCGTATGCCGATAGGGGCGGACGCGGTCGCGCAAGCGGAGAATCTCGAACAGTGCGGTGGACTTCCCGGAGTTGGTCACACCGGACAGGATAATGATCCCCTTCGGAATCTCGAGGAGCCGGTGAATGATCGAGATCTGGAACGGTTCGTATCCGAGCGCGGCGAGCGGGTCCGGGGCGGACTCGTCTTTGAGCCGCGCCCCCAAAAGACGCAGCACCATGAGCATGCCATCCACCGTCGGGGTCGTGGCCACCCGGATGCTCTGGATCAGGTCGGTCCCGATCATTTCGGGGCGCGAGATGCGCGCGTCCTGGGCGCGACCCTCGATCAGGGTCGTCTCCGACGCGCCGGAATCGGCCATCGAGGCGTAGATGGTGCGGAGCAGGAGCTTCCCTTCGTGATCGGTCAGGGTGTGATGGTCGCGGTATTCCCCATACCTTCGCCAGAGGATCTGGGTATAGCGCCCGGTCAGCTTGATATGAACGTCGGAGACGCCGTTCTGGGCCGCATCGGTCCAGATCGCGCGGGCCACGCCCTGCATCCGGGTCTGCGGGTCGACCCGGTTGGCGGCCGCCCGGCGCACCTCGGCGAGTTCGGGCAGCGAGCAGTAGACGACCTCGAACGGGGTGGCCTCATGCTGTTCCGACACTTTCCGGTGCTGGCCGAGCCACGAGATCCAGAGCGGATGCTTGGCGAGATCGCGGGCGGCGTACACGCGCGACTGGCTGGGTTGCACTACAACCTGTCCGGACAGTTCCTGGGGGGGGGTCATCCAGGTAGCTTGCCCGGGAAGTCGCGGATCGGCGCGTGGCGGCTCGTTGGCCATTCGGGATTCCAGGTCTCAGGAGTGCGGGTGTGCGGGAGCATTGTTCCCGGGATGTGGCAGGGCCGGCGGCGTAAACGAATAGGCCCGTGCCTGACCGACCACCGGGAAGGTGAGCGTTTGTCTCGCGCCCCCTTCGATGAGGAGCGGGACAACCGTCCCGTTGATCCGGATCGACACGCCGTCCGGCGCGATCCGGACCACCCGGCCGCCGTCCGGCAGTCGGCTGCCGACACGCACGTTGACGGTGGACCGGTTGCGATAGACCAGGAATGCCGAAAGCCGGTTCGGTCGGCCATAAATCATTTTGACCCTGGGAAGGCCCAGCTTGGTCGCGCCCGAGTTGCCAGCCGATGCCGATCCGAGTTTGCTCTCCAGTTCGGCGATCTTGATCCGGGCCTGGAGCAGGGCTTCCTGGTCACGATAGAGCGTGAGTTGGCGGATCGTACCTCGACCCAGCGTGTCGCCCCGCGACCTGTTGCCTCGCGACAGGTCGTCATTCGGCACACCCGGGCGGGAGGTGGAACCGGCCGCGGCATCCGCGACGGGGGTGACGTGGGTCGGCAGCGCCAGTGGCGGAGCCTGGGATCCTTGGTGCGGCTGGCCGCTGTGCGGCCGGTCGTGGCGGCGGGACAGGAAAGACGGGATCCTGGCGTCTGGTCCTGCGCTGTGCGGCTGGCCGCTGTGCGGTTGGCCGCTCCCCGTTTGGCCGGTGGAGGCGGCTGCCCAAGCGGTCATCGGGAGCATTAACGCGATGGCGAGCGCTCCCGCAAACAATCCGGATTTAGTGTACATAGACTTCACCTTGGATAGTCCAGTTGGGGGAGCCCCGGCGATCGAACTCAGCGCCCAGACGCTGGATCCGGACTCCGGGGAATTGTTGGAGGGTCTTGGCGAATGTGAACGGGAAGCCTGTGCCGCTGATCTCAAACTTCCAGCGCTTCCAGGGATAGGGGAATTTGTGTTTTCCGACCGCGTAGTATTGCATCGCGGGTGCGCCTCTGGTGAACCGGAAAATCCATCCGAACGGACGTGCGCCATCGTAGAGCCGCCAAGCCAGAGCGGACGCGAGCAGGACGCGTGCCGGCGTCTGCCGGAGAGTGATTGCAACCGATTTGGCGGGTCCGTCCAGTGTTCGCGTCGACGTCAGAGTGTAGCCCGGCGGGAAGCCCGCGTGAGGGACGGACCCATGATTATGGTAGATCGTCTCGTCACTGACGGAAGCGCCCCGGGAGGAGCAGACGAAAAGCGAGAGCCGCCAGCCCCGGACGGCATAGGGCGTGGTCCGCAATTCCCGGAGACAGATCCCGGCGAACGCAGCCGGCGCGGGGAGCGATCGCCAGGGCCGCGCACGCGCGGCCGCCTGAGCCAGTTTCAGTTCTTTCCGGCGCTGCGCGCCCAAGGCTTCCATCCGTTGCCGCATGGCCAGGAATGAGGCCCGCGCCGATTGGCTGGCATGCTCATAGGCAGTCAGGGAGATGATCCCGCCCGCAATCACCAGAGTCGCCGCCAATCCGGCCAGCGCGTAGCGGAGCAGACGGGCGCCCCGGGGGCGGAGCGTGGTCACGCGCGCGGCCCGCCGGTCGCCGACCCGACGTTCGAGATCGATCCCGGACAGGAGCGCTTCGAGGTCTGTCGGCGTGGCGTAACGGTGCTGCACCCCGGTGCCGAACGTGTCGTGCTGCTGGGCGACCAGCGCCTCGCACCCTTCGGCGTCGCAGACATGGTCGCCCTCGGGCAGGATGATGCCATCCCGGATCGCGACGTGCCAGTACAGGTTTCCGGCGATCGGATAGCTCACAAATTGCGTGAGCCCGCGATCCCGCAACACGAGCAGGGCCGCCAGCGACAACGGCTGGCGAACGCGGATCAGTTCGCGCGAGAGCCCGAAGCCGGCCTGGTGGCGCGCGTTGAAAGTTTCCGGCCCGCCATCTTTCTTTCCCCTGCGCGCGGCTCGTGGCGGGGCGATGAGCGCGAAGGCGTCCATCTTGAGACTCTCGGCGCTTTCCCGCACCACGCGTGCAGAGTCAACGAGCTGCCAGAACAGCCCGATGGCAAACGCATACTTCCCGCGGGTCAGGATGCGCATCAGAGAATGGAGACCTTGATCGCTACCACGAGAACGGTCCGGTCGTGGGTGGCGTCATATCCGCCGCCCAGGACGGGGTTATAGGCACTCCCGACCCCGGACCGGTTGGTACTGGAGGAGGTGGACTCATAACCCGACAGGACCAGCATCTGGCCGCTCCTGAGCAGGGCGCGCTGGGAGAACGCCTGGGTGGACACATCCGGTGTCTGGATCTCGTTGCCGCCGGAGGAGACGGTATCGAGCGAGAGGAGATCGGACAGATTGACCGCGTATTCGAGGAGGAGGCTCCGGTGCGACATGATCATCGGGAGAAAATTGGCTGCAAACCCGGTAGTGACGGTCCCCGGCGTGAGGGACACGCTGGTCCCGACGTTGGCTGCCTGGCTGACCGTGGACGAGTACAGGTATCCGGTCGTGGTGGCCACCTGGAGCGGGGCCGGCTGTCCGTTCAGGGCGAGCACCGACGCGGACGTGACCAGAGAGGTCTTGCCCTGGGTCGACAGCGCCTGCAGGAGGGCCGCGCTCTTGGCAAAGGGGCCGGACACCACGCTCATGCCGAGTCCGCCCGGTGTGGTGGTTCCGGTTTCGGGGGGGATGCCCGGACCCTGGGCGCTGAAGCCGGAATCGAGTCCCGCGCTCTTGAATGCGAGCGCCAGATCGAGTCCGTAGTTATCCTCGCGGTTGAGCTGAACCTCATAGACATAGACCGTGATAAAGGCTTGCCGCGTCAGCCCGCGGTTGAGCGCGCGAACGTATGCGGCCACATCGTGCAGGACAGGCGGGGTTGCGGTGACGGTCACGGTTCCGGCGGCCGGGTCAGCGGTAACGGAAGTGGTGGTCTGTCCGCCGCCGCTCGTGGTGGCCAGTTGCTGGAGGATGGTTGCGACATCGGCCTTCACGCTCTTGTAGAGATCGACCGAAGAGGATGCGGTCACGGTTTGGCTCGTCGCATTCGCGATACCGCTGCTCCCGCCGGAGCTCATCGCGCCCCCGCCAGTACCGGCGTCCGAGATCGAGTTCTGGACGGCCATGGTGCCGGGCAGGGCGTTGATGCGGAACACGCGGGTTTCGGTGAGAAAGAATCGGATGCTGCCGGTACGGCGCTGGTAGGACCAGAACACGCCCGCGCGCGATGACAGATAATTCAAGAGGCGTGCGAGCGAGCCCGACCAGTTCACGGAAATGCGGAAGCCGCTGCCGCTCATCGCGGTGCTGCCAGAAGATCCGCTCGCGCCGGGAGTCCCGCCGGGTGCGGGTGCCGCGCCCGCCAGAATCGACTGGCTCTGCTGGGCGAATTCGATCGACTGGTAGAGCTTGGCCAGAGCGCTGCTGGAAACATAGACCGGGATCCCGGTCACGGACGAGATCCGGGCCGCGATCGACAGGAGCGAGGACGGTGCCATGACCAGGATGATCCGCTGGTGAAAGAAGGCCGGCAGGACGTGTCCCAGATGGATGGAGGGGCCGGCAAGGTAGGGTACACGGCGGCTCGCGATGATGGGTGGCGGCGTGGGTCGCGGGAGGACCGCGATCCGGGCGTGTATACGGCGGTAGGCGACCCGGTTCGTTTGCATCGTGGAACACCCGCCGAGGCAAACGAGGCCGGCGGCCAGAAGAGCGGCCGCGAGGTAACCAGGCACCCGAGTGGCGGGAAAACGGCGGGAAAGCGAAAGTCTGTGCATCATGGTGGGATCACCCGTGTGTGCGGCTGCGGGCCGAGAGGCGCCCGGTCGGAAGGATTTCGATGGTGCGGTTGCCGTGCCAGAAGACCGCCCGCAGGGGTACCCGCTCGCGGGTCAAGTCCCGCACATAGCGGGTGGTGGCAGACCGGAATGAGCCGTAGTAGACGGCCTCTCCAGCCATGCGCCAGTCCCAGTGTGGTTTCCAGATGAGCGTCCAGTCGGCCGTGTGGGCCCATCCCAGAAGGGTCATGCGCAGAGTGGATCCGGCCCGTACGGTCCAGGAGGGTTCGATCGTGCAGCGTTCGTGTCGGCAGGTGAGCCGCCAGCCGTGTTTGATCGCGAGATCACCGAGGGCGGCCTGCCAGTTGCGGGCCGCCGACCAGTGCACCGGGGTCAGGGGGGAGACCGGGGCGTCGTAGTGGAGCGACCATCCGGACGGGAGGTAGGCGTTTGCGAACAGCATGAGCGTGCCGCGGCCGGACGGAACCGGATGGTTGGGGAACCGGGTCCAGCTCGCCCGGCGGCGGGCGGTGCCAGCGATTCCGGAAGACGTTGCAGAAGCGGACGGTGTGGACCGGCGGGCCAGGAGAACCGAGAGGGTACCGGTAGCCGACTTGAGCCGGGCGAGATCGGAACCCAGTCTCCGCTGGTTGGCCCGTTCCAGGGGGTGCGGGATCGGTCCCCGATAGCTCAGGGCGACGTTGAAGCCGGGAGTGACCAGCAGGGTGCGCCGCGCCACGGCGGGAATCACATAGAAGCGTCCGCTCCGGCGCACGGGGACAAAACGCCGGGCCGCGCGATCGCCCACAAAAGCGCCGGTCACGGGAATGCCGTGCGGCATCTCGACGTAGGTCTGTGCGCCCGTGTTCCAGGTGAGTACCGGCAGCACCGGCCCGTAGGCATGATAGTCGAACCGGTAGGGCACGCCGCGTGCGCCCGCCGCGAACGGGACCGCGAGCGGGACCGCGAACGCCAGGAGCGCGAGTAACAGGAAGGGCGATCTTTCACGGTCAATCATGGGAATCACCGATCGGGTGGTGGACGGGCAAGTCGAAGCGGACGCTCACATGGGGATAGGCGGCCCGGAAACCGGGCGGCCCGATCCGGAAGACCCGGTGGGGAATGCCGGCCGCGTGGAGCAGTGAGATCACGGCCGTTACACGTTCGGCGGCCAGTGCGCGATTCGCGCCCGGTGTGCCGCCCGGGGTGTTGTCGGCGCGGATACGGACGACGAAGGCATGCGCGAGCAGACGCGCAAGCCTTAAAATCTGGAGTTTGCGGCGCAGCGCGATCGTGTCTACGCCGACCGGAAACGGGATCGAAACGGCATAACGCCGGACCTCCGGTTCGGGCCGTGCGTGCACGGCGGCGTGGGCCTGTTCCGCCTGGATGTGGGCGCGGAGCGTCTGGATCCGACCGATGAGCTGGCCGATGGATCCGTTCAGCGTGGCCGGCAGGTTGCCGGCACCATCGCCGACGGATGCGGCCGCGTGGACCGGCAGGTATTCGACCGGCGTACTCCGCCGGGTACCGGTCTGGTGTGCCACCCCTCTCCCGCCGGGCCCGACCAGTCGCCACCAGGTGGCCACGCCAGGCGCGACCAGGTAGAGGCCGTGACGCCTGGCGACCACGGGCGCCATGGTATGGCCGCGGATGGCGAAGAGCACGGGTGACGGGCTGCCCGGGCGGAGTTCGAAGTAGGTGTCCGACCCGTTATCGAAGATCTGGACCGGCCTGGCCAGCGGGCTGCCGAACCAGTGGAGCCGGTAACCGAAGTGGTAGCCCGGAACGATCGACGGCGGGTGCACACTGGCGCAGCCGGCCAGGGCCAGAAACAGGAGGATGATCGGGATTCCCAAGGATTGAGATTTCTGCATGCGGGGATTCCAGCACGAATGAGGGGGGATGCCAAGCGCTCTTTGCGACGCCAAGAGGTCAATAGTCGGCCTCACTGTCCCCTCCCCCCGCCGATACGGAGCCAGGTGTGATAGACCTGCCAGACATACGGGGTGCCGAGCGCGGGGTCATCCGAATGGTAGCGTGCGACCGCCTGCCAGAGCCCTTTCCCACCGCTCTCGACCCAGTTCAGCCTGAGAATATAAGCCGCCGCAAACGCATTGGCGCAGGGGGAATCAGCCAGCGCGCGCCGACCGATGCCGTAACGTCGGAGCGTGGGCAGCCAGATGGAGTTGATTTGGAACGGGCCATAATCGTAACTGCCGTTCGGGTTGTGCTGGACCATGCCGAGTGCCCCCCCCTCGGTCAGGCGGATGGCCCAGAGCACATGAACGGGCATGGCGTAATGGAGCGCGGCCGCGAGTACGCAGTGCGCGAGGAGCGACGGGTGGCCGGTGCGGCCGACGCCGGAAAGCGCGGCGGACAGCCGTTTCACGAGCCGCCCCCTGCGGGGGTGTCCCCTGCGGCGTTACGGAAGGGCAACGTGATCGGCCGCGAGACCATGATGTTGAAACGGAATCCGCGGTGGACGATCAGCGTCGGTGGCAGGTTCTGGTACTGGGACAGCATCGACTGCTGGACGTTGAGCAGAGCCTGTCCCCCTGCTCCGTACACACCCTGTGCGGTACTTTGTCCGGTCCCGACGAGAGTGACGCCCGTGGTGGTCGGGAGGAGCGTAGTCAGCGCGGCGATCAGGAAACTGGAGCCGAACTGGGTCCAAAAGTGGGTGTTCACGTGTGCCGGCATGCCCGCGCGTCCGTACGCGTCGGCGGCCGTCATGCCGCCGAGATGGACGGTCCATCCGTCCGGGAAAATGATGGACGTGAACGAGGCCAATATGCGGGTCTGTCCGGCATTGACGTCGGTGGAGTAGAACCCGGTGATCATGGATCCGCGCGGGATCACGACGGTCCGTTCGTGGATGCTGTCGAAGACGGGGCTCACGGTGCGTGCCGTGATCATGCCGGGCAGGTCGCTGTCGATGGCACTGGTCAGAACCGCCGGGATCACCGAACCAGGCATGAGCGTGGGGCCGTCTGGCGGCGGGCTGATCGAAACCCCTTTCGCGCTTTGGGTGGTACTGCCCGGGTGGTGCAGGAACTGTGCGGCCTCGTGGGTACGGGCGACGGTGGTTGCGCCGGCGGCCGGCGGACCGCCCGTCTGTGCGGGCAGAGCGTGTGCGAGCAGCTGGGCCAGGCCGGGTGGTTGCGCGACCTGGGCCGCCTGGGCCGCTTCTTTCTGCCGCGTCGCGAGGAGTTTGCGCGCGAGACGGATCTTGAGCGCCAGATTCGCGTCATACTGGGCCTGCGCATTCATGACGGGACCATGACCGGAAGTATGAAACGCCAGGATCGGGCTTGCGGCGATCTTGGTTTCGAGTGCGCCCGCCGCGCGCCGGCTGGCAGAAGAGCTTCGTGCGGGAGCGCCCGGTGCGGAAGCACCCAGTGCGGGAGCGGACCCGGTGGGAGAGAACGGAGCGCCCGTCCGCACGGGCTGTGGGCGAACCACATGCCGGGCCTCCGTCAGGCTCGGCGGATGCGTCACCGTGGCGTATTTCTGGTTCAGGCTGGCCGTTGATTGGTGGGCCTGCTTCTGCTTGTGCTGGATGAGCGAGCTCGCCAGCAGCGCAATCGCGAAGACGCAGGCGATGATCATCATGAAGATCAGGAGCACCTTCTTGCGCGGGTCGGTTTTCCGCGCCGGGGGAGGCTTGACGCTGGGAGCGTCGACCACGCGTTCAGCCATGTTTCGGGCCACCCGTGCGGATGATGACCACCTGCTCGCCCAGCTCGAGTTTCGCTTCGGTGAAAAGATGCGGATAAACTATCGTGCGAGCCTTGACCGCATAATTCACGGTTGCAAAGGGTTCGTCCCGGGTGCCGCGAACGAACAGCGCGGGCAAATCCTCGGACAGGATGTACGGCGGGAAATCGATGTACGTACGTCCGTCCAGCGAGTACACCCGGAGGGGTTTCCAGGGGGCATCGCCCTCGATCAGATAGTTCATGTTGGTCTTTCCAAGCAGTTGCAGGATGTGGGGGGTTGCGGATCCGGCGCGGTTCCGGAACCTCGATCCTCCGGATCCACCGGATGACGCGGGGGCGCGGGCAGAAGGCATAGGGTCGGTGTGTCCGCCAAACGCCAGGAGTGAAGTTGACCCGGCCTCAAACACGCGTCCGTCCCAGCGGATCGACTGGTACCAGGGCGAGCCGGGCGGGACGGAGACCAACAGGAGCTGGTAACGGTGATAGTTGGTGACGAGAGTGGCGGAAGTGTACAGCCCGCTTTCGACCGGCTTGATAAAAATGTCAGAGGGGGTGCGCTGAACCAGCCAGCGCACACTGTCGCCGATCGCCATGGCTTCGGCTTTTTCACCGGGGGCGAGCTCCAGATCGGTGACCGCTCCCGGTCGGGCCAAGACGGTATAGGTCCGATCGGGAGCAAACATGAACACGACCTGCCGCCCGATGCTGTACAGGCCGCGATCGGACTGGCGGTCCAGATTCACGCCGGTAGCGGGCAGTGGGGGTGGACGCCAGGAGTCGGCACTGCCTGCGGATTGCGGCAGGCGATTCTCCGGCGAGGATCCCTCGAGGAGCGTGGGCAGATGGTATCGGCCCTGGCTGGGGGCCGCAGCGGCGGTCCCGCAGGCGACGCCGCAACAGGCGACGATCGCGAGAACCGACAGCAGATCAATCGGTCGCGTCACTTGCTGCCTCCCTCAATCTCAAAATCGGAAATGTAAAAGCCGATCGGGTTCCGGTAGATGCCGGTGAGCGAATGCGGCGGGACAATCCGGTAGGTCAGGGTCACAATCAGGCGTTTGCGCCGATTGACCGACCGCTCCACATCTTCGGTGCGGGTGACCACCCGGACGATCAGGATGTCGGGTTTGACCCAGGCGATACTGCGCAGACGCACCGAGCGTGTCTCGTTCGGATGCAGGTTCTCGCGCCCCAACGGGTTCCGGATACGGATGAAGCGCTTGAACTGGGCGGTCGCATTGCCGACGGTGCTTCGGTAGGCGCGGATCAGATCGGTCTGGGTCAACGCGCCTTCAATCCCGAGGAGCTCGCGCACCCAGCGCGCCGCAAAATAGTGGATGGTGGCCTGCCTGGGACTGAAGGTGGCACTCGGATGGATGATGACGGTGGACACGGCTCCGCTCGCACGCTGCGAGACCAGCACCGGAAGCACACGGTTCTCGGTCAGTGGGATGAGCCGCAGCACCGCGATGCCGAGCACGAGCGAGACGCACCCCAGGATCACGGCCACCACAAACAGGCGGTTCCTGTCGAGCATGGGTTTGGCATAGCGCTCATACCAGAGATTTCCCGGAACCACAGTGGCGACCGCGGGCGGTGCCCGTTCGGAAAGCGCTGCGGCGGGATCCGCGTTGAGTTTGGTTTTACGGGTCATGTGTGGAGAACCAGTTGAATGATCCAGTAGATGACGAAGGATCCGCCGAACAGCACTGCGGCTGCGGCGTGCAGCGGATAGTCGGTCACTTCACGCCGAACGACATACACCGTCATGGCGAGCTTGTCTCCGAGACAAAAGTCCGGGTAGGACTGGTTGTCGCGGGCCGTGCGCGGCCGGCGTTTTCGCTCCGCCATATAAGGCGTGAGTTGATCCCAGATCTCGAACACGCGATCAATCAGGTGCATGGTCTGGTCCTGATATCAAAGTCCACCGAAGCCCCCTCCCCCATCGTCACCGGACCCGCCGCCAGGTGGGGTGATTGGCCCCGGCGGGGGAATGTGGTGTTCGTCGCCGGGCGGATGGCCGGATCCGCCGCTTGGCGTAGTGACGGGTCCCGGCGGTGGGATGTGGTGTTCGTCGCCGGATCCCGCACCTGCCGGAACCCCGGGTGCCTGGCTGCCCGATGGCACCTGCGACGCCGGCACCGGCTCACGGGAGATCGTGGTGGTTTGTGTGCGGGTGGTACCGTCCTGAGCGGTCGTCGTGCGCGTCTCCTTCCAGGTCTGGGCGCCGCCATCACCGCCGCCGCCATCTTTGTCTTTCCGCCCCCGGTCACCCTGTCCGCCACCTATGCGCGATCCGCGCGACAGGGGGCTCAGGCCGATATCGAAGATCCCGAATCCGGTCAGGAGATGATTGGTGATGCGTTGCGCAAAAACAATGGCCATCGTCATGCCGACCATCAGTAAAAACGTGCACAGGAGAACCAGGAACGAAATGTACAGGTGGTCCATGGCCCCCAGGCTGGAAAGCGAGGTCAGGTTCAAAAGGTTCAGCAGGGACGCGCTTTGCGTAATGATGAACATGGTGATCCCCATCACAGCGGCCAGCACCAGCTTGAAAAAACCGGCCGAGAGCGTGAAATACATCCAGGACGACGCGAGACGGCGCGTGAACGGCAAAAGGGCCAAAACCAGCATGAGCGGGCCAAATACAGTGGCGAGGGCGAAGAGCGTTTCCGCCAGCACGGCGTACCCCACAAAAACAACGAGGAGCAGGCCCAGCGACAGAAAGCTCATGACGAACCAGAGCGTTGCGAAAAGGCCCTGTTCAATGGCCAAACCGGGGCTCAGTACCCCGGCGGAGACCGTCGGGGCATGACTGATCATGGCCTGGAGAAACCCGATAACGGCTACGTCGGCCTCCCTCACAATGATTCCCAGCCCCCCGTGGGTGGGCGGGGGTTTCATCATCATGAACACACCGGCCATCCAGTTGAATCCGGCGTCGATGTCTTTCATCAGTGGGATGTAGTCGTACATGACCCAGCCGAGCAGGGAGGCGATGAACAGCGAGCGAAGCACCGACGCCAGGGTGAACCCGAAATCGCCGTCGCCGGCGGTCATGAGGATCTCGTATCCGTACCAGAAAAAGAGGAAGACGAGCACCGCATCGATCAGGTATCCCTGCGGGCCGGGGAGCCTCCCGCCGTATATGGCGCTCCGGACATTCCGCGCGACCTGATATCCGGCGCTGGTGACGCTGTCCAGCGCCTGCGTGACCATACTAAGTACGGTTGGCGTCACCTGGCACAGTGCGGTCGCCTGAGCGGCCGGAACCGGCGGAGTGTCGTGTTCGTACACCGCGATGCAGGCCTGGGTCGACCCGGTGCCCGCATGGGCGCTGACCACGGTTCCCCCAAACAGCAGGGCCGAACAGATCAATCCGATCGCCAGGCGACCGACCGGATATTTCACGGATGACAGCCCGTATTCACGTTGCCGGCCTCTTTCCGTGCCACCGGATTCTTGTTGATCGCCCGGATCCCGGCGCAGATGAGCGCCTGCCCGCTGGCGGCGTTATTTTTCTTGAAGTTCGCGTTTTCCTGCGCCTGTTTCTTCGCCGCCAGAAGACGCGCCCGGTTTTTGTAAACCTTCTCGGCCGCCTGGGCGTTCAAGTGGCTTTCCTGCGCGACGATATCGGGCCCGAGGACGCCGATCAGGGACTGGTTCTGGCGTGCGACCAGGCTGAGCTGGGCATTCATGACCGTCATCTGTCCGCGCGTGGTGGGATTGGCCGCGCTGACCTGCTGCTCATCCTGCTTGAGCGCGCGGATGTTGCTGTTCGCGGTCTGAAGCGCGGCGTACGACGCCTTCATCGCGCCGACCGTACTGGTGCCCTGTTTTTTGCCCATATTCACTGCGGCCGCGAGATGAGCCGACCAGTTCTGCGTCCCGCCGCCGAGCCCGGTCGACTCGATCATCTGGTTCTGGCCATTCACCATGCTCTTCAGTTGCCTCACGCTGCCGTAGACGTTGTCGAGGCCGTACAGCATGTTCTGGTAGGCCTGGACCTGCTGGCTGAGCCCCCCGTTCGCGAGCATGCCCGAGACCGCGTTCGGATTCAGGTTTTTGAGCTGCGCGATCTGATAGCGCAGCATCTCACCCTCATAGAGATCGCTTTCAACGCTATTCGCCTCTTCCTGGACACCGCTCAACGCGCGCGACAGGTCCTCCACATAGGTCATGGGGTCGAACGTAATGGCCCCGCCCGCCCATGCTCGGGGGAAAATCCCGGGTACCAGAAAGAGACTGAGCGCGAAAATGGACAGCCGGGTGGCAAAGGTCGTGTGAGTCATGGTGTTTCTCCCTTGTGGATCTGGTTGAAATAAGTTTGGGCAGGATGGGCCGAGCCGCTGACGGTTTCGAGCAGCTGGAGCGCCTCGCGGTCGGAGCGGACCATGTCGCGCATCCAGCCGGTGAGCCCGCAACCGACCAGCCGCCCCCCGCCTTCGCTGGACAGGTAGTAGTCGTGACGCGGCCGGGCTTTGGAAACGATCTCGACCTGGCGGGCGTTGAGCCCGAACTTCTGCACGTACAGGTCGCGATGCTGGTTCGCGGCATTTGCATTCGGCAGAAAAATGCGGTTCGGAATCGAGTCGAGCAGCAGCCCAAAAGAGGGTGACTCGGCAATTTCCGTGAGGGATTGGGTGGCCAGATAGACCACGCCGTTCAAGCTGCGCAGGGTTCTGAGCCAGATGTCGATCTGGACCGAAAAGTGGGGATCCGAAAGTGCGAACCAAGCCTCCTCGACATAGATGAAGGTCGGCGATCCGTCGAGGGAGCGGCGGATCTTACGATCCATGTATTCCAGGGCGGCAACCGCGACCCGGGGCGACTGGCGCGCGAGCAGGCCGAGCTCGACCCCGATGAAGGGCTCCGTATTGAAGTCGTCGCGCACATTGTCAAAGAAGCGGCCGTACCGCCCCTCCTGGCGCACGGTGCCCGGTCCGCCTCCGCGCACCCACTCGCCGAGCAGGGGTTGGAGATCGTCGGGCAGGATCGACACCAGATTGGACAGGGTTCTGAGACCCGCGCCGGCCGCCCGCACGCGCTTCACCGCTTCGGTCAGGGCCAGTGATTCCCGCGCGTCCAGCCGCCGGTCGCGGCTTTCCATGAGTGCCTGGACCCATTCGGCCACCCAGCCCACTTCGCGTTCGTCTTCGAGCAGGGCGAGCGGGTTCATCTTGAAATCGTCATTCAGGGCCAGATCGATATAGGTGCCGCCCTGGAGCACGATCGGGATCCGGCACGAATACTTCTGGTCGAACACATAGACCCGTGCGCGCGGATAGCCCAGCCAGTGGCTGATCAGAAAGTTCATGAGCGTCGATTTGCCTGCTCCCGTGGGGCCCACCACGATGGTGTGACCGACCCCGCCGATGGTGGGCAGATGCCGGTACAGGCTCCGTTCGCTGGTCGGGAACACTGCGAGCGGGCCAATCCGGCTGCCGGTATTTTTCGAGAACTCGGCATCTTCGACACCGCCCGGTTGGACCAGGCGGGCTGGGAACAGATCGCTGAAATTGGCGGTGGTCATGATGTGCCAGCGCACGCTTTCGGCCCACTGTCCGGGCAGGGTCGACGCGAACGTGCCGAGCGCGTACTGGCCTTCGCGGATCACGAGAAATCCGAGCTGCTGGATCATCTGGGTCACCTGCTGCGCCAGCGCTTCGGCCTGTTCTGCGGTGTCGCCAAAGCATGAGATGGCGAGCCCCAGATATCCGAATCGGTCACGGGACAGATTGGACAGGGCCTCGTCGGCCTCCTCCACGTAGCGCACATGCTGCGGACGGTCGGCAACGGGTTCGGCTGTGCGCCCGGCGGCCTGCTTGATATAGTTTTTGAAGGAGACCTGGAGGGCGAGATGATAGGACCGCGCCTGGCGGATGGCTGATTCGGCCTGCGCCTGCGGGCAGAACCGGAAGGACAGCGCGTAGGTGATGGAACCATCGATGCGCGCGAGTCCGTCGAGCAAACCGGGCAGGGTTGCTTCCGGCCAGGCGCGCAGGGTGAGCAGCGCCAAGTGCCGCTCGCCGCCGGCACCATCGAAACGGAGCGTTTTGCCGTGGGCATCCAGAAAACAGTCCGGCAGGCCGGTGTCGAGATATTCGGTTTCCGGCAGGCGGACCGGCTGACCGGCATTGGCCGGCGAAACCAGATCATGCAGGGTCGAGACGAGGGTATCCCCGGAAAGCCGGGTCGGCGCCAGCGGGGACAGCACATCGGCAATCTGGGCGGCCGTCGACTCGAGCTCGGAAAGGAGCGTCAGGAGGCCGGACGCTTCCGACTCGAGTTGCGCGGCCGAACCCAAAGACGTCCGGGCCGCACGGAGTAGCGCCTGGGGCAGGGACAAACCCTCCTCGTGGGCCAGCCGTCCCACCCGGTCGAGATAGCGCCCGCTCAGGCTGCGTTCGGGGGCGAGGAGAATGGACAGGACCACCCGGTTTTCGTACCAGCGCGAACCCAGGATCGATGTGCGCCACGCCTTGCGGAAGGCGTGATCCAGCTTCGGCTGCGCGGGCGCGTCTTCGGGCGGCCACCATCTGAAATCCCCGTCCTTGAGACGCGTCCGGGTCAGGTTCACCCAGAGCGATCCACGGTCATCCATCAGTTTCCAGGCCTGATCCATGAGTTCGGTGATCCGCTCGTAGCCGGCGGCGTCCATCTGGTCCGGGTCCATGCCGCGGATCCGGTAGCACACCATGACGCTGCCGTCCTTGAGCAGGATGGCGGCGGATCCGAGTCGCACGGACCACGGCACCAGTTCCGAGAACGGGCGTTCGGCGGACAGAAACTCACGCCGCTTGGCTGCCAGGTTCATCACGGCAGGTCGCGTCCCAGCGTGGGGGGCCGATAAGCGTTTTTGTCGGCCGTGGAATAGCGCCGGTCGAAGGGGTGCCACCAGGGATCATAGTAGGTCCCCTGCCGCCGGAAGCGCTGGTTGACCTCGAGCAGGAGGGGTTCCTTCTTGTGGTAGTGGCGCAGCACCACGTGGATGAGAATGCCGATGGGCAGATACCAGACCCATCGCTGGATCATCACGAACGCGAACGTGATCAGCAGATTGAAGATGCCAATACGTTTGTTCACGCCCATGAACAGGATGGGTTCGATCAAGACGCGGTAGACCGGGTTGCGGCGCATGGACCGGGCGGGTCAGAAGCCCGGGATCAGCATGTTGAGCCAGGTGGCGGCGGCGAAGACCAAAGTGAGCCCGAAGGTCACCCGCAGGAACAGTCCCAGAAACCCGCGCACTTCACCGAAGGCGATGAGGAAGCCGAGAATGATGACCAGGATCGTGGCGATGGCGCGCGCAACCGGTCCGCCGAGCGCGGTTTCGACTTCCGTGAGCGCCCCCATCCACGGCATGCTGCCCTGAGCCTTTGCGAGAGCGGGGAGCGCGAGTGCGCCGAGGGCCACGATCGGGGAGGCGATCCAGGGGCTGTCGAGATTGATCGTGAACCGGGGGCGGAAAAGGCGATGCAGATGCTTCATCATGGCGCAGACCTCACAATGGTTGGAGAAACAGAGGTGGCTCGCCGCGAACGATCCGGTGGCCACAGGCGATCGAAAAGATAGGACCCCTCGTCGTCGGCCCCGCGCAGGGCGATCACTTCCGATACTTCCCGGCGGCCCTTGCTGCGGGTCAGCTGGACGACGTAATCGATGGTACGGGAAATTTGCTTCCGGATGGCCAGAGGCGGCCAGCCGACATTGGCTGTGAGGACCAGGGTTTCGAGACGGTGCAGCGCTTCCGTGGCGCTGTTGGCATGCAGCGTGGCAGCCCCGGAGTGACCGGTATTGAGGGCCTGCATGAGATCGAAGGCCTCGGCACCACGGACCTCTCCGACCAGAATCCGGTCCGGGCGGAGGCGGAGCGCCATGCGCACGAGATGGCGCAGCGTGAGTCCGTTGTCCGGGTGGGCCTCGAGCGCAACCCAGTTCGGGACTTCGACCCTGAGTTCGGCCGTATCTTCCAGCGTGAGCACCCGTTCGTCGGCCGGAATACCGCCGATCAGGCTATTGATGAACGATGTTTTGCCGGTCGAGGTTCCGCCGCTCACGATGACATTGACGGGCCGTGTCAGGAGCGATCCCGTCCAGTCCAGTATGTCCGTGCGCGTGGCGAGAGACACTGCGTCCGACGGGTCGGCGAAGATAGGCGCGGGCCGGCCGGGATCATCTTCCGGGAAGTAGGATGCGAGCGGGATACGCCGCTCCGCGTGGCGGCGGACGGAAAACACGGGACCGTGGAGTGCCACTGGGGTGAGCACGGCCGCCACACGGAAGCCCTCCATCCGGGCATCGAGCAGGGCTTCCGGCCCGGCTGCGGATTTGACCTCGCGGCCGACCGAGCGGGCCAGAACCGAAATCAGGTTCACGACCGTATCCGCCGCCAGAGGGCGCGCATCTTCCACCATGCGTCCGCCCCGCTCGATCCAAAGCGGGTGGGCACTCTGGTCACCGTTGTAGGCGATTTCAGATACTGACGGATCCGATATCAGATCCTGAATCGGCACCAGAAACGCGCGTAAAAAATCCGGCATGCCCATGGATCGGCATTATCCGTAACCGCGCGCGCGTAGATCAAGGTCTCTATTGCGCTCAAACCGCTCTATAGTGGGCATTATTTGACCGGGCGGGCCGGGAGAGTCACGATCGCGCCATACGCGGCCGCACACAGGGCCAGAGCCGCTGCGGGCGGCACGAAAAAGGGCAGGACGCCATACACGGGCCAGGGCAGGATGATATACACCAGGAGCATCCCGAGGCCCGCGATCCCTCCGTGGCGGGAGATATCGAAGCCGACAATCTGGGGTGGTACGGAGCGGGCCGCAAAGATCCGGCGCCTCGCCAGAGCGTCGGTCAGGGTGGCCCCGAACAGGATCAGGCCGGGCACCACCCAGTATTCCCACAGCAGCGCCGACCGGTAGCAGATGCCGTAGAAGAGGACGGCGCCCTTGCGCTCGGCCAGAGCGGAGAGATGTCCCGCGAGATGGCCCAGGACGGGATACGCCTGGCTGCGGTGTGTCATCAGGTATTCCTGGGATCTGGATGCACGGGCCATGCGCAGCAAGCCCGCATCAGCGCGATTGGCATCCCCCACCAGCGGCGAGTTGAAGGACTCCCCCATGATGGCGCGGGTCAGGTGGATCTCGTTTTTGGTCATGGCAATCAGCTTCTTCTGGGAGGTCAGCACCGACACCACCACAAAGATCAGGACGATTCCAAAGACCCAGACTTTCAGGTGGCCTGACATCGGGTCTAGTCTCCGAGACGGGAGATGATGGACTCCCAATCCAGCTGAGCCTCCACGCGGAGACCAAGGATGCGCGAAGAGATGTGATCGGCGATCCGTTTCGGCGAGAGCGAGGTATACGGATCCACGGGGTTGAGATAGGGCGCGCGCCCGGCGCGCCGGTCGACCCAGCGGGACAGCGGGACGATCAGCGGCTCCCAGACCTCGATCGTGAGCCCCTGGGGTTCGCGCCGGTAGCAGGGTGGCGGCGGAAGATCGTCCGGGACGCCGGCCTTGGGAGACCACACCCGCCATTCCGTCATTTTCACCGCGGCGCTGAACAGCCCATAGAGAAAGGCCTGCTTGGCCGGGCGACCCATGTAGTCGGGGTGGCCGCGCAGCCGGGCCACACCGTCTTTGAGACAGCGCACCAGGAGTCCGGAGTCGCGTGCGTATTCATGCCCCCTCCGTTCCGGATCAGGCAGCCAGTCCGAGACGAAAAACGCGAGGCGCATGCAGATGATGCGCAGGGGGGGCGCCAGCCCAAAGAAGTGGCCGAGATCTTGCCGGTCGGACGGGGACAGCCTGGCAATCGCCCCGTTCAGCAAATACTCGGCATGCAGCATTTCGGCGCGGGAAATGTCCGGTCCGGTCGGAATCACCTCCTCCGCATCCAGGTCGCGCACGACCCGCAATCGTCGCCCGTTCGTGTCAGACAAGGGGGGGTCTCCTCTTGATGATGGGCGCGCGCCCCTTGATGACGCGCCCCCCGATCAGGGCGAGATAATGGAAGTTGGGCAGAACGGCCAAAAGCGAAGCCGGAAACGTCTCGGTCTCGCGGGTCTGCATGTTTTGGGACACCGATCCGGAGAATCCCAGGGGGCTTTCGTCGGTCAGATTCATCATCGACACGCTGCTGGATTGCGTCGGATCGCTGACCAGCCGTTTGCCCACCTGTTCCATAACGTACTTCTGGGTCCCGGAATCGCGCGTCCGCAAGGCGATGAGATTGTTGAAGTTGCCCGCAAACATGCGCCCCTTCGCCTCCGATTCCAGCTTGGCGGCAAACTCGCTGTAGGTCTGGGCGAATGCGTAAATCTCGAAGCCCGCTCCCCGGGACTTGTTGGCCATCTGGATGAGGGGGCCATTCAGCACTTCCCCGCTCTCGTCGACGATGAGGGTTGTTCGCGGCACCTGGCTCGGATCTCCGTGGCTGTACACATAGCCGGCCACGCTGGCGCATTCCGCGATCATGAGCGACCCGACCGACCCGCCGACGGTCGCGTCGGACAGGGTATCGAGCCCGACATAGCAGATGGCTTTTTGTTCATGCACGCGTCGCATGTCCCAGATGGGGCGTGCCGGATCGTCGGGATCACGGGATGGATCCGGAGACAGCATTTCGCGCAGCTTGCCGGACGTCAGAATCTGGAGCAGCGGCTTCAGTGTCGCGATCATCTTCCCGTAGTGATCCTTGTTGTGCGCGGCCATGGAGATCAGGTTGTCGATATCCTCGCTCGGAGTGCCTGTTTTCCGGTAAAAGGCGACCAGCTTGTCGATGGGACGTTGTCCCGCCCGTTCCCGGCGTCCGGACTCGACTCCCGTACCGACGGTTTCGAGCGCCTTGATGGCGCTGAAACTCACCTGCCAGTCCGGGACATGGAGCCCCAGCCAGTGCGTGATGATCCGCTCGAGCGTGACATCCATATCGCCCTCGATCACCGCCTTGAGATCGGCAATGGTCGGTTGTTCGTGCAGCACCTGGACCTCGGCCAGCGCGGCCGTTGCGAGGGTCATCCAGGAAAACGCCTGGAACACATCCCCTCCCATCTCCCCGGGGATGAGCGCGGCAATGCGTGACGCGATCTCGGTCGGACGGGTCCACTGCGCGATGGGTTGCCAGCGGACACTCTCTTCCGGGTGAGCCAGATGAAAATAGACATAAGGACGGTTGGCGATGCGGCTTTCCATGCGCAACCGCTCCTGCAGTTCTTTGTCGCCTTTGGGATCGATCACGAGCACCACATCGCCGCGTGCGATCGCCTGGGTGGCGATCAGTTCGGCCATTTTGGTCTTGCCGGATCCCGGCACACCGAAGATGAGCGTGTGCCCGGCCCGCTGCGCGGGTTCGAACCAGAACACTTTCTCCTGGCCGATATTGTGTATCCAGCTGAGCCCCGTCTTCTCCGTCCCCCGGTCGTCGGCCTGCTCGGGGTCTTTCCGTTTCCTCCATTGCGCGCGGAGCCGCAACACCCAGTTTGGGACCAGGACGTTCTCGACGCCATGATTGAGTAAAAGGTGCGCGCGTTGACGCACCCGGGCATCCCACTCAAAGGCCCAGCCCAGCCAGACGCGTGGCGACCCCCGGGCCATTGCGCGGAGGCTTTCCGCCGTCACGGCGCTATGATCGTCATCGAACAGCGCCGCCTGGGTGGACAGGATCCGGCCACACTGAATCCCCCGCCAGATGGCCAGCAGGACGCAACCGCACGCAGCCGGCGCGACAAAGAGGAACGGATACGACCCGAACAGCCAGAGGCTACCCAGACCGAGCGCCGCGCCGGCCCAAGCCAGCACGGCCGCGAGTTCGAAGGGCTGCCGGATGAGGTCGCCATCATTCTGCTGGTAGCTCAACAAGCTCATGACGGATTTCCGGTTCGGGCGTTCTGTCGCAAATAGGCGCGCAGTTTGTCCTGCGAGAACCGGTAGCACTGCGCATCCGGCTGGCCGTCGATCGCACGTTTGCAGTGGAAGGTGCGCCCTCCTCCTTTGCAGGGTGTGATCAGTCCCTCGGTCGCCATCCATATTTCCAAAGGCTCGATCAGCGCGTAATGCTTGCGGATATCGTTGACGCGCACCCAAACCCATCCCTCTGGATCGATGGCACCAGGCAGACGGGCATAGGTTCTCGCGATGGCCCTGGCGATCGTCACAAACTCTTCCGCCATGTAGGCGGATTCCCCGTTGCGTTGCGTCGGGACGGGCTGTTCCGCGGTGCGCTGGGGAGAAGGCGGCAGAGAGGTGCCCGACGTCCCAGTGTGACCGGCCCCAAGGGGTTCGGCCCCAAGGGGCTTTCCGACAGCCGGCGGGTCGTTGGGTCGCGTGTCGCTGACGCGTGGGAAAAGTGCGGGGCCGGCGTCAGGGTAGGCCACCAGAGTGGAGGCCAGAACCAGTGCCCGGGTCCCGTCCGGCGCGGTTTCGGGATCGACCGAGATGATGAGATTGTAGTCGAACAAAAGTTGCAGCAAGGCATGGTGGCTGTGATAGACCACGCCGTGGCGGGCCAGTGCGGCCGCGATAAAGTCGAGCCCGTGCGGGAAACCGATGCGGGCCACTCCCTCGCGGACGGAAACGCACCTGTTGGGGTCATCCACTGCATCGCGGATAGCGCCCACCAGAATCGGCATCAACGGCAATGGGGCAGCCTGCGTGGCGGACTCGCGATCCCCGTGGATCGCAGCCTGCAGCACATGACTCCGGGTCGCCTCCACGACCCGCAACAAATCCTGCGAGTGGCTGCCTGCGTGGCTATGCAGGTTGAGCCAGGTCGAACAGATGGTGCGGAGCGGGTTGCCCTCCAATCCCTCCATCCGGGTTCGAACCTCTGGCGGGAGCAGCAGGTGACCGATCAGGGGGACCATATCCAGCGCGGCAGTAAAACTGACATCGGTGTTCGATGCGTTGGGCGGGCTCAGCCAGTAGACATGCCCTTCCCCGTTCCGCTCCAGCCAGGGTCCAATCCCCTCGACCGCGCCATCCCACTGGGCCCCTCCCTCACTCCACACGCCGACGGACGCGGCTGCCACCGGAGCCCACGGCAGGAGGGCGGCAATGATGGCGGCCGCACGCCAGAAGGGTGCAGCCTTGCGCCAGGCTGCGGAAAGCGGATCCCCAAATACCATGTGCTGGGCCAGATTCGCCGCATGCCGGCCGGAGCGTGCGACCGCCAGCAATGCGCCGCCGCTTGAGGCGTAACGCGCGGGGTGGAACGGCAGGTCGCCGAGATAGTCGATAAGTGCGTCGACGACGACTGATATCGTTTGCACGGCTTCTGGATCCCCGCACACCAGGCTCCAGTGCCGCAACAGCTCATCCATTCCCAGCCGTTCCCGTAGCGCTCCCATCTGGACGGGGACGATCATTCCGTGCTGAATCTCTGACGGAGACCGTCGCACAACAGGCCGGGCCGGAGGGTCCGGAGCCGGGACGGGGTGACGGCGCGTGAAAAACATAGAGGGCATCTTAAACGCCGCCCAAATGTAGCGGCAATGTCTCTATTGAGCGTTATCCGTCCGATAGTGGGACTTTGGTCGGAGTCTCCCCCCTCCACTCACCGCGCCGGTCCATCCCGGCGCAGTCGAGTGGGACGCTGCTGGCCGCGCGATGCTCCGATTTGATTCTGAAGCCGGCGGGATCGTCAGTGTTCGCCGCCCATCAGGAGGTTGTCCAAGGTGCGCTGCTGTACCAGCCCGTGCAGGGGGCGAATGACGGCTTGATAGCGCAGGAGCTCCGGGCGGAGACGCCAGAAGACGGTATGGTCATTTTCGCTGGCACACTGCGCGGCTGCGCACAAAAACACGAACTCGCCAGATTGGGTCACTTGGGCGACCAGTTGGCCGCTGGCCCACCTGTACCAGGTGCGGTGATCCCTAGGGGCGTGGATCATGCGGGTCGCAAAACTCGAATAGAGAAACTGCTGCGTCACTGGCAGGCTGGGACCGATCGACGCGTCGAAACCGGTATTCTCCATGCGGTTCATCCGCTGAATGAGACGGATCTGCATGAGCGGCGGGATTTCCCAGAGGGCGGCATCGGCGACCATGAGATCGGCAAATCCCCCAGGTGTCAGCGAACAGCCACTGAACATCGGCTGGGCGGGATCGCGTGAGTATTCCAAAAGGATGATCCAGTGTTCAGACAGGCACCGGACATGGGAAAACCGTTCATTCGCCAGCATGGTCTTCCAGGTGCGTGCGGCATAATCAGGCTGGTCCGACTGGTCGGCGACCGGCTGGTCTTGCGAATTCATCATGATCCCTCCGTCATCCCCTTCGTTGAGTGTGTGACTGGTATCAGCCCAGTCTGCCCGGGCCAGACTTCTAAATGGCAATACTTGCGCCGCCTGCTCGTTGAGCTGGGTCCCGATTGTGTCTGGTTTGCGCCTTCTCCCCATCCGGTCCCCTCCCCTTCCGCTATCTTACACAATCGAATCGGACGCGCTGCCTAACCACTGATGGAAGGCGGCCTTGGCCAAAGGAGATCGGAGCCCATGCTGATTATAGATTTCGACGAAAGGTCTCGCACCGGGGGTACCGATCCAGGCCTCGAGTGCCCCAACCCGTTCGACCTCGGTCATCTGTTCGAAACGCGCCAGGCCTCGTTCGTGAGCTGCATCTTTCGGTGGCGGCTCAACGGGTCTCAGTCGCTCCGGTTCGCGCGTGTGTGCGATGGAATCAATCTGGGGGGGGCGGGCGGACGCACGGTCGAGCGTGGCGCGGGTATAGGCAGGAATCCGGCTCCGTGGGATTTTGCCCGCGGCAAAACGGCGTTGCACGTCATCCAGGAGCTCCAGGAGCCAAGGTTCGTCATTCTGGTATTTCGTCTTGAAAGAGCAGGCGTCATCCGGTCCGAGACCGAAACAGTCGACCATGCGCCGTATGAGCGGGTCGGCGTCGATATGGTTCCCGAGCGGAGGATCAATCGTTCTCATGGAAATGTCAAATTCCAGAGCCTGCACCCCTCCCCTGCCATCGCGGATGTATTGGACCTGGGCCGCAATGTCGGATTTTGAGGCAATTTCGGCGAGCACGGGCTTGATCGCTTTTCGCGACAGCAGCTTGAACGTGTCGCGATAGTGATCGCTGACCGAGAGCAGCGAGCAGTACTCCGCGACCGTCAGGCGGAAGGTTGCCTGGGTGCGTCCGCCCAGCTGAAGATGGAAAAACTCCCACAGGGCGAGGGCGTGCGCGCGCCTGAAGTTTTTCTGGACGTGGAGATTGAGTCGGCCGTAAATATCAGGTTTGTAGAGCGCACGGCGCAGCGGCGCCGGGTAGGACCATTCGCAATTGCGGCCATCGATAATCTCGGCGTGGGCCAGGGCTGTGGTGACTCCCCAGCGTCGTTTACCGGCCTGGATCACATCCCATTCGATCTCGAGCCGGTTGAGCGCCCGGAAACTGTCCGAGAGCCATTTGATGTTATTGGGTGTGCAGCCGACATCAAAGGCGAGTTCGCGGATGGGCAGTGCGTGGATTTCCTGCTCAAGTAACTTATCGTAACAGCGGAACAAGAGGACGTTCCAGATACGCCGTTCGGCCAAGCTCATCTTGTTCGCAATACGGATGGCAGAAGCGTGCTTCGAAACCGCAAAATCGTCCTCGGTGCCTATGGCAATCTGGAAATTATCCGCTATCGTCGACATGTCCCCTACCCTCTTCTAAAAGTGGTATCCGTGGGATTCTAAAAGTGGTATCCATCATCTAAATTCGGTCACCGGATTTCTAAAACCGGGTCGGGGCATTTCTAAAAAAGGGCCCACCGTTCTAAAAGCGGCGCTGCGCACATGATCTAACATATTGATAAGTAAGCATATAATCTCTAGGAGACCTGATTTAGAACGCCTGTTATTGTTGTAATTACAGAGATTATAACGACAATAAGCACCAAGCGATCTTAAATCATCGCAATGGTAAGCATGTGTTGCGGATTTAGGGATCCACATGTAGCGCTTCATCTGGGTTCCAACCGTTGCATTAGCATACTGTATCATCCAATATAGATAAACCGTGAATACCTATTTGTCAATAGACCCATCAACTCGAGGCGAATGAGCCAACATGAACATCGATCAAATACAGGAAATCATCAAACGCTCGGAGCAGCTCAAACTTCAGCTCAAAAAAGTGGTGGAAGACCCCCATGGAGAAGGGAAGATACTGGAGCGGCGCTGGTCCATCGGCGAGGTTGCAAAGCTGGTCGGTCGCAAGACGGTTTCCATTAGACACGCTGAAGAACGCGGTACCCTGCCCTCGCCCGAAATCCATCCGGATAAAAATCGCCGGATGGGCTACCGGCTCGAGGAAATCATCAACATGTATGAGGCGTTCCGGACCACTCCGAAGCGCGTGCCGTTCCAGGATCCGCTCTGCGTGCTGACCTTCCAGAACTTCAAAGGTGGAGTCGCAAAATCGATCCTGTCCTCAACGGTGGCCGAGTATCTGGCAATGCATGGATTGCGCGTACTCCTGGTTGACTGTGATCCACAGGCGAGCACGACCCGTCTGGTGGGTGGCTATTCGCCAGATGAGGATCTCGAGGAGTCGGATACGCTACTGCCTTTTTTCAGCGGCGAACAGAGAAACCTGGCGTATGCGGTCCGGAAAACCCACTGGGCGAATCTCAAGCTCATACCATCGAATCTTCTCCTTTATGCCGCCGAATACACGCTCGAGAACCGGATGATCCGCGGCCGCATGCACCAGGGCTGGAAGCTCCTGGAGCGCGGCCTGACTGAGATTGGCGACGATTATGACGTGATTGTGCTGGATCCGCCGCCGGCGCTGGGGATGATTTCGCTCAATGTGTTGCACGCGGCAAACTCCATCATCGTACCCATGCCGCCCAACATGGTCGATTTCTACAGTACGCTCCAGTTCTATGCCATGCTGGAGGAAGTGCTGACGACGATTCGCCAGGCCGAAACGGGAGATCGGGCACCGGAATCTGTTGACGCGGAAGCCAAGAGTTACCAGTTCATCAAGGTCATGGTGACGCGCAAGCGTCAACGGAGACAGCGCGAAGACGAGCGCTCGGAGGACCTGATCGTGGCGATGGCCAAAAAGTTTTACGAAGATTACATGATGGAATCCATACTCTATGAATCGGAAGAAATCACAGCGGCGGCGGCCGTCGGGCGCACCGTTCTCGAGGTGGACCAGCCCGTATCTTCGCGTTCGACACACGCGCGTGCCGTGCACAATATCGACGAGATTGGCACCGAGGTCATGCGACTGATTCTGGATGGCTGGCCCGGGCACCAACGCCGTAATGTGCGCCAATCGCAAATCGGAGGAGCGGAACATGGCTGATAAAAAACTCAAGAGTACGCTCGGGAGGGCCATTGCCGGTCTCGGGAGCCTGAGCCCATCGGGCGGAGAGGGGAGCGCGCCACGCGCAAACCGGCAGCAACCGATCCGATATTTGGATGCGATGGATCAGAGCATCGATACCCAGGACGTGTTCGAAATGGATACGGAGCGGTGTGTGCCGTGGCCATTTCACAACCGGCTCTATGAACTTCTGACCGAAACGGAATGCAGTGACCTCATCGAATCCATTCGAACGCATGGCCAACTGGTTCCGGCCATCGGCCGCCGCCACAAAACGGAGGGACGAGCCGATATTGAGATCGTAAGTGGCGCGCGCAGGCTATGGGTGGCGCGATTTCTTAAAATCCGCATCAAGGTCGACCTTCGGGTCCTGACGGATGAGGAAGCCTTCGTCGTTTCAGAAGATTCGAACCGGTACGAGGATATTACGCAATATGAGCGGGCGATCGAGTATCGGCGCGTACTCGGAGCGATTTTCGGCGGCAACCAGGCGCGGATGGCGGCCAGAGTGAATATCTCGGCAGGACATCTATCCCGTTTCCTCGCGCTGGCCGAGTTGCCCAAGCCGATTGTCGAAGCCTTTCCGGATCCGCGGAAGATCACCCTCAAACTCGCGGCGCAGATCCGTGCGGCCATGAATTCGCCCGGTGCGGACAAGCGGATTCTGGCGGTGGCTTCGGAAATCGCCAGGAAGCATGAGCCCACTGAAGCCGAAGCCATCGCCCGGGCCATTTTGGCGACGAAGGGGAGAAAGCCAGGCAGTGGGGGGAAGCGAGTGGAGATCAAGGGGCCGGATGGTGCGGTGGCATTCACCCTAGAAAAACGTTCGCGCGAAGTGATCGTGAAAATCCCCAAAGACCGGATAGGCCTAGCGCAACTGGCGCGCCTGATCAGCGAGGCCCTGGGTAACCTTTCCTGAGGAAAGGTTACCTGTAACTATATGATAATAAAGAATATATAGCCTATTAGGCGATGGTAAATAAGCCCCGCTCTGAGTATTGGGGGTGCCCGTCATGAAATGGAGCTTGATCTCCCGTTCGGAATCCGCCCGGGTGACCGGTTTTAGAAGACACCGAACCCAACATCCCATCTAGCCAGAATGCGCGCTCAGACTTCCTTGCGCGCGCGGACCAGATCGTCCAGCCCGACCGGAAGCCCATCAGGCCGGACGGCGGCCCGGTTGGCAGCATTCTGGAGCACCGACTCGGCCGAGGCGTAGGACAGCCCCTCCAGCACCGCGATGATTTCGGGGATACCCACCCCGAACCGGGCACGAGAGCGACCCATCCAGTGTCTCGCGAACTGCTCCATCAACCTGGCGTCGGGCAGATCGAACAGGAACTTCTCGGCGAAACGCCCGCCCCGGAGTGCGGCCGGATCGATCGCCTCAATCCGGTTGGTGGCCGCGATAAAGAGCGCGTTTTTGATATGCCCGGAGCTGCCGTCCAAAGCCTGCAGGAGCTCGTTCAAGGCGGGGTTGCCATAGGCGTCCCGGCGCGCGAGGATGTCGTCGGCCTCGTCGATGAAGGCAATCACCGGTCGGGCCGCGCGCACCCTGGAGATGAATCCCGCGACCCCTCCCTGGCCGCGGACGATTTCAGAGCCGCTGACAGGCAGGAAGTTCCACTCGCATTCCTTGGCGATGGCCCGTGCGGCAAGCGTCTTGCCGGTTCCCGGCGGGCCGTAAAAGACCATGCCGGTCGGCAGTGTGCCGCCCCTTGAAAAAGCCTCCCGTGCGTGTGTCATGCGCCAGACCACGCTCTCGAGACTGGCACGAAGGTTGTCTGCCAGCATGACACCGGACAGGGTAGGGGTGTTTTCGGGCAAAACCAGACCCATCTGCCCCCTGATCTGGTTAAGCGCATTGGAAAAGTCACGATAAGTGGTAGCCACCGTTTTCGGCTGGGTGGTAGAGGCGGCGGCTCCGCCAGCGGCTCCGCCAGCGAGCGAGGGGTTGGTCTGTTCGGAGGGGCAGGAGAACCGGATCAGCGCTCCGGCTGCTCCTTCCGGCGGGGGCGGGGAGACCGGAGTGCCCACGATGCGACCCTTGCGGATCTGGTCGCCCACTTCACGCGACAACGCGAGCAGGCGTGTGGCCGAAAGGCCCTCGGTCGCATCCAGGAGGAGATCGAGGTCGTCGCTGGGCAGGGTCACGGGCCGCCCGGCATAGGCGGCCGTCCGGCCGATCAGTGCACGGCGTGCGGCCAGATCCGGCGGCGGAATCATGATTTTGTAGTCGAAGCGCCCCTCCCGGATCGCAGCCGGGTCGAGATGGTCGATGTAGTTGGTAGCCCCGACCAGTATGGTCTGGGTATAGCGGATTTCCTCAGCCTGGAGCAGGAAGCTGTTGACCAGGTTCCGGTTCTCGAGGTAGCCGCCCCCACCCGTAGCGTTGCGATCCGGGAGCAGGGCATCAATTTCATCGATGAACAGCATCGAGTTGGGTGTTTCCCGGGCCTGGCGGAATACGGCCTGGAGCTGTTCGGTCGTCTGGTTGATCCAGCGCGAGCTCACATCCCCCAGCGTAAGCTTGAAAAAGACCAGGCCGAGCTCACCGGCCAGCGCTTCAGCGATGAAGCTCTTGCCGTTGCCCGGCTCGCCGTGCAGGAGAATCCCGTTTTTGCGTTCCATGCCCCCGCCGGACGCGTCCCAGCCCGAGCGGATATCATCGGCCGCTTCGCGCAGCTGTTTCTTGAGCTCGTCCATGCCAACCACCCGGGAGAAATTGCTGCGTGGGGGGCGTGGCGCAACAGGAGAATCCGCCGCCGGCAGGGCCGCCGGCTGATCAGCGGCCGGGATCGAGCGGAAAGGCTGGATCTGCCTTTCGTCAACAGGCTTCTGGGCGGGCCCCTGGACCGGAGCGCCCGACTGTGGCGCATCGATGCGTGGCGGCCGGGCCGGCTTTGCGCGTGCCTTGCGTTGGGGTTGGGGACGGATTCCCCGCAGCAGGTCGTACCGGGCGACGGTCTCGCTAGGGCTGAAAAACGGCATGAGCGAGAGCTCCCTCGGCTGAACAAGATTGACCGGCTGGACGGTTCGGGCGATGAGGTACAGGGCCGACAAAAACAGAATGGAGAGATCCCCAATGGCGTTGGGGAAGCCGTGCAGGACACCCCAAACGAATAGCGGGGCGCAAAGCGCCCACAGCCAGGGGTGGACAATGGTGGCCGGTCCACCCCTCCTGGCCTCGCCAGGAGGGCGCGGGAGTGCGGCAAAGACCGCCCGGACCAGGCCGATAGCCGCGATCAGGGCCAGTGCACACATGCTCTCAAGCGTCCAGGCGGGGCCGCCATAGGCGCTTACGCCGGCAAGACAGATTCCGGCTGAAATCAGGCACGGCGGGAGCAGGCCCAACCCATCCTCGGCGAGAAGGCCAAACAGAATCCCGATTCCGATTGCCAGTTCGGTCGTATGGAAGACTCCCATGGCGGCGGGGGAGTGGAGCCCGGCCGGATCCAGCGTCCAGTCTCCGCTGAGCGCTCCAAACAGCGTGACCGGAATCAGAGCGGCCAGGGCCGGTGCCAACAGGGTCAGCGCCAGCTTCTGGATGACCGGCCCGGCCAGATGCGCGTACGGCGCACGATTCTGGATGTGTTCCGGATCTTCGTTCATTGCGGGCTCTTCCGGGTGTAAAGCCCTGCCTGTGGGCGCGGGGCGGATTGCCGGGTACCCAGCATCTGGGCATAGGCATAGGCTGCCGCGGACAGGATGACCGCCAAAGTCACCAGGATCGCGGTAGCCCGGATCTGTGCACGCAAACGTGCCGGGATTTCGATGTCGAAAAAGTCATTGGTCACGATTCGCCTCCGAAATCTTCAGCCAGCTTCCCCCAGTCCATCGGATCCGCTTCGCCTGCCGACTGGCCCAGCGGCTGCGGAGACGTTGTGGAGCGTGGCAGAGCGGCAGGTTCAGACATCATAAAGCGCTCATAGCGCAACCCCAACTCCATTAACCACAGAACCTTTTCTTTCCGCCTGCGCGACGGGAGCGGAGACAGGAGGGCGTATCCTTGCGGGAACGTCTTGTTGTTGATCGGCACGAGGATCTTCAAATACCGGGCCCGCGCCTGTTCGCCGCCTTTCGTCCCTGCAGGGTCATGCTTACGCTTCACGCCCTGGCCCTCCCGTATTCCAGATACCCACGGACATTGGCGAATTCAGGGTATGGAGCTACCCGCACAGACTTGACCGGGAGCCTCCGGCCGATGAGCGGGCCGAACAGGGTGGCACCGCCACCTACCATGATAATGACATCAATATCCTCAAACGACTTGACCGTCGCGCGGATCGCGTCCAAGATTCTGTCGCCGACAACGGCCAGCGCCTGATCCAGATACGGACGCAGCCTGACTTCCGCCCCCCCCGCAAAAACGGTTTCTACACCATTCTTGGAGGCGTCCGCGATCGCATAAATGGATGGCGCGCCCCCGTGTTCGCGCACCATGGCTTCCTTGGCCAGCGCAATCACCTTTTTGACTCCATACTCAGTCGAGCCGCTTCGTTTCGGAGCCCCCTGACCGCCCAGGGTCAGCAGGTAGTCCGTGGTATAAAACCCCGGATCCACAACCAGCACCCCCTGCCGGGACAAATCGCTCCTGATCTTCCCTGATGCGTGTTCCTTGGCGTCGATGAGCCCGCCCATCGGCTGGGGGATAACTAACACCCGCTCCACATCGACTGTCAGGTCCCCACAGTGCTGGTGCCTCCCCGTCAGTTTGGCGCACACAAGATCCTTGATCCCCTTCTTGAAAAACCTTTCTACCGGGAGACCCATGACCAGGAGCGCGATTTTATCGGCGCCGATGGTCGCCAGCGCCGCCTTGGCCTTCGCCATCCATTCCGGGGTTCCAACATTGTCATCGTGATCCTTCTCCTCATCGGGCCGCGACGCAACCAGATATGCGTCCGTTCCGACCTCATACTCCACCCCCTCGACCCTGACCCGCACAGTGCGGCGCCGGTTCATCTGCTGTCCCAAATCCTGACTGGGGGCCAACTCGACAATTGAGCGGAAAGAGCGGTTCACCTGACCTTCGGGCGCAAACCAGGCCATTTTGGTCTCACCATAGCCGAGATCAATAGCTGCGATCTTGCGCTCAATCATTTGGGACTCCTGTACTGTGAATGGAAGGGATCTTCATGCCTCAATTAGAGCATACTTTTATACCAAGTCAATAGTTATCGCATGTTAAGCAGGCTTAACCAGTTTTATCGTGCACCCAACGGTCAGAGACCCGCCTAAATTGCCAGAAACAGAGCATCCAATGGCTAGTTAAAGACTTTTATGACGCGCTAACGCAGCAGAACGACCGCGCCCATCCAGAGATGGAGCGAGATGGAGCGAGATGGAGAGAGATGGAGAGAGATGGAGCGGCCAAACCCAGCTTTATGTCAGAACGATCCAGAGATGGAGAGAGATGGAAAGAGATGGAAAGAGATGGAGCGGCCAAACCCAGCGGCGGGCCAACTCCCGCAACCTCGCATTATGGTGCCTAAACCCGGCTGAGGCAGGCGAATGCGAGCACCAGGTGCACCGATCCAAGGCAAAGAAGGGCCCCAAACCCGACGCAAACAAACACAGACGTGGATTCGCGTAGCGCAAGCATTTGAGAAATCTCAGAAACCTAACTACCAGGAAAGCGTGCAGACAAAAGACAGACAAAAACCTGATCGGGGCGAACCCCATTGAGTAAGGCTCGGATCTTCCCGCGCGGATACCTCCTGGCGATCGCGGCACCAGCCCCCATCCCGACATCATTACAACCGGGTTTCCGGCCAGCTCGGGACCGGCGGCCAGCGGCCAGAAAGGAGAATCAGGGCTTGACAAGTCCGATGGGGTCGATTTAATCTGATCCCGTCATGCCGCCCAGTGCGGCCAAGGGCAGGGAACACTGGTTTCCTGTGAAAGGCACAGTTACCCCAAGCGGGGGTTCCTCGCGCCACTCATCATCGCTATGCGAGGCACACCTGTGCCCACGCGGATGGTGGATGGCTGGCAGTTTGGCCACATCGCTCGACGAATCGATAAGCGGTGCAGTGGATTGGTAACCGTGCGACGTTTTTAACATCCACGTTGTTTGCGACCGGCATTGCCGGTGCCTGGCTTTCGCAAGCTGGGATCCGCCTGCCTGGCGTGCGCCGCATGCGCACGCGTTGGCTGGCTGGATGCTAGGGCTACGCCGAAACAGACGCATTCCAATCGATTCAACCGCACATCCAACATTCATCTCATTGAGGTATTTCACATGAAAGACCAGGCATTGCTATGGTTCCCGGAAGGGAAGAAAAACGTGGCACTGCTGGATCCCTTGACCGGCCACTACGCGCAGGCGGGGGATCTCCACCGGCAGGCGTCGATGCTGCTCAAGAGATACGGAATGGAACGTGCGGACAAGCGGCCGGGACGGTCGGGGCAGATCTCCTTTCGGACGCTGAGGACCCGGAAAACGCAGTTGCATACGATCTGCAACGACATGAAGGTGGCGCTGCCGGAACTGCGTGCGCTGGCGAGTCTCAAACCCAGGCATGTCGGTCGGCTGGCCGACCATTGGCGTGAGCGCGGGTTGGCCCCGAAAACCATGGAGATAAATCTGTCGATGTTACGGATCCTTGGGGGCTGGATAGGCAAGCCGGGCCTGGTCGGGCGGACCGACGGACATCTCACGGCGGAGGAACGGAAAGAGGCGCGGGCCCCCCGGGTGCGTGCGTGGAGCGCAAAGGGGGTCGATGCGGAGGATGCCGTCGGCAGGCTCTGTCGGGAGGATCCCGACACGGGCTGGATGCTGTGGTTGTGTCTGCGGCTGGGGTTGAGGGTGCGGGAGGCGATGCTATTGGATCCCAGGATGCGGGCGGCAGACCACTTGCCGGTCACTCGGGGAGCCAAGAACGGGCGTACCCGCACGATACCGCTGACGCCGGCGGACGACGAGTTTTTGATCAGGTACGAGAGCTGGCTGACGCGGACGGGGCACGATAGATGCCTGATACCGGCTAGGGTGACCGAGGCAAAGTATCGCTCGGGGTACTACTATCGGCTGGCGCGGTTCGGGATCACCCAGCGCGGCCTGGGGGTGACCTCACACGGTCTGCGGCACGAGTATGCGCAGAGGCTGGTGGCCAGTCTGGAGCGGGAGTTTGGCGTGGGTGATGGGGTCAAAATGGTGCATGGGACAGCCGTGCCGCGCATGGCGGACGGTGTGGCACTGGAAGTATCTGCCAGGCTGGGGCATGCCCGGCCGTCGATTACCTATCAGTACATGGGCAGACCGATCGACCCGGTATCGGGTGTGGGCTGAGCAGGCAAAACTGTTTGGTAGAAGACAGAAACGCGTTATAATTTGGATGTCTGGTGTGACAATTAGTATTGAGGTGCGCATCAATGAAAAGGGAGCAGATGGTGGAGCAGGAGATCGTACAGGTAGCGGAGCAGGAAGCGGAAGGCCGTATCGAGCAGACGCGGCCGAAGCGGCCACGGGTACCGCTCGGGTCGATCGGAATGGCGGTGCAGCTGGCGGAGGCGGGACTCAGGCCGACCTACATTGCGGAGCTGCTCGGTATCGGCAGAGCGCATGCGCGACAGGTCTGGCGCATCGCGGGTCGCGGGGTTGTGCCGCGCGGATTTGTGTTACAGCTGGATCCTGACGGCATCATGACCTGGCCGACGGCCCGGAAGTACGTGTACCTGGCGGTGATGGTGGAGTACGAGGGATTGTCGGATTGTGTGCCCTCTCATGCGGAGAGGGTGATTGGGGTGTGGCGCAACGTCAGCAGGCGCATGGCGGGGTATGGGATGCCCGAGGGATCTTTGTCGATCAACACGGTTTATCGTCTCGTACACGCGATGTCGAACAGCGAAGTTGGCATCGCCGCATGCGGGCGATGTGGCCAGCCTTGGCTCACGCCGGTGGTGGCGGGTCCGGCGCCGTTGTGCGATCCGTGTACCAGTGAGCAGAAGCCTGGCTCTCGGCGCGTGCAGCGCTCCTAGCGGGAGAGCCATTCTTACGTGCAATGATTTTCGGTGCCTGGGCACCGGGAAAGGGCCCCGCCGTCTATGTGACGCGGGGGAAATCGGCACGTTTCCGGGGTATCACTCCGGAAGGAGAGACGTATGAAAAAAACGAGCAAGAAGCATGCTGCGGTCCAGCGGATCTGGGTCGTGGTATTAGCTTGCGTGAGAGGGTGTGTTTGGGTGGTCGTCAGGGCATGGGTTCTGGCAACCACCCGCCCGCTCCACGAGGGCAAGGGCCTCGAGAAAGCCTTCGAGGAGCTGCATGCGAAGGGATATGAGATCGTGAAGGCGGGAACCGGCAACGGTTCACCGTCGGCAGAAGGGATCAGGATCTCGCGCTTCGCGGCGAGCATGGTGCAGGTGATCCTGAGCCTGGAAGCGCTGGGATACCAGATCACCCGCCAGGGTCGGTCTGTGACTGCGGTTTCGGGTGGACCGAATCTCGCGCCGCCGGTCGAGGGGAAGTACCTCAAGCTGTCGCCCACGGGGCAGCACGGTCTGCCCGAAATGCTCCTGCGAGGGGAGTCGGGCGAGGTCGTGGTGGCTACCGGAACAGATCTGGCCAGGAAGGCCAGCAGGGCAGCGCTGACACCCGGAGATCACGTCCGGATTCTCCACACGGGGTGGAGCCAGACGGGCGCCAGGATCTTCGAGATCGAGAAGGTGAGGGCACAGAGGGCACGGCAGGCCGCGCGGCGGGCCGGGGCCGGTCATTCAGCTGGAGCGAGTCCGGGTGTTGCCGCGGACGTCGGTGACGACGTCTATCGTTCAGATCTGGACGATGTAGGCTGAGAGCGGAACTGAACCAGGCATCCCACATGGGGTGCCTGGTTTTTTTTTATCTGGATACGCGGCCAGGGAGTGGCATGTGACAGGGTGAGCTCGAGGATGGGCGGCCGGCCCATGCGATCGGCAAGCCGATCGGCGAGCCACTGCCAGCCGTTGTTGTCGGGGCGCTCGGCGCGGCAGAGGCCGGTGCCCTGCGGGAAGAGGACGATGGAGCGACCTGCCGAGACTTGGTTAAGGAGCGTGCGGATGGCGAATGGGCAGGAGGAATCCAGTGGCACGAAGGGGGGGTGGCCGGTGCACCGGAGATAGGAGCGGATCAGTTTTCCGAGGAGCGGGTGGGAAGCGTATTCCGGATCGAGTGCAAAGGTAGCGCGGATCCGTCTTCGGGCGAGCCAGGCAGCTACGGCGGGGCCGTCCCAGAGGGAGACGTGGGGCCTGGCCAGAATGAGTGCCGGGGAGGGGTCGGCACGGACCGCGCGTCCGCTGGCAATTTCAAGCCCGCCTGTGGCGTTCACATGCTGACCACGAGAGCTCGGAGCGCGTGGAGGAGGGGGCAGAGGAACACCGCGCGTCCGGAAGGCGACAGCAGAATGATGAATGCGATGAAGAGTATCCAGAGAATGAGCCGGTTCATGGAGTACAGGGCAAGCCCCAGGCTGTACAGGAACACCCCCAACATCATGTCGCGCAAGATAACTTTAAGAGTGGCCGGATTGATCATGGGCGCTGGTTCAGCCACGGCGGGGATTCCGGCCTGACTTTGATTCGGGTGCCCGAGGCTTCAGATCCGGCTTGCGGGTACATCAGGCGAAGAGGGTGCGAAAGGCATGGATGATCGGGGTGAGGATCACGGAGCGTCCGGCCTGTGATCCGAGGAGGAGGCCGATGAAGACGAGCACCCAGATGAAGTATCGGCGCAGGATGAGAAAGAGCGCGAAAAGCAGTCCCAGGGGCAGGGCGATCTTGGCCAGCGAATTCAGGTTGATGGAGGAGGGGAGGAGCGAGGCGGGATTGATCATGGAGCTCGCTCCGGGTGGCCCCCGGTCGGGGTGGCTCTATGCGTACCGGCGCCGCCGGAGTGCGGGGCGCTGGTGGCGGACACACGGATGGCATGACGGATACCGGCCGTAGCCGAACGCAGACCGGCGAGGAAGGCCGAGACCAAAGGTTGTGCGGGCGCGGATCCGGGAGCGTGCACACGGCGACCAGTCGTCGGTGCGACCCCCGAATGCACATAGGGGGCGGACGCGAGGTGGCCGACCAGGTGGGTCCCGGATCCCAGGAGAAAGAAGATCCCAAGCGCGAGAGCGCTCGGGATGACCAGGAAACGGAAGACGAACCGGATGCTGGCGAGGAACAGGACGAATCCGATCCCTGCCGCGAGCAGGATCGGGAGACTCACGGGGACGCGGTCCCGAGGGACTCAGTCCTGTGGGACTCGGTTTCGCCGGATTCCGCGCCCGCGGATGGGATCCCGGCCAGTCCGGTATCCGGCGCGTCGGCGGGGGCGGGTTCGGCGGCATCCTGCGCAGTGGTTACGGGGCCGGCGGATGGTGGGTGACGCAGGGAGTCGGGGGGCTGGCGGTATTCCGATCGGAGCTTGTGGAACGTATATCCGTGCCGGTTCCGGACGATATGGGGCCAGCGGTCGTGGAGGTAGGCGTGGAGATCGCCGACCGTGTTCCGGATGCGTTTGAGTGGATTCTCGGCGCACTCGGCGGCGAGTTCGCGGTGCCGGGCGTGGGTGGGGATTTTGGACTCGATCCAGTTCGCCTGGAGGAGGATCAGGAGTTCGTTGATCCGGGTGAACAGGTTGAGCACCTTGGTATCCAGGGGGGAGTAGACCTCGACTTCGAACGTCCATGCGGAGTCGGGATCGGATGGCGACAGGGTGACGCCATCGGCAGCGAGAGTGTCGCGATAGCGTGCGATCGCCTCCAGCACGAGTTTCTGTTCGGTATCGATCGCGGTTTCGGCGACCCGGATCAGGCGGTCGATGAGCGCGCGCGTACCGCCGGTGTAGAGCAGGGCGTCAAGTGCGTATGCGCGATCCGCGCGGTCGGCGGGTCCGGCGAGTGGCTGCCAGTAGGGTTTGGCGTTCAGGATCTTGCTGCTGCTCGAGAAGTGGGTCACGAAGCGGGCCGATCCGGAGATGGCCGGATAGTAGACTTTATAGAAATTGATGGCGCCGGGATGGTCGAGGGAGATGGTCTTCTGGACGATCCCGCGTGGTGGGGCGTTGAATTTGGGTCGGGTGGCTGTGAAATGTGTTTCAGGTAGACCGTCCGTCTGGTTCCGGTTTCGGTATTGCCGTTTGGATGATGGGCGACGATTTTCCGCCAGCCCCGGGTTGCCCGGCTTCCGGTGGGCCGGTTCCCGGCCAGCCGGTTCGGGGTGCTCCGCAGTCCGTTTCGCGGCAGGCCGTTTCGCGGCAGGCCGTTTCGCGGGTGGCGCGTCCGTGTCGACTTGTGGCGTATCGCCGGAGGGCTGGGCAGGATCGGAAGTCTCGTCGCGCGCCGTTTTACCGGGCGGTGTATCGCCGGGCGGTTCGATCGGATCGGGCACGATGGACGGATCAGGTGAGCCGCGTTTGAGAAAGCCGAACAGACTGTTGGTATCGCTCATCTTGTGTATCTCCTGCGCAGGGCGTTGTACGTCCTGCGGCATGAACCCCAACCGCCATCGGGCGGCGGGTTGTTAATGGCACGTTCCCTGCCAGAACATTCATCCGTGACGGGATCGCTCTGTGTCTTCTCGGGCCCACTCTCGCACCAGGTCGATCCTGGACGCTACTTGCGAGACAAGGAGCCAGAGGAGCCAGATCAGACCGATCGCGAATATCCACATGTCGAGGAAATCGTAAATCTCCCAACCCTGCAGTTGTGCAGGCGAGTGGTTCCAGATGGCATGTCAGATCCCGAGCCACAGTTGATCAAAATATAGCACATTTGGCATCCAGATCAAGACTTTTGGAGCTTCGGGTGACACGCTGGGCAGGGGAGCAATAAAACACCGCCGGTGTTTTCGGCACCGGCGGAGTGGCCCCACTGGAGTGATGGGGAGATCAGCACGATCAAACCCAGATTAGCACAGCGCAAGACGAAGTCAATACTTGCCTTCGCTTCCCAAAACCATAGACATGCTGTTAGGATGAGACCATTCTGAAACGGGAGCGACGCATGGTGCGACGCGAGAGCATAGTCGATCCGGCAAATGGCAGTCTGGCTGGCGTGGAGCTTTTGGCCCCGCCGGGCGAATCGGTGGATGAGGGACAGAGGTATGCGGATCTGCTCGAGGCGTGGGTGGCGACTGGCGGCCGTCTGGAACGGGAATGGGCGCTATCGCCCTGGCACAGGCGGTATGGGGTTTCGCTCAACCTCGACACCATTGAAATAGTCGAGGATGGGAAGTGGAATCAGCTGACATCGGCAGCCGCGAAAATCAGGCGCGGGAGGGCGGCTGGGCCGTCTCCGCTCACGATCGAGTGGACGGAGCGGCTGATGGGGGGATGGGCGCGGGGCGAGACTCGGCAGAAGGGGCAGTGGCGTGCGATCGGTCAGGCGGCCCAGCGGCTGGCGGACCTGGTGCAGTCCGGGCGCGTGCGGTATGTGGCGATCGATGATTATTTCAGCCAGTCGATCTGTGTTCCCGGGCATGTGCGGCTGGCCCACCTGTGTGCGGCGGGTGTGGCAATGGATCGGATTGTACTGAAGTTCAGTTTTCAGAATCGGGATGGTGTCAACCGGCACTTGCTGGAGCAGATGCGCAATCTGGGTTCGGCGCATGCCGGCCCGACGGTGGTCGAGGGGGCGGGACAGTGGGAGGACGCCCGCAGAATGGGGACGTGGGTGCAGGTGTGGGGAGCGGAAATCCAGGAGGGGTGGCAGGCAGGTTCCGGCAGTGCCGGCTTCGGCGGTGCCGGTTCATCCCATCCAGCGGATGATGCCGAAGAGGTTGATGGCGAGCCAGGCCAGGTTAAGCGACCAGAGCGCGCGGTCGCTGCGGGCGTACGCGACCCAGCACCACGAAAGAGACGACAGGGCGAATAGGAAGTAGCCGTAGCCGGAGGAAGGGAGGTGCGCGGCGACCCAGAGGGCGCCACCGATACCGGTGACGGTTCCGAGCCAGGGAAGCACGTGCTGTGCGCGTCGTTTCACCCGGCCATCATACCGCAGCCATGCGCGGCAGATCAACACTTTTTATGGTGGGACTGGGGCTCCATAGTGCGGGTGATAAAATCAAGTGCTGAATTAAGGCTGTATTCGCAAGACACGCGGGTGCACGCTTCGGGCTGGCTGCTGACGCAGGAGACACCGCGTGGGAAAAGCGCTGTCAGATTTTGGGGGTGTCCAGTCGGCTTCCCTACATCGGCGGACTCTGGCGCTTCCGGGGATCCGAGAGGGATCTGATGATGTCGACTGGGTGAGTCAAGTTAACCTCGTTCTTTTTGCGCCAACGATAGTCTAGTCTGCAGTTTGCAGAAGGGGTATGGTCGCAGTCAATGGCGGAACTTCGACGACGGGAACTGAACATGGCCGACTCGGAAAGCAGCGTGACGGAAAACTGCCGCGAGAATCTCCTGCGCGCACGTTACGGCGAGTTGCTCACGCCGGAGGATCTGGCCGAGGTTCTCCATTACCCGTCCGGGGAAGCGGTGCTGAAAGCGCGCTCGCGCGGCGTGCTGCCGGTCCCCTTGGGGCGGTTTCCGCATCGGCGTGGCTGGTATGCCACACCGCGTGCGGTTGCCCGGTGTCTGGATGATTTCGAAGCTCAGCTGACAGAAACAGTGTCCATGGGAGCAGGCCGATGACTTGACGATCCGGGACCGGAAACGAAGAAAGCCCGTGTGCGGAAACACACGGGCTTCTTGGCGATACTGAATGTCAAAAAGAGGCATTCCCAGTATCCCAGCTCCCAAGCGGCCTGCCGGCGGCGATTGCCCGCAACATCTTCCGCGCTCTTTTCAATGTGATAAAAAACAATCCGAAAACGCTTCAATTGGCAGGGGTGGTTGCTGTTCAATGTACAAGTCTTTTTTTCAAAGGCTGGGAACACATGAAGTTCAGTCTCCTATGGGGCGCCAGGAGTGACGGATGGGGAGCAGGACAGGCGGCGGGCGGCGTGCCAGTCGCGTTCGAAGGTTCGGTACAGGAGATGTGAGGAGGAGGTGCCGGGGCCGAGCAGCACGCCGGCTTCGCGGTTGGATTCGAGTGAGGTTCGCGAGAAGTTTTGGGATCCGAGGAAGGTGGCACGCGGGGTCAGGATCAGCTTGATGTGGGGGTAGGGAGAGCGGAGAAGACGGATCCTGACGCCGGCGGTGGCCAACAGGCAGAGTCGGTTGCGTTCGCCCCGGCCGTAAACCGCGCGTGCGGGGAGGATCAGGCGGAGCTGGCGTCCCAGGCGTTCCATCGCGTGTTGCAGGCGGCGGGGCGGGTAAAACTCTTCGGTCTCGATCGCGATCGGGCCGGGCAGGGTGAGCAGGGAGCGGAACGCGAAGCCCGAGTGTGGGGAGAGCACGAGGGCGCGTCGCGGGGCGTGGCCGGCGGGTTGGTCGTGCCAGTCGGCGCGGAAGACGGCGCGTGTGGCGCGGACGAGGGACGGGGCGGAGGTGACCAGGGCGGCTTCGCGATTCCGGCTGAACCCATCGAAAGTCATGTTTAGCGAGCCGATCCAGGCGATTGTACCGTCCACCAGGAAGTATTTGGCGTGATCGAAGCGGAAACGCGTGGGCGAGAGCCGGCAGGCAATCTGTGTGCGGCGGCACCAGGCGAGCTCGTGCCGGACCATGTCCGGGGAGCGATAGACGCGTCGGCTGAGCAGGATCTCGACGCGGACCCCCTTGGCGCGGGCGTCGGCGAGCGCGCGTTCGACGCGGCGGTCGGTGATTTCGTAGGTGTTGAGGCGGATCGAGCGGCTGGCCTTTTGGAACAGGGTGATGGCGGGGCGCGGGCCGGGGCCGGGGTAGATGTAGATCATGGGTCAGAAGGAGGGAGGACTTCGGGCGGCCAATTTTCGATGTTCATCCCGAGCGAGAGGGAGTGGCGGGCCAGTGCATCCTTGATATCGGCCAGTGATTTTCCGCCGAGGGTAGGTATCCGGAGCAGATCCAATACGGACAGCCGGACGAGATCCCCCACGAAGCGCACGCCCTCGTCCCGGAGGACATTCCGGGACCGGGTGGAGAGGCCGAGCGTGTCGATGCGCTTGAAGAGCAGGGCGTCGAACTGGACGGCGGTCGGTGGTTCGGGTTCGAAGTTCATCCCGAGCGAGAGGGAGTGGCGGGCCAGTGCATCCTTGATATCGGCCACGCCCTTCTTGCCGATGCCGCGAGCCCGGAGGAGATGCCATTCAGACAGCCGGACGAGATCCCTCACGGAGCGCACGCCGTCCGCTCGGAGGGCATTCCGGGACCGGGTGGAGAGGCCGAGCGCGTCGATAGGTTGCGAAAGGAATGCGAGATCGAACGGGTGAGCGGGTGGCGGGCCGAATTGCGCCTGATCGAGGATCGAGTACGCGAAATGGTTCAGCTGGCCAATGAGGCTGGTGGCCGCCAGGAGAAGGGCCTCCCGTGTCGGGGTCGACCCGTTGACGTCGGCTTCGAACACGAAGCAATCGAGCTCGAGATCGTCATCAGGCGACGCATTCCCGGTGTCGTCGGGATCGCAAACCGGGCTGAACGAGGCCGAAATCCGGACCCGATCGAGTATCCCGGCCGCAGCGTTCGGTGACCGCGACGGGGCTGTCGGTGCCGGTACCGGCGGTGCCGGGTCTGGTGCTACCTGGTCCCGGTCCAGATCGACGATGAGTCCGATCTTGTCCCGCTGGCCGATATATACGATCACGCGATCGGATTCGCTGGTACCGAGCGGGTCGACGAACACGCCCGGCGTCATGATCGTGGGCGGCAGGGGTTCGTTGGCAGCTTCGGCAGCTGCGGGTTGTGTTTCCATGGCAGATCTCCGGTAGGCGTCTGTGCTGATGATGAGTCAATTGTACCGGCGGGCCGTGCCAAGTCAATACTTTTTGCGATTCTGAGGTATACCGAAAGCGTTAACGGTCCCTGTAGCCTGGCTTTGGCTAGGGCACGACCACTGCATCCTCGGCAAGCGGGTCAAGCCGGCGTTGAAGCCTAGACGTTCAGTTAACCTGTTAATTCTCATGCTCTTGCCTCATAGCGGTTCGCATGTTCCGCGCAGCCCACGACTTAGAACGGACGAACCCGAACCGAAATGCTCTTGCGGAGCCGACAAACCAAGACCATATCCCACCTTGTGTCGGATCTTCGCCATCGCCAGGCTCGATGTGACTGATAGCCCCATTGACCCCGGATTCCTCGTAGCGGCGCGGCCCGTGGAACATGGTGATCTGCTTCAGCACCTGCTCTGGATGTTTTAGCTTCGGTTCCACAGTTCACCTTCAACAGATTTATTTGAACGCCTGGTGTTGAAGCGCCTCTCCCTGGATCAGCAACGAGGGGTTGGCAGAGATTTCCTCGAGCCGAGCGCGGGCGATGGCCGCATCCCGCGCATCTTCCGGGACGGACACGGCGATAGCAGACGGGCTGGAGTCCGGATAGTGCCGCAAAACGCACGTGTCGTATTGCACCAAAAGGAGCTCGGCCAGGCGAAACAGGACGCGACCGTGGGGATCGTTGCGGGACATGAAGCCCCGGGCGGCCCGGCGCACCGCCGCCGGGGAGTGGAACTCCACGGGTGGGAGATCAGCGAAGTGATCGAGGGACAGGATCGGGAACTCTCCGCCGCACGTCCGCCGGAAAGCGACGGCAAACGAGTCTACGAGGGGATGGGGGTTGGGCGACATCATCTTGATGGCGATGGCGGCGAGAATGAGACGGGTCGCGATGGATTCGGGGCCGCAGGACTGAAGTCGGCGATCGAGGATCAGGGCGCTCATGGGGCAAATGGCAACATCCGGTTGCGACAGGGTCGCGGACTGCTGAGCTTGGCCATTGCCGCGGGGGTGACCGGGAAGGCCGGCGCGCAGACGCGCGGGCCAGCGTTGCCATTTCTCGGTCGGCCGGCAGCCGCTGGCGACGGCAACTTCGGACAGGGTGATGCAGCGGGAAGCGAGAAGATCGATGCAGGGATCTTGCGGGGTGAGACCAGGATCGACATACCGGCAGAGCCGGGCGTGCCGGAAAGCGCGCGCGTCGGAAGGCATCACGCGCAGGCCCCATCGGCGCGAGTCTCCTCGATGGACCCGTCGGAGAAGGGGACGGGATCCTCGATCATCGCGCCCCCAAGTGAGAGGAGCAGCCCGATTTCATCACAAGCCTTTCGGGCCTCGCCATCGGGTCCGTCGTAGGCGCGCTGGAAAAGATCCCGGTGTTTGATGACAAAATCGGCGATCGAGCTGCCCGTGGCGCGTGACGGGATACGCCACCGGATCGTCGGGGCCCACCCGGTGGGGGCATCACCGCCGTCGGTCTGATCGGCGCAGGCGTAGAGGGATCCGTCCTCAGTGAAAAAGAGGAAGGCCGGCTGGGGTTCGGCCCGGCCCCGGAAGTGGAGATAGACCGGCGCGCGCATGCCCCGGAGCGACTGAATGCAGGAAATATCGATGGGACCGGGAGGGTTAGCCCCGGAGGACGGGAGGGTGTCATTCATGTGCCGGGTCTCCCGCCAGCAGGCCGCCCGCGCCAATTCGCCCCATCACACTGATTGCAGTGGTGTCGATTTTGCCCATCTTCGTATCTCCTCAGCGTTTCGCATCACAATACGTGTGATACATCCATGATACCGGAAGCCCCTTCCGGATCAATACTTTTGTGGTTCTGCGGCCGCACGGGGATGGCTCACCATTTGCCGTACTGTCCTTCTTTGAGAGCGTCGAAAAGATTGGCGGCGGTATGCGTTTCGCCGTCATATTCGATCTCCTCATCGCCCCTGGCCTCGACTGCGGTTCCGTCGTTCAGGACGAAGCGGTACCGGGTATTGCGGAGATCCTGTTCCCGGACCAGGACGCCCTGGAAGGCTGTGGGGTTGAACCGGAATGTGGTGCACCCTTTGAGTCCGCTCTCGGAGGCCAGCCGGTAGATATCCTTGAATGCGCCGAACGGCATGTCGGTGGGGACGTTGATGGTTTTGGAGATGGACGAATCGACCCAGGTCTGGACGGCGGCCTGCATGGCGATGTGTTCGCGCGGGGAAACAGTGTCTGCGGAAACGAACGCGGGCGGCAGGGAGACGGCAGGGTCGGCGTCCGGGTCGACCAGGGCGCGATAGGCCAGGAGCTCGTAGGAAAACACGTCCATCCGTTCCTTGGTCTTCCGGTCCGGGCGGATGACGTTGCGGTAGTAGTGGTGATCGAAGGACGGTTCGATGCCATTCGAGGCATTGTTCCCGACGGACAGCGCCAGGGTACCGGTGGGCGCGATCGAGGAGTGGTGGGTGAAGCGGGCACCGGTTTCGGTGAGGGATTCGATCAGGCCGGGGTCCAGCGAGGCCAGGCGTTGCATATAGCGGCTGTAGCGGGCGTGCAGCTGGCGTCCCCGGATCGGGTCTCCGACCTTCCAGCCGTCGTGTGCCATTTCGGGGCGTTTGCGCAGCATGGCCGCGGTGACCGTGAACGTCTCGTCCATGATGGGGGCGGGGCCCTTCTCGCGCGCCAGTGCGAGGGCCTCTCGCCAGCCGGTGAGGGCGAGCGTACGGGAGACGGTTTCGGCGAACTGGGTGGCCGCCGGGGAGCCATAACGCAGGCCGAGAAGGGCGAGTGCCGAGCCCAGGCCGAAAAAGCCCATCCCGTGCCGGCGTTTGCGCTGGATTTCCCGTCGCTGGTCATCGAGCGGCAATCCGTTGATTTCGACCACGTTGTCGAGCATGCGGGTGAACACCTGGACCACCCTGCGGTAGAGATCCCAGTCGAACGATGCACGTTCGGTGAACGGTTCACGCACGAACCGGGTGAGATTCACGGATCCGAGGAGACAGGAGCCGCTGGGCGGGAGCGGTTGTTCGCCGCACGGGTTGGTGGCGCTGATCTCTTCGCACCACCAGTTATTGTTCATTTCATTGATTTCGTCGACCAGAATGAACCCGGGTTCGGCAAAGTCGTAGGTGGACCGCATGATCTCGTCCCAGAGATGGCGCGCCGGGAGCGTCCGGTAGATCTTGCACGCAACCCGTCCATCCGGGTCGGTGACGTATCCTTCGCGGATCGGCCAGTCGCGCCAGAGCACCTGGCTGGGATCCTGGAGATGGCCGGGATTGTCGCGGGCCTCGCGCGGGTCGAGTGGGAACGCGAGGGGCCATGGGGCATCCTGCTCAACGGCCTCGAGAAAGGCCCGGGTGACGAGCACCGAGAGGTTGAAGTGACGCAGTCGCCCGTCCTCGCGTTTGGCGCGGATGAAATCGGCAATGTCTGGGTGCCCGACATCGAAGGTGGCCATCTGGGCACCGCGGCGGCCGCCGGCGGAGGAGACGGTCGCGCAAACCCGGTCGTAGATATCCATGAAGGAGAGGGGGCCCGAGGTATAAGATCCCGCACCCGAGACGAATGCGCCGCGCGGGCGGATGGTGGAGAAGCAGTAACCGATCCCGCACCCGGCCTTGAGGGTGAGCCCGGCCTCATGGGCGCGCGCGAGGATGGCGTCCATGGAATCCGCAATGGGTGCCGAGACCGTGCAGTTGATGGTGGAGGTGTTGGGCTTGTGGGAGCCCGCGCCGACATTGGAGAGGATGCGCCCGGCAGGCACGGCCCCGTTCCGGAGCGCCCACAGAAACTCGTCGCGCACCCGGTCGCGGATCTGCGGATCTTCCGGCTGGGCCAGCGCAGTGGCGACCCGCTCGAGCGTTCCATCCAAGTCGGCATCGATGGCGTTGCCATTCCGGTCGCGCAGGCGGTATTTGCGATCCCAGATATCGAGCGATGCGGGCTGGAGCGGGAGCGGAGCCCCGTCGGTTTCCGGGGTTCGGGGTCGGAGGAGGATCAGGGTCGGAGGCATATCAGTGAATCTCGTTTGTGAGACATCCATGATACCGCAGGTTCTGGCAATATCAATACTTTTTGTCTTTATCCGGCCGCTACTCAGGAGGGATGGCGGAGCGGATCCATCTCACTCGATCGAGCAGATCCAGGACAAATTCCTCGCCGCTGAGCGGATCCGTAGCGGGGTCACTGAATCGCTCCCCAGAATCATGATCCTGCCGAAGCACATCGGTTATCGCCAGTTTCGTCTCGCGGAACTCGGTTTCCGTCTCGCGAATGTCATCTGGACGCGCAGGCACTTCTGTTTTAGTCTTAGACCCATTCATCGCGCGCCCTCCGCACGAATTCCTCGCTGCTCAACTCACCGGTCGCGTCAGGAGCCGCCCCCCTCAACCGCTCCCAAAGATCCAGCCCCGTATCAGCGCTATCGGGCAGTGCATCTCCAGGTGGAACCGGATTGATCACAGCCCAGGCCGGAAAGTGCCGTCTGAAGCCATCCCGAGACAGGCCCACGGTATATTTCCACACCGCTCCATGCTCGGAGGCCGTGACGAAATCCAGTCGGCAAAACTGGGCTGCGGCGCATAGCTGGATCCCAGACCATTCATCCAGCTCGGCAGGATCCACCTGGCACGCATGCGCCGCTGCGGTCAGGGCCGCAAGGTCGGGGCCGGCCGTCGGATATTCGATGAGATATTGCTCGGTGCTCACGCCGCTCCCATCACCGTTTCCATCTCTGTCTCGCGGAAGGGTTGTCGCGTCCGGTTCATTCATGGATGATCACTCCGTGCAGATTGAACTAACAGGATACTACACGGGGATACCGAGTCAATACTTTTGCTGGCCATCTTCTGGATATTGATCCCAGCTGCGCCCGTCGAGCAGTCTTCCGGCCTGTTTCTTGCCGACCCGGGCCGCGACCAGGCTGGGCGAAAGCCAGTGGTAGAAGTAATGATCGCCCGGCTCGGCAGCTGCGGTACCGCCATTCGGATCCTCGAACGCGCGCCCACCGGCATAGTCGGCGTCGTCGTATACGGCTGCGGGCAGAAACTCGCCCCATTGCTTGAAAAAGAAGGGGATCGCGGCGGCCGTGCACTGGTCGCGAAGCGTACGCGCCCAGTCGGGGTCCATCGGGCGTGCCCGGGGGCCGGACTCGCCGCCGACGATCACCCAGTGGATGCCGTTTCGGAGGAGAGCGCCCCCGGTGGGGTCACCCCGGTGGGGGTCGACCAGCGAGAGATCGATCCTGCCAAGCAGGGGCTCACAGGAAAGGAATCTCACCCGCGCGGGGGTGTCCAGCAGTTCCGGGATGCGGGCGGCGGCGGTCTCCTGGTTTTCCACGCTGGTGCCAAGCCAGACATGGGGCAGGGGCAGATCGATGAGCCCGGGATGCTTCCCCTGGGTGAGGGTACGCATGGATGCGCCGATCGCTTCCTCCCGGTTATCGGGCGAGAGGTCGAAATAGCGTCTCATCCGTTCCGGCCGCTTGGTCAGAACCTGGAAGGTGTGTTGGGGAGCGAGTGCCATCACGGCAAAGATCCGGTCGAGCCATTCATCGGCGACCCCCTCGTGGAACAGATCGCTCATGCTGTTCACGAAGACGCGGCGCGGACGCCGCCAGTGCAACGGCAGTTCCAGCGCAGACGCGACCGACCGGATCACTCCATTCCAGGCCCCGCTGGCGTGCAGCAGGCCGTGATAGGGCTGGCTAAATCCGCTGGCGCGGGCAGCAACACGTTCCGCGTAGCAATGTTCGCAGCCTTTGGAGACGCGCGAGCACCCGCGAATCGGATTCCAGGTTGCGCCGGGGGTGCTCGTCCCGTCGGGATGCCGGGTGGCAGTCCATTCGATGGCAGTCCGGTCGCCCATCAAATCATCCCCCCGTCAACGAAGGGCGGCCCGCATTGGGTGGCGGGGGAGCTTGAATCTCGGTCATGTCGGGGTCAACGGTCACTGGGTGCCGGGGGCACGAGCGGCGAAAGCATGGGATAGGCCAGCAGTGGATTCAGGAAAAGCGCCCGCTCGGTGGTGGCGGTCGGGTCGCCGAGCCGGGCATCGAGCACCCAGATATGCCGGTTCTCCGGGATGCCGGGACGCCGGATGAGTCGCCCGAGCCCCTGGCGGTAGAAAAAGGCGGCGTCGAGCGTACGCCAGGGAAAGGCGGGGCGTGCGTGTACCCGCCATCGGAACGTGAGGGACTGGTTGACGCCGTAGGGCAGCGCGGGGATGACGAGATCGGTGAAGAGGTTGTCGTCGGCGGCCGGCAGGGTCGTTTGGGAATGCAGTTCCCGGTACTGATCGCTGTGTCCGCCCACGTCGATACCGGTCCAGGCACCGCCGAGAGCGAGCCAGAGCGGTCGGTGACCCGCGTCCATGGAGCGGTAGCAGGCCTCTTGCTGGCGATGCAGGGAGTATCCGGTGCGGGCCGCGATCAGCGCGTGGCCCAGCCCGGGGGTCAGCTGCTCTGCGAGCCCGGCGGCAATGTCGTAGCTGGTGAGCAGTACGAGCACGCCGCCGGCGGCGGAAGCGTAGATCGATTCGAGGCAGGTGGCGACGTCCCGGAGCCACGCCTGGTTGGCCTCCGGATCGTCCGCATCGGGGGGGCGGCGCAGCCACGAGGAGCCGGAACCGGCGGCGTGCGTGTGGACGGTGACCGGCGTACGCGTCCAGGCGACATGGAGCGGGGGATATTCGCGCGCCCGGGAAAGACCGATCCCGAGCAGGCTCCGCTGATAGGAGGACGAGTATCCGCCGGCGGCGCTTTCGGTGTAGAGGGTGGCCGAGACCACGGCACCGGACTTGACAGAGTTCCAGAGCATCGAGAGAACCGTCTCGACGGACCGTGGGCCGAGATAGATGGACGGATAGGAGCGGGTGGGAGAGCGAACGAGATAGCCGGCGGTTCCGGAGGATCCCTTGGCGGGGTGGATCGCGCACCGCATGACGGCCAGTGCACGCCGGTGTTCATCCCAGCGCCGCTGGTGGATATCCTTGTTCTTGCCGGATTTCGGTGTCGCCCGTTTCGGAACGCACCGCAGGGAGGCCAGGTGTGCGCAGAGGTCGCGCACGCACGCGGACAGGGAGTCACCCCGACCTCCGGGGTCCAGCGCTTCGAAGGTCTGGTCGGAGGAATGCTCGGACAGTGTCTTGAGCAGCGCATCTGCCTTTCTGAGAAATGTTGTGCTGATGCCGTGCACGCCGGCTTCGCGCAAGGTGCGCAGGTTATGGATCGTTTTGCGCAGGGAGACATAGTCGCCGAGGGCTGACGAAAAAGTCGATTCAAGGAGATGCGCTTCGTCGACGATGAGCGCCACGTAAGCGGGCAGCAGTCCAACGAAACCGTCTTTGGCCGCGAGGTCGCTCATGGTTTTGGCGCGTTCCTCCTTGATCCTTTTCAGTTCCGCGCGTGCGCCCGGCTTGGCGTCGTCGTCGGCGTCCCGCACCGCTCCCATCGCCTGCCCCATTTCCGCCTGGATCTGTCTGAATGCGGCGTCATTGCCCGTCTTGATCATTTTCTGGCGCGAGTCTTGCGCGAGCATCGCGTGGGTGCAGAGGACGATTTCGACGGGCGTTTCGGTGCGGCGGGTTTTGGGATCGCCGAATTGTTTGGCGTAGGCGAGGTACCCCCGATCCTCGTGACTGACAAAGGGGTCGAGACGGACCTCATCGATCGGGAAATCGGGTGCGACGATCGCCAGATCGTCGGCGAGCCAGGAGTGGGGCTGTGACAGCCACGCCTCGAGCGCCGGTCGGTCGGCGAAGGGTTGTGGCGGATAGGCCAGGACGTCCAGCACGGCCGCGTCCGAGAAGAATTCACACCGCCCGCGGATGGGGCGGATCGGGGGCAGGCTGGGATCCCACGTGAGATGCCCTTCATATTCAGTGAGGGCTTGGCGCATGAGCGCGAGGGTGGGTACGGCCAGGCAAACTTTCGCCCCGGTCGCGCGGGCGTGGTGCGCGGCCGCGAGCAGTTCGGCGCGCGTCTTGCCGATGCCGGTACCGGCTTCGACCAGGCCGATCGCGCCGTCCCGCAGGGCATCCATGATGTCATCGTAGAACTGGGCCTGTTCGCGGCGGGGTTCCTGTCCCAGGGCGCGGCAGAGCCGGATGACCGGATGCGATTCGGAGGGGGCGGGCGGGAGATATTCGCCGCTGGCGGCGAGGGCGGCGAGCAGGCGACGCACGATCTCCGCGCGGGAGCAGCCCCAGTCGGTGGCGAAGGCGTTGACCGCGGACTCCGGGGAGAGCGGGAGGTAAAAAGTGACTCGGATCTTTTCCACGCTGTCGTCAGGTGGGGGGCAGGGAACGGGCACACATCCGCTGGCGAGAGCGGCCTGGGTCATTTCCTGCACAGCCCGCCGGAGGGCCTGCGGATCTCCGCGCGTAGCGGCCCAGCGGCCAGAAAGCAAGGTGGACAGGAGGTTTTCGGGGACGTAGGTGGTGATTTGCATAATTACTTGCTTCAGTGACATTCCGTGATATGATAGCACTTAATCTTAATCAAGCAAGGTGGTGCGCCGTGCAGAAGACAGTCACATTGCTGAGGATCCGGCAGCCGGCGGGCAAGCGGATGTTCATTTCGGCATTTCGGGAGTTGGTGGCGGCCCGCATGGGCGCCGCGCCCGAGCTCTTTCACCGGGATGCTTCCGGCAAACCGAAGCCCGAGTTGCCACACGTGCGATTTTGTGGGGGGGTGGGCTGGCTGGGGGTGTCTTTCGACCCCGGATATGAGCGGCTACTCGACGAGCACATGGGAGCGATCGTGAGCGCGGTAACACAAGAATGGCAGGAGCCGGCAGAGATCCGCGTCGAGCGGGTCCAGACCGGGCTCGTTTTCGACGGGCAGCCGCGCGGGTATTGGGTACGCGAAATGGTCCTGAAGCGGCGGGGTCCGCAGGCGCGGTCGGCGGAGATCGCGAAACTGGCCGAAGAGCGACTGCTCCGGGGACTCATCGACTTCGACCGGCATCTCGGAATTTATGCACTGCCGGAAGATCCTGGCCGGGTCAAGACCCTCTTGAGCCTTGAAATGGAGACGATCAACCCGCGCGGGTTGCGCCTGTCCACGACAGGAGGGCTGACGGAGGAATACGTGACCCTGCTCGACGCGAGAGTGCTCGCGTGCGCACACTTCAAAGGATACTGGTGGGTGGGCAATCTGACCTCGCGGGGATATGGGCGCATGTTCGCCGATCCCGGCAGGCCGGTAATTCGTGGGGAGGACGCGCGTCGCGCGTTTGTCGGATGAGCGCGATGATGGCAGCCAATCGCGAACCGAGCCCGTCCGAGATCGCATTGCGGGCGGTCCGGGAGAAGCCGCCGGTCGGATATCCGGCATCCGCAGACGGGCGTTGCGCCCTATGCGGCGTGCACTACGGCAAAGGCGAGCCGGTGATGCCGTTTGAGCGGGACAAATCCTTCACCGACTGGGCTTCGATGGCCCATCCCGGTAGCCGGACCACGTGCATCTGGTGCGCCGGGGTCATGATGGGGCAATCCTGGCGGCTCTTCATGCAGAACTTCCAGAAAACCATCATCTGTGAAAAAGGCGTCTTCCAGGCGGCGAGCAAGGACCACCTGGCTTGGTGGTTCCTCAACCCGCCTGCGGGGGACTGGCTCTTCGTGCAGGGGGACAAGAGAATGCAGCACCTGGTCTGGCGCACACCGGTAAACCGGAGCACGGAGATCTATCAGGTGCGGTACAACGAAGTGGTCATGACGATCCGCCGCCAGCGGCTCGCCGACGGCAGGGACGCCGCCAAGCGGCTCACCAGCGCACTGAATGAGTTCGAACGCGCCGAGGGCAAGCGCGGTGCGCCTTCCCGGGGCCCGTTCGCTTCGTTGTCGCCGGATCTCGACGCGACCGACCAGGGTCGGCTGAAGCTGCCGCTGTACGCGCTGGCCGCCCAAGACCCCCGGGTCGCGGCCGATGTGGCGACGGTGCGCGCGCTCACCGGGGGCGAGCGGTGGGCACTGTACGCCCTTCTCTATGCTGAAGATCCCCGTCCATCCCCGGCGCTGACCGTGCCGGGACACCGATCATCCATCTGACCCATTTCATCCAAGGAGACATCTCATGCGAATCGAAGGCATCTTCCAACTCACCTCCCCACTGCACTGCTCGTCCGGGCAGGAAAAGACACCCGAGGGACACAACATCCGCACCGGGACCGTAACCCATTCGATCCTGACTCCGAACGGGGAGAAGGAGATCCCGTACTTCCCGGGCAACGATCTCAAAGGCCGGCTGCGGCGGAAAGCCGCGCGGATGGTGATCGAACAGATCGTCACGCCGACGCGCAAGATGTCTGTCGGCTTCTATGTCGGGCTCAACTCTGGCACCGGCATCGGCGGCATCGCCGGGAGCAATCCCACGGTCGACGAAATCCAGCGCGCGCGCACACACGTCTATATGGGGCTCTTGGGCGGCGGCTGTCGCATGCTGCGGGCCAGGATCCGGGTCAATGATCTGGTGCCCGTGCTGGCGGAGACGGTGGCCGCAGGACTGGTGCCCGCGAGCTATGCCGAGACCAATGGAGAGGGGTTCCTGCCCCGCTGGTCGAAGCCCGTCACGGCGGAAGACGGGCAGAAGACACGCGAGGAGAGAGCCACGGATGGATGGCACCTGACCAAGACCTACCGTTCCTATTGCGTCGACGATGCCGTGCGCATGAGCCGGCCGCGCGAGATTCTGGAATGTGTCGACGATCCGGCCGTGACCGTCACCCAGCATCAGCTGGAGCAGCAAACACTCAAAAATAAGGTCGCATCGATTTACGACATCGAAGCGATCCAGCCGGGGACGCCAATGTATCTGCGCATCGATTTTGCGCCGGACGCAACGGACGCGCATGTGGGGCTCGCAATCCTGGCGCTGCGCGAACTGGTGCGTGAACAGGCTCTCGGCGGCAAAGTCAGCGCCGGGTGGGGGCGGTTTCAGGCGAAGGGCGTGACCCTCCTGAATGGCGGCGGAGCGGCGTTGCACATCTTCAGCGAAGACGCGGCCACCGAAAACGCGGAGCTGCATCCCGACGTTTCGTCCTATGTGGCGGCTGCGCAGGAAGGTCTGGCACGGTGCACCTATGAGGACACCCTAACCTATTTTGTAAAGCCCCCCCAAAAGCCGAAGGATACGGCCGCAGCGGAAGTGGAAGTGGAAGTGGAGTCCAAGCCCCGGAAAAGAGGCCGTCCGGCCAAGGGGGGGTGACATGGAACCACTACGAATCACCTGGCGCGTAGATGAAATGGCGGAGTCGCCGAACCCGCTCCATCTGGACGGGCTCACAGCACACGCGCAAGTACGGGCCATGCAACACGATGGCCGCGCAAGGCCGGGCGAGAGCCAGCGCGCGCTGTCGGACCGCGCAGAGCTGCCGTTCGAGCGGGAAGAGCGCCAGGGCGAATGGTGCTGGAAGGCCAGCGCGCTGATCGCGGACCGGGGATGGATGGGGAGCGGCATGCGCGCATACTCGAGGAGTCCCGATCCATACGCAGTGGCCGGAGCTGTAGCGGATGGATTCGTCGATCTTCCGGACAAGGCCTACATCACGGAGAAGCGGGGCGGAGTGCAAGTGCGGGTGGGGATGAAGCCGGGCAACGATGCCGGAATCGACCCCTCGCGCGGATACACGAAGCAGGTCTACAACTACCTTCCGACGCGGCTCCCCGCGCAGCTGTCGGCCTGGTGTATCGGGGATCGCGAAGAGCTGGAAAATCTCCTGGATCCGGCCATCGGGTGGATCACCCACCTGGGATCGCATGCCCGCGCGGCGCTCGGCCGGATCACCTCGTTTGCGATCGAGCGTGACGAACGGGCGCGGGAACGCTGGCAATGGCGGGCGTCGCCCTGGCCGTATGAAGAGGCCACGCAGATGCGGATTGCGGTACGCTATCCGTACTGGGCAGCGGAAAACATGCGCGATGGCTGGATCGATCTTTCACTGTTCGGGTAACGGTTCGGAAGTTCTTTAACAACATGGTGCGCGACGCGCTGTCACATACAGTGCCCGTGTCCGAGCGCGTCAGTTTCGTGTTCCTGGAGCACGCTCGCATCGAGCGGGAAGGGCATGCGCTGGTCGCGGTTGGCGCAGATGGGACCACGCAGATTCCGGTCGGCCGGACTGCGGTTCTCGCCCTTGGCCCGGGATGCTCCATCACTCATGCGGCTGTCGCGTTGTGCGGATTGGAGGGCGCGCTCATCCTTTGGGCCGGCGAAGCCGGGACACGGCTTTATGCCGCCGGTCAACCTCATGGGGATGGGCGTGCCCTACTGTTTCAGGCCGCGTTGCGCCTGGATCCCGCCATACGTCTCAAGGTCGCACGCAGGATATGGGGACACATGTTCGGCGAGGAGGCGCCGGCTGCACGCAGCATTGAACAGCTGCGCGGGCTGGAAGGCGTGCGCGTTCGCGCCATCTATAAACAGCTCGCGGACCAGAACGGTGTGCGGCACATCCTGCGCGATGGCGAATCCATGGACCCGCCCAACCAGGCGATCAACGTGGCAACGGCCGCATTGTATGGTCTGACGGAAGCCGTAATCCTGGCACTCGGGTACAGCCCGGCAATTGGGTTTATCCATGACGGAGACCGGCGGAGTTTTGTGTTTGACGTGGCCGATACCGTGAAATTCAAAACGGTGGTCCCACTGGCGTTCAGGCTGGCGGCGGAGTCATCGGTGGGGATTGAGAAGCGCACACGACACGGCTGCCGTGATTTGTTCGTAGCGGAGAAGATGGCGGAAACGCTTGTTGGAATCGTACAGGATGTGACTCGTGCCGATGGTAGTGATTGACCTTGAGTGCGCCCCGCCAAAACTGTACGGGCAGTTGAGTAGGCGCATGCTTGAGGTCCGCCCCGGCGTGTTCGTGGCCGCGCTGTCACGACGCAGTTTCCTGGAAATCTGGCAAGCGGTGGAGATCTCCGGAGCAAAAAGCGCCCTGGCGGTATACCAGGCAAAGACGGAGCTTGGAATCGACTTCAAAACAATTGGACAGCATCGATATCAAATCGTTGACAACTTCGGGTTACCGCTCATCTCGACCAGGAAATCAGCCCGCACAAAAAATGGATCCGGCCAACAGTCTGATAGCTAGCGACTTTCAGCGAAGGGTATTCCCCGCGCAAGCGGGGGTTAAAGGGGAAGCCCGGGCGGTCTCCCGTTCGGCGGCCAGTATTCCCCGCGCAAGCGGGGGTTAAAGGGCCGAACCTTGGCTTGCACTCAACTTTATTTTGTATTCCCCGCGCAAGCGGGGGTTAAAGGGGCCCGTCAATAGCAGGAATACGCGCGATAGGGTATTCCCCGCGCAAGCGGGGGTTAAAGGGGTCATGGAGATCTTCGACGACCTCGATCCCAGTATTCCCCGCGCAAGCGGGGGTTAAAGTGGGCATAGGTCAATCGTGTCTCAGGCAGCTCAGTATTCCCCGCGCAAGCGGGGGTTAAAGGCTGCCGAAATGTAGTTGTGAAGCTCGCCGGCGGTATTCCCCGCGCAAGCGGGGGTTAAAGAGATAATCCTTTGAACTTCCCCCCGCGTGATAAGTATTCCCCGCGCAAGCGGGGGTTAAAGGGGCGAGGCCGAGCACGAACGGTGGAAAGCCATGTATTCCCCGCGCAAGCGGGGGTTAAAGTAGTTTCACTTTCGACTCTTGTTCAACCCAGTAGTATTCCCCGCGCAAGCGGGGGTTAAAGGAGGGCCAGGAGATCCTCGCACGGGCGAGGGCAGTATTCCCCGCGCAAGCGGGGGTTAAAGGCCGCGTGCGCGTGCGCGTTGGCCGGCATTGGCGTATTCCCCGCGCAAGCGGGGGTTAAAGGGCACACGCGCGCAGCTGGAGTGTGTGGGGAATGTATTCCCCGCGCCAGCGGGGGTTAAAGTCCTTGTCCTTGTAGCTCTGACCATGGCCACCGGTATTCCCCGCGCAAGCGGGGGTTAAAGGCTATGCGGGCAGGACTGCGGCAATGTCGTGAAGTATTCCCCGCGCAAGCGGGGGTTATGGACGCCTGCCCCGGGACCGAAAATCTGAGTCTCACGCCCCGCTCTCACTGCGCGTTCCCGACGGCGCGTTTCGAGCGGTAATGCGTCCGCGATGGCCACGGAGACACCATAGAATCGTCCCCAGGCGCGAACGATGCGGTCTTCGAAGGCCGCCGCCTGCCGACCGTGTGGCCAGAGATCGGAATCCATGGAAAGCAGCACGCGGGGTGCAGCGGATGCGGCGAGGAGCGGGAACCAGGGGACCGTCCCCTCGTAACACACGAGCACGGCCAGCGATCCGCCGCGTGACAGCCGAACCAGGGCGGACCTGAACCAATGGGCGGGGTAGTCGGGCCCAGATTGGAGTGGATTCCATTCGGAGATGGGGGCCGGCTGGCTGGCCGACACGAGCTCGAGGAGGTGGGGCCCCCGGAACAGGGCGGCGCCATCGGTACATCCGGAGGTGGATCCTGCGGAGAGGTGCACGGGGATTTCCGCACCAATCAGGATCCAGGTATGCGGGTAACGATCGAGGAACGGTCCCAGCGGCTGCGCGGCGGTGGGGAAGTGGCAGAGATTGCCGGCAGAGAACTCGGGCGTCAGGATAAAGGTGTGGGACGTGATGAGTCCGGGGTGGAGCCTTGAGAGTCGCTGGAGGTGATGAGAGAGGGTTTCGGACTGGATGAGTGCGCCGAGCGCGCCGGAACGCGCGAGGGCGCGGGCAGCCCGCAGGGACTGTCGGGTTTGGAGCGCGAGGATGAGGAGCCGCCCATGTGTAGGACGCCCCAGGGCGGGGCGCCCCCGGGCAAGGCGCGTGACGGAGAATGCGGCAGATGGCCGGGGCCGGTGAGGAGAATGCGACACAAGCGCGAACAGCGACGCGAGCAGAACCGGCAGCATGAACATGATCGAGTATCCAGCAAACGCGGCGAACCGCACGCGAGAGGGCCGCCGGGTGCGGGCATCCGATCGCGGATCGGGGGACAGGTAGCGGTGGATCAGGATGCGGGGTGCGATCATGGCCAGGGAAGCGGCGATCGCGGCCGCGAGCAGTTTGGGCCACCCCGGTGGGAGCGGGGCGAGCAGAATCCCGGGAATGCCCAGGACGGCGTCCAGCGGGGTCGGGATGGCGAAGATGCCGAGAGGGGGGAAGGTGACCAACGCGAACATGACTAGTAGTCGGGCCGCATCGGCTAGGGACGAGCGCGGGCCGATCGAGGCGAGGATGAGCCAGGGGGCGGTGATGAAGAGGGCCAGGGGTGCGAAGGCGGACAGGACGATCCAGACCGGCCAGCCGGTATATCCGGAGAGCGCATAGGCAGTAGTGATACTCCCGCCCCAAAACGCGGCTGCGAGGATCAGCCACCCGTGCGTGGCCCCGGCGGCGAGCCAACCGAAGCGGCCCTGGCCGATAGGTTTCCGGCCGCTTGGCGGGAGCAGGATCCAAGGGATAAAGAGCAAGGCCCAGGGAGCGGCGAGAGGGCCGAACACGAGCGCGCCGGCCAGAGCGCTGGCAAAAATGCTTGCGGCTACCGGGCATCTGGACATCGACCGTTCAGTTCTTCTGTGTGCCATGCTCCAGAATATCATCGCCAGAAGTAGAATCAATAGTTTTTTGATTATCCTTGTCCAGCCTGGCAGGTCCCGACCTGGCAGGTCCCGAGTGTGGCCGTTGCGAATGGACCGGGGAGACGGGGAGGGGGCTTGCGGGGATTCGGAGACCTGGATTCCGGGACCCTGCGCGGCGGACAAGCGGACTATTGCCACAATAGGCGCCTAAAGAGCGCTTGAAACGGTGACCGTTCGACACTAGTCTGTCCGCATCGCGAACAGAGCGGGGCACTGTGGACGTGAACGAAACTGATTTGGCAGCCGGCAGGGCCGGCCCGTCGGGGGCCCGGTCCGAAACTGCGTCCGGCGGCACGCATGACGAGCCATTGGGGCTTTCCGGGAACGGATCGCCGGAGCCGGTTGTGCCGGAGCCGGTCACCCGGGGGGTGCCCGACCACACTGCAAACAGCGCACGCAAGCCCGTGCCGTTCATGCTCAGGGACTACGTGACCATCAACAATGCGGAAGTCGCGCGGTGGGGCAAAAAGCAGTTCCCGATCAGTGCCCGCCACATACATTTCATCCTGACCTCTGCCGCGACGCTGCTGCGCCGGTACCCGCCGGTCTGGTGGGAAGACACCCGCAAGCAGGACGATATTGAGCGTCTGGCACGCGAGCTGGATCTGGACACCACTCTGGTGCTGCAGGGGGTGGAGGGCATGATTGCGTTGATCGAGCAGGCCATTGCGGCCGCGATCGAGCGGACGGCGGGGGAGATTGCCGAGACACTGGCGCAGACCGAAGTGGCACTTCGGGCAGCCGATATCGCCGAGCCAGCGCCGGATCCGGAACGCCAACCGGTGCGTTTCGACCTGGCGACGCCGCTGGCGCGCAGATTGCTCAAGGTGGTGATCCAGGCAGACCGGCTGGCCGGAATGATCTATGCACTCTGGATGATGGATTACATCTCATTCGATGAGCATCAAAAGAAGATGTACGCCAAGGTTCGGCAACCACTCATGAAGTTTTTCCACCTGACGCGCGACCTGCACGGTTATCTGTGCCGGCGCTGGCCCTATCGGGTGAAAGATATCTACGGCAACCTGCTGGATGAAACAAAGGATCCGCGGATCCACCCGGACCTGGCGAACCCGCCGCTGGAGCTGCTGGACGAAGTGGCAAAGCTCGAGACGCGCATAAACAGTCAGCACGGTGGCATTGTCATGCCGCCCCGTGCGGCACGGGAACCCCGGGATGCCTGATCCCGCCGACGCCCTGTTGCGCTCGCTGGACCCGACCCAGCAGGCCGCGATCGAGGCAGACGAACACACGCTGATCGTAGCCTGTCCCGGGTCCGGGAAGACCCGTGCACTGGTGGCGAAGGCGTTGCGCGCATTGCGCGCGGGCCGGTCGGTCGTGCTCCTCACGTTCACGCGGGAGGCGGCCGAGGAAATACGTGGCCGGATGGGGGCGCTGGTTTCGGAAAGCGAACTCAAGCGCCTGGAGGTCGCGACGTTTCACGCGTTGTGCAAACAGACGCTGGACCGGATGGGAAGGATGGAAGGAGTGCATCTGATGGATGGCGGGGAGCAAAGGCTGTACTACAGCCGGACGGCCGATGCCTGTGGGCTCGAAATCGAGCAGGTCACCCAGATCATCGAAGCGATCAAGACCTCGCCCATACCCCAGTCGAACTCCGATGCGGCAGTCGTCTACCGCGTATACAAGAACCTGATCGACAAGAACCGCTACTGGGACTTTGCGGACCTGATCCGGGTAACGGTCGAAGGCATGTCGGACGGGTCGATCGCCCCGTGGGACGCCGACCTGATGCTGGTCGATGAATTTCAGGATACGGACGCGCTCCAGTACGAGCTGATCCGTTCGCACCGGACCCGTTCGCAGCTGACCGTGGCGGGGGACGACGACCAGGAGATTTATGGATTCCGGCATGCGATGGGGACGGCGGGCATGCTGCGTTTTGAGAAAGAATTCCGGGCGCGCCGCTTCGTATTTGGGCGCAACTACAGATCCACGAGGGAGATTGTCGACTCCTCATCCCGTCTCATCCGGCGCAACATGCAGCGGGTGCCGAAGGCGATATATGCGGTACGGCAGCAAAGGGAGGGGCCCGCCGGCCAGGATTGCGCTGAAATCGTGCACCCGACAGTCCTCGAGGAAGCGCGTGATGCGCTGCTCACGATGGTAGGCGACCTGCAGGCGAATCCCGGGGGGACGGGCGCCATTCTGGCGCGCACGAACCGGCATTTGTACTTGGTAAAGGCCGAGTACGAGATGGCCGGAGAAGAGTGGGGGGTGCCCGCAAGTGTGCGGAACACGCCCCTGGTCAGCCTGTCGGTCGGGGGGCTCGAGAGCGATACGATCGGGGCCGTTCTCATGACGCTGCTGCGCACGCTGGTGTGGGCCCAGGAGAAGCGCGGGATCGAGACCCTGATGGTCCATTTTCTGGGTTATCCGTCAGGGGTTGTGGATCCGCTGATCAGGCGCGGTTTTGGCAATCTGATCCAGGCGTTATCGAATCTCAAGGCGGCAGAGGTGCGTGGGGCACTCCACACGCAGATGGTACAGATGGCGAATGCGCATCCGATTTGGGTTGAGAATCTACGGGAGGCGCAGGGGGCAGAATACGGGAAGGTGCTGAGTAGCGTCACCCGGCAGATCGTGCGCTGGATGTGTAGCGTGATCCAGGATTCCCCGCAGGGGGAATACACTCAGCGCGACGAGCGGATTCTCTGGGCGCTCCGTCACCAGGTGCTGGCGCTGGGCGGGCGTCCGCTGGAGGTGAGACTCCGACAGATGCGTGAGTCCGAACGCGAGGCCCCCAAAGGGCTGGCGCCGGGCACGCTTGCGCTGGTGACCATGCACGGCGCCAAGGGTATGGAGTTTGACCGGGTATGGATCCTGCAATGCAACCAGGGAGTGGCCCCCCACAAGCAGAACCCCATCATTGAAGAGGAGAGAAGGCTGTTTTATGTGGCCATGACCCGCGCCCGGAATCATCTGTATATGAGTCGCGACATGGCGCGTCCCGCCTCGGTCTTTCTGTCGGAGATCCACTCGTGACGGACCTGGTGACCCATCACCGCAGGCGTCTGCTCGAGCTCCACATGGACTGGATGCTGGTGCCGGGAGGGCGGTGCTGGGCGCTGAGCGGGGGATCGGGGTCGCTGGTCACGAAAATGCCACAGGGTGCGGAGGTGCTCGACAGTTATTTCGCCAGTCTGCGCGTTGCGCTGGCGGCGCACGATGGAATCCGTGAGCAGGAGGATGCGGATATGGCCGAACCGCTGAAATGGGAGTATGCGGTGACTCATGAGGGGTTGAGTTGGCGGGTGAGCCTGGCGCGCGGTCGCAGGGGTTGGCACCGTTTTTTGCGCTACATGTCGGACGACAGCCTGGATTTCCGGACGCTGGGGTATGCACCCGCGCTGGTGGATATTCTGCTGGACAAGCGGCTCGACCACGGGCTCGTGATCTTTGCCGGTGCGCCGGCTTCAGGCAAGACCACCGCAGCACATGGGTTGGTGCGCGAGCGGTTACGCGCGCGGGGTGGGCATGCGATCACGCTCGAGGATCCACCCGAACAGAATCTGGAAGGAGAGCATGGGGAGGGATACTGTATCCAGATCGGGACCACGCGCAACAGTATGTCGGACGATCTTGAGCGCAGCGTGCGCTATGGATTCCCGTCCGTCGTCCTGATCGGAGAGCTGCGCAACGAGTGTGCGGTGGCTCAGGCGCTGCGCGAGGGCCAGAACGGGCAGCTGATCGTGACCACGCTCCATGCGGCCGGCGTGACCGAGGCGCTCGAGCGGATTCGCGGTTTTGCGATCGAAGGGGGGCACAGCGGGCACGAAGCCAATGATCTCATGGCCAGCAGCATTGCGGCGGTGGTGCACCAGCAGCTGCTTCCGGTTGGCGAGCCGAAGGAGCACCGGTTGGGGATCCCGCGCGCCGGGCGGCGGATGCGCCTGAGTGCCAGCGCGCTCCTGGTGTCCCCGCCGTGGGCGTCGCAGGCGGTGCGTGCACAGATCCGCGACGGCAACTTTGCGCTGCTCGTCACTGAAATGGAGCACCAGGCCCGCATGCTCGGATTTCCCCCGCCATGCTGAAGCGCCTGCAGGCGGGCTGGATACCGTCGGGATACCAGATAGCCCCCGCGCGCGACTGGCGGGTGTTGGATCTGCGCGCACCCGGCAACATCTCCGCCTGGAAGATCCGCGGCGGGCGCGCCCTGGCACCGCCCGGAACCATCCCGACGCCCGGTTTCATAGTGCTCCGGCGTGGTGGGCAATTCATGGAAGTCTGGGTGCATCCCCAGATTGAAGTACATGTGCCCGCCCGCAGGGTCGGTGCCCGCAGGGTCGTCGCCCATCGAACACCGGGACAGCCGGTACTGGCCATCCGCACAACGCCTGACTCCATGCGCCCGCACGCGGGCAGTACGCGCACCAGCGCCCAACACATTGGGACCCCACGCGTGGGGACCCAGCATGTGGGGGTCACGCATACGCGGGTCCTCCAGACGGGCGGGGGAGATGGGTTGCCGTTCGTGGCCGTGGTCGGCATAGCGCTGGGCTGTGCCGTGCTGCTGGGCGCGATTGCGGTGTGGTTCAGGTTGCGTTCGCCGAATCGCAGCCGGTCGCGTGTGGAGGGCGGGAACAAGGAGCAGCGACCAGAGATCCAGCTCGAGCTGGTGCCCGTGCCGGCACCGATCACGCTGGAACCGGCCGAGTCAGGGCCGGATCAGATGATGCCAGGTATTGCGATCGCCGGCCCGGCGCCGTCCCCACCCGGAGAAACGGTCCGGCTGGTGAGTGGTGGGGGGCAGGAGGATGACGTGGGTGCCGAACTCCGGCTGGTGAGTGCCGAGGTACGCGAAATCAACGTACGGGCAGAGCAGGTAGACAGCCGCGATGCGAAGTGGGCGGCGTCCTGGGACGCATACCGCAAAACCGTCGAGTCGGCAGCGGCCGATATCCGGCGCATGCGGGAATGGTTGGCGCGCACGCGTTCCGAACGCCTGATGATTGCCGGGGAGCTGGAACTGGACCGGAGGAGGGAGATCGTCAATCGCGCATGGGGGCGCGGGATATTCACGCGCAAGCATGAACGGGCGCGTCTGATCCGTCGCGCGTTTGGCGCGGAGCGGCAAGCCGAACTGGCGCAGCGCGAAATCAATACCCGGGAGAGCATCCAGGAAGCGATCCGGACCCTCTTGCGGGAGACCCGCCGGGTCGAGCGGCAGCTGATCCGGCGCGAAGTGCGGGCCGAGATCGAATCTGCCAGAACCGGTTCCGGGCTGTTACGGCAGATTCCGGACTCGCACACAAATACTATTGATTTTGCATCTGCCCATGCTAGTATGGAAAGATCGGATACGGGCTGGAGGAGGTCTAAACATGTCGGATCCTGATGTTCAGGCGGACCGGTTGGCAGTCGGACAGGCAATGTCAAATCTGTTGACACATAAGTTTCGCGAGCCGGGCAAGGTCGATCCCAGTAGGGATTTTGTACGCACCTTTGTCACGGGCCAGAGGCAGCGCCGCGTCAGCTTTACCGGCAAAAAGGAGATGGAGCGGATCATTCGCCACGCACGCGGCCCGGTGTGGCTTGAGGTGATAGCCGAAACCGATCCCGGAATGCCGATCCCAGCCGCCGTGACTCGCACGCTCATGACGCTGATACCCGCCCCGCATGTGATCGTATTGCCACCGGGGGTGCCGCGCTCGAGCGGCATCTTGGGACGCGCTTACGACTGTGGCGGAATCCGAACATGGAAGATGCGCGACCTTGAGCGACAGATCACCGATTGGACGATGCGCAAACGGCATGTGGTGCTGTTACTGCGCCGGGGCGACATGCGACCAGACTGGCTGGTGCATGGAGCCTATCGTGCCCAGCTCATACGCGCGCGGCTCATGCGCGTGGGGGCATTGTCCGGCTGGTCCATTACGCTGCGATTCGGGCAGCCAGACTGAATCCGGTCGCCCGCCAGGGAGCGCGGCCGTGATCAAGTATCTTGGCTCGAAGCGACTGCTCGTTCCCAAGATTCTCGCACTCGTCGGCCGCGAGAGCGCCAGCGCGCCGGGCGGCGTGCGATCGGTCCTCGACCTTTTTTCCGGGACGGCGCGCGTGGGACACGCGCTCAAGCGCGCGGGCTATCAGGTGATTGCGAACGATCACAACGCCTATGCGGCGACCTTGGCACGCTGCTACATCGTAGCCGACGCCGAAACCTGGTCCTCCCAGGCAAAGACCCTCATCCGCGAACTCAATGGCCTGCCGGGCCGGGAG
>DAHXNI010000018.1 GCA_027365475.1 Pseudomonadota bacterium | reverse complement strand
TTCAGCCAGCTCGCGTGCACCGGGGTGTAGTGAAACTGGATCCGGCGCAGGATGCTGGCGGCGGCTTCCTTGCCGAGGACCTCCTCGAAGCTGCTGAGCAGATGGGTGTTGAGGTTGTCGAGCACCAGGTGCACCTTTCGCACCTCGGAGTACCCGCGGCGCAGCATCCGGCAGACGAAGCTGACGAAATCCTCCTTGGTGCGCCGCTCGGTTACCTGCACCTGACGCGGTGTTTGTCAACATAGATGTCGTATGGAAAGGTTTAGGCAGCCTCCGATGACGGCTCTGATTTGATGCGTTCCGGATTGAGCCACACTTCGGTCGGCAGGTTCCAGTTGCGGAGGGTCTGCGACCAACGCTCGGGGTGTTGAGCGCGGGCGTGTTCGTAGACCTGTTTACGATGTTCGATGATCTGTAAGGCCTCGCCACTGTGGCGCTGGGCGGGGGTCACGAAGCGGATGCCGCTGTGCTGGTGGTCTTCGTTATACCAACGCACGAAGCGTAACACCCAGGCTTGGGCCGCGGCCAAGTCCGCAAAGGGTTGGGTCGGATACTCGGGGCGATACTGGCCGGTGCGGAAGAGGGCTTCGGCATAGGGGTTATCGTTACTCACTCGGGGACGGCTAAACGAAGGTGCGATGCCCAAGGCCTCCAGAGTCGCCAGCATCGTCGATCCTTTCATGGCTCCTCCATTATCCGAATGCAGCACGAGGAGTCGTCCTGCGAGGCCCTCGGCGAGGCTCGCGCGGCGTATCAGATGGCTGGCGTGCTCGGCCGATTCCGCGGCATGAACCTCGTGGGCTACGATCTTGCGGCTATAGAGGTCGAGGATCATGTACCAGTAATAGTAGGTACCCTTGACCGCGGCCGACAGCCACGTGATATCCCAACACCAGACTTGCCGGGGCCCTGTGGCACAGTGACTGGTGGGGCGATGACGACGGATAGGGGCGCGGGCCCGGCCGCGAGGGTGTTGCAGATCCGCAGCCTTTAAAAGGCGGTAGAAGGTCGATTCCGAGGCCACATAACGCCCTTGATCGGCGAGCTTCGGCACGATCTGGGAGGGCGGCAGGCTCGCAAACGCGGGGCTACGGGCAATTTCCAAGACTTCCGTCCGCTCGGCTACCGAGAGACCCCGAGGCGAGGGCGGACGGACGGCCGTGGGTCGCGCATCGGTGCGTATGACGCCCACGCCCTCTGAGCGCCAGCGCTCGACCGTGCGCACGCTCAAGCCCAGAATCGCGGCGGCCGGCATACGGCGGGCGCCGCCTGTGACAGCCTCATCAATCAGACTGACAACGTGTTGGCGATCGGAAAGCGAGATCATGCGTCCCCGTCCCCCCAGATCGCCTGGGCTTTTTTTTGGAGGACCAGCAATGCCGCGGCTTCCGCCAGCGCCTTCTCTTTCCGATTCAGTTCGCGTTCGAGATCATGAATGCGCTTCTTGTCCGCACGGTTCTCCGGGCGCTCCACCAAGGCGCCATGAGCGTCGCGACAGACCACGGTCCACGTGGCGATTTGTTCAACATAAAGACCCTTGCGTCGAGCATATTCCGCACGTTCGGCCTCATTCAGGGCCGCGGTCTCTAAAACCACGGCAAACTTCTCAGCCGAGGACCAGGCTGTGTTGGGCTTATGGGGTTTTGACATCACGACTCCTGGGAGGGTTTGGAGCTCCTTACGCCAACTGCGGAGTGTACTCTTCCCAATACCGGTGTCTCGAGCTAACTGAGCGAGGGATACGCCTTCTGGTGATAGCAATCGACGACAGACTGCTTCTTTTCTTTCTTGCGGATAAGCGGTCATGTGACCCTCTTTTTGCCGTCCCCTGAGGATAGGTCTTCGTTAAAAACCATACGACAAGTATGTTGACACAGGGGGCATCTGCCTACCACCTCGTAGGCGCTCTGCTGACCGGACGCCATGAGGTATGGATCGAGCGGCACTATCTCGATAGGGGTAGTGGTGTCGAGGACCTCGGGATCAGAAAGAGGAGCGCAAGCGTGGCTGTGAGGTTACCGGAGAGCGACACGCTGATCCGTCGGCATCGCGAGGTCGGTACGAAGCGTGCGCTCCAGGCCGTCGCCAACGATTACGACGCCGTGATCCGGCCCGAGAACCCGCTGCTCGGTGCATTGGCCGATTAGCTTAACGCCGGGACCGGAATCGTCGCGTCCAAGGAGGTAACCGCATGTCTCAAGGAGATGGCTGAATTCTACCGGGTAATGCGTGGCGCAAGGGATGATGCGAGGCGGCGCTGGAGGCGGGGTCGACCGTGACTGGCGCCGTTGAGGCGCGGCGCGACCATTTAGGACAAATCCTTCTTGATTGCATCCGTCTTCGCCCAACCCCGCTCGCTGCGATTTGTGCTAGCCAACGACCCGACGTGCCGCCGCGCGTTCGGCATGTTCAAAGGCGTCGGCGAACTGATCGAACTCTTGCCCGGACATACCAATCGAACGTCCAGTTTCCCGCCACGTGGCAACGGCACGCTCCACGTCGGCGAGGATGAGCTTGGCGCGCTCCCGCGAGATTCTGAAGTAAGGCGTGGCGGACATCAGGCCATCGATGGTCGCCTCCGGTCCCGCATCTTCGGAAATCCAGGTTTTGAACTCACGGATACATTCGGGTGACGGGTTCAGGTCAAATGCCGGCGACAGACGCCAGAGTGCACCGCTCTCGTGGAGGAAGCCGTGGTTGAGCAGGTGGTCGTCGATGTTGGTGATGAGCACGGAGAACGCGATGCGACGCCAGAGCTCGTCGATATCCGCTTGCGCGTGCGCACAATGGACGCGGATGGCATCGACGATTTCCGTGTAGGAATGGTTCTCTCCGTCACGGCGTTCCACACCCAACATGGTGGCCGACGAGACAAATAGTATGCGGCGGCCTCCGGCGCGGTCGAAGCGCCGGACAAGCGCGACGGGCGAGCTGTCGCTATCGACGAGCCGCGCTTCGGCGGCGGTGATACCAGCCTTCTTGGCGAGCTGCAGCGCCAGAATCTCCCCTTTCGTCACCGCGCGTTCGTCGGACACGCTGGGAAATTTTCCAATTGCCAAATGACCGTCATCATCGATGACGCAGCATTTGGGGCGCAGACCGCCAAGGGATGTTCCGCGCCCGCGCAGGTAGGCGAGATCCGCGGCGGTTTCGCTATGGGTCTCGACCGCGCGGGACGCGGCGAGCAATGCGCCGAGTTCGATCAGCGGTGGAGCGCTACGCTGGCCTGGTTCGGGCGCGCGCTGGAAAATGCCTTTCTCGTCTTGAAAGCGCAGCGCCCCCACCCGGCTTGCATCGTCAACCGCTAGTAAGAAATCGAGCGCGTTAAGGGTTGGCGCCTCCACACCCTTGCCCGCCTCGCGTGCTTCCTGGCGACGCTTGGTATGGTCCCGCCTGATGACTTGGCGTGCCCAGCCATCGGGCTCGCAGTCGGCAATGACCGCATGAAAGACAGAACCGTCGGCGACCTTCTTATGGAAATGCGGGCCGGCCACAAGCGGCAGGCTGGGTTCAAGCGCGTGGCGGTCTTCGTCCGCAAGCCATTCGACGGTGTATTCGAAGGCAGCGTTCTCCCGTCTGCCTTGTACATCGTAGTAGAGCGTTCCAACCTGCGGTCCGTCACCCAAGAAGATATCGATCATGCGCTTCATGGCTTGCTCCGGCGCGGCTTCATGTGGACACGCTTGGGTAAGCGCTGCTCATCCTGCAAGAGGCCGGTCTCATCCTTGGAAGGGTCCACGAGGTCGCGGAACGCGTCGCCAAAGCCGAGCACGAAAAGCGCCATCGCGTAGACGCCGAGCATCACCGTTGGGTCGCCCTTTTCGGCGCGCAGGTAGGTACCTTTGGAAACCCCCATGCGTTCGGCAACGGCAGCGACCGTCAGGCCGCGCTTGCGGCGGGCCGTATTGAGGTCGGCCCCTAATTTGGTGAGGGAGCGTTTGACCGTGCCCGGTAGAACGTCGAAAACTGCGGAGCGCATGCTGTGAACTATATATAATACTTATAGTGTATCAAGGTGAAATATATAGAATCTTACGTGGAAAGTCAAGATGGTGGTGCCGTGGGCCGTACAGAGCAAACCCGGCCACAGCGCGGTGGCACGTCGCGCCTTGGCCGAACCTTGCGGTCAAGTCCAATTTCTGCTGTAAACCCGATCCGGTCGTGACGCCCATTTTTCAGCTCAAAGACACCACGTGATCCGGAGTGGCGGCGGGGTGTCGGTCCGCAAGCCACTCGTGGAACTCATTCATATCCAGATAGTGCCGCCCGGCCCAACTCTCGTGCTGCTCGGCCAATAGGGCTCCCAAAAGGCGCAGGGCGGATGCGGCGTTCGGGAAGATACGAATCACCCGCTCACGCCGGCGAATCTCCTCGCCATGAGTTTTTCGAATCGTATCGGTCGATCGCTCCTCCCGCCCTGTCCGCCTTGGAATGTCTGCCCCGAGTTATAGCCTCAGGCGTGTGTATCCACTGAGAAAGAGCCGCTCGGTCTCTGGCACGCATGCCAAAGCTGGCAGGCAGAGACCCGCCCTTCGCAGCTTGCACCACATCGGACACCGCTTTCCCGGGCAGCGGTTCCACAGGAAGGGTTACGCTCTCGCGCTCGGGTTTTTGAACCCGATGCTCATTACGGTCTCGAGGCAGGGCTAACTGGTTTTTATTGCAGACAACGCCACGCGTCCCCCCGAGCTTTATCTCCTGCGCTCCCTGAAAAGCCGACCCGTCGTGCTCACTCATCTCAACCGGATCTTTGCCGACTACGCCTACCCGCGCAGCGTCGAGATCACCTGGCATGCGCCCGACGGCCAGTTCAACGACATCATCCTGACCTATCCGAACGGCTATCGGAGGGGGCAGCGCTATCCACTTGTGGTGTTCAGCCATGGCGGTCCGGAGGCCGCCTCGACTGAGCATTTCGATGGCGGCGAGATCGGGCCGTTGCGCGATCTTTTCGCGGCGCGCGGATTTCTCGTCTTCGAGCCCAACTACCGTGGCAGCGACAATCTGGGCAATGCCATGAGCACGCGATCTATCGCGATCCGGTCGCGGGGCCGGACAGCGATGTGATCTCGGGTACCCGGATGCTCGAAGCGCGCGGTCTGGTCGATCGCTCGCGCATCGCCGCGGTTGGACATTCTTACGGTGGCTACATGACAGCATGGCTGATTTCGCATCAGCACTTCTGGCGCTGTGCGGTCGTGGCCGACGGAGCGGTGGACTGGACCGAGGAATATGAACTCGCAGGCGCCGGCAACCTGGCCTGGACGCGTGACTCTCTCGGGGGGAGTCCGTGGAATCCACGGAGCGCATCCCTCTACCGGACCGGCTCACCCATTACCTACGGCGGCCAGATCACGACGCCGACCCTGATCCTCTCGGGAACCTCAGACGTCACCGTGCCGATCCGCTTCCTCGACATACCCGGGGCGTATCACATGCCGCAGGATCCCATACAGCTTGAGCTCTTCTGCCGTGCGATCTACAGCTGGGTCGTCGGGTATCTGGGGCCGCCGTCGCACGCGCACACTTGATCCGGCTGGATGGACCGGTTGGGGCAGGAGGCTCGCTCCCGTTTCATCCGGTTTCCTCTCGGGATGCCCAGCACCAGGCATCCCGACACATCGCGGCCGTGTCATATCGGGCTTGCCAGTTGATGAGTGTGCGGGCCCGACCGGGATCCGCCCAACAGGCGGCCTGATCGCCCGGTCGCCTGGGTCCTACCCGAACCGGAACCGACCGGTTGGTGACTTCAGAAAACACGTTGACCATTTCGAGGACGGAAGTCCCCTGTCCGGTCCCAAGATTGAGCACGAGTGGAGCTGCGGAGGTGGTGAGATAACGGAGTGCCGCAAGGTGGCCTTCTACAAGATCCATCACATGGAGATAATCGCGTATTCCCGTGCCGTCTCTCGTCGGGTAATCGTTGCCATGGACCGTGAGGTACGGGAGCCTGCCCCGGGCGACCTCGCAGATATGCGGCATGAGATTGTTAGGAATCCCATTGGGCCGTTCACCGATCCGTCCACTCGGATGGGCGCCGACTGGATTGAAGTAGCGGAGCAGCGCGATCCGCCACGTCGGGTCCGACCGGTAGAGATCCAGCAGGATCTGCTCCACCATGAACTTGGACCAACCGTAGGGATGGGAGGGGCCGAGTGCACTCTCCTCGCGCAGCGGCATTTTCTGGCCGAGATCGTAAACGGTGGCGGATGAACTGAAGATGAGTGTCTGGATGCCCGCGCGGGCCATGGCCTGGCAAAGAGTCAACGTGCCCGAGACATTGTTGTCGTAATAGCGGAGGGGGTGGGCTACTGACTCTCCGACTGCCTTGAGACCGGCAAAATGAATGACCGCATCGACCGGGGTTTGGGCCAGTAACCGATCGAGCGCGGATTCATCGCGGATGTCAGCTTCGATCCAGTCCACCGGTCTGCCTCCCAGCGCTTCAATAGCCGGCCGGACGCTTCGTGAGCTGTTGTGGAGGTTGTCAAGAATCGTGATGGAATAGCCAGCCTGCAGCAGGGCTGCGGCGGCGTGGGAACCGATATAGCCGGCTCCACCGGTCAAGAGAACATGCTGCATCGGCGGCTTGCCTCGGTAGATCTTCTGCAGGATGCGTGGTCCCAAGGGGACGCCGGACGTAATGGGGATCCATGCCCGGGCTACCCTTCGCGCGTGCCTAGTATATGCCATGGCGGGCCGGACGGGCCGGGGACGGGAAGTTCCGGTTCGGGATCGTCTTGGCACGACCACGTCAAGGTCCCCCCTCGAAACAAGAGCGGAACTGAAAAACGGTGGGAATTTTCCAGAAGCCGAAGGCGAAACGAGAAAACTTTCGGGATGTAAGGGGGGAGCGAGGGGCGCGCTCAAAAACCAAGTGCAACATTTTGTAGGAGATCCTGTTGCATGGGAAAACGCTATACACGTTGAATATTGAAGAGCGGACGATGATCCAGACCACGCTTGGGATGGGCCTCAAACCGGCAGTCATGGCCCGAAG
>DAHXNI010000104.1 GCA_027365475.1 Pseudomonadota bacterium | reverse complement strand
GTTGCCACCCGAACTTGAGTCGATACTCCTGGTTTCGCTCATGGAAGCGGCCGATCGGGTGGATTCGACGACGGGGGTTCAGATGGCCTATCTCAAGAGCTGGGCACCCCGCGCCGGGGGTGATCTTGCCCTCCGCCTGCCCGAACTGCTCCCGTGCGCGCCATCCGGCAAAGGCCGGGCGATGGAGCTTGATGCGCTCAAGGCTGCGCGCCAAACACCCGCAGATCTCGTCTATCTCGATCCTCCCTATAACCAGCACGCGTATCTTTCGAACTATCACATCTGGGAGACGCTGGTCCGCTGGGACCATCCCGAGGTATACGGCACAGCCTGCAAACGGAGCGATTGCCGGGTGCGCAAAAGCCTGTTCAACTCGCGCCCCCGCTTTGCCGATGCATTCCGGGAACTCTTGAGAGCGATCCGTGCACCCCTTCTGATCGTCTCCTTCAGCAACGAAGGCTACCTTTCGGAGGAGGAGATGACCGGGCTTCTCATGGAGTTTTCGGGCAGTACGGACGGGATCGAAACCATCGAGCAGGATCACCCGCGCTACGTCGGCTGCCGGATCGGCATCTATAACCCGAAAGGCGAGAAAGTGGGACGGGTCGGACACCTCCGGAACCGGGAATGTCTTTATATCGTGAGACGATCTGGAACGCCCGCGAGAAGGCGTACCCGGGAGCCCACCGCTGCCTGTGTTTCCTGAGTAAGGGTCGAATGGCTGTGGCGCACGAACTCGCCAACCTTGGGGTGTGACGGCGGATCCTAACGCCCACGATGACCCTTTGCAGGCCATCACACCGAGTCAGCGGCTCACCGGAAGAGGTGAGCTAATCTCAGAATCAATCCGAACCCGAGCTCACCACAGTAAGGTCGTTATGGACACCTTTTACGCCATCCACAGCGCGAGCGAGCCCCGCAGCGCGATCACTGTCCTTTGCTGAGCGGACCGTTCCGGTCAATGTGACCACACCCTTCGTGGTGGTGACATCGATTTTCATGATTCGGAGGCCCGGACTGGCGAGAATCGCTGCCTGGATTTTAGCCGTGATCGCTGTATCGCTTATGGCCCGTCCGGTACTCCGGGCAGCCTGACCGAGCGCATGCGTGGTGCTATGCGCCGCAGTGCCAACAGCATGACCGACGTCCCGTCCTGCCTGGTCGATCTTTTTCCCGGCGGTGGCGGCGGGTCCGGAGCCGGAATGGTTCTGGCATGCGGCCAATCCCAATGCGGAAAGCATCAGGACGGCAACCGTACATTTTCGTAGCGTATTCATCGTATCCTCACTTCGCATTTCTGCGTGTTGCAAAAGCTTGCCTGAATGCGGGACCCCTTTACAACTGGTTACCTGTTCCCTTGTTGTGGTATGGATTCCAAATTCCAGGGTAGAACTACCGTTTCCTGCCACCTTCGCGTCTGACGAATCCGAAAACGATTGAGATCAGAAACAAGATGACGAAGATGACAAAGAGAATCTTGGCAATTTCCACGGCACCCGCGGCGATGCCGCCGAAGCCGAAGATTGCTGCGACAACCGCGACAATAAAAAACACAACCGCCCAGTACAACATCGTTCTCTACTCCTGCATGTACATAGTTGACGAGAACATTCCAGCGTGACAGGACACGCACAGCACAAGCTAGACCCCGCTGGTGTGGAAGTCCGTGCACTAGCGAACATAGAAATGAATGGATGTTCGACGCGCCGAGACGTTGCCTGTAGGGAAGATCTCGTTCCTCACATATAGGGTTGGACCCGACAATTGCCTGACACTGATCCAGCCGTCTGGTTTAGGTGCGATACCGTACCGAAACCATTTCGCGAGGAGTATCTAATGCTTCCGAAGCCCCACGCATAAGTTTGGTGTGTGGAACGCCAGAGTACACCTGATTGACAGGGTTTGATTACATCGCGGAGAGGAAAATGATCAAGACGAGAAGCTATTCCAGATGCCTGCCTTGGCTCCTGGTCGCCCTGCTGGGCGCATCACTCGCGGCATGCGGGGGGGGCAACGAGGGACAGAGCCCCATTCTGGGCACAAACGGAAATGCCGTGCTCGCGCCCACCGTGACGGCAGTTTCCCCCCAAAACAATGCCACCGGGGTGGCGACCAACAATTCTGTGATTATTGCGGAGTTCAGTGAGCCGATGGCTCCGATTGCGGGCAGCGGAGGCAGTTTCACTCTCACTTGTGCATCCCCCTGTACCAACCCGACCGGATCCGTGGCGCTCGACGATGCCAGCACCATTGCCACCTTTACCCTGACTCCCGGTACCAGTCTTGCACCTCTCACGCTCTATACGGCTACGATTACCGGGGCCCGGAGTCTCTCCACGGGCGTGTCTCTGGTGCACCCCTATGTCTGGAGCTTCACGACAGGCGATACGGCGGACACGACACGGCCGCGGGTGACGGCTACGGTTCCTTTGACGAGTTCGACTCCGACAGCAAACGTGGCGACCAATGCAGCGGTTGCGGCTGTATTCAGCGAGGAAATGTCTCCGGCCACAATCGATACCTCCAGCTTTACGCTGGACGGCCCCGGCGGGACTCCCGTTGCCGGGACTGTGAGCTATGCAGTGGGTTCCAGGACGGCGACCTTCACGCCCGTCTCCCCACTGGCCACCAGCACAACCTATACCGCAACAATCGAAGGAGTCGGCGCAACCCCGGTCACGGACCTTTCCGACAATGCGCTAGCCGGTAACCAGGCCGCTCTGCCTTCGGCCAGCAACTATGTCTGGAGTTTCACTACGGCAGCCCCAATCGTATCGGGGGCGAACGACGTCACGGTGTTATCCACCCAGCCCATCTCGGGGGCGACGGGGGTCTGCCCCAATGCGAGCATCAACGCCACTTTCAACGTGCCCTCCGGATTGCGGATGGATCCCAGTACGGTCAATTCGTCAACCTTCACGGTCACCGGACCGGGCCTCACGCCCATCGCGGCAGGATCCGTGGTGCTGGATGCCGCGACCGGCCGCATTGCAACCTTCACGCCGCTCAACAATCTCGTATCGGGCGTGACTTATACGGCCACAATCGTAGGCGGTGCGCACGGAGTCAAGGACATGGCGATCCCGCCCAATGAAATGGCCCGTGACGATGTCTGGAAATTTACCGTGGGTCCTGCGACCGGAAATTGCCTGCAGGCGGTTTCCCTGGGATCGGCATCCTCATACGGAACCTTCGGCGGTACCGCCGGCATGACCAATACGGGGACCCAGACGATCATCAATGGGAATATCGGAACGATTGCAACAGGCACTTCGTCCGTGACCGGATTCAACGATACGGCAGGTGATGTGTATACGGAAACGACTGCCAATATCGGAGTCGTCAACGGCACGATCTATACCTGCACCACCTCCACTACAGGCCCGACTTCTACGGCTGTCAATGCGACTTATTGCGCGGATGCCACGCAAGCCCGTCTCGATGCGCAAACCGCGTACCAGAAGCTGGTGGGTCTGCCGCCCGGACCCGATCCAGGTGCCGGCAACCTAGGCGGTCTCGTGCTCACGCCCGGTGTTTACACGGCGAGCTCGGGTTCGTTCATGATTGAGGGAGGGAACCTGACGCTCAATGCAGAAGGGAATGCGAATGCGGTCTGGGTCTTCCAGATGGCGACGACGCTCACCGTGGGTGGTCCGGGAGTCGCATCTCCCCAAAGCATCATCCTGATCAATGGCGCCCAGGCCAAGAATGTGTTCTGGCAAGTGGGCAGCGCTGCGACGATCGATGCGGCGGGTGGCGGGACCATGGTTGGAACCATCATCTCCCAGTCGGGTGCCGCGTTTTCGACTGTCGGCAACACTGCGATCACGACGCTGGATGGCCGGGCTCTGTCTCTGGGTGCTTCCGTCACCCTGGTGGACACGGTCGTCAATGTGCCGTCCCCGTAAGGCAGGGGGATTCCAATCATGCGTCACCCAATGACTACTCGAAACAGCCAATCGTTCATGGAGCACAACATGAAACTAGCAAGAACGTCAGTTGCAGTCAGTCTCGTGGCACTCGCCGTCATCGCGAGTCCGCTCGCCCTGGCGCACGATCCAGGCTGGTATGTGGGATTCAACGTGGGTCAGTCCAGAGCGAAGATCGGCGATACGCGGATTACCAATGATCTTCTGGGAGCGGGATTTAGCACCACCTTGATCAACAATAACGATCGTGACATCGGCTATAAAATATTCGGTGGATACCAGTTCAACCGGTACTTCGCTCTTGAAGCCGGTTATTTCAACCTGGGGAACTTTGGATTTACGGCGACCACGTTGCCGCCCGGAACACTCCACGGCACGCTCAATCTCAAAGGGATCAATGCGGATGCTGTCGGAATGTTGCCCATCACGAAGCGGTTCTCCGCATTTGGAGAGGTCGGGCTGATCTATGAGAAGGCCCGGGACAGTTTTACCGGAGGGGGGTCCGTGGCTGTGGACAATCCCGGTCCCAGTAACCAGAGCGCGAACTACGAGTTCGGCGTGGGGCTTCAATACGATGTCACCTCATCCATTGGCGTACGTGCCGAGGCGGACCGCTACCGGATCAACGATGCCGTTGGCAATAAGGGCGACATTGATCTCATCTCGCTCGGGCTGGTCTATCGGTTCGGTGAGGGACGGTCACAGTCTGAAACGGTTGCCGAGAATACCGAGCCAACCCCCTCTCCCGCACCGGTTCAGGCTCCGGCCCCGGTTGAGACCCAGCAGTACTGCAGCACCCTGAGCATCCAGTTCGAGGTGAATCTAGATAAAATGCAGCGGCAGGACAAGCAAAAGCTTGATGTGGTCGGAACCTTCCTGAACAAATACCCCCGCACCACGGCCGTGATCAAGGGGTACACCGACAATGTGGGAACCGCTGCGTACAATCTGAAACTGTCCCGGAAGCGGGCCAAGAATGTGGTGAACTACCTAGTGACCCGGTTTGGTATCGCCCGTTCGCGGCTGACGGCCGTGGGATACGGTGAGGCTCATCCCATCGGAAACAATCGTACCGGGGCGGGAAAACGGCTCAACCGGCGGATCGTGGCGGTCATCCCATGCGTGACGAATATCGCGGGCCTCAAGGTAGCACCCGTCAAAAGGGTGACCTTGGGCATCCCGATTGAGTTCGGCCGGAACCAGACGAATGTGAGATCCCGCTATCGCAACGATCTCCGGAGGGTTGCGTATTTCATGAAAGTGACTCCTGCTGTCACGGCCACAGTGGAAGGCAACACCGACAATCTGGAAGCGACCCCTGCACTCGCGATGAAAATCTCCCGGCATCGGGCGGAGAGCGTAGTGAACTATCTGGTGGATCAGTTTGGGGTGTCCCGTTCGCGGCTTCATGCCGAAGGGTTTGGCCAGAGCCGGCGTTTCGCCTACAACGCGCACGCCAATGGACGGCAGGAAAATCGTCGGGTCAACATCGTCTTCAACTACGGACCCACACGTCACTGAGGGTTCGAAAGACGCGCGCCCATCCGCCCGGTCCCGGGGGATGGGCGCTTTCCGTGGCAGGTTCCATCCGGTTTTCGGGAACCTCTCGAACGTCCCTGGCCGGGGGGGTGCTCTGAGACCCGGCTGGGGGGGTGCCCCACGACCGTGTCAAAGTCAGCAGCGCCCACCCTGACCGGTGAATAGGGGGGCCAGCTTTAGAAAAGAGGGCTGGCTTTTTTCCTTCGACTTCGGTATGCTCGCTCCATGGATCCTGCTCCCGACCCCAACTCCCTGGACCGGCACCGTTTCGATACGCTGGTTGTCCGTCCCGTCGAAGCCTCCGAGCGCATCCGGTGGGACGAAGAGATGCGGGCGCACCACTACCTCGGATTCCGGGCCATGCCCGGGGAATCGATCCGCTATGTAGCCCTTCTGGACGGGGAGTGGGTGGCCCTCCTGGGC
>DAHXNI010000103.1 GCA_027365475.1 Pseudomonadota bacterium | reverse complement strand
AGAATAGAGAAAATCCTGACTTTACCCCTCGGGTCCCCCCTTCATCCCGAAAATTTTCTCGTTTCGCCTCCGACTTCTGAAAAATTCTCTCCGTTTCCCAACTCCACTCGTGCTTCGAGGGGGGACTTTGACGTGGTCGTGTGGGGTGCCCGTCCCGAATTGTAAGACGCAGTTATTTTGTGCTATAAAGTTCCGGCTGGCTGACATGCGCGGGTGGGCCGGTTCTTGTGAGTGATGGGTTGATGTGAGTGAGAGATCAGAGCAGTGCGATGAGCGACCCCAAAAACAATCTACTATTGAATGCCTTGCCAGCTGAAGTTTATGCGCGGCTGTTGCCACACCTGGAACTGGTATCCTTTCCACTGGGAGATTCCCTCTATGAGTCGGGTGGCACGATGGCGCATATGTATTTCCCCGTGGACTGCATCGTCTCTCTGCTTTACGTCATGGAGAACGGCGCCTGTGCGGAGATCGCGATCGTCGGGTTCGAGGGCCTGGTGGGCATCTCGCTGCTCATGGGAGGCGGGAGTACGCCCAATCGCGCAGTGATCCAAAGTGCGGGATCTGCTTACCGGCTGCGGGCCGGTATTATGAAGTCTGAATTCGAAGGCAACTTTCCCTTTCGTCACCTGTTGCTGCGCTACACACAAGCGTTGCTCACCCAGACGGCACAGACCGCCGTGTGCAATCGGCACCATACGATTGAACAGCAGCTGTGCCGGTGGCTCCTGCTGAGCTTTGATCGCCTGCGTTCGGACAAGCTCGAGATGACCCAGGAACTTATCGCCAACATGCTGGGGGTACGCCGCGAAAGCGTAACGGAAGCAGCTGGCAAACTGCAAAAGAACGGACTCATCCATTATGCCCGTGGAAACATCACCCTGATCGACCGATCCGCCATGGAATCGAATGTGTGCGAATGCTATGGAGTGGTCAAACTGGAATATGACCGGCTGCTTCCTGACGTCGTTTCCACCTGATGCGCCCGCCTGCATACTGAAGTCACCGGGCAGACAGGGGCAGTGATCACGGCGGGTTATGGCGGCTTAACCGTTATCCGCATTCCGCGCTGCCTATGACTTTTCCCTTCCAGCGCAGGGCATCCCAGCTTCTGCAGGCTGAGCGCGCTACCGCACAGAGCCGCCGCATGCCGTCCGCTAGGCTAATACCGGGAGTCCTGAAGCCCACCGAAACCTGCGTATTGGGGCTAGTTCGATGTTTGCAAGCCCGAAAGACAACTATCTTCTGAACAGCCTTCCGCCGGAAGCGTATGCACGCCTGCAGCCCGAACTCGAGCCCGTCACACTGACCTTGGGCCAGTCCATATTCGAATCGGGCAAGGCCATGACGCATGTCTATTTCCCATCCGACTGCATCGTATCGTTGCTCCATGTCATGAACAACAGGACATCGGCGGAGATCGCTGTGGTTGGTTTCGAGGGAGTGGTGGGAGTCTCGTCGTTCATGGGCGATAGTGCGACCCACAACCGAGCGGCGGTACAAAACGCAGGAACCGCCTATCGGGTGAAGGCGAGCGTGATGCAGGCCGAGTTTGATATGGGCACTACTTTACAGAAGGCGATTCTATGCTACACCCAGGCGCTCATCGCGCAAATGTCGCAAACTGCAGCCTGCAACCGTCACCATACGCTTGAGCAGCAGCTCTGCCGCTGGGTGCTCTTGAGCATTGATCGGCTTCGCTCTGACGAAATGAAGATGAGCGAGGAACTCGTGGCCAACATGCTCGGTATCCGTCTGGGAGCGGTCTCGGAGGTAACAGAGAAGCTGCAATTTGCGCGTCTGATCACCTATTTGGATGGACGGATTTCAGTCCTCAATCGGGTGGGTCTTGAATCTCTGGTCTGCGAGTGTTACGGCGTGGTCGAAAGCGAATATGAACGGCTGTTGCAGGGAATACGGCTGCAACCGAGACCCGTATTCATCTGACGTGCAGTTCCGATGAAGCCCCAGGCTCCATCCCCTCGCGTGACGCAACTTGAGGTGCCGGGTGAGATCGTTATCAGGCATTTCCATGCACGCTCCAAAACTGACTGTTGAACCTGAGCTTGAAAAGCTTCAACGCGAAGCGTTCGATTACTTTCTGCACGAGACGAATCCGGCAAATGGACTGGTCATGGACAGAACTGTGCCGGGCGCACCTGCCAGTATTGCCGCCGTGGGACTTGGATTGTCATCCTATCCCATTGCCGTCGAACGTGGATACCTCCTGCGTGATACGGCAGTAGAGCGTATTCTCACGACGCTACGGTTCTTCCACAACAGTCCGCAAGGGCCAGAACCCGATGCGACGGGCTACCGGGGTTTTTATTATCACTTTCTCGACATGCAAACTGGCCGGCGTGCCTGGCAGTGTGAGCTGTCAACCATGGACAGTGCCTTGCTGCTGGCGGGCATACTGTCTATAGGTCGGTATTTCGATCTGAACACACCTGATGAACATGAGATCCGCATGCTGGCAGAGGCGCTCTATCTCCGAGCCGATTGGCAATGGGCTCAAAATGAAGCCGTAACCGTCACAATGGGCTGGAAACCAGAATGCGGTTTCCTGTCCAGCCGCTGGCGAGGCTACGATGAAGCACTGATACTCTACATACTGGGTTTGGGCTCGCCCACACATCCCTTGCACGAGAGCAGCTACACCGCCTGGACCGCTAGCTATGAGTGGAGAAGTGGTTATGGGCAGGAATATCTTTATGCCGGCCCCTTGTTTGCGCATCAGCTTTCGCATATCTGGATTGATTTTCGTGGTCTCCAGGATGCCTATATGCGCAGCCAGGGGAGCGACTATTTCGAGAACAGCCGCCGTGCCACCTATGCACAACAAGAATATGCGATCAGGAACCCGCTCAAGTTCAAGGGCTACAGCAGGTACTGCTGGGGGCTCACCGCCTGCAACGGTCCCGGTCCGGAAACACTCACAGTAGAGGGCGTCCCGCGTCAATTCTTTGGCTATGTGGCACGCGGTGTGCCGGACGGGCCCGATGACGGAACCCTCTCACCCTGGGTGGTGGTGGCCTCCCTGCCGTTTGCGCCAGAGATCGTGTTACCCACGATTGACTACTTCATATACGAGTTCAAGTTGAAAGTCGGCAATCCCTATGGCTTTAAAAGCAGTTTCAATCCGACCTATCCGGAGCGGTCCGCTAATCCTTACGGCTGGATATCACCCTACCATTGCGGGCTCAATCAAGGGCCAATCATCCTGATGATCGAGAACCAGCGGACAGGTCTCTTGTGGCGTTTAATGCGTGCGTGCCCCTATGTCATCCATGGGTTAGAGCGGGCGGGGTTTACGGGAGGTTGGTTACCGCCGCATGCCGCATCCGTACCGTCCCTGTATTGATAAAACCTTGAGCTCGAAGCGCAAGGATGCTCGTGTTTAGGATGATGCATCACACTAGCCGAGGCCCACGGTTGAATGCCTGGCCTACGTGTCCCGGTGGCAACTGATGTGCTTTGGTTTTATGTACTCCAACGTACTGAATCTTCCAGCCCCAACACCGAGAATAGCCCATACAGGACAGTGGTTCCGGTTGCAGGTGTATCGTGACCTTGCCGCATCCCGGGAAGGGGACTCCGAGCGTGCGTCAGGTTCGGATGAGATCCTGATGGAGACATCTTCGGAAACCCGATTCCGATGTGAAGGGTGATTGTCCAGAAGGATCGGAAACCGTGATGCGACTGGACCACACCTGAATCAGGCCTCCGGTTCTGCTGCCGATGTCACGGGTCCGCTGTTTGCGACCCTATTCATTACGGAGATCCGGACTTGAAACGCAGTAGCCCATCCATTTTCAGAAATCTGCTCGATTGGATGCTTCCACGCGCAGAAGCTCCCTCATCACTGGAAAACCCTAGAGAAGAGCCGCTGTTACGCGCTGAACTATTCAACGCGGACCAGATGGCGCGTCATGGGGAACTCCTCGCTGGGTTGCATCAGTTGAATGACGGGCATGCCAAGGATCGACTCCTGACACGGTTGGCTGAAAACGAAAAGGTTCTGGTCCATGTTTGTGAATTGTTGACCCATGCGGTCCATGAAAAACTCCAGATCACGCCTGCCAGCGAATGGCTTTTGGATAATCTCTACCTCATTGAAGAGAATATTCATATCGCTCGTCGTCACTTGCCCAAAAGTTACAGCCGTGAACTGCCCTGCCTGTCCAGTGGCCCTTCCGTCGGGCTCCCGCGCGTGTATGACATTGCTCTGGAAATCATCTCCCACGGCGATGGGCGGGTGGACTCGGAGGGTCTCAGCCGGTTCGTAATGGCTTATCAGGCCATCACCACCTTGAGGCTGGGTGAGCTGTGGGCGCTTCCCATCATGTTGCGTCTTGCGCTGATCGAAAACCTCAGGCGGATTGGGGTCCGCATCGCCGCATCCCGAATCCATCGGGATCTGGGCATCCAGTGGGCCAGTCGGATGATTGCCATCGCGGGACAGAATCCCAAGAATCTCGTGGTAGTGATCGCGGACATGGCAAAATCGAACCCGCCGATGGAGGGTTCATTCATCGCTGAATTTTCACGACTGCTCCAGGGACAGAGCCCTGCATTGCGTTTGCCCCTCACCTGGATTGAACAGAACCTCTCGGAATCCGGTCTGAGTATCGAACAGGTGGTACAAGCGGAGAGTCAGGAACAGGCAGCAGAACAGGCTTCCATCAGCAATACCATTTCGAGTTTGCGATTCCTGGAAGCGATGGACTGGCGCAGTTTCGTCGAGACCCTGAGTAGCGTCGAACATATTCTGCGACAGGATATTGGCGGCATTTACGGCAAGATGGATTTTTTAACCCGTGATCGCTATCGCCGTGCTGTGGAAGCGTTGGCCAAGAGCAGCCGGTCGTCCGAAGTGGAGGTAGCCAGTCAGGCGATCGCGTTAAGCCGAAAGCGAGCCATCACGCAGGGTGAGCAAGACCGGGAGGCTCATGTGGGTTTTTATCTGATCGATAAAGGTCTGCGTCAGCTTGAGGCAGTGGTCGGCAAGCGACTTTCGGTTGGCGAGAGACTCCGGAGGGTGGGCAGTCGCGCCCCTCTCTTCCTGTATGCGGGCGGGATCTTGCTGCTGACCGGGATGTGTAGCGCCAGTTTGTTGATCCTGGCATACGTCAATGGGACAACAGGCTGGATACTGGCGCCAGTTGGCCTGATTGCAGTGTTCTGCGCCAGCTATCTCGCGGTTGCACTGGTGAACTGGCTGGTGACGCTGTGGTCACTTCCACAGCTCCTCCCGCGCATGGATTACTCGCATGGCATTCCACCCGAGTTGCGCAGCCTGGTCGTTATTCCCGCCATGCTGACCCATGCTGAGGACATCGAGAAACTGTCGGAAGCCCTTGAGGTCCGTTTCCTCGGCAACCGTGATGATCATCTGCATTTTTGCCTGCTAACCGATTTTCAGGATGCAAGAGAGGAAACCCTGGCCGAGGACGCAGGACTCCTGCAACTGGCGAGCAGGCAGATTGAAGCCCTGAATAAAAAATATCCCAATCCGCTTGGGGACGTGTTCTTCCTGTTTCATCGATCACGCCACTGGAATGCAGGTGAGCGGAAATGGATGGGCTATGAGCGCAAGCGCGGGAAGATCGCCGAGCTGAATTTATTTCTGCGAAACGGCTCCCCTGAACATTTTCATCTTGTGGTGGGCCGTACTGCGGTCTTGTCAGATGTGAAATACGTCATCACCCTTGACGTTGATACGCAGCTCCCACGCGATTCGGCGCGCCAGTTCGTAGGCGTGATGGCACATCCGTTAAACCGTGCGCGCTACGATGCCGTTGGGCAGTGTATCTGCGAGGGTTATGGTGTCGTTCAGCCACGCGTGGCTATCAGTCTGCCCAGCATCAATCGCACACGGTATTCGCGACTGTTCGCGGGTGAACCCGGCATTGATCCCTATACGCGTGCGGTTTCAGATGTTTACCAGGATCTGTTTTCGGAAGGCTCGTTTATCGGAAAGGGCATCTATGATGTGGATGCCTTCGCCAAGGTTCTGCACGAGCGTTTTCCAGAAAACCTCATCCTCAGCCATGATCTTCTGGAAGGATGCTATTCAAAGACCGGCTTATTGAGCGATGTACTGCTGTATGAGGAATACCCGAGTGCCTACAGCGATGACGTGGCCCGCCGACACCGTTGGATAAGAGGTGATTGGCAGATTGCGTTCTGGCTCTTTCCAAGTGTGCCGGGTCCCGGAGCGAGCAGACAGCGGAATCCGATCTCATTGCTGTCGCGTGGCAAGATTCTAGACAATCTCAGGCGCAGCCTGATACCAGCGGCACTGACAGCCCTGCTCGTGCTCGGTTGGACGGTGTTGGTACCCGCCTGGTTCTGGACCGTGAGTGTCATCGGGATTCTGCTGACTCCGGTTCTACTCACATCGGTTCTGGGCTGGTTCAAAAAACCAGAGAACGTCCTGTTGAGACCCCACGTCATGGCGACAGCTCATACCACCTATCGGGGCGTGGTTCAGGCGCTGTTCTCGCTCGCTTGCCTGCCTTTCGAGGCATGGTTTAGCCTCGATGCGATCCTGCGAGTCATCGTGCGGATGTTGATGACCCACACGAGGCTCCTGGAATGGGCCCCGACCAGCGACTCGAAACACACCGCCCGTGCCAGCCTGCTTTCATACGCTCGATTGATGTGGATCGCTCCCGCCACTGCTTTCGTTTTGCTGGCCTGGCTGGCAGCTTCGCGGCTGAGTGCGTTAGCGGTGGCTTGGCCGATCCTGGCCCTATGGTTCTGCTCCCCCATACTGGCGTGGAGGATCAGCCAGCCCCATGTCAGCCCGGAACCCAAGCTTACGCCAGACCAGAATCTGTTTCTCCACGCGCTATCCCGAAAGATCTGGTCGTTTTTCGAGCGGTATGTCGGAGTGGAAGATCACTGGCTGCCGCCAGATAGTTATCAGGAATATCCCTCCGATCTGATCGCGCATCGCACCTCGCCCACCAACATGGGACTCGCTTTGCTGGCCAACCTGACTGCTTACGACTTTGGCTATATTTCGGCCGGCCAGCTCGTCGAGCGTAGTGTCGATGCCTTCCGGAGCATGCACAAACTGGAACGTTACGAGGGCCATTTCTACAATTGGTATGACACGCAGACTCTAAAACCGCTGCAGCCGCTTTATGTTTCCACCGTGGACAGTGGCAATCTCGCAGGCCATCTGCTGACCCTGCGACAGGGGCTGCTTGCGTTGCCCGATCACCAGATTCTGAATCAGAAGTTCTGGGATGGACTGGACGACACGTTACGTGTCCTGGTGGATATCCCGGGAGCAAACGCTCTTGCGGGAGTCAACACGTTGCAAAAGCACTTGCAATCACTCCGTATGATTCCGCCCGAGACGCCTGCAGCAGCGAAAGCCTGCCTCGAACAACTGATCTCAACTGCTGCCGACATGATTGTGGAAAGCGATGCAGAGCCGGAAGACCCGCTCAGGTGGTGGATGCAAGCGCTTGTACGGCAATGCCACAACGCGGGCGAGGAGCTGGCATTTCTGCTCTCCCCGGAATGGGCCGAATCCGGTCAGATGCATGGGATCCCGAGCCTGCATGAGTTGGCTCGGCAGGGAAATCCCAGAGCCATTGAACGCCTGGCTGTGATTGACGATCTGGCGGTGCAAGCAACCGATCTCGCGGATATGGAATATGGCTTTCTCTACGATACGGACCGCCATGTGCTGGCGATTGGATACAACCCGAGCGAGCACCGGCGCGATTCCAGCTATTACGATCTTTTGGCTTCGGAGGCGCGGTTGTGCAGTTTCGTGGTCATCGCACAGGGTAAGCTTCCGCAGGAGCATTGGTTCGCGCTGGGACGACTCCTCATCGGTGCCGAGGGGGACCCGATTCTGGCCTCATGGGGGGGTTCGATGTTCGAGTACCTCATGCCGCTCCTGGTGATGCCTACCTTCGACCAAACGCTGTTGGATCAAACCTATAAAACTGCAGTGGAAAAGCAGATCGAATATGGGAACGAGCGCGAAGTGCCCTGGGGGATTTCGGAATCGGGTTACAACCTCCTTAATGCGCATTTCAGTTACGACTATCGGGCGTTTGGGGTACCCAGCCTGGGGCTCAGGCGCGACCTGACTGAAGATCTCGTGATTGCACCCTACGCGGCGGCACTGGCGTTGATGGTGGCCCCGCATGCGGCATGCCTCAATTTGCAGCGCATGTCCGCTGCCGGTTTTGAAGGGCGGTATGGCCTCTATGAAGCCATTGATTACACGCCCGCACGTTTGCCGCGCGGCCAGTCGCATGCCATTGTGCGTTCCTATATGGCCCACCATCAGGGCATGAGCTTTCTGGCCCTGGCGTATCAACTGCTGGACCATCCTATGCAGAAACGTTTCGAGTCGGATGCATCCTTTCAGGCGACCATGCTGTTATTGCAGGAACGTGTACCCAAAGCCACAGTCTTTTATTCACACAAGTCCGAACCGTCCGATTGGCATATCTCACCAGGCGATGCGGTGATGCCCACGCGTATTTTCAAGAGCCCCCATACGCCGACACCTGAGATTCAACTGCTATCGAATGGCAGATACCAAGTCATGATGAGTAACGCCGGCGGTGGCTTCAGCAAGTGGAACCAGATCGCACTCACGCGTTGGCGGGAAGATGGTACGCGCGACAATTGGGGAACATTCTGCTATCTCCGGGATGCGGTCAGTGGTGCCGTGTGGTCTAACACCTATCAGCCGACCTTGATCAAACCGGAGAGCTACGAAGTCATGCTGGCGGAAAGCCACGTGGAATACCGGTGTCGGCTCAATGGCATCGATACCAATACCGTTGTTGCGGTGTCACCCGAGGATGACATTGAATTACGCTGCATCACCCTCACCAACCGCTCACGTGTACGGAGAGTCGTGGACCTCACCACTTATGCGGAAGTCGTACTGGCTCACGCCACGGCAGATGACGCTCATCCGGGGTTTAGCAACTTGTTCGTAGAAACAGAGATTATTCCCAAGTGGCAGGCGATTCTGTGCACTCGGCGCCCGCGCTCTCCGGATGAACATTCGCCCTACATGTTTCATCTCATGACCACCCCTGTTCCGATGGAGCAGACCGGATCCTATGAGACGGATCGCATGCGCTTCATTGGACGAGGGAACGACGTCACGAATCCCGAAGCGATGCGTACGGCTGCTCCGCTTTCGGACAGTCAGGGCTCGGTGTTGGACCCGATTGTTGCCATCCGGTATCGTGTCGTTCTCGAGCCTGACGAACAGGCCACGGTCAATGTTGTCACGGGCGTCGCCAAAAACCGGGATCTGTGCCTGGATCTGGTGGAGAAATACCAGGATGGACACTTATCCCATCGCGTGCTCGGTCTGGCCCACACGCATAGCCAGGTGATCCTGCGGCAAATCAACGCGACTGAGGCTGATTCACAGCTCTATGGACATCTCGCCGGTTCCGTGATTTATGCCAATCCCTCACTACGCGCCGATCCCGGTGTCCTCCTCCGGAATCGCCGTGGCCAAACCGGCTTGTGGGGCTATGCCATATCTGGTGATCTGCCGATTGTATTACTCCGTATCGGCGACATGGTCAATATCGATCTGGTGCGCCAGCTCGTACAGGCTCATGCGTACTGGCGTGTGAAAGGCTTGGCAGTGGATTTGGTGATCTGGAACGAAAACCACGCCGGTTACCGACAACTGCTTCATGACCAGATCATGGGCTTGATCTCGACGGGCACCGAAGCAAGTGTGATTGACCGTTCTGGCGGTATCTTTGTCAAGATCGCTGAACAGGTCTCGGAGGAAGACCGGGTTCTGTTACAGTCTGTCGCGCGCGTCATCATCTCCGACAGCGCCGGAGCCTTGGCACCCCAGGTCAATCGGCAAGGGCGTGCAGAAATCAGAACCCCACTCCTCGTTCCCACGCGCAGCCTGCGCATCGAGCCCTCGTCGGAGGAACCCGCACCGTGTGAACTGATATTTTTCAACGGACTGGGTGGCTTGACTCCAGATGGGCGCGAGTACGTCACGACCCTCCTCCCAGGGCAAATGACTCCGGCACCCTGGGTGAATGTGCTGGCCAACCCGACTTTCGGGACTCTGGTCTCGGAAAGCGGATCGGGCAATACATGGTCTGAGAACTCACACGAATTCCGGCTCACTCCCTGGTTTAATGATCCCGTGAGTGATCCTGCCGGCGAAGCGTTTTACATCCGCGATGAGGAAAGTGGAAAGTTCTGGTCGCCCACCGTGCTGCCGAGCCGCGGGGCAACCCCCTACCGGAGTCGGCATGGTTTCGGCTACAGCGTCTTTGAACACACGGAGCAGGGCATTCGCTCGGAACTGTGGATTTATGTGGCTATTGATGCGCCGGTTAAATTCGCAGTGTTCAAGCTGCGCAACCACTCGGGTCGATCGCGTAAGCTCTCGATCACCGGTTATCTGGAATGGGTACTTGCGGATTTGCGCGCACAATCCATGATGCACGTCATCACCGAGGTGGAATCCGGCAAGGGTGCGCTGTTCGCGCGCAATCCCTACAGTCAGGAGTTTGCCCAACATGTTGTATTTTTTGATGTGGACCATGCGGCTCGAACCGTCAGTGGTGACCGCAGTGAGTTCATCGGACGCAATGGGACACTTGCGCATCCGGCTGCACTGGCACGGATGCGACTGTCCGGAAATGTGGGCGCTGGTCTGGATCCCTGTGGTGCGATTCAGGTTCCATTTGAACTGTCCGACGCGTGCGAGCGCGAGATCGTTTTCCGTATCGGAGCAGGACGAAATGCCGCTGAGGCCAGCGAGCTCGTCCAGCGCTTCCGTGGAACCGATGCTGCGCATACGGCCCTCAGGGCAGTACAGCAGTATTGGGAACACACACTTGGGGCCGTGCAGGTGGAAACCCCGGACCCCTCCGTCAACGTACTGGCGAATGGCTGGCTGGTCTATCAAGTCCTGGCCTGTCGGCTTTGGGCGCGCACTGCTTTCTATCAGCCCTCGGGAGCATTCGGATTCCGTGATCAGCTTCAGGATGTGATGGCGCTCATTCATACCCAGCCCGTCCTCACACGTCAGCAGTTGACGCTGAGCGCCTCGCGCCAGTTTTCGGAAGGTGATGTACAGCACTGGTGGCAGGTACCCTCGGGGCGTGGCATACGCTCACGGTGCTCGGATGACTACTTATGGCTGCCGTTGGTAACCTGTCATTACGTGTCGAGAACCGGGGACATCGGCGTTCTGGATGAAAAGATCCACTTCATCCAGGGCCGTGCACTCAACCCCGGAGAAGATTCCTACTACGATCTTCCCGGATTGTCCGACACGACCGCCACCTTATATGAACATTGCCTGTCCGCCGTTTTGAGAGGTCTCAGGTTTGGTTCGCACGGTCTGCCGCTCATGGGGACCGGCGACTGGAACGATAGCATGAACAGGGTAGGCGAAAAAGGCAAAGGTGAGAGCGTCTGGCTGGGGTTTTTTCTCCATACGGTCCTCATTCAGTTCAAAAAGATCGCCGAGCGGCGTGGTGACACACCCTCGGCCGAGCGCTGTCAGAAGGAAGCGGATCAACTGCGCACGAATCTCGAAGCGCACGCCTGGGATGGCGCCTGGTACCGCCGCGCTTGGTTCGATGACGGTTCACGCTTGGGGTCGATCAGCAATACCGAATGCCAGATCGATTCGATTGCCCAGAGTTGGGCCGTATTATCCGGTGTGGCCGGGGTGGAGCGTGCGCGTCAGGCGATGGAAGCGGTGGACCAGCATCTGGTCAACCGCACGGACGCGCTGGTCGCGCTTTTGACACCTCCCTTTGATACGTCGGATATGCACCCCGGTTATATCAAAGGGTATCCCCCGGGTGTACGCGAGAATGGCGGCCAATATACACACGCGGCGGTTTGGGCCGCAATGGCATTTGCTGCCTTGGGCGATAGACAGCGCGCATGGGAACTCATGGGCATGCTCAATCCGCTGCATCATGGAAATTCCCCTGAGGCCATCGCGCGCTACCGGGTCGAACCCTATGTGATGGCCTCGGATATCTACGCATTGTCTCCCCATACTCGTCGCGGAGGCTGGACTTGGTACACCGGCTCGGCCGGCTGGATGTACCAGTTCATGATAGAGTCGCTCCTCGGGCTGCGACTCGAAGTGGACAAACTTCATGTTGAACCTCTCCTGCCCGTGGATTGGCCCGGTTTCAAGGTGCGCTACCGCTACCGGGAAACGACCTACCACCTCACCATCGTGCAAACGGATCCAGCAGATGGCAAAACCGGTATCGTGTATGACGGAGTGGAACAGTCCGAAAACGCCATCCCGCTGGTCGATGATCATGAAGAGCATGAGGTCAACGTGAGGGTACGCCGTGAACGTATCTGACCTGCCTGATGGCGATCTCTCTCAACGCTCGCAAAATGAGATCGTATTCCTGTTGGACGTAGATAACACCCTGCTGGATAACGATCAACTTGAGGCGGATCTCAAGTGGCATCTCACGCAGGAATTCGGCGCCGAGAGTCGGGACCGATACTGGGTGCTGCTCGAAAAGCTGCGTACCACACTCGGCTATGCCGATTACCTGGGTGCTTTGCAGCAGTACCGTCTCGGGAGCCTCAACGATCAACGTTTGCTGCTGATGTCCTCCTTTCTGGTGGATTACCCATTTGAAAAACGCCTGTATCCTGGTGCACTGGAGGTCATCCGGTATCTTCAGGATTGGGGGCCGACGGTGATTCTGTCCGATGGCGACGTGGTGTTTCAGCCACGTAAAATCCAGCGCTCGGGGCTGTGGGATGCAGTGGAGGGCCGTGTACGGGTCTATATCCACAAGGAACTGATGCTGGAAACGGTCACACAGTGCCATCCGGCCCGGCATTACGTCATGGTAGATGACAAATTACGCATTCTCTCTGCGATGAAGAAGACTCTGGGGGAACGGCTGACGACCGTGATGCCGGTCCAGGGGCATTACGCGCTCGATACACAAAGCAATGCCGTCTGGCCAGCTGCCGATATCACGATTGAGTGTGTCGGTGATCTGATCAATTACGGTTTGTCAGCCCTGCTCGGTGCTGCCAGAACCGGGCCTGTGAAAAAGGAGGAATCATGAAAGCCATCCAACCACTGCATGCTTTCAGTCTGAGTCTTTGGCGCGGCAACATCATGCGTGGGCTGTTGGCCGGAGGAACGGTCTGCAACGCGATATTCGCGAATATCCCGTGGCGGGGTTGACGACTGTGATCAGCCCCCTTGCAGGCAAGCCCGCACCACTTGCGATACTGGTCAATGTACCCAAACTGATCACGGCTTATTACACCGAAGTGCCCGATCCAATGGTACCTGGACAACAAGTTATGTTTGGCACCTCTGGACACCGGGGCATCGCGTTTGAGAAAACGTTCAACGAGCCGCACATTCTTGCCATCAGCCAAGCCATCTGCCAGTACCGCAAACAGTTTAAGATCGATGGTCCGCTGTTTCTCGGCATGGATACCCACGCGCTCTCCATGCCGGCTTGCGCCACCGCGCTCGAAGTGCTGGCAGCCAACGGTGTGGACGTCATGCTCGCCGATCGGGATGAATACACCCCAACGCCGGTTGTTTCCCACGCCATTCTCGCCTATAACCGCGGAGGCGCTTCAAAAAAGGCCGACGGTATCGTCATCACCCCGTCTCATAACCCGCCAGACACTGGCGGTTTTAAATACAATCCGCCCCATGGCGGACCGGCGAACACCGAAATCACCGACTGGATCGAGAAGACCGCCAATGCGTTTCTCCGGAATCATCTCAAGGGGGTGAAAAGAATGCCTTTCGAACGGGCACAACACGCGTCCACGACGCACCGGCATGACTATCGCGAGGCTTACGTGAGTACGCTTGACCAGGTCATCGATATGGACGCGATCCGTGACGCGGGGATCCGCATGGGAGTGGATCCGCTTGGCGGGGCCGGAGTGCATTACTGGGCACCCCTCGCTGAGCGGTATGGACTGAACCTCACGGTCGTGAGCGAGGAAGTGGATCCGACCTTTCGTTTCATGACGGTGGACGGGGACGGGAAAATCCGCATGGATCCGTCCTCGCCTTATGCCATGCAGAGACTCATCGCGATGAAGGACCGCTACGATATCAGTTTTGCCTGCGATACCGACTACGACCGACATGGGATTGTCACCCGGAGCGCCGGCCTGCTGCCGCCCAATCATTATCTTGCTGTGGCCATTCACTATCTCTTCCGGGACCGGTCCCAGTGGAGCGCGCACGCAGCCGTTGGGAAAACCGTGGTCAGCAGCCAGATGATCGACCGCATCACGGCCCGGCTCGGGCGGAACCTCTATGAGGTGCCGGTCGGTTTCAAGTGGTTCGCGCAGGGTTTGCTGGATGGCTCACTCGGTTTTGCCGGAGAAGAAAGCGCCGGCGCGACTTTTCTGCGGAGGGATGGGACGGTCTGGACGACTGACAAGGATGGCATCATTGCAGCCCTGCTTTCTGCAGAGATCACCGCTCGGATGGGACGCGATCCTGGCGAGATCTACCGCGAACTTGCGCTCGAACTCGGAGAATCCGTCTATGACCGGGTGGATGCTCCCGCCACCCCGGAACAAAAAGCGATGCTCGCCAAGCTCTCGCCTGAGCAGATTCAATCAAAGGATCTGGCGGGCGAAAAAATAGACAGCATGCTGGATCACGCGCCTGGAAACCATGCGGCCATTGGGGGAGTCAAAGTGATCACCACGCACGGTTGGTTTGCGGCCCGTCCCTCGGGTACGGAAAACATCTATAAAATCTATGCGGAAAGTTTCAACGGGACGGATCATCTGCATCGCATCCTGGCTGAGGCAGAGATCATCGTCAACGACAGTTTGAAACCATCATCATGAGCGGCTAGGCAGGCATCGGGTCAGGGTAATCCGGTATCCACCCCGAAAACACACGCTGTCTTCCTGAACGGGCGTCCTGTTGCATCACGACGGATTGGGATGATCCGCAAAACACACGATTGACCGATCCCTTGCGGTTCAGTGAGCACCTCGATCAGGCAGCGGAGCGTGGAGCACCTGCTGCAAGATTTTGCGAATGGCGTCCACTGATTCCGGGTTGGCGAGCGTGGTGAGATCTCCGGGATCCTGACCCTGGGCGATGGCACGGAGCACCCGACGCATGATTTTCCCGGAACGGGTTTTGGGCAGATCTTCGACCACCAGCACGGCTCTCGGACGAGCAATCGGCCCGATGGCCTCGGTGACGGCCTGTTCGACCGATCGGGCAACGCCCTTGGGGGAAGCGGTACCTGGCTTGGTCGCGACAAAAAGGAGGGGGACATGTCCCTTGACCGGATCCGGATAGGGGATGACTGCCGCCTCGGCGATGGTACTCACACCGAGAGCGGCCGATTCGATTTCTTTGCTGCCGAGCCGGTGCCCGGCCACGTTGATCACATCATCCGTGCGACCGAGGATCCGGAAATATCCATCGGCACTTTGGGTCGCGGCATCGTGGGTGCAGTAGAGCCAACGGTCCTTTTGCGCCCCGCGTTTGAGAGGCTCGAAATAGGTTTCCTGAAACCGTGCCGGATCCTTCCAGATGCCGAGCATGAGGCCCGGCCAGGGCCGCTCGATGGCGAGCATGCCGGCGCGCTTCGAGCCCGGTGGGAGCCTACGGCCGGCTTCGTCATAGATCGCCGCCTCGATTCCCGGCAGGGCCGGGCCGGCGCTGCCAGGCTTCATGGGTTCGATGCCAGGAAGCGTTGAAAGGAGATGCCCCCCGGTTTCTGTTTGCCAGTAGGTATCGACGACCACGGCCTTCCCGTGGCCGACCCGCTCATGGTACCAGTGCCAAGCCTCGGGTTCGATCGGTTCACCGACCGTTGCGAGCAGACGAAAGGGCGGATGGTAACGCGCCGGAGCATCCGGCCCCTCGCGCCGGAGGGCACGGATCGCGGTGGGGGAGGTATGGAGTATCTGGACACCCAGCTTCTCGGCAATGCGCCAGGGTCTCCCGGCATCCGGAAAGTTGGGAACTCCCTCATAGATCACCGAAGTGGCACCAATCGAGAGTGGTCCGTAGACAATATAGGAGTGCCCGGTAATCCAGCCGATGTCGGCCATGCACCAGTAGACGTCACCGGGCTTGAGATCAAGGACCGTGCGCGAGGTGGCCGTGACCCATGCGAGATAGCCGCCGATCCCGTGCAGACAGCCCTTGGGCCGACCGGTCGTGCCACTCGAATACATGATAAAGAGTCCATCGTTCGATTCGAGTGATATCGGAGCCACGTGCGCATCGCTCGCTGCGGCCAAAAGCGGCGTCATGGCGATATCACGACCGGCACCCACCGGGCTTGCGCTCCGGTAGTGACCAGGGTGCCTTTCGAAGACGAGCACCCCTTCGAGCCGGACACCTTGTGCGGCCGCCGCGGCATAGGCTTCATCGGCCTTGATCTTGTGATCCAGCCACTGTCCGTTCCGTGAGTAGCCATCCATCGTCATGAGCAGCCGGCTTTCCGAGTCCACGATCCGGTTGCCCGCAGCCTTGCCGGAAAACCCGCTGAAGACGACCGAGTGGATGATGCCGAGGCGGGCGCAGGCCAGCATGGCGATGGGGAGTTCGGGCACCATGGGCAGGTGGATCGTGATCCGGTCGCCCGCCACGCATCCGAAACGGTCTCGGAGAATGCCTGCGAGCTGGTTTACGCGTGCTGCAAGTTCCCCGTAGGTGAGCGAGGTGATCGTTTCGGATTCGTCTTCCGGAACGAAGTAGTAGGCGATCCGGTCACGTGCCTGCCCGAGATGGCGGTCCAGGGTGTTCACCGTGGCGTTCAGGCGCCCGCCCGGGAACCAGCGGTAGAACGGGGGATTCGTCTGGTCGAGAACGGTATCGAACGGATGATCCCACTTGAGGAGTTCAGCATAGGTCCTGAACCCCTCGGGGAAGTGCGCACCCGAAAGCGTCTCGAAAAGACTCCGGTCCCGCACGGAGGCCTGGCGCACGAACGCTTCCGGAGGGTCGATCCGGGGCTCCTCACGCCAATGCACCGCGATCTCGGCTTCGATAGCTTCGGTCTCCTGAGTCTCGGACATGGAACGGATCTCACGCTTCACATCAATCCGTCTAGCATAACCCGAGCCCAAAATATCCGGGTTCGGATGAAAGCCCGCTATAATCCATTGAGAACACGAGCCATGGTCATGATGACGACCTCCCCAGACGACCCGGAAACGCCGGATTTCGGCGATCCCCCGATCCATCTCGTCCAGCTTTCGGATTTTCATCTCATGGACGATCCAAGGGGCACCCTGACCTCGGGCATCAGACCGGAGCCCCGTTTGGAACGGGTGCTTGCGGCACTTGCGGCGGAGGAACGTCCCGATCTCCTGCTTGTGACCGGAGATCTCGCCCACCGGGGTTCGGCGCGGGTCTATGACCGGATCGCGGGGTATCTTGCAGCCTTCGGGATCCCCTGGTATGTCATCCCGGGAAACCATGATGATCCCCTGCGCATGCGCCGGTGCTTCGGTCATGAACTCATGCCCGAGGCGATCCAGATCGGTTTCTGGCAGATCCTGCTCCTCGACTCGACGGTGGCGGGCACACAGGCCGGTGCGATCAGTGCCCGTGCACTCGCCAGGCTCGGGGAGTCGATCACCCGGGACCGTGGTCACCCGACCTTGATCGCACTCCATCATCCACCGCTTGCGACCGGGACCACTTGGCTCGATGCGATCGGGCTCACGAACTCCGAGGCGCTTCTCGCACAGCTTTCGGCTGCGAACGGGATCCGGGGTGTCCTCTTTGGTCACCTGCACCAGGATTTCGAGACGGAGTCTGCTGGAATCGTTTATGCGTGCTGTCCGTCGACCGCCATGCAGTTTCCGCGCGGATCTCCTGCTCCGGTCGTGGATCCGAGCCGTGGTGGCTGGCGGAGTCTTAGGCTCCATGCGAACGGCCGCATGGAAAGCCAGGTTCACTGGGTCGATTTTTCAGGAGAGGCTTGAAGATGGTGACCGATCAGACACCCGCCGATCTCGTCCGGATCTACCGGCGCATGCGCGAATACGGTCTCAACGACACCCACAGCGGAAACGCATCGATCCGGGTGGGCTCCGGGATCTGGATCACCCCGCATGGCGCCTGGGCTGAGGAGCTCGGGGTCGAGGATCTCGTCCGGGTGGAGTTCGAGGCCCCGCAACCCGAAGATGCCTCCTGGGATACCCCGCTCCATCTGGCAACCTATCGGGAAAACCCGGAGCACGGTGCCGTGCTCCACGGTCATGGCCTGTATGGCGTGGCCATGAGTCTTGAGGTCGGGGATTTTTTCGAGCCGGTCGATTTCGAAGGACGGCTTCTTTTCCCGCGCGTTGCGATCATCGATGTCTCGGCAGAGCATCCCTTCGAGGATGCTGCCCGTCTGACCGCCCGCGCCCTGCGCGATCTACCGCTCACCATCGTACGCGGGCATGGCATCTATTCGGCGGGGCCGAGCCTTGAGATCGCTTGGCGCAACCTGGCCTCCCTAGAATGGTCGGCACATCTCGCCTGGCTGAGACGGGGTCGGTAGTCGATCCAGTACAAGACGCGGGTTCGTCGCCCCCACAATCCATCGCCTGGTCGATGATCTTTAACGGGTCGCCCAGATCACTCCGCTTCTGACTCGTGGTCCTCAAGATCAAAAAAGGCGCTTGGCATCATTATGGCGTTTCATGCCAGGTGAGAAAGGTATCGATATCCTCAGGCCTCTTGTGCGTCGATCCGTTCCACTTCGGGCAATCATGAGAGTACCCCACCCGGATTCCATCGGGATGCCCGCTTCGTATACGGATTGACTGCAAAAGAAGCTGGCCGAGATTCGGCAACAGAGACTCGCAAACCTTCTGCGGAGGCGATTTCAGAGGACGGATGGCCTCTAGCTGAATCTCGAGTACGAATAGCGTATGGATCGCAGCGTGATATGTACGCTAGCGAGCAGAATCCTCCCAACGTTGCGTATAGCCTTGGAGGTGACGAGTGAGCCAAATGTGTTTTGGGAAGCGCGGTTTGTAGTCAGCGTGGATTGTAGCCGTTACGATCCAAGAGGGGGTGAAACATGATGACCTGGAGATTGATAACCGGAGTGTTTCTGGTCGGGGCACTGATCCTTTTCTGCCCACCGATAGTGCAGGCGCGCCTTGAAACGCACGTTTCCACCGCCGGCATCCATCCATCGTCTGCCACCCCTAAAACCAATCATGTTCGCAAGAACCAGTGTGATTCGGCTGGCAGTCATGACAATGATCTCTGTGTGTGTGTCGCTTTTACCCACGCCCAGTCGGCCCGAAAAGTGGATCAGGCAATCACGAAAGGCCACGCGGCCTCAGCGGATGTACGCGCGGGTTCACAGCGGAAGAATGTTGACAAGCGTTATCAAGAAACTTTGGCAAGATGTAATACACTGAATGGCCGCGCGAAGGATGCCTGTGTTGCAGATGTCAAAGCGCGGTATGAGCATGTGCGGTAAGCAGACCCAAACACAGCCGGGTCAGCCCATCTGGAATTTGTTGTCTTCAGTTGGCGCGATCCCGCTGCAGATGGAGCGGAGTGAACACAAGGGGGGGTTACATGCGTTTTGGAATCGATGAGGGGTCAAAGCGCAAAGCTGATTTCCTGACGGATATCAAGACGATTCGTGAGCGTGCGCGCCAGTATATGCAGTCCGGTGCAGTCACACTTGGCTATCCGGCCAATCGAGCGATGGTCGTCAAGCTTTTGAATACAGCATTGGCTACGGAAATTGTGTGTGTGTTGCGATACAAACGCCACTATTACATGGCGGATGGGATGAATTCTGCCAGTATTGCTGCAGAGTTTTTAGAGCATGCAAATGATGAGCAAGGGCATGCCGACCAGATTGCGAAGCGCATCGTCCAGCTGAACGGCGAGCCCAATTGCTCTCCGGAGCACCTGCTGGAGCGCAGCCATAGTGAGTACGTCGAAGGCCATACGCTCGCGGAGATGGTTCAGGAAAATCTTGTGGCTGAACGTATCGCCATTGATACCTACCGGGAGATGATCGATTACCTGGGTGGTGACGATTCTACGACGCGGTGCATGTTGGAGGGAATTCTGGCGGTCGAAGAAGGGCACGCTGAAGACATGGCCAACCTTCTCAAACAGGACTCAAAATAGAATACGACGAGTTCCCTGACGTCTGATCCATCGGCATGACGGCCGACCCGAAGTGACTTCATGAACAAGATGCCGCCTGAACATCTGGCACGATGCGCCTGTCATGTTGGTACTTCGCCAAGCCCCGTGGATTGGGCCCGCGAACAGTGCGTTCAGATCGTGAATCCATAAGTTTTATAGGAGCATAGCGAGGTGTGCGTCATGTTGCGCGCTCGCACAGTTCAAACGGCTCAATGGCGGTTTTTTTGAATGGCGCGATGAAAGTTACTGCAACCCGTTGGCCAATGCCAGCCTCGTGCCAGGAACAGCCAGTCAGTGTAATGGCTATGAAGGTCTGTTACTCGGCCGCAGCAGACGCTCGAAGGTGTCTTCCAGATGGGACGAGTGACTGGTTTCGGGGCTTATCCATTGGGTTCGAGTCGGCCAGTTCTGGTCACTCGTTTCGCCGAGGAGCAGCCAGTCACATCATGCAAAAGCGGACACGTTGGCCAGGCGGCGCCGGCCAATACGGTCGCAGCGGATGATCTTGAACCCCAGAACGTGTGTGCTAGGTGATACATCTGACAAAGCATCATGGTCGCAGAACGCTCAGGCCCAGATGCTCTTCAATCGGGTCGAAGTCCCGATCAGCATGCAGCAAGCGATGGCGGTTCCGGACACAAAAGGAACCGATCATGACGTCGATGGTCTTGCGCACCGTCACGCCGGCCTGGCGCAGTTTCCGATAATTCTTGGCGCTGAGCAGCGCAATCTCCTGGCCCAGCATCGGACGGAACTCCAGGGTGTCCAGAAGCGCCTGCGCTTGGCGAAAGTCAGTATCGCGGCGAAAGCCTTGCAAAACCTCCGTGAGAATAATGTCGCCAATGACCAAACGCTCGCGCGACAAGAGTTGGTCGAGCAGATCTGTATGAGGACTGGCGACGCCGTTGAAATAATCGATCCAGACGCTGGTATCGACAACGATCATGCATCGCTCCGCATGGTGTCGAGATCGCTGTCCCAGTGAAGCTTGCCACGTGCCGCGCGGATCTTTTGCTGGCGTGCCATTTTCACGAGCATTTCTAGTCCCGCCTCCACAACCTCGCGTTTGGTCTTATAGCCGGTGATCTTAAGCGCTTGCGACATAAGCGTGTCCCGGATGACGATGTTGGTGCGCATGGGTATCTCGATGTGTATTTATTTTATAACTATACACATCACAACAGAATCCTGCAAACCCCGTGACAGGTTCCCGCATAACCTGGCGACGGGTAGTACCTAGCAGGAAACAAGCTACGTTTTCACCCCGTATCGCGCATTGGGGATGTCCACTTTGAAGGATGGTAGAGAATGACCGTTCAGGGTCGGGTGCTGTCCTAAGATGCTGACAAAAGCAGTCAGCCAGGCACGGTACCGCGCCAACGTCGGCAACCTGCCCAACACGAGCCATTCAACTGAACCAACGCCACCGGCAACATTGGCCGAATACCAGACCTTTATGGTCATCACTCTGGCTAACCGTTCTTGACCGGTTCGCAACCACTCGCCAAGTGAGGCATGTCGATCTCAGCGGGTCATTCTGACACCAAAGGCCAATACCTGCTTTTGGAAAGGGCAGAATAGTTAGGCAGCCACGAAGTCCGGCAACTTGGACGCCTTCGCGTCAAAGGAAGCGGTTACCTGGCATCCCAGTCGTCGATTTTTGGCACCGATCAGGCAATCCGCAAAATCGGCCGCGGTATCCTTCCATGTAAAAAGCGCTTGCTCAAGGGTAGGCTCATCCTCCATTTGGACATCAGCCGCATCGAGCAAGCCAGATAGGGCTTCGATGACTTGACTCTTCGGCACGGCATAGCGGCTCCGTAGCACCCATTCTGTTTCCATGATAACCAACTGGTTCACGAAAACACGACGACCTGCAGAAACCTCATGCTTGATCAGCTTGCGTGCCCTTTCAAACTGGGCTTCGTCGTCCCGAACCAGAAAACGCACAAGAACATTGGTGTCGATTCCGAGCATCAGCGTGACAGTTGATCAACAGAAACAGGCTTCCGCCCTTTTTTGTGCAGCGTACCTGCCAGTTCGGTCAGGCTCTTGTTTTTCAAGCGCAGGACAACAGTGGCATCCGGCATTAGCGTGAAGGTCATTCGATCTCCAGCTTTCATGCGCAGACTATCCCGAATTTCCTTAGGGATAGTCGTTTGGCCCTTGCTGGTCAGTGTGGCTTCGATGGTCATCGCCTCCTCCTTTATTCCTTACTGATCTAAGTATAGTAAGGATAATGGAAAAAGACAATAGAGAAGAAAGGATGCCCAGACGTCCGCTATCAGGAATATGCCTGTAGGTCCGGAATTGGCCGATTGTACGCATTCAATACGTCCCCTGCGTCCCCCGTTACCTTATTCCTGCCCCGATAATGGGGCTTTGGGCCAGCCGGGTTCGGCATGATTCCTCCCCCCAGTCGACCATGATCCGGGGGGTGTTGTCACCGGATCCGGTCGGCAGCCAGCTATCGCTGATAGGGGATCGGTCCTGAACGGAGACCGCCTGTAACGTGGATGCCGAAGCCGGCTGCCTCTGGTCTGTCGAGATATGCTCAGGCGTCATCGCCGGGAGGCCGGTATGCAAGACCCAACTCATCCGCAGTCCATTGACGTGTTCATCGGCGTTGATGTCGGCAAAGGCCAGCACCACGCCGTAGCGCTTGATCGCGGGGGAAAGCGGCTCCTGGATCGCGCACTGCCGAACAGTGAAGCGCGGCTCAAGGCGCTGATCGAGGAGCTCAGACCCCATGGGACACTGCTGTTCGTCGTCGATCAACCGGCTTCGATCGGTGCGCTGCCCATCGCTGTCGCTCGTGCGGAAGGTATCGCAGTGGCGTATCTGCCGGGCTTGGCGATGCGCCGCATCGCGGATCTGCACGCGGGCGAAGCCAAGACGGACGCCCGAGATGCCGCGATCATCGCCGAGGCGGCCCGATCGATGCCTCACGCACTGCGCACGCTGCGGCTTGCGGACGATACGCTTGCCGAACTGATGCTGCTGTGCGGCTTCGACGATGATCTCGCGGCGCAGATCACTCAGGTGAGCAATCGCCTGCGCGGCCTGCTCACGCAAGTCCATCCGGCGCTCGAGCGCGTCCTGGGCCCGCACCTCGACCATCCGGCCGTGCTGGATCTGCTGCAGAAATATCCAACGCCTAACGCTCTTCTGGCCGTGACTCCTCAGCGCTGGGCCTCGCGCCTGAAGAAACTGGCACCCCGCCTGGGCGATCGGCTGGCCGCGGACATCCGCCAGGCGCTCAACGAGCAGCACGTGGTGGTGCCGGGCACGGAGGCCGCCGGGCTCGTCGTGCCCCGCCTGGTGCAGCAACTCAGCACCTTGCGCACGCAACGCGAGGAACTCGCCCGAGAGGTCGAGGTCCGGGTGCACGCCCACCCTCTTTGCCCGGTCCTGATGAGTCTGCCAGGGGTCGGCATCAGGACCGCGGCTCGACTCCTGACCGAGGTCGTCAGCCGCGACTTCCACTCCGCCGCGCACCTGGCCGCATACGCTGGCCTCTCGCCGGTCACACGCCGCTCCGGATCCTCGATCCGCGGCGAGCACCCTTCTCGACGCGGCAACAAGGTGCTCAAGCGCGCCCTCTTCCTCTCGGCCTTTGCCGCCTTGCGCGACCCGGTCTCCCGGGCCTACTACGAGCGCAAGGTCAGCCAGGGCAAGCGTCACAACCAGGCCCTGATCGCACTCGCTCGGCGCCGCTGCGACGTCCTGTTCGCCATGCTGCGTGACGGCACCTTCTATCACCCCGTCACCCCCAAAGCTGCTTGACAAGAACATAGGGGCACCCCCCGCTGAAAGCGGCCCGTCGGCGATTCGGCAACACAATCAGACTCCTATCAACCACAAAGGAGTCTGACATGGAATCCAATCAAACTCGGGAACCTTGGAACAAAGGTAAGTTGGTTGGCCAAAAGCCACCCCTCAAGCCCAAGGACATCTGGGCCATCCGAATCCACCTCCAAAACGAACACCAGGTTCGCGACCTCGCCATGTTCAACCTAGCGATCGACAGCAAGCTGCGTGGCTACGATCTCGTGAACCTGCGCGTTCGTGACGTGACCCATGGCAACCAAATATTGCCCCGTGCGACGGTCGTGCAGCAAAAGACCCAACATCCGGTACAGTTCGAGATGCCGTATGCGTGCAATCGGCCACAACCAGCCGTGGGTATCCTGGAGATGGTTACTCCGTAGCGGTCAATCGCCAACGACAGCACCATTCAGTAAAATGGTTCGGCGACGATAATCAACCCCTGGTAAGCCTCTACGGGTGGGACGTGGGGACATAATTTTGCTTGAACTCAATTCCGCGGCTTTGCATCACGCCATCATGCGGCATCTGGTGGATCGAGGCTGTGCCCCATCAGCATCGTCTCTTGCTCGAGAATATGGGGTCAACATTGACGTCGTCGCAGGCGCTCTTCGGGAGTTGCAGGACCTTCACGGTGTAGTACTTCACCCCCACGTTCCGGAGGTGTGGATAGCCCATCCGTTTTCTACGGCGCCGACGCCGTTCGCGGTTAAGCATGACAGGCGCGTTTGGTGGGGTAACTGTGCCTGGTGTTCGCTCGGAGTGGCTGCACTCGTCGGCGGGAACGGTGTGACGATTCAGACGACACTTGGCGCCGAAGGGCAACCCGTGACGATCCACGTTGATAGCGGCAAGGTTCGCGAAGATTTATGGGTGCATTTCCCGATACCGATGACTCACGCTTGGGACAATGTTGTGTACACCTGTTCGACGATGTTGGTTTTCGATTCGGAGTTGGCGATCGACGGGTGGTGTACTCGGCATAACCTTCCAAGGGGAGATGCTCAGCCGATTCAACAGGCCTATGATTTCGCCACCGTCTGGTATGGTCTGCATTTGGATCCCGACTGGCGCAAGTGGACTCTGGACGAAGCGCGCCAAATATTCACTCGATTCGGATTTCAAGGGCCTGTATGGGCATTGCCCGAGTCCGGACAGCGCTTCTAAGACTGGCCGACTTGGCGTGCGCGTCGCCGTAGCTAGCCCTCAGCTTGTCCAACTGACCTCTGTCATCCGCACCGTATTTGCATCAGAATCAGTTGCCGCAAAGCCGTCACTCGTGACCGTCAGCAGAGGGTCGGGTGCTGTCCTGAAATGCTGACAAAAGCAGTCAGTCAGGCACGGTACCGCGCCAACGTCGGCAACCTGCCCAACACGAGCCATTCAACTGAACCAACGCCACCGGCAGCATTGGCCGAGGAAGCGGCAGTTGGGTACACAGTCGACAGGTTTCCGGCCACTCCGGTCAATCGACGTTACCGATAGCTGATATTCGGCAATGACCGTTTCCTAAACCCCTAGGGAACCACATCCGACACATTCCAGTCATTGAACGTAGCGAAAGGTGGACTGCAGCTCCAAAACATTTACCTAGCTCTTTTTTAAAACTACATGAGTAGTATTTTGGGTGGCCACATGTTCGACACATTTGTAGCCAAGCGATAGCATATCAATATCGGAGAATAGCCTTTCACCCGAACCCAGAAGGATTGGGGCGATGGCAAGGTGTATCTCATCAATAAGCCCTGCGCGTAAATATTGCCGGATCGTGGCTACACCACCACCAAGGCGAACATCCTGCCCATTTGCTACCGCTGTTGCACGTTCTAGCGCACGGTGAATGCCATCAGTGACAAAGTGGAACGTAGTGCCGCCATCCATCGTGACGGACTCGCGGGCGTAGTTGGTCAATATAAATACAGGGGTATGATACGGCGGATTATCGCCCCACCAGCCCTTCCAATTGGCTTCAGGCCACGGCCCGCGAATCGGGCCAAACATGTTACGGCCCAGAATCCATGCGCCTATGTTTCTGAATCCACGTGACGCAAAGTCATTATCAATACCTGTTGTGCCTCCATCACCTCCGAACATCTGTTGAAATGTTTTGGTGGAAAATGCCCATCCGTGGAGAGCCAGGCCTCCGATACCCAGCGGATTTTCAAGGCTTTGATTCGGTCCAGCGCCGAATCCATCAAGGGATATTGAAAAACTCCGCACACATAGCTTGGACACCGCTTTCTCCTTAGCGAATCGCGTCTCTGTATTCTGATGTGCAACGATGTAGAAAACAAATGATCTCGGAGATCATCCCGTGAAGGAAAAGGAAGATCAGATTGTGTTTCCGCATTTGGCCGACTTGAGCCCAATGGATAAGCCCCGAAACCAGTCCCTCGTCCCATCTGAAAGACACCTCCGACCGTCTGCTGCGGCAGACAACCCGACATTTGTTGTGGTCAGTCAGGCTGACTCGTGCGGGTCAGTTGCAGGCATTCGACTTCTGAGAACTTCATGATTGGCAACCAAGTGTGAAGCAACACTCAGGTGATAGGCAAGTCTTATTCCAGTCAGAGGCAGCGTATCCAGAAAGCCTGAATTCGTGTAGTAAAATCTCAGTTTCCAACCAGAGTTTGCACATCGCCCCCAAAAGCAGATACGGCAGTTGCCGAACAACTCATTGCGAATGTGAATAACGCAGTTCAGCATGCGGAGCGGCTAAACCGAACTTTCGACATCGAAATGACTGAAAACCTTTACCCCATAAGGCTTTCGGTGTTTTTTTTACCGAAATATGTACCCATGTAATATATTAATACATGCTTGTAGTAAGATTTTGTATATGCTATAAAGTAGTCATGTATATTGAATCCGTGCCCAATAGAAATTCACCTCCAGCCCTATTGCTGCGCGAATCGTTTCGCGAGGATGGCAAGGTCAAGAAGCGCACCCTGACGAACCTCTCGATGCTGCCCGCCGACGTCATCGAGGGCATCAAAGTACTCCTGAAAGGCGGCACGGCGATCCCTTCCGTCGACGATGTGTTCACGATCGATCGCAGCCTCCCGCACGGCCACGTCGCGGCCGTTCTCGGTTGCGCGAAGGCGTGCGGTGCCCCCGCCTGGTTCGATACGGCACCCAAGCCATTGCGCGCCACATTGATGGCGATGCTCGCCGCGCGCATTCTCGATCCAGGCTCCAAGCTGGCGACGCGCCGCATGTTGTCCGATACAACCGCCAACAATTCGTTGGGTCGGATGCTCGGCCTGGACGAACCAGGCCGCGATGATCTTTACGACGCGCTCGACTGGTTGCTGGCGCATCAGGATGCGATCGAGCGGCGGCTTGCAAAAAAACATCTTGCCGGTGGCAGCCTCGTCCTGTACGACCTGACGTCGACCTGGCTCACCGGCAATTGCTGCGAACTCGCCGCGCACGGATACAGCCGGGATGGCAAGCGTGGCGACATGCAGATCGTCTTCGGTCTGGTCTGCACTGCACGGGGCTGCCCGATCGCGGTTGAAGTCTTTGTCGGCAACACGGCCGATCCGGCGACGGTCACCACGCAGATCGAGAAGCTGCAGACGCGTTTCGGCATTACCGAGCTGATCTGGGCGGGCGACCGCGGCATGCTGACCCAGAAGCAGATCGACACCGGGCTGCGCCCCAGGGGGCTGCGCTGGATATCGAGTCTGCGCGCCCCGGCGATCGCCGAACTGGCGCTCGAACAGGGGCCGTTCCAGCCATCCCTTTTTGATGAGCGCGGCTTTATCGAGCTTGTCAGCGAACAGTTTCCGGGAGAGCGGCTTGTCGTCTGCCGCAATCCGTTCCTGGCCGAAGACCGCACCAGGACACGCATTGAGCTGCTGGACGAAACCGAGAAGGACCTGGCGGCCATCCAGACCGCGACGCGGCGTGTGCGCAATCCACTACGCGGCAGTGACGAGATCGGAATACGGGTCGGCAAAGTCATCGGCAAGCACAAGATGGCCAAGCACTTTGATCTGCATATCACCGACGACAGCATTACCTGGAACAGGAAACAGGAACAGATCGAGGACGAGGCGTCGCGCGACGGGCTCTACGTGGTGCGCACCAACGTCGATGCCACCAGGCTCTCCGGCGCGGATGCTGTGACCGCCTACAAGGGCCTGTCCGTCGTCGAGCGGGCATTTCGTTCGATCAAGACCGTCGATCTGCAAGTTCGCCCGATCTTCCACTGGAACGCCGACCGCGTGCGTGCGCACGTCCTGCTATGCATGCTTGCCTATTACGTTGAATGGCACATGCGTCAGCTTCTCAAGCCCATGCTGTTTGACGACGAAGACCTTGCACTGGTGCACGCAGCACGCGTCTCGCCCGTCACGAAGGCGCAGCGTTCCGACAGTGCCAGGCAGAAGGATCGCACCAAACAAAACGACGACGGCGTACCGGTGCACAGCTTCCGCACGCTGCTCAAGGATCTCGCCACGCTGACCTACAACATCACCCACACAGCGGCCAATCCAAACGCCAGGATCATCATCACGACACGTCCGACACAGCTCCAGGAAAAGGCATTCAAGCTGATGGGCGTGAACCCCGCCTGTACCCAGTAAAGGCTCGATGTTTTTTGGAAAAACAAAATGAACTCAATGCCATATATACGGCCTCTACCGAAAGTTCGGGCTAACAGGCCGTGCCGGGATCAACAATTACAACCCCCGCACCTCTGTCCATCTACAAGGGCGGCGCGCGCGAGAGGTCCATTGGCCACGGGTATCCGAGTACGCTGCATCGGTGCTGGGCCTCCGACCATTCGCGACGGCGCGAACGGGCCCTTTTCGCAGATGGTGGACGATCGATCCGGAACGCCTGCCGAGCTCTTCAAAGATACGTCCGGGCAGCCATTGCGGGTTTCCCCTCGCGAGAAGCCGTCTTCGCCCCGTTAGAAGTGCGCGCCCCCCTCATAAGCACCGACCGGTGCGTCATGCTTTTGGGCAAAGGCACGGAGATAGTGCAGGGTTTCTTCATAGGACCGAAGCCCCTTGCTCCCGATCCATTCCTGGCGCATCTGCTCGGGCCCTGAGACCTTGAGGAGTGTGGTGGGACTGTAGCGGTCGGCTTGCGGTAACCGGGCTGCTCCCTGACCGCTTTGATGGGCGCGGAACCAGTGCCTGGAATAGACGTGCCCGGTAGCGCCCGCCTCACGCCTGAGGAGGAGCTGGTTCGTGCAGTGACCCGGGTTGAAGCGGAGTGGCGTGGTCAAGGGTGCGACCGGAATACTCGCAAAATCCGGATGCCGGGTCCAGATTCCCCGGAAGACCCGGGCGTTCTGGTCCCATTGGGAAAGCGGGGTGAGGCCGAAAACCGCCTCGGTGGTTTTCACGATGTTGACCTGGGAATAGAGATGGGTCTCAAGGTGATGGCGTTTGACCCAGGGACTGATCGCGAGCGCGAAGGTACGGTGCGCGTTGATGTGGTCGGCACCCGATTGGGCATCGTCTTCCGTGATGAAGACCACCATGTGCCGCCATTCGGGTAGGGTCGAAAGATAATGCACGACCTCCGCTGTTGCGTGGTCGTTGTTCGCGACATAGTAGTCCGGAGTGTAGTAGCAGGGACTCAAACCGGCCGTATGATCGTCCGGAAGCCAGATGTAGAGGAAATGCGGAAAACGGGCGCCGGGGTGTTTTTTGAGCCAGCCAATCGCACGCTGGGCCCGTTCGGTGTCGAGGATCATGCGATCCCAGCCCGGATAGTCCATCGCGATGTGACGCTGCATCGCGGGGCTGATGTTGCCAGATTCCGAGCGCGAGACGAACTCGCCCATGTCCTCGAAGGAGACCCCGTGGGCGAGGAGATCGTTGAAGAGGAAGAGCCTTGCGGGATAGCTCACCCAGGGGTTCGACCAGGGTCCGAGCGCGTCCAGGTTTTCAAAGTCGGCATAGGGGTTTGTGGGCAAGGGAGCGAGCGCACTTGTCCAGCCGGGACTCGTGTGGAGCCCGCGCCCCCCGTAGCTGATGGGCCAGGTGCGCTGCACCCAGTCGGAATCCGAGGCACCGGTCGTCCACTGGTGGCCCTGCGAGGTGACCTCGCCATCCGCCATGAAGTTCACGAAAAGGGTTTCCTCATGCGCAAAGCGGTAGAGATTGGGTAGCTCCTTCGGGCCATAGAGATCGAGATGGGGATCGGCAAACCGTCCGGCTGCCCGGTCGTCACCGAGATCCTCGTCGAAGGTCTTGTTTTCCCGGAGGATGAAGACGACGTAATGAATGTGACGGTGGAGATAAGCCGCGATGTGCCGGTCCGACCGCCGGCGGTGCATCCTTTGCACTCTGCTGAATCCGTCGTCCCGGAGAGTGCGTGCGGTCCAGCGGGGGAGTGCCGTCTTGAGCCCGCCGAGCGGTACCTTTTCGAGGAGACCATCCATCATCGCCCCATCCCATTCAAAATCCGGATTGGCGCCGGATCCGAGTCCCTTGGCGGAGGCCATGTAGAGCATGCCCCGATCGATGGCGAGCGCTGTCGGGTACCAGCCGGTTGGAATGAGACCGAGTTGTGCCCCGGAAGCGGGATCGAAAACAGCCACATCGTCGTTGCCGGCGTTCGCTACATAAAGCCGGTTTCCTAAAACCGCCAATGCATCGGGATAACTGCCGGGAGGCGCTCCCCGGTAGGGATTGTCCAGGAGGATCCGGACCACCTTGAGGGTCTGGCTGTCGATCTCGACGATGCGATCAATGTTGCTGTCGGCCACCCAGACATCGGGCGTACCCGGTACGGGGGCGAGCGCGGTCGGATGCACCCCGGCCCGGGTACCTCCGGGACGCGTACCGGATCCGGTCGCGATGGATCCTTTGACCCGCCAGGTCCGGGGATCGACCACCGTGACCCCCGCCCCGCCCCAGTCGCTCACGACCAGGCGATCGCCTCCGGATTGGACGACGGAAAAAGGATAAGGACCGACATTGAGATAGCGGGTCATCCCGGTCGCAAGATCGATCTTGGCGAGGCTGTTCGCGAGCAGTCCGGTCACATAGAGGTGGTGCCCACGGGGTCCCAGTGTGAGCCCGTCCGGATAGAAATGATGCGTGCCTTTCGGGTTCCCCTGGTATTGGAAGGGATACTGGCTGCTCGGGAATGGCTGCCAGCTCAGCGGGTAGCGCCGAACGATGCTGAGGTGGCCCCGGAGCATCCGGATCGCGACCACATTGTCGGATTCGCCTCCGGTTGCATAAATAAGTCCTCCAGGACCCCGGAGGACGCCCTGGAAAAGGTTCTGATGAGGGATCACAGTCACACGGAACGCTGCCCCATGGGCTCGGGCGAGGCGCAGGGCACGCTCCGTCCACACGCGTTTCTGACGGTTGCTTTGCGCAGGGTCATAGATCTTGACGGATGCGTCAGGTCTGCTGAGATCAAGACCCGTGCCGCCCCCGCTGAGACCCACGAAGATCCTCCGTGTCGTTCGCGGGAGTCCGCCATGGAGTGCTGCAAGCTGGCTTTTGGGTACAAGGGTGGCGCTCCAGGCGCTCAATGTTTCGAAGGGAGTGGCACCATTGGCCAGGACGAAGACCCAACCGCTTGGGCCGATCGCGAGGCCGGTCGGAAAGTTCGGAGTACCGACGATCGTGCCGACGGGGGTGACCAGACGACCCGTTGGAAGTTCGGAGCCGATGCGATGCCGGTTGGTCCGGGTGACGGAGACAGGTGATGCGGGTGCAAAAGTCGGGGTGCCGGCTCCTGCCGGATGCGCGCCGACAGGCGCTCTCAGAATAAGAGCGGCCATGAGCGAGACGGAACTGAGTCGGGTCAGGCGGCGAGGATCAAGACGCATGGGGGCACTCCCGGGTTTGGAGCCGATATCGGAACCAGTCTACCCTATGCCCGAAATGTGTCAGTTGCTTGACAGACCGCGTTCTTGAAGACCTCAGTGGATGCCAGCCAGAAAGGCCCAGCCGACCACGAGGACCATGATTGCGATATAGATCCTGAGCGCCCAGAACACGGCGCGCTGCCAGGGTTTCAGCTGGATCCGGTGCACGGGGGGGAGTGGATCGAGCCAGCCCTCCTGGGCCAAAAGGCTCCGGATTTCCTGGGGCTCGTAGTCGTCGAGTTCTTTCATGAAAAGATTCCCCTGTCTTCAGAGTGCATGCGGCCAGACTGCCGCAATTCCGTAAAGGGTGTTGCAGACGATGAGAAGGACCATGATGCCGATCGACAAAGCATTGCGGGTCGTCCCGTTGACCGCATCACCCATGAGCTCGCGGTCATTGAGCAGCATCAGGAGAAAAAGCATGGCGGCCGGCATGAAAATGGTGGCCACGACCTGCACGGTCAGGTTGAGAAAGCCAAGTGCGAGGTGGGGCAGAAGCACAATGCCGGAGGCAATGGCGACGCTCACGAGTCCCGGTGCGTAGAATCCCCAGGCCTGCTTCGGACGCGCATTGAGGGAGCGGGGGATATCGAACGCCTCCCCGATCGCCCAAGAGGAACTCGCGGTGATCACGATCGAGGCGATGAGTCCGGCTTCGAGGAGGCCCAGCGCGAAAAGATGCGACACCCAGGATCCGAGCCGGGCTTGGAGAATGGCGATCATGCGCTCAATGTCGAAGTGGTCCGCACCGGGTTGTCCGTGGATATATTGTCCGCTCAAGACGATGAGCGCCATGGCGACCAAAACCATCCCACCCACACCGATCATGAGATCGCGCCGGCTCGCATCGATGTCCTTGGGGACGAGTCCCTTGTCAACCACACACGACTGTTGAAAAAAAAGCTGCCACGGTGCAATGGTGGTTCCGATATTTGCGGAGAGCAGAATGAGAAACGGTGCGCTCAGGAATCCACCTGCAACCAGCCAGCCCTGTCCTGCGAAGCTTTGGGCGACAGCCGACCAGTTGGGATGCGACAGGAGCGCGATCGGCACGAAGACGAGGTTGAAAGCTGCAATGAGGAGGCTCAACCGCTCCCAGGTCCAGTAACGGAGGTAGACCAGGCACAGGATCACGAAGAGTGCGGCCAGGGGGACCGTGAGTCCATAGGGCCAGCCGAACACCTCCCCTGCAATGCGGATCCCGATGAACTCCGTCATGAGCGTGAGTATGTTTGCGACCACGAGATCGAAAAGCGAGAAAGCCCCCCAGAAGGGGCCATAGCGTTTCCAGATCATCTCGGCATGCCCCCGTCTCGTGACCGCGCCGAGACGGATGGTCATTTCCTGGACCAGATAGGCGACGAACCCGAGTGCGATCATGAGCGGCAGGAAAAGACCGATTCCATATTTGGCGCCGGTCTGCATATAGGTCACGACGCCGCCCGCATCGTTGTCGCCCAGCATGACCAGGATTCCGGGTCCGATCAGGGTCAATCCGAGGAGCAGCCGGTTCCAGAGGGTGGATGGGCTCCGTCTCAGAAACTGGACATGCAGCCGATCCGCGAGCCGGAGCGCGAGCTCCTCGGGGAGGGCAACCCGGTCGGTTGCGCGACTATCCGGCTGGGACGTGGTTTTCGTGACCGCGTCGCCGGAGTCCTCGTGGGTGGGAGTGACCTTCATAGGGCATGATGCTCCGCAGCGTTTGGTGGCGCATGCGGCAGGAGTCACCCCGGGATCGGCTGGATCCCCTTGACCTCATCCGGTACTGAACTGAGCCTCGGGCACAAAACCGCGTTCAGATGGTCTGGTGCGCGTGCTGTGATGGCTCGGCGGGTCGCGCCGAGCCGGATCAGGCGAACCGGTCTCGCACGTGCGCGGAGCCACACCGGAGTAATGACGGGCGGCTACTGCCCATGGGTCTCCCTAGTGGCTGAAACGTTGAAATTCTATCCCCGAAATGGTTCCTGTCAAGAACCGGTTGGGCCCATCGGCGTCGCGGCTGAGTCCACTATCGGGTGGGCCACGCGTTCTTTTGCGACTGCATCGGACAAGGGGTGAAGGCGCCCGAGTTTTCGGATCTCGAAAACGAAGGATCCGACTCCGACGCCGAGCACGACGAAGACCACGATTGCGAAGGCGAGCCCGAGATGGGCGAGGTTGTGAACCCGGATCCCGGTGTCGAAGGTCCAATTTCCGATGCCTGGAATGAGGAGCCCCAAAAGACCTGCCACAAGAAATGTGGCGCCCCCCCAGAACAGGGTTCGCCCCGCGGTTTTGAGCGCTGCCGCACGCAGAGATACCGGATCGAGGCCGCGGCGCGAAGCCCAGAAGCCGATTCCGGCTCCGGCCAGTGCCTGGACGAACGTGGTGCCGAGACCGAACAGTGCGCCTGGGACCCAGCCCCAGGCCGCGGACGGCATGGCGGGGGCAAGGACCGTATAGATGATGATGGCAAAGGCTCCGAACCCCCAGCCCGCGATGAACCCATGAACAGCGGGCATCCAGAGTCTCGGATCCTGGAGCGGCACCTCGGCATCGGGCGCGGTGCCCATAGCCTTCAGGATGCGGCGGGGACGGTTCAAGACCAATTTCCCCCCACCCAGCATGACCGCGCCCACGACGAGATACACCCAGAAGTTGCCCGAGGCCAGGGTCATGAGCGGGGCGAGCCCGAGAAAAGCCAGTTCGCTTGCGATCGCGCGCTGGAGCGTGAACGACAGGGAGAAGATGAGTCCCGCGCGCAGGCCGCGCCGGGTCGAGTAGCTGCCCACGGCATAGCTGAAGGTGATGGGCCAAGTGTGCTCGTCCGGAGTCACGCCGTGAACGATGCCGAGCACAAAGGCGGTGACCAGTGACAGCCCGAAGGCGAGATGCGAGGGGTTCCAGAGATTCAGCATGGGCGTTTGGCTGCCTTGATCCCGAGTGGACGGCGCATGCTGCGCTGCGTTTTGCTCGCCCGTGTCTCTGGGTCGGCCTGTCTGCAGCGCGGGCAGAGGCCCTGCCAGAGGAAAGAGTGATCGCGGATGGCATAACCGGTTGCCTGTTCCATCCGGGTCCGGATGCTCGCCGTGACGGTACAGGGTACGGCTTCCAGTGAGCCGCAACGTTCGCAGTGGAGATGGTCGTGATGCCGTTCGGCCGGCTCAAAGCGGGGCCTGCCATCGTCCAGTATGATTTTCCGCCAGTGGCCGAGCTCGACCGCTTGGTGTGCTGCCCGGAACACAGAGGAAAAACTGGTTGAAAGGCCCCGTCGCTCGAGCGCATCCTGAAGTTCCTCAAGCGTCCAAGCATGCGATTCACCCGAATCCATGAGGGTCTCAAGCGCGGGACGGATCCGGGAGGGGCGGCTCATGCGGGCAGTTTAGCGCGGAGGATTCTTAAATGCAAGTTGTTTGCGTTATAGGGCGGATCCGTTTAAGCTCAGCCGTGCTCAATCGTTGTACAGCCAGATCGGGCTAGCCGTCGCGGGCGGCTGAGTCCACTATACTGGACTATTAAGATATAGTCTTGTATACTGGACTCATGAGTTTGCGTTCCGTCGGAAGACTCATCGCCGAACGGCGCCGCGCCAAGGGGTTCACGCTTCAGGAGCTGGCCGCAACCGCTCGTATCGGCCGTTCCACGCTTGCCGCCTTGGAGGCAGGCCAGCTGCTGGAACTCGGCTTTGCGAAGGTGGAGCGTCTTTGCACCGCACTCGATCTGACGCTTGCAGCCCGAGAGCCAGAGCTCGCAGCACCGCTGATGCCGCACCGGCATCTCACCGAATCGGCCGGTCGGACTCTGACCAAGGCCGCTATCGAAGACATCCTGGTCCGTGGTGATTTTTCGTCTTGGCGCAGCTTGGTGCGCGTCAGCCGCGAGGACGTGAGCGGCCGGATTGCCCGCCGGGTACGCGAGGTTGCTTCGGCGGTTGGCAAGTCAGATCCCAAGGCACATGCTTTCGCCGTGCTCTTGCCGGAGCTCTTGTGCCAGCAACACAGCCCAGAGAGCCAGCATGGCTGACACCGGACCGGTGCCCGACTGGGAAACGCTGCTTGCCCATGCTGCGATACTCCAGACCAAGGTGCCTGGAGCCGTGCTCGTCGGTGGCACGGCGGCGGCGCTCCATGCGCGGCATCGCATTTCCTTCGATCACGATCATGTCCTCAAGGATCTTGACCAGCATTACGACCAGGCGCTGCGTGCACTGGAAACCATCGTCGGTTGGCGCACGAAAAGACTCGTGAAAGGCAAGCTGGTGTTAGGGGCCATTGATCGAATTGACGCGGGACTGCGCAATCAAAGGCGCACGGCACCACTCGAGATTACGAGTCTTGCCCTGTCGGGTGATCGAACACTCCGGGTTCCCACGGTGGAGGAGATGCTACGCATCAAAACATTTCTGGTCGTCGAGCGAAATGCGACTCGTGACTACCTGGATGTCGCTGCACTGTCCCACCATCTGGATTTGCGAAAGAGTGTGGGTGCACTGGCGCGCATGAATGAGCTTTATGCCGATTTTGCCGGCGAGGGTGGCGACCTGCTCACGAGCGTTGTCATGAAACTGACGAGTCCGGATCCCTATGATCTGACTGATGTGGACCTGGCCGAGTATAAAGGCATCATCCCGCCTTGGAATGATTGGCGCGCCGTTGAGCAACAATGTCGCGCTCTGGCGGTGGCGTTGTTGGGCTGACCGGCTTTCCTCTGAGAAAGCCAGGGAAGGCTGGTCAGGGGTTCCGTGGATGGCGTTTGAACCGGTCGTGACTCCAGAGGTACTGCGCGGGCGCTTCCCGGATATGGACTTCGAGCAGCGCGTGAATCCTCTGTGCATCGGTCAGGGGATCTGCGCCGGGGAACGATTCCAGCGCCGGGCGAAGGGTGACGGCGTATCCCCGACCCTTATTGAGGCGCTTGATAAAAAAGGGGACGACCGGTGCGTCACTGGCTTCGGCCAGGCGGCTCAGGGCCAGGTTCGTGGGTGCCGGGATTCCGAAAAATGGAACCCATCCGGCATGCTTTCCCGTGTAACCCTGATCCGAGGCGTACCAGACGGGGATATTTTTGGACAGCGCCTTGATGAGACCCCGGAGGTCATCACGGGGTATGGCCACCCGCGCCTGGGCCGCCCGAGCGCGCCGCATCAAGGCATCAATCAGCGGAAGGTTGGCCGGACGGAAGAGGGCCCCGACCGGGATCAGCCGGTTGACAAAGCGTGCACCGAGTTCAAGCATCGTGAAATGACCCGTGAGCAGAATCGCCCCGTGCCCTTTTTCGAGGGCCTGCTCGAGGTAGGCCAGCCCCTCGATCTGGACCGGTGGCAGGTCGCAATCGGCGCGTGACCAGGCCATCACGACCTCGATGAGTCCCATCCCGAGCGCATGGAAGTGGGCTCGGACGAGGTGTTTGCGCCACTCGCGGGTCTCATTCGGGAAACAGAGATCGATGTTGGCCCGTGTGATCGTGCGCCGTCGCGGTTGGCTCCAGCGGAAGAGCGCGCCGAAGAACCCTCCGAATGCGGGCTGGATCCGGTAAGGCAGGCGGCTTGCTACATAAACCAGGCCGACGGCCGCCCAGACGGGCCAGTGACGGGGGTGCCAGTAGCGGGTGAGAATCGACTTTTCGTTCATGCCGGATCGAACAGGCATCGCGTGTGCCCGTGGTATGATTCAGTGTCATTTTGGCACAACCCAGTCGCATGCCCACGCTTCCGGATTTTTCCAAAGCTCGCGTGCTCGTCGTGGGCGATGTCATGCTGGACCGATACTGGTCCGGCATCACGGAACGGATTTCGCCGGAGGCTCCGGTTCCGGTGGTGCGGATCACCGGCACTACTGAACGCCCCGGCGGCGCTGCCAACGTCGCGCTGAACCTCAAAGCCCTGGGCTGCCACGCCCACCTCATCGGGGTCATCGGACAGGATGAGGCGGGTCACTGTCTCGAGTCGCTGCTCGAGGTCCAGGGCGTCGGACTTGATCTGATCGCCGATCCCGCCGTTCGGACCATTACCAAACTCCGCATTCTCTCGAGGCACCAGCAACTCGTCCGGCTCGATTTCGAGGAGAGCCCCGCGCGGGATCTCCATCCGGACTGGTGGCCGCGTTTCGAGGCTGTCTCGCCCCATCAGGATGCCCTCATCATTTCCGACTACGGGAAAAAGACGCTGTCCCGGGTGCACGAGGCGATTGTCGTGGGGCGTCAACATAAAAGGCCCGTTGTGATCGACCCCAAGGGACGCGATTATGCGAGATATCAGGGTGCCACGCTCCTTACCCCCAATCTGGCCGAGTTCGAGGCCGTGGTGGGCCCGACCGATTCTCCAGAGATGCTCGTCGAGCGCGGAAGACACTTGCGCACCGATCTTGGCCTCGAAGCGCTGCTCGTGACGCTTGGCGAGCGTGGCATGCTGCTCATTGGCCCCGGAGATGAGACACTCACGCTGCCGGCCGAAGCGCGCGAGGTTGCGGATGTGACGGGTGCCGGAGATACGGTCGTGGCCACCCTTGCGGCCGCACTCGCAACAGGTGCAACGCTCGAGGAGGCGGCCCGGCTCGCGAACCGCGCCGCCGGCCTCGTTGTGGCTAAGCTTGGTGCCGCACAGGTGAGTTGGCAGGAGTTGGCACACGCCGACCGACCTCACCCGGACCACCCGGGAATCGTGACGGAAGAGGCACTGGTAGGCCTCGTGGATGAATTTCATAAAAGGGGGCTCAGGCTGGTCATGACCAACGGCTGTTTCGATCTTCTGCATGCGGGCCATGTGCAATATCTCGCCGCAGCACGCCGCTTGGGGGATGCCCTCGTGGTCGCCGTGAACTCGGATGATTCGGTCCGGCGGTTGAAGGGTCCCGGACGGCCCATCACGACGCTCGCAAACCGGATGAGCGTTTTAGCTGCGCTCGAAGCGGTCGATTGGGTTGTACCATTCGGGGAAGACACCCCGGAGCGGCTGATCTGCCGCATCCTGCCCGATGTCCTGGTCAAAGGCGGGGATTACGCGCCGGAGGCCATCGCCGGGGGTGAATGTGTGCGACGTGCCGGTGGGCGTGTCATGACGCTTCCCTACCTCGAAGGCGTATCCACGAGCGGGCTCATCGACACCCTGCGCAGTTAGCCCTCATGTGGCGGCGAGTCTACAGCCTGCTGATCACCCTCGCTACTCCGTGGGCGCTCTGGCGCCTCGGGCGCGCCAGTCTCCGGCAAACCGGCCAGCGCGAAACCTCGCATGAGCGTCTCGGTTATATCGAACCCCAGTCATCTTGGACCTACTGGATCCATGCCGCCTCGCTCGGCGAAGTCCAGATTGCATTCAACCTGATTCGCTCGCTCAGGCAGAAGGATCCGGATCTGCCCATCGTGCTCACGACCTTCACGGCAACCGGTAAAGCGCAGGCCAGGGAGGTTCTCACGCCCACGATCCCGGTCTACCTGTTGCCACTCGATCATCCGGTTTCAGTGGCGCGTTTTCTGAACCGGCTGAATGCCCGGATCGGTGTCGTGATCGAAACGGAAATCTGGCCCAATCTGGCGCATGCCTGCTTTGCCCGCGCGATACCGCTCGCGCTCGTCAACGCCCACCTCTCCGAACAAACCGTACGCCGCTACGAGCGCTTCGCCGGGCTTTTTGCTCCGGTCTTTCAGAACCTCTCCCTGGTTCTCGTCCAAAACGAGAGTCAGCGGGAGCATTTCATCCGTCTCGGAGCGCACCCGGAACGCGTCCGGATCTGTGGCAACCTCAAGTATGAAATGTCGGTCTCCGCCGCTGTCGAAGAGAGGGGGCAGGCCTTGCGCACCGGGCTCTTTCCCGGCTGCCCGGTCTGGGTTGCAGGTAGCACCCACGAGGGGGAGGACGCTTGGATCCTCGAAGCCCAGCTCACGGTGCGGGCCGAGATCCCGGATGCCATTCTGGTTCTCGCCCCACGCCATCCGGATCGGGCGCCCGACATTCTGGATGCGGCCCGCATCCGTAACCTTGAGGTGGCACGCCAGAGTCATGGCGAACGCCCGGTTCCGGGTGGAGTACTCCTGCTCGATACCATTGGAGATCTCAATGCATTCTATGCAGCGGGGGATGCAGCGTTCATTGGCGGCAGCCTGGTTCCGCTTGGCGGACACAATCCTCTGGAACCCGTGTTGCATCGCTGTCCTGCGGTGATGGGTCCTTTTTTCGACAATGTCCGTGATATTGCGATGCAGCTCACCGAAGCGGGAGCCCTGGACATTGTTCGGAATGCTCCCGAGCTTGCCCGGGCGATCACGCAATTGCTGGCGAATCCCATGGAGCGTTCTGAGCGGGTTCAGCGTGGGCTCGATGCGGTACTTGCAAGCCGGGAGGCCATGGCCTGCACGCTTCAGGCGCTCGAAGGTTTGAACCGTTTTTGAACACATGCCCGCGCATTCCCCTTCCTAGCCCGGCCCGACGCGCAGCGTCGCCCAGGCGAAGCCGCCCGGGCGGGAGGGGGTCAAGCGGGCGGTTTGTGCTTTTTGGCTTCGGACTTGCGCGCATGCTCGACCGTGT
>DAHXNI010000099.1 GCA_027365475.1 Pseudomonadota bacterium | reverse complement strand
ACTGTAGATGCATCGGCTCGAGAATCCGAGCGCTCGAATCACCACTTCCGGGCTCTCTCCGCCCTGAACTTGCTGTACCGCGCGCATGCGAATCTGTTCCAGCGTCCCGTGATCCAGTTTGCGCGCATCGAGCTTTGCCATCCACAGAGTATAGCAAATCCAACAGCGAATAGGAAGATACTTATGAACTGATTAGTAAAAGCAGTTTTTGATTTGACGGCGATATTCATACCGAAGCGGGTTGCAAGATCCTGTCGCTGATGTTCTAGAAATGGCTAGTGTAGAAAAGTCTTTTGGTCAACGTCCTGAGGGTGTGGTGGTGCGTTCCTTGCCTTCGGATCGACTGTTCGGATCAGCGGGTCTTGCCAGGGGCGTTTGGTAATCATTTCACCCTTCAACCGCTGGATACCATCAGGTGAATATTCAAATGCATAGCAACGAACCAGCGACCATCTGCCCTGAGAGTGACGGATCCGGATGGATTTGAGCGCGACAGTCTCATCCAGAAACTGCCACCCCATTTTTTCGCAGTAATCACGTCCCCATTCTGCCAGATACGCTTTGTGGTCACTTTGCCCGATGGTTGCAAGACTGAGGGCAGCGGCCACAGCGATTCCTACAATAGCGAGGATCATCATGAGCGAGTGGCATCTCGACAAACACTGCCTAGACTAGCACGGTCGGTTGACTTAGCAATTCCCGGAGTGGGTCAGGTGCTCACCTCGAGTTCGGGTTCAATGGGTGGCGAGATGTCATGCGAAATGGCATTGAATGTCGCCTGAGTCTCAGTTGAATCCAGGCCGTTCCAGAGCGCCAGTGCCAGGACAATCAAACTCCAGACGGCGGTGAGCAGGCTCCCAGCCATGAAATCGATTAGGTCCATTCCACCGAGTGATTTTGGGCCCATCCACGAAAGTGCCCACATACCTCCAAAATATGGGATTAGCCAGAGTGCGTGACGGGCGTGCAAAGCCGGCATTGGTTGGGCACGGATATGCTTTTGAAAGAGGTAGTACGCCATGTAAAGCACAAACATCCCCCCGAGAATACCGAAGACGTAGTCGGAGGTCTTAAGTCCGGTCCAGAAAATGATCCAGTTCGCCACAATGAATGCTATAGGTGCCACGATCCACGCGAAGCGGATTCGGTAACGTCTTTCGAGGTTGGGCAGGCGCGAGCGTAGCTGAAGCAAAACAATTGGTCCTATCCCATACGACAACACGGTTGAAGAGGAAATGACAGCCACGAGCTTTTGCCAAGAGGGAAAAGGGAAGAGAAAAACAGCACCAATCACGAAGGTGGCAATGAGAGCAGACCAGGGCACACCGTGCTGGCTGATCAGTGTGAGACGGGTGGGTCCGGAACCCATTTCACCCGTCGCCATGAGAATACGTGAGGTCGTTGTGGTATAGATGAAACCGGTTCCCATGGGTGAGACGATGGCGTTGAGATAAATGAAATAGCTCCACCAGACTGCTCCAGCTGTTGCGACCATCGCTGCCAAAGGGCCTGCAGCACCCTTGAATTGAAGCCCAGCCCATCCATCTCGGAGAATCAGCGCCGGATTGACGGATCCGAGGACTGCATATTGGATGCCTACGTAAATCAGTGTGGAGATCAGTACCGAGCCTACCACGGCAAAGGGGATATTGCGTCGGGGATCACGGGTTTCGCCTGCGAGATCGATGGCCTGCCTGAAGCCCAGGAAACTGAAAATAATGCCCGCAGTTGCAACGGAAGTAAACAATCCATCTCGGGGGATGGTGCCAGGTGAAAGTGCCAGGTTACCGGGGTGGAAATGCAGGGTTAGGAGAATGGCGATCGTGATGATGGCAATCCCGATCTTCCACCAGGTGGCTGTGCTATTGATGAAAAGCACCCAACGGATAGCAAGGAAATTCATCGCGACGATCAGTGCGAGTAGCCCGATTGCGCTTGTGTACCCCCAGTCGGTCAGCAGGTGATGGGGGCCTGAAACGAGTCCTGGAATGTAGTTGTTGGCATACGAAAGGACGGCGATGACTTCGACGGGTGGAACCGTGACATACGCAAGAAAAAGGATCCAGCTCCAGATTCGGCCAACCAGTTCGCCATGGCTCAGATGGCTGAGATGCACGAGGACGCCGCTTTTGGGAATCAGGATAGCGAGTTCGGCGAAAACGAACGCTAAAAGCAGGACAGCGATGGCACCGATAATCCAGGAGACGATGCTCCAGGGTCCGGCTTGTTGCATAGCCAGAAAAGGCCCGAGGAGCCAGCCCGAGCCGATGATTCCTGAAACACTGGAATAAAGTAGTCCAAGCCGGGTGGCATCACGCTGTAGCCGTCTTTGCGTCATGATGCGGCACTCGAATGAGCCTGCCATGAGCAAATGCTGTGGCCAGTCACGCGGGACAAAGTGCGTACCGCATTCAGATGGATTCTCATGGGTAAATGGGTCTTTCCATCCGACCGAAAAGAGGGTCGGGGAGTTAAATGTTTGCCACGGGCCGGACGAAATCCGGATGCCGGGTCAGTGGAGATATGCGCCCCGTGACACTTCGATGCGTCTGCGATCCGTGCATGGGCGATGGACCAAATGGCATGTTCTCCAGTTCATTTTGTGTACAATTGAAGCTATTGTAACCACAAGATTCCGATCCTGCCTTGCGACTCTACCTGCCGGGACAGTGATTGGGTTCCATGCTCAGGGGGCCCTGTGTCTCAAACTGCCGATAAATGGGTTCCAGTCCCGTATGATGTCGTGGACCGGTTTCAGGCATTGCTGGAGCGAGCGCGAAGCTTGGGCGAACCTGAACCGACTGCAATGTCATTGGCAACCGTCGATCCTGAGGGGCGCCCGTCAGTCCGGACGGTTCTCCTCAAGGAATGGAATGCCGAAGGAGTACGGTTTTATACGAATCTGAACAGCCGCAAAGCCCGTCATATTGCCTCTCGCCCGGATGCTGCACTTTGTTTTTATTGGCGATCATTCTGGCAACAGGTACTGATGGAAGGGCGCGTTGAGCCGCTTTCAGAGAGCGAAAATGACCGTTATTTTGCGAGTCGCCCGCGGAGCCACCAGATTGGAGCATGGAGTTCAGCCCAATCTGAATCTCTTGAGTCCCGCACATTTCTTGAGACGGAATACAAACGCTACGAACGGACATTTGAAGGGAAATCAATTCCCCGGCCTCCCTTCTGGGGGGGGTTCTGCCTGCATCCGCATACTATTGAGTTCTGGACAGGCCAGGCTAATCGACTGCATGAACGGGAATGGTTTGCACTGCAAGGAGAGCATTGGAATCATGGGCTGCGTTTCCCCTGACTGAGCGACTTTATTCTTACTGGAGACCATCCCTTATGGCAGAGCTTTTTTCAGCCCTTGAAATCCGGGGTACACGCTTTCGGAATCGTGTGTTTGTTTCACCCATGTGCCAATATTCAGCAATCGACGGAGTTCCACAAACTTGGCATCTTGTTCACCTGGGCAGTCGAGCGGTCGGAGGTGCTGGGCTTGTGATGACTGAAGCCACTGCCGTTTCTGAACGAGCACGGATCTCACCCAGTGATACCGGTGTCTGGAGTCGAGTCCAGTATGAAGCCTGGAAACCCATTGTCAGATTTATTCGGGAACAGGGCGCAGTACCTGGCATGCAACTGGCGCATGCTGGACGCAAGGCATCAACGGGTGCACCGTGGCTGGGAGGGCATCCGCTAAGTCAGAATGAGGGCGGTTGGATTCCAGTGGCACCTTCCTCATTGCCATTTGCTGATGGTTACCCGATTCCAGAGGAACTGGATGAGGCTGGAATCTTTGCCCTCGAGGCGGAATTCGTCGCAGCGGCCCGAAACGCGCAGCGTGCGGGATTCGAGGTTTTGGAACTTCACTTCGCGCATGGGTATCTCATGCATGAGTTTTTATCCCCGCTAAGCAACAAGAGGCAGGATTGCTATGGGGGTGACTTGGGCGCGCGCATGACCATACCACTTCGGGTTGTCGATGCAGTGCGCCACGTTTGGCCGAATGACTATCCTCTATTCGTGCGTCTATCCATCACCGACTGGATACCTGGAGGTTGGGATCTCGAATCCTCGATCACGTTCGTTCGTGCTCTCCATGTAAGGGGTGTTGACCTAGTCGACTGCTCGAGCGGTGGAATCGCGCCCAAGGCATCGATCCCAACCGGCCCGGGTTACCAGACACATTTTGCGGAAACCATCCGGCGCGAAACCGGGATACTGACCGGTGCCGTGGGACTTATCACGGATGCCATTCAGGCCGATCACATCATACGAACCGGTCAGGCAGATGCCATTTTTCTTGCACGCGCAGAGTTGCGTCAACCTTACTGGCCTCTTGAGGCAGCCTGTCAGCTGGGTGTGTCATGCGAATGGCCACCACAGTATGCTCGCGCGCGCTTGGAAAACCGGTAGACGGACATTCAGGCGGACGTGTAATCCTCGTCTTGTGTTTCATCTGACCCTGCAGTCGACGGAAAACTTTGGAGAGCGAGCGTGAAGAGTGCAGTAACGGCGAAGTTCACGCCAACCGCCAGAATCGCAATATAGACCGGTATGGTTTCTCCATCAATGGAGCAGACATAAACTGCGCTCGTAAAGTGGTTGACCCACATCAGTCCAGTTCCGGTGACCATACCGCATAACCAACCGAGCGTGAGCGCCCAGGGGTGGAAACAACGCCGATAGAGCCCTACGGCGATAGCTGGAAGTAGCTGAATGATCCAGATGCCACCCAGAAGCTGGAAATCGATGGCGTATTTGAAGGGGATCGCGAGCACGAACAGAAGAGCGCCGAGTTTAACCACAAGCGAGACCCATTTGGCGACACGAGCCTGCGTGATTTCAGAGGCGCCCTGATGCAAATATTCGCAATAGATATTCCGGGTGAAGAGGCTGGCCGCAGCAATCGACATGATTGCGGCTGGAACGAGAGCTCCGATTGCAATTGCGCTCAGAGCGATGCCAACAAACCAGCTTGGAAAATTAGCCAACAAGAGTGCGGGTACCGCAAAGTTTGCGCCAAAATGGTGGAATCCAGGAGCGAAAGTCGGTGAGGCGAGCTCGTGCCGAGCGGCAATTGCCATGAACCCGAGGAATCCAAGCAATCCCAGGACAAAACTGTAGGCTGGCAGATAAGTCATGTTGCGTCTAATCACGGTGGGGTTTTTGGCACTTAACACCCCAGTTGTTGCGTGAGGGTAGAGAAAAAGCGCGAGAGCTGAACCTAGTGCCAGCGTAATAAAAGCACTGTCACTTCCGAGCGAGTGAGGACCGGGAGCGGGTAGGAGCAGTTTGGCGGGCGGCACCGCTGCGAAAATATGCCCATATCCACCAAGGTGGATAGGGATGATCACGATGCAGGCAAGCGCCGTCACATAAATCAGGCTGTCTTTGATAATCGAGATCAAAGCCGGTGCCCGTAGCCCACTGGTATATGTGTAGGCTGCTAGAATCGCAAAAGCTGTGATCAGTGGTAAATCAGACCAGGGTCCACGGATCGGAAACCCGAGTGCGGCGAGAACAACTTCTATGCCGATCAGCTGAAGGGCGATATAGGGGAGAGTGGCTGCGATACCGGTTGCAGCCACAATCAAAGTGAGAAATCGGCTGCCATAACGGCCTTTGACAAAATCCGCCGTGGTCAGATATCCATGCCGATGGCAAACCTGCCAAAGCCTAGGCAGTGCAAGGAGGGCGAGCGGGAAGGCCATGATGGTATATGGCAAGGCGAAAAATCCCAGAGCGCCAGCACCGAAGATGAGAGCGGGAACCGCTATGAAGGTATATGCGGTGTAAAGGTCTCCGCCCAAAAGAAACCAGGTCAACCAGCTGCCGAGGCGCTGACCAGCAAGCCCCCATTCGAGCAGGTGATCAAGGCTGGCCCTTCGCCAGTGTGTTGCCGCAAACCCCACAACAGTGACTGCGGCGAACAGAATGAAAAAAATGAGCAGGGCGGGCAGTTTGGGTGTCATGGCAGTGGAGACCGCCGGGGTCGTATTAAGTAGACCACGAGTGCATTGAAGGCCCCTGATAGGGGTACCCATATGAGCAGATACCAGTAAAAAAATGGAATTCCAAAAAAAGCTGGGTGCAGGTGGTTGAAAAGCGGAATCCAGAGGCTGGCCAGCATCGGAACCACCAAAAGCACTGCCCAGAAGTTTCGTTTATGTTGTAGCATGTGTTAGCAAAGGGCGGCAAGCCGATATTCTAAGAGCTTTGGCGCGTTTGCTGTCAAGTGAAAAGTATAAATCAGGGGAGGTGGGGTAGCAGTATGGTCATGGTGCACATAAGCCATATCAGCGTTTCAGTCGCGCCTGACCCCAATGATTTGTAGGTACTGACTGCCAAAAATACAAGCTATAATCTCGGGAGCAGTGCGAAACCGTAAAATGATACTGCAAAATGCAGAGTAGACGAGATTGGACAGGAGCAAGCTCAGCTGAAAACTGGAGCAAATGCCCGGGTTGGCTCAAAAAGCTGGATTATTGCTATCGTGCTTTGGGTACCGGGTTTTGTTTCGCTGTTTTCGGGATCGGTTGCGTAGTGGTGGGCATCACAATATTACCGATGATCATGCTCTGTTCTGGAAATGCGCTCACACGGCAGCGGAGGACACGTCAACTGGCGAGCTTGTCGTTTCGTCTGTTACTGGCACTGATTCGTGGGATGGGATTGGGGCGCGTGGAAGTAGAAGGTGGGGAGTGGCTCCGGTCTGCACCAGGCCGGTTGGTACTTGCCACACACCCCAACTATCTGGATGCGGTTGTTTTGCTTTCTCTCCTGCCGATGGCGGATTGCGTGATAAAAGACGACCTATGGCACAACCCTTTCATACGCGCCTTTGTGATTGCTGCAGGATATATCAGTAATGAGAACTCGCCTGGTGTGATTGAAACATGTATACGGACTGTACAAAATGGGAAAATATTGGTTCTGTTCCCGGAGGGTACTCGCTCAACACCTGGGAAACCTTTATGCTTTAAACGTGGCGCGGCGCAAATTGCAGTACGCGGTGATCTTGAAATATTGCCAGTGGTCATGTACTGTGCACCACCAGCACTCTTCAAAAGCAGCAAGTGGTATCAGGTTCCAGAACGTGCTTGGGTTTTGCATGTAAAAATCTTTCCACCATGTCCGATAAGTGATTTTCTGCCGCGGGTACCACTTCCGCCTGGAGTCGCAGTGAGGCGTGCTACTCGTGCACTTCAAAACTTCTTTCAGGAACAAATCGCCCATTATGAATCCGCTGATTGACGAACTGAAGCAACTCATTATCAACGCGCTGGATCTCGAAGGTGTAACACCTGCCGATATAGATTCACATGCCCCACTTTTTGGTGACGGACTGGGGCTTGATTCTATTGACGCTCTGGAGCTGGGCGTTGCTATCCAGAAACGCTACCATATCAATCTGGATGCAACTTCATCAGAAACACGTCAACATTTTCATTCCGTAGATAACCTCGCCAAGTTTATACTGATGCGCCAGAAAAACTGAGCAATACACTTATGGATACTCAGGAAGTCTTTCTGCACCTCCAATCCACATTGGTTGAGCAATTCGAACTGGATCCAGCACAGATTACCCCCAATGCGCGATTACATGAGGACCTCGATCTGGACAGCATCGATGCTGTGGACTTAGTGATCAAGCTGCAGGAAATAACCGGTCGCAAAGTGAGCCACGAAGATTTCAAAGGAGTGCGTACGGTGGGAGATCTACAGCGTGTCATTGAGAAGTTATTGGCCACTTCATAATGATTCGTTCATCTATTTCTACTGTAGCGGTTCTCGCTTTGCTGGCCTATCCAGCTACCATCTTCTTTGCCGCTGGGCATGTGACCCCGAAGGTTCTGATGGCTGGAGTGCTCGCACTTCTGGCACTTCGAGTAGGTTTCACTCTGCATCGAAAATCGTCGCTCACCTGGCAGCAATGGAGCCTATCAGGATTGCTTATTGTTGCTGCCTTGGCAGTCTTGTTTAGTCACGGGATTAGCATGAATAATGTGAAATTGTATCCAGTTGTAATTGATTTCAGTATCTTTCTACTGTTTTTTGGCTCATTGTTTACTCATCAGCCATTGGTAGAGCGTATTGCGCGAGCCCAAAGGGATGAGCTCGATTCACAAGCATTGCTTTATACACGTCGCATCACTTGCGTATGGAGCGCTGTACTCTTGGTAAACGCTGCTGTGGCGCTGTATACCGCTCTTTATGCCTCCGTGGCCATCTGGACTTTTTACAATGGCTTGCTTTCTTACGTGTTGATCGGAATGGTGTTTCTGGTTGAACTGCTGATTCGCCAGCGGGTACGGCGGCGCTTTTTGATGCAGTCGTGAGCGGGGACGGTTCGGGAAAAAGCAGCTCAGAGCAGGGCCGCAGAACTTTTGGTGCCAGCCAGGACATTGTCGTCTACACGGAAAACGGTGCAGTCGACGCAATGGGGTTCAAACGGATGGTAGATGGAATTTCCTTACAAATGATGCGCCGAACAGAGCAACGTTGGGCATTGGTATGTAATGACACGTTGTGGTTTGCTGTCGGGTTTCTGGCCTTGTCTCAGGCAGGGAAAATGATTATTTTGCCTCAGACGAACCAACTTTCCAGCGTGCAGGCAGCCCATGCTGATGCGATACTCACGGATCAGCCAACGCATTTTGGATCGGCTGTGACACTAGATATAACCCAGGAACCCGGTGTTGACGCACATGGAAGCGTGAAGCTGGATGAAAAACTGAATATCGAGCTATATACATCTGGTACAACTGGACGACCCAAACGCGTAGATAAACTCCTTGGGCAACTACACGCTGAGGTAATGGAATTGGAACAAAAGTGGGGGTCGATGCTGGGTGACGCAGTGGTGGTTGCCACTGTTCCGCACCATCATTTATACGGTTTGTTGTTCCGTTTTCTTTGGCCGTGGTGGATGCGGCGTCCAATTTATGCACCCACTTGCACACAACCCTTCATGCTCAGGGAATCAGCGAGACGATTTGGCCGTTGTGCTGTTGTGAGCAGCCCCGCATTTCTAACGCGTGTCAATGATTACAGTGTTTTTCAGGCAGTCCATGCCTATGCTGGCGTATTTACTTCCGGAGCACCATTGCCTCAGGAAACGGCAGTTGGCTTGGCCGCAGAATTGGGTCAAGCTGTCATTGAGGTATATGGCAGTACCGAAACTGGTGGTATTGCGTGGCGTGCCAGAGGTCACGATACAGATGACATGTCATGGCAGCCGTTCGCGTCCGTTCAAACAGAAATATCAGCTTCTGATTGCTGTGTGCCGGGACGCCTATTGGTGTGTTCACCCTGGACTTGGCGTCGGGAATGGGTGGATACCGGTGATCTGGCGCAACGTCATTTGCATGAACGATTTCTCTTGTGCGGACGTGCGGACAATATTTTAAAGGTGGAAGATAAACGAGCGTCTCTTGCGGAAATGGAGGAACGTCTAGCCGCTCATGAGCTGGTGAATGAGGCGCGTATGGTCATCTTGGAAGGCAAACGCGTGTCGGTTGGAGCTGTTGTGGTGCTGAGTGCGATGGGACATGTACAGATAGCACAAGATGGGGTTCAAGCCGTGCGTGCATTGCTCATAAAAATGCTGCGTGACTGTTACGATCCGGTTCTGGTTCCACGCAAATGGCGCTTTGTTCCGACTATACCCGGGAATAGTATGGGCAAGATTGAAAGAGCACAGTTGCAGGCGCTATTTACGGAAGAGTGTTGATGGAACTTCCGTTCGTTTTGAACAGATGGCGTGAGGCTGAGCGCGTCAGATTGGAACTGGACATCCGTGCTGAACTGAAGTGGTTCGAGGGGCATTTCCCTGGGCATCCTGTTTTGCCAGGTGTCGTCCAGATCGCTTGGGCCGTGCATTTCTCGCGTGAGAGTTTCGATTATGGCCCCCAAATACGCTCCATTGAGCAAATTAAGTTCAAACAGCTCATTTATCCGAACCGACAAATGAGCCTTTCTTTGAGGCAAAAACAAGCAGACAACGCAGTGGATTTCGAATACTATGATGCCAGCAGTAGTTTTGCGTCTGGAATTCTGAGGTTTATGGATTTCACATGAGTTTCACAGCTTGTGCAGTCATTCCCGTTTATAACCATCATGAGCATCTCGAAAATATAGCTGTCGCGCTCACCCGATGCAGGCTTTTGGGCATCTTTGTAGATGACGGAAGTGACGAACAGACTAAGGCAGAACTGCATCGTGTCACGGCACGATATGCACAAATGACTGAAATCAGTCTGCCACGGAATCTTGGTAAAGGCGCAGCGGTAATTGCTGGGCTCAAGTATGCATCAAAACGGGGTTACAGCCATGCTTTGCAATTGGATGCCGATGGGCAACATGACTTGGCGGATGTACCGAGGTTGCTCCAACTGGCTGAGACTCATCCTGACAAGCTGGTTTCGGGCGCTCCTGTGTTTGATAACTCGGTGCCTCGCATACGCTTTTATGGGCGTTATCTTACGCACATACTGGTTTGGATTGAAACCCTATCCCTGCGATTGCGGGATTCGATGTGCGGGTTTCGTGTCTATCCTATAGAGCCTACACTGGAGTTGATCCAGAGTGTAAAACTGGGCACGCACATGCAATTCGATACTGAGATCATGGTGCGATTGTACTGGTCTCGTGTGGAAAGTTTATTTTTGCCAACTTGTGTTCGCTATCCGGAAAACGGGACATCGCATTTTCGCTTATTCGCTGACAATGTGAGGATTACTTGGATGCACGTACGCTTGGTCTTTGGAATGCTGCCGCGCATTCCCAAGCTCATACGTCTTACATCCAGGAACCGGCGTACAAAACACTGGGCCCAGTTACCAGAAAGGGGTACAACTTTTGGCATTTACATCCTTGATTTCGCCTACCGGCGATTTGGTCGACGCGTGTGTTACGCCCTGTTGGCACCAGTTGTGACTTATTTTTTTATTACGAATCCGCGGGCCCGACGTGCTTCTCATCAGTTTCTGGCTACTGTGCAACATTATTCCAATAGCGATCTCTCCCATGGTGTGTGTCCTGGCTGGCGTAATAGTTTGCGCCACTTCTGGCAATTCGCTATAGCGGATCTGGATATGTTAATTGCTTGGCATAGCCCCAAGGATATTACGGTTCATTTTTCACAGTACGGCCAACTGGTATCAGCGCTTGCGCGTGGTCAGGGTGCTCTTTTAATCGGAGCTCATCTCGGTAATCTGGAAGTGATCCGCGCATTGTCAATCCAGATACCCGATCTGAAAGTTAATGCGATCGTATACACGCAGCACGCAAGCAAATCCAACATGTTCATGAAAAGAGTCAATCACGCATATAACCTGCGCCTCATACATGTGCACGAGATTAACCCTGGTACTGCTGTGATGTTGCGCAGTAAAGTGGCTGCAGGTGAAATCGTGGTGATTGTTGGCGATCGCACACCGGTTTCTGAGACAAGTCCGACTGTATTGGTTGATTTCCTGGGAAAGCCCGCACCGTTTGCCACGGGTCCATATATTCTTGCATACCTACTAGAATGTCCAGTGTATTTCTTTCTCTGCACGGCCCGGCCCGGAGGAGGCTACACCATCCATTTGGAACCGTTTGCTGAACGAATTCACTTGCCTCGTCGCGGACGCGAGACAGTTTTACAGGAGTTAGCTGCGCGGTATGCTGCTCGACTCGCGGATTATGCCATACGCTTTCCGCTACAATGGTACAACTTTTATGATTTCTGGACGCAGCGAGAGACCCCCATAAACCACGATTGTAGGCGTCTGGCACGCAAATCGGATACACATGAAAATCATGCACACTCGGTCGTCTGAGACATGTAGGGTCGTGTTGGGCGAATGCCGGGTGAGTCTGAGTGATATTTGTGAAATGGCACGCGGCTTGTCTCCGCTACTCTGTGAAGCGCCCGAATTCAGCCGGCGTATTGACAAGGGTGCCCGCATACTCGACGAAGCAATTTCGGCAGGGCGACCGATTTATGGTGTGAATACGGGCTATGGAGATTCCTGTACAGTTGATGTCCCTGCGAATGTACTTGATGAGTTGCCGGTTCATCTCATTCATTATCATGGGTGTGGTTTAGGTCGATATTTTGATGAGCCTAGCGCTACAGCAATTGTTGCGACGCGCCTTGTTTCGCTAGCCTGCGGATTTTCTGGCGTGCGATTCGAGGTGTTGCGTCAACTGCATGCTTTACTTCATTACCGCATCATCCCGCTTATTCCCGAGGAAGGTTCAGTTGGTGCAAGTGGGGATCTTACCCCGCTTTCCTATGTAGCGGCTGTAATGATGGGTGAGCGTGATGTTTATTTTGATGGTGGAGTATGCAGCGCAAGCATGGCATTAGACCGCGTGGGTCTGGCGCGTCTGACGTTCAAACCAAAAGAGGGCCTTGCGCTCATGAACGGGACTTCGGTGATGACTGCGCTGGCCTGTCTCGCCTGGGAACGAGCTGAGTATCTCGCGCGTCTTGCTACCCGCATCACTGCTATGGCAAGCCTCGCCATGGATGGCAACCGAGGGCATTTTTCTCCAGGTCTTTTTGCAGCCAAACCTCATGCCGGGCTACAGCAAGTCGCTGAGTGGATTTATGACGATTTACAAGGAGGGCAAACAGACAAAGTAACCGGTGTCCAGGATCGTTATTCCATCCGTTGCGCACCGCATGTGATTGGTGTAGTTATTGATGCTCTCGGATGGATGCAGCGCGACATTGAAAACGAACTGAATAGTGCCAATGACAACCCCATTGTAGATCCAGAGACCGGAGCAATCTATCATGGTGGTCATTTTTACGGCGGTCATATCGCCTTTGTTGCCGATTGTCTGAAAACGGCAGTTGCCAACATCGCGGATTTGCTGGATAGGCAATTGGCTTTGTTGGTGGATGTTCGTTTTAATAACGGATTGCCCCGTAACCTGTCGGGTGCCAGTGGAGAGCGTGCGCATCTTAATCATGGTTTCAAGGCCATTCAAATCGCAGTATCTGCCTGGACTGCAGAGGCACTCAAGCTGACTATGCCCGCGAGTGTTTTTTCGCGTTCTACCGAATGCCACAATCAGGACAAGGTGAGTATGGGTAGTATCGCTACGCGCGATGCTTTGAGAATACTGGAACTTACAGAGCAGGTAGCGGCAGCTTGTTTGGCTGCTGTTTCACAAGCATTGGAGATCAGAACTCGCAAGAGGTCATTTTCAGCAGGACAACCAAGTGATGCCATCCGAATGATCCAGTCTGATGTACTCACGCTATGCGCGTTCGTGGAGGAAGATCGGCCACTTGAAAGCGAGTTGCGCGAGTTATGTGCTGGCATTCGTCAGAAACGCTGGAGCTTATATCAACGGCTATGAGGAAATATGTATTGCTTTCATCGGAAGTGGAAATGGACATCCCATTTCAAGATGTGGATGCCATGCAAGTGGTCTGGCACGGAAACTACTTTCGTTATTTTGAGGCAGCTCGTAGTAAGCTTTTGCGTAAAATCAATTACGATTACACAGAGATGCGTGATTCCAATTACCTGTGGCCGATTATTGGAGCCCATCTACGTTTTGTACAGGCTGCACGATATCGTCAACGCATAACTGTCAGAGCTGAACTTGTGGAGTGGGAAAACCGCCTGAAAATCGACTACCTCATCCGCGATGCGGATAACGGTACGCGCCTGACTACTGGCTATACGATACAGTGTGCGGTAAACAGCTTAACCAACGAACTGCAACTCGTGAGCCCACCTGTACTGATGGCACGCCTCAAGGCTTATCTATGAGAATAAAATCCTCGCTGGTCAGTGCGTTGACTTTAATGATTTGCCTGTCTATCTTTTGCCCGGTTTGGGCGGCCGGATTACGGGAAAAGTTAATCACCACGACTGCGTCATTTAGTGCGCACTTTACCGAGTCAAGAACGCTTCCAGGATTCAAGCTGCCGCTTGTGTCCAGTGGGCAGATTATATATAGCCGAAAGACTGGTATTTCGTGGGAAGTCGATGCTCCATATCATTATTTGCTCAAAATGACATCGACAGGCGCTGAGGAACAAATGCCTGACGGCTCAATACGGTGGTTGAACGCTAAGAACGCCCCTTGGCTCGAGATTGTTCAGCATATCTTCATCAATACGTTGACTGGGAATATCTCAAGCCTGAAGCCTTATTTTCATGTGCACGTCACCCGACTCACGAGTAGCCGTCTCATTATTCTCACTCCTAAGCCAGGCGCATTGAGCAAAGCTATCAAAACTATCGACGTCACGGAGAGAAGTCTGGCTACTCCCAGGTTCTTGCGTATCGATGAGACCTCCGGCGGCTATATTGCCATCCGCTTCTTCGATATCCGTCTAGTCCCAAAGATACCGTGAGCGTACGTGTTTCGGCACGTTTAAAGTTTCTCGCCTGGTTTGGTTTACTGGCACTATTGTGTACAGGTGCAGCTATGCGCCTCAACTCGCAACGCCTAGTTGACACAAACTTGCTGGATCTTTTGCCCGCAAGCCGACCATCACCGTTACTGAATGCTGCCATTGCGCGCACGCGTGCAATCTTCCTGCGTGAATTGCTGCTGGTTGTGAGTGCAACAAACCACTTGCAAGCGAAAGATGGGGCTCGTGCAGCTCGAGGGGTCATGGCTTCGTCTGGTCTTGCTATATCAAGCCTGCCAGTCGGAACTTTCAAACTGATCGAACTTTATCGCCAGCATCATTATGCATTTCTCACTTCTGCTGATCGTGCTCGGTTGATACGTGATCCAGTGGGTGTTTTTACATCTGACCTGACAGGAGAGTTAGCAAACCCCATTGGTTCACTAGGGCTGTTTGGCCCTGACTTTGGCGGTTACCTCAGTCGCTACCTCACAAGCCTTCCCAGACCCTATCCAAACTTTATTCCCGACGGACCGTTTATGACTATGGAGCGAGATGGCAAAGTTTATTATTTGTTGCAGGTAAAATTGTCTCATGCAACGCTGGGAGCGAGTGATGCTCGTATTGCGGTGAAAGTAGTGGCCGCGACACATATAGCCGTAAAAAAGGTGTGTCGTGATTGCAAGCTGCTGGCGACAGGTGCCGCATTGTTTGCTGCCTCTGCACAACGTGAAGCACGTAGTGAAGTATTCTGGTTTACCACGTCTTCCATGTTGTTCATTGCACTGCTGATTGTGTTCGTATTTAGAAGTCTGAAGCCTCTCATACTCGGCGTATTCTCAGTTTTAATGGGAGTGCTGGGTGGAGCCGCGGCTGTGATCATTAGTTTTGGTTCTATACAGATTCTCACGCTGGTATGTGGTACAACACTGCTCGGAATTGCCATTGATTATGCTTTCTTATATTTTTCTGAACACTGGTTTGGAAAATCCCCGGTTAATCATACGCTGGCAGCAGTACTCCCAGGACTGACCATGGGCCTTGTGACCAGCGTATTTGCATTTGCTTTTCTGTTACTGGCTGGATTCCCTGCGCTAACTCAGATTGCGATTTTTTCCATCGCTGGGCTGTTAATGTCGTATTTGTCGGTTGTTATGCTATTTCCATCGATATTGCGCATGCGACCGAATCATCCGTGCAGCTCGGTTTTGCAATGGCCACAACTTTTTTTGGAACATGCGAGAGAACGAACTCGATGGAGATATGCAGCTCCACTGCTGCTACTGGCTTTTGCAGTTCCCGGGTTATGGCAATTACGCAGCAGCGATGCTGTGCGAGAACTGCAGAACTTTCCTAAGTCGCTTATTCGATCAGATCAAGCAATACACCACTTGTTAGGCCAATCCTCGCCACCGGGTTTTTTTCTAGTTCGCGGCCGGAATATTCAACAGGCACTTCGCCGTGAGGAGATGCTATTCAAACTAACCGATACCGAATTGCCCGCGACTTCGGGGATAGGCCTATCGCGGTTCCTTCCCTCAATCTCACGACAAACAGCGAACCTCAGAATCTGGGAGAAGCTGTACCATAGCCCCGCCAGACTGAAACGTGCATTTGTGCGCGTAGGTCTTCCGGCGCAACTTGTGAAACCGCTTGTTAAGAACTGGAAACATTATGTACGCTCGCCATTGGAAGCCCGTTCCTTGCTGACTCTCGAGCCGAAACTAGGACAATTTGTGGTGCGCGCTGGTGAACGATTGGCGCTTATTGCCAGCTTGAACACTCCGGTCAAGAGAGTATCTGTTTTGAAGAGAATTGCATCACACGTGCCAGGCGTGAGTTTCGTGGCGCCACTGGAACGGATTACAGGAGTCTTCAAGAAGATCCGCGTGCGTGTGACATGGCTAGTGTTGGCAGGATACCTGTTGATTTCTTTGCTGCTTATTTTGCGCTATGGTCGCCATGAAGCTTTGCGTATGCTGTATCCCCTGCTGCTGTCTTTAGTTGTGACACTTGGGGCACTCGGCTGGCTGAATCAGCCAGTTAATATATTTGTTATCGTTGGTTTAATACTGGTATTGGGTATCGGCAGAGATTACAGCGTATTTCTGCGGGAAGGTAGCGTTGACTCGTTTTCTACTGCGCTAGGCGTGACGCTTGCAGCTCTTGCAACCTTCTGTTCATTTGGCATGTTGACGTTGAGTTCTATCCCAGCGTTGCATGCATTTGGCCTGACGACACTCATCGGCATCACGGTGAGTTACCTAACTGTACCGCTCGGCACTGCACCCAAGATACGGTGTGTCAGATGAGCAAGAAGGCATGTATAGCTGTAGTAGTCTCTGCAATGCTGTTGCTACTTACCGGGTGTGCAACAACGTTATCTGCATCCCATCGTGTATCTCTCGGCAATAGCGGTCGAATCCGCCTTTTGCCACCGAAGGATCTTCCAGAGATTGATGGTGCTCATATGGTAACGCTTGTCCGAAATGGAAAAAAAATGATGTTTATTGGCCAGCTGCGTATTGATTCCAGAGTGATCCGCCTGGATGGCAGCAGTTTGTTTGGCCTGAGCTTATTCGAAGTCAGTTATAACGGACACACTTTGCAAAGTAAATCCGCAGGAACATTTACGCACCCTGCTATTCTAGTTGCGATGTTGGATCTTATCCTTGCTAAACGCCATGTTCTACAAGGTGCACTTCGCGACCTTTCCTTGCAGCAAGATTCAGGGTCTGATGGAATGCGGATCCGTAATATTTATGAACAAGGACATCTGGTGATGCATATTGAAATCAGCAATGCACACGTTGGGCAGGCCAGCATTCGCTTGGATCTTCCTGCTGAGCATCTATCAGTGTTGATGCAGCCATTAGGCAACTCTATCAAGCCATGACACACATTTATTTAAACTCGCTTGGGATTATCAATGCCCTTGGAAGCGGTCAGGCTATAAGAAAAGGTTTGTGTTCAGGTTCACTATCTGGAATTGTTTTACGCGATGATCTGGTTCCACGCCGAAGCATTCACGTGGCTGAGGTGCAAAAAAGCCTTCCGAACATCCTACCTATTCATGCGAAATACGTTAGCCGCTGCAACCGCTTGTTGCAGGCAGCTGTTGATCAGATTCAGACTCAGATTGGAAATCTTATGGATCACTTTGGGCCTGCTCGTATTGGTATTGTTATTGGGACGAGTACTTCCGGTATCCTTGAGGGTGAGCAGGCGTATTGCGTCCGACATCAAACAGGGGACTTCTCGTGTGAATATGATTATCGCCAGCAAGAAATTAGCAGTCCATCGGAATACCTTCGGCGGACATTAGGTACCACAGGACCAGCCTGGACTGTGGCAACTGCATGTACATCCAGCGCTAAAGCCTTTGCTTCTGCCCGGCGCCTGTTGCGCATGAATGTATGCGATGCAGTGATAATAGGTGGCTCGGATTCACTATGTCGCCTGACAGCCAATGGCTTTATGGCGCTAGAGGCCATGGCTGAAAATGTGTGCAATCCGTTCAGTCGCAACCGTGACGGTATCACACTTGGCGAAGGTGCTGCGGTGTTTATTATGTCGCGGGAACAGGGACCGGTATGCCTCTTAGGAGTGGGTGAATCATCAGATGCGTATCACATATCGGGACCTGACCCACAAGGACGCGGAGCAGAGATCGCCATGCGTGCGGCACTTGCAGATGCCAAGCTGTCATCCAAAAATGTAGACTATCTGAATTTGCATGGAACTGGTACGGTACAGAATGACTACATGGAGAGCCACGCGGTGCATCGTGTATTCGGCGCGGAAGTCCCATGCAGCTCCACCAAGCCGCTGGTCGGTCACATGCTCGGTACAGCTGGCGTCACTGAGGCTGCATTTTGCTGGTTGTTGTTGACTGATCCTGCTGTCAAAACTCCCTTGCCACCACATATCTGGGACGGTGATTACGATCGGGCATTGGCACCGCTTAACCTATGCAAATGCGCGGATACGCCATCGAGCTGTCACGTGATGGCGACCAACTCTTTTGCGTTTGGGGGCAGTAATGCAACTTTGGTATTGGGCACCTGATTTATGCTGGAATCGTTAGATATTAGTGAACTGCTTCCGCTCAGCGGTCGTGCCATTCTACTGAATAAAATATTGACGGAAGATGCGAAAGGTGTAACCACTTTGGCTTACATAACTAAGGTACATCCGTTTTATTCCATTGAACTGGGTGGCGTACCCAGCTGGGTTGGTATCGAGCTCATGGCGCAAACCATCGGTCTACACGCAGGTTTGGTAGCTCGGCGAGAAAACCGCTCTCCACGTGTAGGTTACCTATTGGGTACACGTCGCTACATACCTGCCGTTCTAGCTTTTGAGGAAGGTATGGAGCTCGAGGTTTCTGCTGAACAGTTGTATTCGGACGCATCTGGTTTGGGCGCTTATGACTGCGCGATTGCCAGTTCTGGAAACGTATTAGTGAACGCTACAGTGATTGTCTTTCAAGGCAAAGGGGACGCAAATACTTGAATGTCGAAAGCGGATTTTGGTGACAATATGAGCTGAAGTATTGGTTGAGTTGTTGCCCTGCCTACCGAATATTGAAATTACGTGATTTGCATGGATCTGGACCATTTATTTACAATATGTCTCGCCCCTTTATTATTATCCAGATGGTGCGTCCGCAACAGGGTGGACGCATTGTTGGGTCGTATTTTTGTCGGGTATGATGGGCAACTGCCGCCGGGATAGCTATAGTGCTGCCACGACCGGTGTCATCCGAACCAGTAAAGCTTTGCCGCTCGAGCAGGTCAGCCGTGGAATCACTGTTAACTGTGTATTGCCTGAACTTACTATGACGGATATGGTTGTTGGGGCACCCGTGGAGGAGCTATTGAAGAAGGTTTCACCCAACCGGCTGGGTCAGTCTGAAAAGATGGCTGTATTGGCCTGGGTTCTGTTTTCACGACTTGCCGCTTACGTTATTCGTCACGTATTGCCCGTAAATGGAGGAATGCTGCCGTGCGACGGGTGGTAGTGACTGGCACGGCTGGCCTGACTGCCCTCGGACACGATTGGCCCACTATTGCTCATAATCTGCGTGCTCAGCGTTCGGGAGTGCGTTACATGGAAGAATGGGATCGCTACGAGGATCTGAATACCCGATTGGCTGCTCCTGTTGCGTCATTTGAGCTTCCACCTCAATACAATCGGAAAACGATGCGCAGCATGGGACCTGTGGCGCTGATGTCCACGCGCGCCACTGAATTGGCTTTAGAAGACGCAGGTTTGCTCAATAACCCAGTGCTTAAATCGGGTCAAACCGGTATCGCTTATGGCGCATGCTCGGGTAGCGCCGAGGCAGTAGTAGCATTTGGCCGCATGGCTCTCACTGGCAGCGTACGAGGCATTACTTCTGGCACATACGTTCAGATGATGAGTCACACTGGAGCAGTCAATATCAGTCTCTACTTCGGAATTACCGGTCGTATTATTCCGACCAGTAGTGCATGCACTTCTGGGAGCCAGGCGATTGGTTTTGCCTATGAGCATCTCAAGCACGGGAAACAGACGGTGATGATCGCTGGAGGGGCAGAGGAGCTGAGCATCGGGCCTTCTGCAGTGTTCGACACGCTTTTTGCAACCAGTACACGTAATGACCCACCTTATGCTACACCGCGACCCTTTGATCGCGACCGCGATGGACTGGTTGTGGGAGAGGGCGCAGCCACCTTGATCCTTGAAGAATTGGAACATGCCTTACAGCGTGGCGCGCGTATCTATGCGGAAATCGTCGGTTTCGGATGCAACACTGATGGTTCGCACATTACTCAACCTCGAATGGAAACCATGGCCATCGTCATGTGGCTGGCCCTAGAGGATGCAGGTCTCCTTCCAGGTGCCATTGGCTATGTCAATGCACATGGGACCGGAACAGACCGTGGAGACCTTGCCGAATCTTTTGCGACACACAATGTTTTCGGTGAGAGCATTCCAATCAGTTCACTCAAAAGTTATTTTGGCCATACACTTGGTGCCTGTGGATCGATTGAGGCTTGGCTCAGTATTGAGATGATGCGGAATAACTGGTTTGCCCCAACTATCCATCTAGAAAATCCGGATCCAGCCTGCGCCAGACTGGATTACCTGATGAGCAGTGGACGCAGTATGGAAGTTGAACACATTATGAGTAATAACTTTGCTTTCGGCGGAATTAACACCAGCCTGATCTTCAAACGCTGGAATCCTCTGTGCTAGTCTATGTCCGATAGTTCAAGATTTTCATCATGAAAAAGAAGGTTTTGGTCGTCCATTATTCTCAAAGCGGCCAGCTAAGTGATGTTTTGCGACATTTTGTGGCGCCTCTTGCTGACTCAGACTGCATCGAATTGCGCCAAGTATTTTTGCGTCCTAAAATTGATTACCCATTTCCCTGGCCATTTTTGCGTTTTTTTGATACTTTCCCGGAAGCGGTGTACCTGGATCCACCCGAGCTTGAACCTTTGGATCTGGATGGGAACGACCGCTTTGATCTGATCATTCTGGGATATCAGGTCTGGTTTTTGTCGCCATCTCTTCCGACTGCAGCATTTCTGCAAAGCCCCTTAGCACATTCATTGCTCCGCGACACACCCGTGATTACGGTGATTGCCTGTCGCGATATGTGGTTGCTTGCGCAAGAGCAGACCAAGAAACTTTTGGCTGCCTGTGGAGCGTATTTGGTGGGAAATGTGGCTTTGGTAGATGAAGCGGGAAGTATTGGTAGTTTCCTGGCCACGCCAATCTGGATGATGACTGGCAAGAAAGGTCCCAGGCTGGGTGGTTTGATTCCCCGCGCAGGAGTAAAGCAGGAACAAATTCTCGACTGCAAGCGTTTTGGCGAACGCATTGAATCGATGCTCAGGGAGAATCGTACAATCGATGTTACTTTACTGCGTAATCTCAATGCGGTTAAGATCAATACGAAACTGATTGCAACCGAACGCGCAGCTCGGCGAAGTTTCCTGCTTTGGGGTGGCTTACTGCGTGCACTGGGACCTCAGGGTGCATGGATTCGCAGACCTGTAGTTGCTTTTTATTTTGTTTTCCTGGTTGTGCTACTGGTGACAGTTCTGCCCGTCAGCGCCTTGCTCAAGACCTTGACAGGACCCTTTATGCGCAAACGGATCGCTGTTCAGACCGCCTACTTCAGCGAACCATCTGGAAACTGAGATATACTAATCAGTTCATAAGTATCTTCCTATTCGCTGTTGGATTTGCTATACTCTGTGTATGGCAAAGCTCGATGCGCGCAAACTGGATCACGGGACGCTGGAACAGATTCGCATGCGCGCGGTACAGCAAGTTCAGGGCGGAGAGAGCCCGGAAGTGGTGATTCGAGCGCTCGGATTCTCGAGCCGATGCATCTACAGT
>DAHXNI010000084.1 GCA_027365475.1 Pseudomonadota bacterium | reverse complement strand
GTCGCGAAGCCGGTGGGGATTCGAAGATAGATGAAGATTAATTGAATTCCAAGGCAATCACGACGTAGGCGGCACCGAGGAGACTACGCCATGAAAAACAGCACCATGGAATCGCCGAATTTGTTCCCCGGAAGCGACTGGTGAGCACGGCCATCCTATCTGATGGGCAGAGGCAGGCTTTTGATCACGTTCGATGATGGACAGGGTCCGAGGTCCATCACTGATGTTGACCGTTCCTCCGGCCTTTTCCGCCTTTCGATCTCTATATCGTCTTCGGTCCGCACGACCGCGCAGCGGTCGTGCGGTCTGACCGGCCACAGGCCGGGCAGAAGATCTTGTAGGCAGCACAGGAGGGTCGCGGGGACCAGATCGCCCTGAGGGGCGGGGCAGGATCCCCGTCGGGGCTCTTGATGTACAAGTGCCCCTCGGGGGGGTGAGTAGGCCGAGGGAGTCGCACCCCCAGCCCCTCGCAGAACCGTACGTGACACTCTCGCGTCATACGGCTCCCAGCGTCCGAACCGGGACTCTTCCAAAAGCGAGCCAATGGATGAACAGCCGAGGAACCCGGCGGATCATCTTCGTCAGCCAGCGACGGCTACGGCGCGCAGAACCCGCGAGTTTGCGGTATTTGCGCCGAGCCCAGCGAAGAAGCTGTTGATCGAAGTGATCAAAGACTCTGCGCATCGCCGACTTGTAGAAGTGTCCATAGTAGTTCAGCCATCCTCTCAGTGTGGCATTGTATCGCTTGGCTAGCTCGTTCAAGCTGACGGGGGTTTGTCTCGGGAGACGCCACTCGCGGATCGTCCGTTGCATCCGCTGAATCGCTGCTGCACTCACCGCAGGCAGGAAGCTCGTCCAAGCCTTCCCGTTGCGGGCCTTGGTCCGGCGCGGACGGAATGGTTGAGTAGGCCGGCGGATCGCACCGCCGGCCTCTCGTAGAACTGAGCATGAAGCTCTCACCTCACTCAGCTCCCATCAGGCAAACGTACCGATCATACCGATCTTCCAGTGAGCAAAAAGATCCGGACGCTCCTTCGAGAGCCGTTGTAGGAACCGGCTCGCACGGATCTTATGGTCTTTAAAGCGCTTGAACTTCCGCATGGCCCAGGCCACGAGCGTCTGGTTGACGTATCGAAGCACTGGATACAGCGCCGATGGTGCGAAGCGCCCATAGTACCCGAGCCACCCCCGAAGGAACGGATTGAGCAAATCGGCGATATCGTTCAACGACCGCTGCGTTTGGCGACGGATGTTCAAGTCCCGAATCGTCGCCCGCATAGCTTGCATTGCCGAGACGCTGACAGCCGGATTGAATCCGCAAAACAGCTTGTTATCCCGGAAACGCTTAACCAGACGAGGCCGGAAACAGTAGCCGAGGAAGTCAAACTTGACGTTCGGATACGTACGCTTGCGGCTTCCGCTTTTGCAGTAAACGAGCTTCGTCTTGGTCGGATGCAGCTCCAGATGGCACGCCGCCAGACGGGCTTTGAGCGCAACTTGTAGTGCTTGCGCTTCATGCTCGCTCCGACAGTGCACCAATCCATCATCCGCATATCGACACCATGGAAGGTCCGGGTATGTCCGCGTCATCCAGAGATCGAACGCGTAATGCAGAAAGGCGTTCGCCAAAATTGGGCTAACCACGCCCCCTTGAGGGGTACCGCGATCACGCTCAAGTATTGACCCATCTTCCTGCACCATCGGGGCCTTCAGCCATCTTTCGATGTACAATAGCGCCCATGGACACGTCACGTGCTTCCGAACAGCCCGCAGCAGTAGCTCGTGGTCGATGTTATCGAACAAGCCCTTGATGTCAAACTCTAAGACCCAGGCATACCTCCAGCAACGCTCTCGAGTAACGCCAACAGCGTCGAGCGCCGATTTCCCTGGCCTATAGCCATAGGAATCTGCCAGAAATGCCGAGTCCAGATTCGGCTCAATCGCTTGCTTGACAACCATCTGTGCCACGCGATCCGCCACAGTGGGCACACCCAAAATCCGTTGGCCTCCAGACTTTTTGGGAATGGAGACGGCACGCACCGGAGGAGGAAAGTAGCTACCCGAACTCATTCTATTCCAGATCTTGTAGAGATTTCCCTTCAAGTCGGCTTCGAACTGTTCGAGTGTCTGCCTATCCACACCGGCCGAACCGCCATTGGATTTGACCGCTTTAAAGGCGCTAAACACTTGCCTCTTATCGATAGTAAACGGCTTGTCTGTCGCAAGCATCGAGATCCTCCTGTTGCCAGTTGTTTCGATCGTACGACTACCTGACCCGATCCCTTCGCTCCGGTCCCATTACGAACCTTCATCGCTCATACGGATCGGTCCGCCCCAGTGCTCTGCATCGGTACGCTGCCTCGCGGTTTTCGCCGCTTGAACTTCTCCCTTAACATCAGAGCGACTGGTTCCTGCAGTTCCACGCGATCGCCTGCATCCGCTTCACGCCCCCTCAACGCCGGTCGCCATCTGTCCAGTCATCAGGCATCTGACAGACTCATCCCAGAAGAGATACACGCCCCTGGTTTCGACGACACTTGATTCTTAACGACGAGTCTTCGAAGGGTTCACTTTCGTTCGTCTCTCGGACGCTCACCTGCACGAGTTACTCTCGCGCTTTTCCTCCAACGCTCACCACCACAGCTCTTAACCGCAGCAGCTTGGAGGTGCTTTGAGACCTGCTCCTGAAAGCCGATCTCGAGGGGCCCGCCCTCATCAATCGCGCAGCTTGTCCACACGGTTTGTTAGTTCATGATGAACTCCTTATCCGTGTGCTTCTGCAGCACACTATACCCCAGGAACGTAAACTGTATCCGGGGATACAACCCGCGTCGGCTCCCGTCCTTGCAATACACCACTCCGGATTTCTCCGGATGCATCTGCAGCTTGCACTCCTGCAACCGCCGGTCGATGGCTGCCAGCAGCGCCTCCGCCTCGTTTTTGCTTCGGCAGTGCGCGACCGCATCATCACAGTAGCGGGCGAATGGATTACGCGGGCGTTCCCGCTGCATCCACGCATCAAAGCAGTAGTGCATGAACAGATTCATCATAGTCGGGCCGATCACTGAGCCTTGCGGCACGCCTTTGGTACGTTGGACGGGATGACCGTCCGGACTCACCGCAGGCGCTGTCAGCCACCGCTCGATGTACAGTAGCGCCCAAGGGTCCTTCACGTGCTTCCTGATCGCCGTTCGCAGCAGGTCCCAATCGAGTTCGTCGAACGCACGACGAATGTCGAACTCGACACACCAATCGTACTTCCAGCATCGCTCCCGGGTCACAGCCACCGCGTCCGCGGCCGATTTATTAGGCCGATACCCGTACGAGTCTGGATGGAAGAGCATCTCCAGCTCTCCTTCGACTCTCGCCTTGACAACCTGCTGGGCGATTCTGTCAGCGACAGTGGGTACACCCAGTATTCTGACTCCGCCCTGTCTCTTCGGTATCTGCACTTGCCTGACTGGCGGAGGGAAGTAGCTTCCCGAAGCCAGACGGTTCCATAGCTTGTGCAAATTCCTGCTCAGGTCCGCCTCGAACATCTCGATGCTCTCATCATCGATGCCCGCTGCGCCCCGATTGGCCTTCACGTGCCAGTACGCCTCCAATACCCTCCTTTTGGATATGTCAAACGGCTTGATCGACGTCACGCGCTCTTCCTCGTTTCCGAGTTGACCCGTAGCATCGATCGGACGACGCCACCGCTTTGCTCCACGCCTATTACAGGCGTTTCAACGCTCGTACCAGTGGCTCCGCCGCTGACTGGTGCATCGGTATTCCTCCTCATGGTTTTCACCACTTGTCGTTTTCCTACGTGTATCACCAGTCAGTTTTCGCGCGTTCCGTAGTAGAGCCTATAAGTTGGGCTCAGGCCGCCTCTACACCGGCTGCCGCTGGGTCGATAAGCAGATCTTTCTCCCAGCTTGTCCCGTGAGGGAGACTCTCCCACGGTTTCGACAGCAGCTAAAACTTTCGATGCGTCATCGGACGGTTTGCTTTCGCTCCTCTTCCCAACTCTTACCTGCCGACCTGCTCGGCCGACTTTTCGACAGTCGTTCACCACCATGACCTTTTGGATCACAGCAGCACTGCCTGGTTTGGAGCCAGCTTCTGCACGCGGACTCCGAGGGGCCCACCCTCATCTGCTACTACGGCATTGAAAGCCCGATCCGTCGCAGCTTCCATTCGCGTCACACAGTCTCCGGTTACCACGCCAGGAGACCCTCACAGTGTGCCATGTACTGGACGATCCCGCTTTTTTCCGCTTTCTCACCCAGATTGACGCGCCGCTTGCCGCCGAGGCGCGTCAGAGGCGCTGCCCTGATTGCGCTGGCCCTCTGCACGTGGCGGACTTTCCTCGCAAGCCCCGCGGCTGCCCGGCTTCGGTGCGCGAGGAGTACGCCTCGCGGCTGAGCTTCACCTGCGGCCG
>DAHXNI010000059.1 GCA_027365475.1 Pseudomonadota bacterium | reverse complement strand
CCCGGAGGATTTGCATCGCGCCGTCAGCAGACGGCTGCGTTTCCTGCAGAAACGCCCTGACCGAGTGCGCAGCTGCTTTCAAGCCCCCGAAACGCGCTACGCTGCTTGAGGCATGAAGATACTTATGCACTGCTTAGTAAGTATCAGATATCTTTCAAAAGAACTACGAGTGGCAACATTCGAACCTTAGTCCATCTTGACGAGAGCCGAAGAGATCCCAACGACTAGCGACCCAACACAGCTCAAGGCGTGAGGAAGTTTGCTGTCCAGAATTGGTAAAGTTCTGCTGCTCAACTCCCAACCGCAACGCTACCCATCCGGAGGACATGTCGTGGATCCTGATTCGGTTTCAGTACAGCCGCCCAATATTCCCGTCTGGGCAGGTCGTTCACCATTCACTGCCAAGATGGGCGCCGCCAGATGACGGCGCCCATCGATTCAAGCCGCTTAGAACGTGGCGCCTGAGCAGGCGCGCGCTTTGAGGCGCCGCATCTGTCGTTCCTTCCAGCTGGATGGTTGCGAACGATCGCGACCCGGCAGATTAGGCAAACAACCCTTGGGCGGGCCACTGACATACACGATGTCCACCCGGCGGTTCACTGCCCAGTCGGCTTGAGTATTTTCGTGTGCCACTGGCCGCTGCTTGCCGTAACTGACGATCTCGATCTGTTTCGGGTTGGTACCGAGAGCCTCTAGCAGGTCCGCGACAGCATGAGCTCGTTTCTGGCCCAAAGCCAAGTTGTAGCCAACCGTGCCTCGTTCGTCACAGTTACCTTCAAGCCGCACGATGGCATTTGCATGAGCAAAAAGATATTCAGCCTGAGCCTTCAGAAGTTGCTCATATCTCCCATGGACGCGTGAGCGATTGAAATCGAAATAAACGGATCTGCCAGCTAGGCCCGGATGACGCGCCATCCAGGCCTTGAGTGCTGCTTTTTGCTGCTCCCGGGGTGTCAAAACTTGAGCTGCGGGAAGTGCAGTCGCACTGTTCGGCAAAGTCTGAGATGTGGATGAATGGGGTTTGACTGGCGGTGGGGCAGGATGTTGTGTCGCGCAGGATACCAGCGCTACACAGGCGAGTCCGGCCAAGGTATATGCAATTCGTTTCACGGGAATAACCCTCAGTTGGCACTCTGAACGCTGAACGATAACAGACCATGTGTATTGTGACTCAAATGAATCTGACCTGTCTATTCACTTAGGAAAACCTTGGCTGCGCCCGAGTCGCTGTTACTGCCAGACTCGATCCCGATATTTGATTTAGGGGTAGTGAAGTGACCGCTAGATGCCGTCTACGCGTTGGACAGTTGACTTTCTTGGCTTACAATAACCGAACCTCCGAAATATACCTTTTATGAGGGCAGACGCATGCTCACACCAACTCAATTACGCAAGCTGGCGTGGACCATCGGCCTTATGGGGTTTGCGTGGGCCGGGATGTTGCAAGCCAATGCAGCGATCCGTGCTCTGATCCGCTTTCCCACGATTCATAACCATGTAATTGTTTTTGAAGCGGGCGGGAACCTGTGGCGCATCCCAACTGAGGGAGGCGTGGCGGAACGTCTCACGGCTGATACGGGATACGACTCGCATGCTCTACTCTCACCTAATGGGCATTGGATTGCATTTTCAGGCTGGTACGAAGGCAGTACCGATGTTTACCTCATGCCCGCAGGTGGAGGTTATGCCAAGCGTCTCACTTATCGCCCCGGGCTCGTGATCGGCTGGACTCCAGACAGTCAAAACGTGATTTTTCTCTCAAAGCGAGACAGCACCAGCCCTGAATACAGCAAAGCATTTGAAGTGCCCATCACAGGGGGCCTGGCCAAGGCGCTTCCACTGCCCTGGACGGGCCCTTTGGCTTTGAGCCCCCACGGGAGACGAGTGGCCTATAACAAACTGTTCCGGAACCAGAGCTTCCATCGCAAACACTATCGTGGCGGCTGGGCTCAAAAAATATGGCTCTACAATTTCAGTACCCACCAGATTCGTTCCATTACACACTGGATTGGCACTTCGACCTTTCCCATGTGGGGGCATCGCCATATTTACTATGCATCGGACCGCGGCGCTTCGGGTACGCTCAATTTATGGTCATCCAATATCAAAACGGGACATAAACGACAGCTGACCTTTTTCCGTCACTATGACGTCGACTGGCCCAGCCTCGGCAATACTGGCATCGTCTTCCAGGAGGCCGGTCATCTATATTGGTATAAACTACCCCAACACCGGCTCGTGCGGATCAGGGTACGCCTCCCGTTGGACGGCGTGCGGCGCCACCCATACTGGGCCAAAGCCTGGCATGCCATTCGCAGTTACGCACTTTCCACAGGCGGACACTTCGCGCTTTTTGATGCGCGAGGCAACGTGTTCAGGGTTCCGCTCCGTCATGGCACTCAGGAAAACCTCACGCCGACTTCTCGTGCCAATCTCCGAATGGCGACTGAATCGCCTAACCGTCACTGGGTCGCCTATGTCACCGATCAAACCGGCCACAGCGAAATCGCCGTCCGCTCGAATAGCTACCCGCACCGGGTCGAGGTCCTCACCCGGTTTGTATCAGGCAGCCTGTCTGCCCCACGTTGGTCGCCCAACAGCCATTGGCTTGCTTTTTCCGACAGCGACCGAAGACTTTGGATTGTCAACATTGCGACACGGAAGGTACGCCTAGTCGCCAAAGACCGATACAGCTGGTTCCATAACTACGCTTGGTCTCCCGATTCAGACTGGCTGACCTACAGCCGAACGAACGATAACGGCATTCCAGTCATTTGGATTGATCACATCACCAACGGGCACGAACATCCAATCACCCGCGGCTATACACCAGACGTTCTACCAACTTTTGACCCCAGTGGACGCTATCTTTATTTCGTCTCGGCCCGCCATACCAACCCAGCACTCAGCGCGACCGGCATGAACTTTGCGTCAATCGATGCCGATGGAATCTATGCGATCACGCTCAACCCAGCCACTCCCTCGCCTCTCGCGGTACGCGGTATTCCGAAACGGATATCCAAACCCCGACCCCCGGTCGGGCCACATCAAGCTGCTCGGCGTCCCGCAGCGATCAAACCGTTTGTGATCGATTGGCACGGTATGATGGGCCGGGCTGTCCAGCTTCCGGTGCCGCCTACGAATATCAGCGAACTGGTAGCCACACCCACTGCACTCTACTACGCCAGTCAGCCCATCACAACGGTCAATGGACCCCTGCCTGTCTCCCCTCCCGCCATCGATCGTTACTCCCTTAAGAAACGCAGAAGTCTTCCCTGGATCGTGGGTGCCTCTTCCTTCGTGCTGAGCCATAACCAAAAAACGGTCCTCTATGCCACAGGTCCGCACTTTTTCTATCGACCCGTCACACCCGGTCCGATGAAGGGAAAACCGATCAACCTTCACCATCTTTGGATCCAGATCAATCCCCCCGAGGAGTGGCATGAAATGTACTGGGCCGCTTGGCGTCGGGTACAGGATTATTTTGTCAACCCTGATTTTAACGGCTACGACTGGAAACGGATTGGATTGCGTTATGCCCGACTACTGCCCGATGTTGCTACGCGCCAAGACCTCAACTACCTCATCGGGAATATGATCGGCTCACTGGATGAATCCCACATGTTCGTGTTCGGCGGAGCAGACGGCTACCACTCTCCGGCTGTTGGGACCGGCCTTTTAGGTGCACATCTCGCGCTTGATCGGAAAAGTGGGCGTTATCGCTTGACACGAATTTTTCACGGAAACAATACCCTCAAAAACTATGCAGCACCGCTCGCTCAACCTGGCCTGCGAGTCCACGTGGGCGATTATCTCATCTCCATAAATGGCATCCCTCTGCGTGCGCCCGTGAATCCCTATGCGTTACTTGAACATACCATCGGCAAAACGGTACGACTGCGTCTTGCCACCAATCCCACAGGGCTAAACAGCTGGGTCATCCGAGTGCACCCGATCGCGAATCAGTACAAACTGCACCTGCTCGCTTGGATTCGTCACAACCGCCGTCTCGTGAACAGACTGTCAGGTGGCCAGATCGGTTACATCTACCTTGGTAACATGGGTGGACTTGGGTTAAACGAGTTCATCCGCCAGTTTTATCACCAACTCCACAAAAAGGCACTGATCATAGACGAACGCTGGAATACTGGTGGGTTCATAGACGATATGCTTTTCGACCGACTGACACGGCGTCTGATCGCTTATTTTGTCGACCGTCAACGTGGAATTTTCCGGGTACCCGCCAACGTGTTCCCAGGCTATATGGCTGCCCTCGTAAACCATGGATCCGCATCAGATGGCGACATTTTCGCTTACGAGTTTGAGAAATATCATCTGGGCCCGGTCATTGGAAGCCGCACCTGGGGCGGGGTTCGCGGTTATTTCAGGCCAACCGTCTTGAAGGATGGCGGAATTGTGGTCATCTCGGAGATTGCACTTTTTAACCGGCAGGGGCATTGGACAGTTGAAAACTATGGTGTCCAACCGAAACAGGTGGTCCATGATGAACCGGGAGCTCTGATTAAAGGACGTGATCAGCAGCTGCTCACCGCTATACACGACCTGATGCTGGAATTCAAAATGCATCCACGACCCGTGGTGCATGCTCCGCACTGGCTTCCGGCCTACCCTCTTCATGTAACAATTTATCGCCCGCACCGGTGATTGGAATCCCTGCGGTCCTGCACACAAGCAAGCACCCACCACTCATGAACCGATCCCCTCTCCTTCCGGCCAGAAGGAGAGGGTTCGGTTCGGCCAAGCCTGATGCAGCAGCCAGCTTTGAAAGGGCGACTTTGACTGCACACAGAACATGAGCACACCCCTAGCTTCGCAGCATCCCCGTTCGTTGTTGCCGACTGACCCCGCCCAGCCTCTTGAGATGACCTGGACTGGTGTTCAGGGTTCCTTCGCATCCTGGCTCATAGCTAAGGTCGTGATCGACCCAAGCAGCCCTTGGATCATTGTCACAGAATCGAACCAGGCTCAAGCACGACTTCTCGCTGAACTCAACTATTTCTCAGATGGCAAATCCGCTCCTAGAATCTGGTCATTTCCCGACAGAGAAGTTCTTCCCTATGATCATTTTTCACCAGCCACAGAAATCGTCTCCGAGCGATTGCGCACACTGAATGCCATGCGTCAAGGCCAAGCCCGCGTCACTCTGGTTTCTGCGCCCGCTCTTTGTGAACGCCTCCCCCCTACCCCATTTCTGGATCAGGAAACCCTCGTACTCAGTGTGGGCGAAACACTGCCGCTCGCATCTTTCCGCGCGCGACTGATCGAGGCCGGTTATCAGGAGACATCCCTGGTTCGCGCACCGGGCGAATTTGCGATCCGGGGATCTCTTTTAGATGTTTTTACAGTGGCGGCGAACTATCCTTATCGCATCGATTTTCTCGACGAAACGATCGAGACGTTGAGACGTTTTGATCCTGAAACACAACTTTCGATTGAACGCGTCGAATCCGTATCCTGGCTCCCAGCACGTGAGTTCCGTCTAGATGAGAACAGTATCCGTAGGTTCCGCCAAAGTTTACGAGAGCGTTTTGAGGGGCCCCCACAAAACTATGGTGTTTACCGCGAAGTGAGTCGCGGAGCCAGTATTGAAGGACTTGAGGCATACCTACCCCTGCTGTTTGAAAAAACCGCAATCTTACTGGATTTTCTTCCGGCTCAACCACGTCTTATCTGGGCTCCGGGTGCTCGAGATGCACTTTTGGAAACTCTCGGGCAGATTGCGAGCCGGTACGCTCACCGGCAAGGCGCGCTCGATTTTCCCCCACTGTCCATTTCAGAAGCCTACACCGGATCCGACGAACTCTTGCAGCGTCTGAATCAACTCCAGTGCATCTCATTGCAGTCATCGCCTGAAAGCACCTCGGTTGGACCGGTTCACTGCTGGGGAACCGAACCTGTCCCAGATTCTCTCAAAATCCCGCGTTCGCAGCAGGATCATCTCGGCCGACATCTCTGGAACTATCTCAGCCTGACACACCTGCGTGGTTTCCTGGTTGCCGGATCGAGTGGACGTCAGGATTCCCTGTTTCCTCTCTTTACACAGGCTGACTTGCTACCACCCCGGAAAAACGAGGATTGGGACACATTTCTTGCTTGTGAGACTCCTTGGACCTTGAATCAAGCCCCACTTGAAGAGGGATTCCTGTGGCCCGAGCAGGGTGTAGCTGTCCTTACGGAAAACGAGTTTTGGATGGCCCCACCCGTACGCAGATCAGACGCGACTGCCGGCAAAAATCCTCTCGTTCTGATCCAGGATTTCAAAAATCTTTTGCCTGCAGCGCCAGTCATCCATGTCGAGCACGGCATTGGGCGGTACCGGGGTTTGGTACACCTTGAGGTCGACGGCATCCCAGGAGATTTTCTCCATCTCGAATATCTTGGCGGTGACCGCCTGTATGTTCCGATTGGGTCCTTGCACCTCGTGAGCCGCTATCTCGGTGGAGACGCCGACCAGGCTCCCTGGCACCGCCTCGGTGGCGGGCAATGGGAGAAAACCAAACGTGAAGCTCAAAAGCGGGCTTTTGATGTAGCAACCGAACTTCTTGAAACCCATGCCCGCCGCAAACTGGCAAATGCACCGGCTTTGACGTTTGATCCAGCCCGATATGAACGGTTTGCACTCGAATGTCCATTCGAAGAAACAGAGGACCAACTAACCACCATTAATCAGGTGCTTGCCGACCTCGCCCTTACGAAGCCGATGGATCGTGTCGTTTGCGGTGATGTGGGATTCGGTAAAACCGAGGTTGCACTCCGTGCGGCTTGGGCCTGTGTTCAATCCGGTCATCAAGCCGTGATTTTGGTTCCAACGACACTGCTCGCCCAGCAGCATGGCGAATCTTTTCGGGATCGGTTCTCGAACTGGCCCGTTGCAATCGATACCCTGTCGCGTTTTCGAAGTGCCCGGGAAGAAGAAAATATCCGGGAGAGGCTGCTCCAGGGGAAAATCGATATCGTCATCGGAACCCATAAACTCCTCCAAAATACACCGCGATTCAAAAACCTGGGGTTACTCATCATTGATGAAGAACATCGTTTTGGTGTACGTCAAAAGGAGCAGATCAGTCGACTCAAGGCCGACATTCACACACTCACTCTGACCGCAACACCCATACCGCGAACGCTCAATATGACACTGGGCGGGCTTCGTGATCTCAGCCTGATTGCCACGCCTCCCAAAGACCGCCTGCCGATTCAAACCTTTTTGGGACCCTGGGACCTAACGATTGTTCAGGAAGCGATAGCACGCGAGCTTCAGCGGGGTGGACAAGTTTATGTGGTTACTCCCCGCGTCCAGGGTATCGAAGCCCTCACCCAAGAGATGGCTCGCCTGGCCCCACACCACGAAGTCCGTTATGCCCATGGTCAGATGCCCGAACGCCAGCTCGAGCAGACGATGGTCGATTTTTACCACCAGCGGTTCGCAATTCTAGTCGCGACCAAAATCATTGAAAGCGGAATCAATGTTCCCCTGGCCAACACGATTCTGATCAATCAGGCCGACCGCTTTGGGCTGGCTGAACTCCACCAGTTGCGTGGCCGGGTGGGACGCTCCCATCATCGGGCCTATGCCTATCTTTTCGTTGACTCCTATGAAAGCCTTGGGGCAGACACGCAACAAAGACTCGAAGCCCTGACCCGTTTCGATGCCCTGGGTTCGGGATTTCTTTTAGCGATGCAGGATCTCGAAATCCGGGGGGCAGGCGAACTGCTTGGGAAAGCCCAGAGCGGGGAAATCGAATCGATCGGATTCAGTCTTTATGCAGAGTATGTGCAGAAAGCCGTTGCATACCTGAAATCAGGACAGGATCCAGCCCTCGGTCTGGAGTCCCTGGAACTTGATCCAGATCGTGCCGAAGTGGATCTACAGGCACCGGCCTTGATCCCGGATTCCTATGTATCGGATATTCACCAGCGGCTTGTTCTCTATAAAGAACTTGCTTTCAAAACATCTCCTGAGGCACTCGAAGCATTCCGCAACGAGTTATCAGACCGCTTTGGCCCCTGTCCGGAACCGCTCGAAACACTATTGACGGTGAGCCGCCTGCGTCTTGCAGTTGCACCTCTCGGGATTCGAAAACTCGAAGCACATGCTGCCGGGGGCCGGATTCTGTTTGCATCCCAAACACCGATCCGACCGAATGATCTCGTTAGCTTGATCGAGATGGAGCCAGTGCATTACCGTTTTGATGGGTCAAACCGCCTTCTCTACCGGAAACCCATGCATGAGATCGAAGATCGGCTCCACTGGATTCAGCAAATCCTTACAATACTGGGTAGTCCTCCTCCAACTCCCTGATGCAGGAGTTTCATTTATGTCATCTCATTTGAAACCCATCGTGCTGTGCTGGCTGGCCGCCTTCGCAGTCTTAATAGCCCCAGTGGCAAGCCTTGCGGGTGCGTCCGCCTCTCAGAACCCCTCCCATCCGCTGAATCAGTGGGTTCAAGTGATCGTCTTCCGCTCGCTGGATCGAGATGCGGGTCGCCATGAGCGATGGGGACATGCCATTCCACAGGGAGCCGCATCAACCGGAGTTGATCTCGATCATCCATCCCACCTGCCATCCGGATTTCATCAGGCTGGCTTGAGCCCCCGAATGCGTCGCATTTGGGCCACCTTAAAGGCCTCTGCACTTTACCACCCGATACTAAAACGAGCTTGGATACAACCCGCCTACCCTATGGGTTTGGCCATCCCGGTAGACCTTGGCCACCCGATAGGTGGGAAGATTTCTCGGACCGGCTCGCTCACCCCGGCACAGATTCCAAGCACCACCCGCAAGCACCCGCCAAGCGTACCTTTATCCATGAGCGACCAGCACTTCCAAGTACTCGGCACGGTACAGATCACCGTCATGCGCCACGTCTACATCGAAGTTCATGCCCTGCTCGTCAAAAGAAACCGGCAGGTGCATTCGCTTCCCGTCTCAACACAGGCCTCAGGGAATATCCCTCCTCTCCAACCCCGCCAGCACCGTTTCTCCATCTATCCGATCAATCAGGCGGATCAGTTTCGACCGGGTCGTGTGAGTTATTTCGACAACCCCGTCTATGGCATTCTCGTTTATATCAAGAGTATTCCGAAATCCAGCTCGGCAATCCCGCTCGCAACAGGAGGGTAAGCTGGGCCTTCGCTTCATCCATATTGCGATTGATATCACGAAGGATCGGGGCATCATTCTTGCCGGCCGCCCAGTTGCTCACCAACGCGCAACACGCATAAGCCATGCCCAACTCACGTGCCAGCGCGGCTTCGGGCATAACGGTCATACCAACGACGTCACATCCATCCCGTTCGAGACGAAGAATTTCCGCCGCCGTCTCCAAACGCGGCCCTTGCGTCACGGCATACGTACCACAGCTCACAACGGGAAGACCTATGCGTTCCGCGGTTTGGATCACTTGTCGTCGCAATGGGGAATCAAAAGGATCGGTAAAATCGATATGGGGAATAGTCTCGGAATCGGGCTCGCAGTACGTTTCGGACCTTCCATGGGTATAGTCGATGAGTTGATCAGGAATGAGAAGACGCCCGGGAATCATTTCCCTGCTGATTCCACCAACTGCGGCGAGAGCCAGTACCTGTGAAACTCCGACCGCATCCAGTGCCCAGAGATTGGCCCGATAATTGATGAGGTGAGGTGCGAGCTTGTGTTCGAGTCCATGCCGGGGCAGAAATGCAATAGGCACACTGTAAAGATCCCCCATCATAACTGGTGCAGAAGGCCGCCCCCATGGCGTCTCGATCCATTCTTTCCGATCGGGCGAAAAATCAGCCAGCTGAGTGTTTCCGGTTCCTCCGATAATTGCAAACAAGTACTTACGAGACATGTATCTCACTCCGCTCGGTAATGTGTTTCCACCCTGATTTTAGGCGACCCGTGCACCACTGCGGAGACCCTGAGTCGCAATCTCTTGGAGGTGTCTTCATCAGCTGGCGGGGTCGAAGCGTGGCAAGGAATCTTCAGAAAGCGCATAGACCGCTGGCAAGTGACGCCACCGCCCATTCAGATCCATCCCACACCCGATCAGCCATTGATGTCCCGCACGTAAGCCATAAATATCCGGCTGCTCGATCTGAATTGAACGGGCTCCATTCTCCTTCCAGATTAAAACGACGCTCAGAACCTGTTCGGCACCCTCTTCGATCAGCCACTTCTTGAGAGCAGAGATGGTCACACCTTCATCCCAAACATCATCCACCACAACCACCGTACGCCCTGAAGGTGAGATGCGAGGTTTATTAAGCCATTCGAGATATCCGCTTTGCGTCCCTGACTGATAACGGCTCACACGAATAAAATCAATCTCTAGCTCAAAGGTAAGCCGCTCGGTCAGCCAGGCGCCCGCATAAAGGCCACCTGTCAGAACGATTAATACAAGGGGTCGGCGGGCGCCCGCTTGGTCCATGACGTGTAGGGCCATTTTATCCAGTGCCTGGCGTACGGCCTCAGCATGAAAAAGCAAAGTTGCACCGGAAGGGAGGTTTACTCCAAGCTTTTCATCCACCTGCCCTCTCCCCTGGAAACAAATCCGTACGAGCCTGAAATGCTTCGAGCAGTTTGACAGATTCACGCCAAACCGGCATCTGCAACAGAGCTGATCTTGCCAGAGGTTGTGAACGATGCAGGTGCATCAAACGCAATCGGCTGACCGGATTGTGATAGTCTCTGAGTGACCTCAAAAGCGCCGGGAGCGTAGGTCGCGCATTGCACGCTAAAATCAAATCCGAACCGGCCAGAAGAGCGAGCCGGGCCCGCTCATCCAACGAACCCTGAGTATCCAGCGCATGCATGGTGAGGTCATCACTGATTACCGCACCTTGAAGTTGCATCTCTTTTCTTAAAACTTCCTGGATCCAGTACTTGGATAGACTGGCAGGCCGAGGATCAATGACTGGGAAAAAAACATGTGCGGTCATGACGCAGACGTTAGGCAGCCGCCCAATGAGATCACGATAAGGAATCAAATCATGCTTCATAAGATCCGACATTGAACGAGTGTCAGCCGCAGCAGTTTGGTGCGTGTCTTCCGGAACACCGCCATGCCCTGGGAAATGCTTCAGCGTTGCACGAATCCCGCCGCGTTCGAGTCCGCGAATCCAGCTCAGCGCAAGTTCAGTGACCGCCTTGGGATTGGATGAAAATGCCCGATCTCCAATTACGGTACTGGTTTTCTGCCAAAAATCGACCACCGGAGCAAAACAGATGTCCAAGCCAGCTGATCGGAGCTCAAGACCACCCACCCAACCACTGCATTGGGCCAGCCGTCGGGCTTCTGCCCGATCTCTGTCCCAGAGCATCCCCAGCGCACGAGGCGATGGAAGCGGGCTGAATTCCGAGCGAAAACGCTGAATACGCCCCCCCTCCTGATCCACCGCGATCAAAAGAGGCGGACTGCGTAAAGCATGGATTTCTTCGGTGAGCGATGCGAGCTGTTCGGGTGATTCGTAATTGCGTGAGAACAGCACCACTCCGCCGATGGCCGGCGAACGAAGCAGATCCTGTTCATCAGGAGTAATTGCCTTCCCGGAAAGATCAATCAGGAGAGGGCCCAGGGAAATCATGTGAGTCCCAATCCGCGTTCTCGTTCAGACCAGACTGTGAAGGGATGTTTTGCCAATGAATTGTTATAGAAACGCTGCTCACCGGTTATTTCGTTCCCGATCCACTGAGGTCGTTTAAAAACCTGCCCCTCCGATTCGAGTTCCACTTCGGCAATCACGAGCCCCTGATTGTATCCCTCGAAGACATCAATTTCCCAAATGAGCCCGGAGTCCGGGATGACATAGCGTTTTTTTTCAATCACACAGCCGTTGACGTGTCCGTCAAGAAGCCGCTGCGCATCTGATGGTTTCATCTCGAACTCAAACTCCTCGCGAACCAGCCCAGCCGCCTCGGCTTTCACCGTGAGCCGGGCATCCGTATCAGTAAGCCGCACCCGGACCACCAAATGGGGGCCGTGGGCAATATAACCCTGACGGATTGGTATCTCGCGAGTGGCGAAAGCACGCCACTCATCGGATCGAACCCGAAACTTCCGCTCAATTTCCAGTTTCACGTGCGTACGAACATCGCGAGCGTTTCCACATGCTCAGTCTGCGGAAACATGTCATAGATTCTGATCCGACTCAAGGTATAGCCCAGGGTATGAACCAGAACATGGGCATCCCGGGCTAATGTCCCCGGATGGCAGGAAACATAGAGCACCCGGGATGGTTTCCAGGTTGTCAATCGAGGCAAAACGCGAGCGGCACCCGTGCGTGGAGGATCCAGAACCAAAGCATCATATCTGTCCAGACTCCACAATCCGGTTGGCACTTCATTGAGATCAGATACCTGGGCGCTCAAATTCCCGATATGATTCCGCTTCATATTCTGCTTGAGTGTCTCAATAGCCGAGACGCGACCTTCGACAGCTGTCACAGACATCGCAGCCCGTGCCAATGGCAGGGAGAAATTGCCGACCCCGGCATAAAGATCCAAAATCCGATCAGTTGGAGTGATCAGTAGCCAATCGAGCACATCATGAACGAGTACAAGATTGATTTCATGGTTCACCTGAATGAAATCGGTCACATCGAACCCGATCGTAAGATCCGGCTCGCCGAGCCGGTAAGACAAGGGCTCTGCATCCGGTGAGAGCGTCGTGACGGTTCCAGAATCAGCTGTCACAAGATACAAGGGAATGCCCACCTCACATCCAGCCTCCACAAGAAGCGCATAGTCAGCCTCCGTTGCTGCAGCTTTCATATAAAGCACGAGCGCCCGACTGCGATCTCCGCAGAGGATCTCAATCTGGCCAATCCGATGGGAGATAGCCAACGGTCCAAGTATCCGCGTCAACTTTCCGGGCAGATCCTTGATTGGGTACTCAAGCACCGGGCATTCCAGGATGGGCACCACACGGGATCCCTGGATCCCCTGAAACCCGAATGCAACGCCCTGGGATGTTTTTCGGGAATGAAGGCGGGCACGCCGTCGGTAAAACCAGGGGCTCGCGTGAGCGGGGAATTCGACACGTGCGGGCCGAACGGAACCGATGCGTTCGAGCGTCTCCAGTACCATCCGCACCTTGAGTTCAATTTGCCGATCCGCATTCAGCATCTGAAGCGTACATCCGCCACATTGGCCAAAATGGATGCATCGCGGACATTGCCGATCCTTGGATTCACGCATTCGCACAACACAGCTGGCTTCATCGTAAGACGCATGACGCTTGACGATGCGCGCCTGCACCACCTCACCGGGCAGCGCATGCCGGACAAAAACCGTCTTGCCGTGACTACGGGCCACCCCCTTTCCATCGAGTGTGAGATCCGTAATTTCAAGATCGACAACGCTCAAGAGGAATCCTCGACATGCCAACATCCCAAATCCCAATGTGTCAAAAAATCATGCCAATAGGGATCTTTCTGGGACTCAAGCCACACAAGTACCTCATCGCTCGCTGCCCTGAACGCATCGGAGTCGAGCCGGCCTCGCATTTTTTCCAGTCTGAGAAACAGCAGGTATGTGGTCAAAGCATCCGTTTCACAATAACGGTCAATCCTTTCCAATTGGCCTTTGAGATACTGCTCAAGCACCTGATCCCCGGCGAATCCCAGCTTTCCAGGAAGCCCCACGAGCTGAGCCGCTTCCGCAAGCCGGACGGAGTTGCGTCCGGCTTGATATCCACCCAGTACATCCATCAGATCTGTATGTCGCCAGTGGAAACGTGCCAGGTAATTATTGAATCGAAAGTCAGAATGACGCTCTCCGGTTTCCCAATAACGGGCGGCAGAGATGCCGTAACGCAGCGAGCGATAATTCAGGACAGGCAGGTCAAATTGGGTCCCGTTCCAGGACACAAGCCGCGGTATCCAGCGTTCGAGGCCTGCAAAAAACCGCTCAATCCGCTCGCGTTCGGTGGGAACACCCGTCCCAAGCGAAAAACAGCGCAACCCCTCCGGTGTTTTGAGCACCATGCCGATCACAATCACCCGGTGCAAATGAATGGGCATAAACTCACTTCCGGAAGCATCTTGCCTGCGTTTCTGGAGCAGAGCCTCGAATTGTTCAGCGTCCGCAAGCCCCTCCAACCCGTAAAGCCTTGATCCAAGGTCAATATCCGGTATGGTCTCGATATCGAACGCGAGAACCGTTTCAGACACGCCGTGAGCCCCCTGTTCCGACCATTCACCCCTTGGTAGAATCATTTTATGCGCAAAATGGCCTTTTCGCTCTGTCTGGCTCTGGTCGCCATGGGCACAGCTGCGCCGATTGACGGGCAGATACTTCACCCTTGGGTGCTCGTCACCACAAAAAGGTTATCGGCATACCGGCGCTTTACACATGACCTAGCAACTGGGCTTGCGCATGAGGGCGCGGTTCCAGCCGATATCATTTACCCAGCAAAAAAAACGCCGATCGCATTCGGGGATGAGACCAAGCGTGTTCTTGAAGAAGCCCGCCTGCTTGTCGTAGTGGGGCCCGACAACCTCGCCCGTGTGCTGCATCTGCATCTTCGGGTACCGACTCTCGCCATCTATGTCACTCATCATGCTTTTCAACGGCTGACTGAACATGCATCACCCACTGCACAAGTGACGGCCATCTATCTCAACCAGCCTTTGACCCGTTTTTTATCTCTAGCCCGAGTGCTGATCCCACGGCTGCATGCTATCTCAACAGTGCTCAGCAAGAACCAGGGATGGCGCAAACCCGGTATTCAACGGGTTTCGAGCAGCCTCGGTTATGCGGCCCATATCATCATCGTACCCAATCGTTTGCACGCTATTTTCAGCGCCTTCCGTTTTGTCTTGCCCGGAACGGATGTCCTCATCGAATTCCCGGACGCCACGATTTATAACGCTGTTACGCTTCCCACTATCCTGCTGCGCACTATCCGTTACGGAGTACCCATCATCAGCTACGCGCCAGCATATGTCCAGGCAGGAGCGCTGGCAGCCGTCTATTCAACTCCTGCGGAGTTTGCTAAACAGACCCTGTACATTCTTGCAGGCTTAAAAAATCCCCACTTTTTCCTCCCCAAACCCACCTATCCGGCTCAATTCAGACTGCTTCTCAACCCAGACGTTGCCGATACTCTGGGTATCGCTTTGCCACAAACTTCCGAGATATTGAAGCGCATGCATAAGCCCGTTTTAGCTTCTCGGTCGAATCCACGCGTATGAAACTCAGCATTCGAGGGCGCGTACTCCTGATCGCCTGGGGTCCAGCTGCCCTGATTTCCATTGCCCTCGCAGTCTATTTCGTCTCCACTAACCTCTCCGCACTGCGCAATTCAAGGAGAAACCTTGGACTCACGCTCTCGCAGCAACTCGCACCAGCCTCCCAGTATGGTGTCTTGACGCGGAATCGCACCATTCTCGATCGTTTGATTCATTCGACACTGACACACTCAGCAGTTTCTGAAGTCGCAATCGCTACCCGCACGGGACGCATGCTCGTCAGAGGGCGCCGTCCTGAATCCCAGCGCAGTTTTGCCGAAGAAAGCGCAACCTATCTCATCAACCTGCTGTCGCGACCGAGCCCGCAGCACTGGGTTTTCCAGTCTCCCATTGTGCTTCGCCAATTACGGTTGAATCCAAACCACGGGCTATTCCAGAAACTTTTGAAACCGAACCGGCTTCCGGAACAGACGATCGGGTTTATCCGCCTCACCCTCTCTACCCGCCATGTGAGCGAGCAAGAAAGTCGCATCATTCTCGAAGGCCTGCTTCTCATGCTGACAGGTCTCATCGCCACTTTTATTCTGGCTGCGCGTATGAGCCGTTCGATTACAGCCCCTCTTGTGCAAATGCTGAGATCCGTCAAAAAACTCGCCCAAGGTACGATGTCGGTCCGCTTGAACCAACACTCGTCCGGTGAACTCGGACAGCTCGAACAGGGGATCAACCAGCTGGCAGCCCAAATCGAGCAAAGTACCAACCAACTGGAAGCCGATGTGGAGCAGGCAACCCAGGAACTCCGGGAAACACTCGAGGCAGTAGAAATTAAAAACGTTGCTCTGGATTTGGCCCGCAAGCAGGCCGTCGCGGCAAACCGTGCCAAAACAGATTTTTTAGCTAATATCAACCATGAGATCCGCACGCCCATGAATACCATTCTCGGCTATGTGGATTTTCTAGCAGGAACATCTCTGGATACCGATCAGCGGGAATACCTGACTTTGATCCAGCGTTCCAGCCAGAACCTGCTGGAGTTGATCGATCAGGTTCTGCGGTTGTCCCGGATTGAAGCCGGACATTTGGATCTCTTGCAAGAACCCTGCAACATTCAGGTCGTTCTGGAAGACGTGATCGCCATGCTGGCGCCCTACGCTTGGCAGAAAGGACTTGACATGCTCCCGGATCTTTACGATGAATGCTCTCCTATGGTTCTTGCCGATGCCGGGAAACTACGACAGATTTTTAACAACCTGATCGGCAATGCCATTAAGTTCACAGAACATGGCTTGGTTCGCGTCATGATGCGGCAGAAATCCGAACCCTCTGCGACGGAGTTTGAATTCATAGTCGAGGACAGCGGGGTCGGCCTTTCCTCACGGGATCTCAACCGCATTTTCGAACCCTTTACCCAAGCCGACGCCTCTTCATCCCGCGTACAGGGAGGCGTTGGCCTCGGACTAGCCATTTGCCGCCGTCTGATTGAGGCGATGAAAGGGACGATTCGGGTTGAAAGCGAACCAGAACGGGGCAGCCGCTTCATTGTCGAACTTGCATTCCCGAACGATTCCAGACCCGGCCCCGACTCTGAAACGGCACCCCGCTTATCCGGCGTAATCCGGCTGGAAGCACCCGAACTGTTCCAAGAGCGCTTTGTCCGCCTTTTTCACCAGTGGGGCCTCAGGGTCCATTCAACCAGATTGCCCGAACCACTTTCCCGAGAAACGGGCACCCTCCCCATTGCCACGATTAGCATTGTGAATATCGCTTCCGTACAAGAAATCCTTGCAGGAGTCATCCCAGAGCAAGTGCAACCCATTTCCGGAAAACACCTGATACTGGCCGCAAGTGCCGACCGCAGGCAGCTGCGAAAAATCGGACGGGTCCTCAAAGGGCATGCCGTTTCGATGCATACCCCTAGGCGGGAACTCCACCTCAACTTGTCTAAACTCCTGGATCCAGGCGCACACACACCTGAGGATCCGGAACTCTCGGACCTGTTGAGCCGGGAGCTCCCCATCCAGATTGCTGCACTCAAAGGTGCTTGGGGAAGCGGTAACAGAGATGTGGTCCGTGAAGCGCTGCACCAGCTGGACGGAACCGCCAGATTTCTTAAGCTCACGGCACTGAAAGACGCATTGGTTCGACTGCGCAATCTGATGGACCAATCCGATCACAACCTGAACCTCTCGACTGCGGACTGGACACAGCTCGAAGCTACGGTGATGGAAATTCTCTCGAAACCAGTTCACCCTGACACCGTCGAGCCTAGAAACAATGGCCCCGCCACGAGCCCTGTATCCGGATTGAGTGGTATCAGGATCCTTCTGGCAGAAGACAACGCCGTGAACCGCACGCTTCTGACACGCATGCTGATTCACCAGGGAGCAGAGGTTACCGCATGTTCAAATGGAGAAGCGCTCCTTCAGGAGATCGAACAGGGGTGCTGGGATCTCGTCCTACTCGACATTCACATGCCCAACCTGGACGGAATCCAGTCTGCACGCGCTATCAGTGAACGGCATCCAAACCTTCCACTCATTGCAATCAGTGCAGACATCCTCTCGGAAAGCCGTCTCGAAGCTATGAATGCCGGTATCCGAGATTATCTGATCAAGCCTATCCGTGAAGTTGACCTCACCCGTTCGATCCAAAATGTCCTGAATCGCCCCGTGACCCGCTCCATGCAACCGCAAACGCCAACGCCAGACCCGAAGCATCCGCCAGACTGATCTCAACACCGGTGATTTGGCGACGTTCGAGTTCTTGGCGCAAGTCATCAGAAAACAAAACCGTCGGCTTGCCAAACCCATCCGGGAGAATTGACAGAGCCTGCAGCGAGACCACGCCCCGGAAGCCGGTACCCAGTGCCTTGGCCACTGCCTCTTTTCCAGCAAAACGCATCGCCAGAAAACGTACCGGATTGCGATGAGCCACGGCAAGAGCCTGTTCCCGGTCAGTCAGAATGCGCTCCAGGGCACGCTGACCATGCCGCGACCAAAGCCTCTGCATTCGTTCGATCGAAACCAGATCAGTTCCAACCCCCATGATCATCGGTGTGATCCGGCGGTCTCAATCAGGTTTTTCATGCGACGAACCGCACTCTCCATCCCGGTCAGGACAGACTCACACACGATCGCATGACCAATATTGAATGTCCGGATGTGCGGAAGGCGTGCGGCCATTTGCACATTATCGTAACTCAGCCCATGGCCGGCATGAACCTCAAGCCCCAGATGAAAGGCCTGCTCGGCTGCCTGGGCCAGGATTTTCCAATAGCGGGCAGCATCGCTCGCATCCCGCGCGTTGGCATAGCAACCCGTGTGGAGTTCGATCGCATGTACATGGAGTGCTGCGGCCGCATCAATATCCTCAAAAACCGGGTCCACAAAAAGTGAAACCCGAATCCCTAGAGCAGCAAAAGATTCGAGCACCGGACGCAGACGATTCACCTCTGCCCGGACAGCAAGTCCACTCTCTGTAGTCCGTTCTGCACGGTTCTCGGGCACAATGCATACCATCGGAGGTCGCAGGAGAACAGCCTGTTCCACGATATCAGCCGCAAGGCTCATCTCGAGGTTCAAGGGAAGTCGAATCCGATCGAGCAATGCCCGTACATCCATTTCCTGAATATGACGACGATCCTCGCGCAGATGAACGGTGATGTTGTCAGCACCCCCCTGTTGAGCCAACCAGGCAACCTGGATTAGATCCGGATAGAGTGTTCCCCGTGCCTCACGCAGCGTTGCAATATGATCGATGTTGACGCCCAGCAGAATCTTTTGTCCGAAAGGCGAGTTCACAATCACTGTCCTGCCTGGTCTGAAAATTGCATAAGCGTCTCAAGCCAGCGCCGCACCCGCAACACGTCCGGCCCGAGATGGGCATCATAAACCGAAGCCAGTAGCCTTCGCGCCTCATCAAGCGATCGGCGATCGTCCAGTCGCCCTTGCGCAAGATTCAGAAGCGATTCGCCTCTCACACTCCAGCCCACCCCGGAACTCGCGCGCCGCGCGCCCGAAAGCGGATCGAAACAATACTGGGCATCCGGGTCAATCGGACGGTGTTCGTCCGCGTCTTCGGTGAGATTCAAAGCATATCCCAACCGGGCGAGCAGGTCACGTTCAAACAAGCACACGACTCGGGCTGGCGAGTTGTTTTGGAGCGCCCTTACCGCCTCACTATATCGGTCGTAGATTCCCATGATCGGGTCGTACTGGCCGGTCATCCGCAGTATCAAATCATTGAGGTGAAAACCAGCCCAGAGAGCGACACCCCCAAGACGCAGCGGAATGCCATATGGGTCTGCGCTTGTCAAGGTGGCAAGTTGCCCGTCGCGTCCGCTCCAGGCGACGACCCATGGAATCAAAACGTCGAGACGCCCTGCTCGCCGTGTACGCTTGACTCCCCGCGCCAGCACATTTACACGTCCGTGATGATAGGTCAAAAGCTCGACGATCTGGCTGGATTCCCCGTAGTCACGGGTGTGAAGCACCCATGCCGGTTCACCCCAGATTCTAGCCATGTCCGGGAGGCCAGGGTGCAGGAAGTGAATCCGCGCTTTTCGCATCCGTGCGTAAAATTACTTCAGGCCGTTTCAGGCTCCAGTCCGGATCGATCTCAACCCAGCTCCGCAGCATCACTCGCTTTCCGGTCTGCTTTTCAAGAGCGGTACGGACGTCGCTCCCCACTTGTCGCAGCACCTGTCCTCCGGTACCCACGACGATCCGCTTCTGCCCAGGCCGTTCGACAACAATACGGAACTCAATCTCCATGCGGTCCACCTCATCTACCCACCGGTTGCAGAGTACATGCAGTGCATAGGGCAACTCGCCTGACAGACGCTCCATTAACCGCTCACGAAAAAGCTCAGCTGCAAAATCAGGGAATGCAAGCCCACGCCTCTCAGGAAGTAATGCGGCGGGTTGAGCAGAGACCAATGAGCAGTATTCATCCACACAGGAGATCAGCCGGGATAGGTTTTCGTGACGAATCGCCGATACCGGAACCCAAAAACGTATGTCCGGTTGCAACGCAAGCTCGGCCAGGAATGGCAACAATACTGTTTTAGACTTGATCCGGTCTATTTTCGTGACCACGCCGCCCATAGGCTTGCCCAATCGCCTGGCTTGCTCCAGAACCGACTGATCAGCCGGAAGCCAATGCATCGCTTCGACCACAAAAAGCAGGGCATCCGCGCGATCAACAGATTGCCAAACTGATTCGTTGAGCCAGCGCTGCATAGGATGAGTCGGACGTTCACTCGCGCCAGGGGTATCCCAAAGCCAGATGGTCTGAGTTGCCCCCACAACAGGGGCGGCGACTGGAAACCGTGTCGTGTGCGGTTTGCGCGTGACGATACTCAGTTTTTCTTCTGCCAATGCATTGAAAAGAGACGACTTACCGACATTTGTCCGCCCGACCAAGGCGACCGTGATAACCTGATCAGGCTGTTCAGTCATGATCCATCTTCGCAATCAGTAACTCGGCGGCAGCCTGTTCAGCAAGCCGTACGCTTCCGCCCGTTCCTTCGGCACTGAGTGATGGTTCTGGAATCTCACAACGCACCTTGAAGCGACGGCGGTGGCCCGGACCCTCTGTCGTTTCAAGCAGGTACCGTGGAGGAGGCAGACCCTTGCCCTGCAGGCGCTCCTGAAGGCGTGTTTTCGCGTCTTTGTGTTCAGCGAGATCCGAAACATCAAGCCACCAGTTCCCGAATAGCCGTTCGATGATGGACTGGGCTATCTCAGGTCCAGCCTCAAGAACAATACCCCCAACCAGCGCCTCGAGAGCCGATGCCAGTGCACGCTCCCGAGCCGCCCCATCCAGCATGACCCCGCCGCCCATCCGAAACTGATCCCCAAGGGCCAGGGAATCGGCCAGTTCCGCCAGCGTCTTCTGACGGACTAAGCCTGCCCGGGCTCGGGTCAGCTGTCCCTCATTCCATTCCGGATACATTCGGTAGAGACGTTCTGCAACCACCCAGCCCAGAACGGCATCGCCCAAAAACTCTAGCCGCTCGTTATGCCTCTGGGCATGACTCCGATGCGTCAGCGCGAGATCCAGAAGGGCCCGATTATGAAAACAATAACCCAACCTCAACTCGAGGGCCGTGCCTTGCATTTCAGCCATTGCCGTTTTCGTTTGCCCTGATTTTGACCATATGATGGAAGTGTACCGCAAAGCCCACGTTTCCAATGAAGGGAGTGCGGGCCGTATAGTCGACGGTGAGTGTGAAATGATGGTATGTCCGTGTGATGGCGACATTGCGTGAATGGATGGCCGTCACTTGGTTCACATCAAACTGCAGAACAACCGCTCGAAAAAGCCGCTCCCGGCTGGGGTGATGGACGCTATGAGCCGCCGCATCGACTGCGGAGCGCACAGTCATGTATTCGAGATAGACGGGGACCAGCCGTACGGCAGCCAGGGCAAAAATTACAAAGAGAAATATCGAAAGCGCCCAGCCAATAAAAGTCATCCCACGTTCATTCTTTTGCATGGCACTCCCCTCAGTGAATCATCAAGCCGATCCGGCTCCAGATCGGCATCTCCGAAAAGGCGTCCCAATTAAACCAGATGAGCACGGCCCGTCCCACGAGGTCACGGGACGGTACCGTACCCCAATAGCGGCTGTCGCTGCTGTCATCCCGGTTATCACCCATCATGAAATAATGGTGCGGGGGCACGGTGTAGGTGCCATCAGGTGCCGAAAGTCCCGGCGTAATCAGAATGTCGTGCCGGACCGATCCCAGCTGTTCAACACAAAGCAGTGATCCCGCCTCGCCATCGGGACCGTGATAGCGGCCTTCGCAGGTATGTGGGACCAGCCGGCCATTGATCCAGAGCCGGTTACCCCGATAAGTGATCTGATCGCCCGGTAGACCCACGACCCGTTTGATGTAGTCGACGGACGGATTCGGTGGGTAGCGGAATACAACCACTTGCCCCCTTTGGGGGTGGCCGATCGGCACAATGACCGAATTCGTGACCGGCAGTCTCAATCCGTAATCAAACTTGTTCACCACGATGAAATCGCCAACCAAAAGGGTTGGGACCATCGAGCCCGAAGGAATACGGAAAGGTTCAAACAGGAATGACCGGATCAAGATCACAATGAGAATAAATGGGAAGAATGAACGGCAGTAATCCACGAGTGTCCGAGTGGGCAGGCCCTGACCCCGGATCCGACGCGTCAGCACATCGGCTAGCCAGATCAATCCGGTTGCGGCCAGGATGATCAGAAACACTGCAGAGTAGCCAAAGATCGCCATTTAAAAGGCCTCGTTCAGAACTGAATGGTGGGAATGAATCCGGTCGTCGTGCTGCAGGGCGCCGGGTACCGGCAAACCGATCATACGCAACCGATACCTATCGAGATTTTCGGGATCCGATTTCGTCTCAATACTTGGGGGATCAAAGACAAGGGTTCGCATCCTCCGCGGGATTGGCAGATCTGAAATCCGTGCCGGATACCGGCAAAAGCTGAGCCCGTTTTCATTATATATGAAGCATCCGGTTCATTCGCCAGGGGAACGTTGGAGCACCGCCAGAAACGCCTCCTGCGGGATATCGACCTTGCCGAGCCGCTTCATGCGCTTCTTGCCTTCTTTCTGTTTCTCAAGCAGCTTGCGCTTTCGGCTCACGTCTCCCCCATAACATTTGGCGATCACGTTTTTCCGGAGCGCCTTGACGGTCGCACGGGCAATAACCTGATTCCCGATGGCAGCCTGCAAAGCCACTTCAAACATCTGCCGCGGGATCAGTTTCTGAAGACGATCCACGAGATCGCGGCCTCGTGTATAAGCCACATCCCGGTGCACAATCGTGGCAAAGGCGTCTACCAGATCGCCATTCACCAAGAAATCCATACGGACCAAAGGCGCCTCACGAAAACAGAGGAAACGGTAATCAAAAGATGCATAGCCTCTGGAGGCGGATTTCAACCGGTCAAAGAAATCCAGCACCACTTCGCTCAATGGCAACTCATATTCGAGCGCAACCTGACGGGCGTAGTAGTGCATCAGTACCTGGCGACCGCGCTTTTCCTGACATAGTGCCATGATTCCCCCGAGATACTCAGGAGGAGTGAGGATCTTCGCTTGGATGATGGGTTCCCGGATTTCCTCAATTTCATGGAGGGGTGGCAGCTCGGTTGGGTTATTGACAAGACGTACAGCGCCGTTTTTGAGCAAGGTTTCGTAGTTGACAGTAGGTGCCGTTGTAATCAGTTCAAGATGATATTCACGTTCCAGACGCTCTTGAACAATTTCCATGTGCAAAAGGCCCAGAAACCCACACCTGAAACCGAATCCGAGCGCAACGGACGTTTCCGGTTCAAAACTCAGGGCAGCGTCATTCAGGCGAAGTTTTGCCAGCGCTTCTCGGAAAGACTGGTAATCATCTGATTCAACAGGAAAAAGACCAGCGAAAACACGTGGACGAACCGGCTCAAAACCAGACAATGGAACCGTGACCGTCCGGTCGGCCTGAGTCACGGTGTCTCCAACCGGAGCGCCTTCCACTTCCTTGATCGCGGCGATCAGGTACCCCACCTCACCACATTCGAGTGAATCGCGGTCGTCCATCTTGAGTGGTCTGAAGATTCCCACATGATCGGCCAGATACGTCCGCTTGGTAGAGAAGATCTGCACTTTCGATCGCGATGGCAGCCGTCCGTCCTTGATTCTCAGAAGGGAAACGACACCCACATAGTTGTCGAACCATGAATCGATGATGAGTGCCCGCAAGGATTGCTCCGGATGCCCGGATGGTTGTGGGATGCGTCCCACGATGGCCTCGAGCAAATCGTGCACCCCGGCCCCAGTTTTGGCACTAACCAGAAGCGCATGATGCGCTTCGATACCAATGATATCCTCAATCTCTGCAATCACCCGATCCGGTTCCGCTGAGGGAAGATCTATTTTGTTGATGACGGGAATGATCTCAAGACCCTGCTCAATGGCCTGATAGCAGTTCGCGACACTTTGAGCCTCCACACCCTGCACCGCATCGACCACAAGTAATGCCCCTTCACAGGCTGCAAGGGAGCGTGAAACCTCGTAGGAAAAATCCACATGCCCCGGCGTATCAATCAGGTTGAAACGGTACACGTGCTGATTGTCAGCCCGGTAATCTAGTGCAACACTCTGGGCCTTGATCGTAATGCCCCGTTCACGTTCAAGATCCATCGAATCCAAAACCTGATCCATCATGGATCGTTTGGGCAGTCCGCCACAAAGTTCGATGATCCGATCTGCAAGGGTCGATTTCCCGTGATCGACATGCGCCAGGATACAGAAGTTCCGAATAGTCTCCATCATCTCAATCCGCACGTGCTGCGCCCGCCAGGCGATCGTAGCCCGGGAACCAGACGGACCAACCGTATCCGGGTGAGTCTTTGCGCGAGGGTTTTGCTGTACAGGCCTTCTCACAGTCCCTTCCCTGGAATGGGGCCGGGTTGCGGTCGCCATGCCTGACCAGGCTGAGCGCGCGCAAGCCTAGTATCCTGCCTGCTTGAGGGACTCCTCGATACGGTCGACTTCCCATTTTCCTTCACTCATGATCCGGCCTTGGTGCAATAATACAGGCACTCTGAGCCCGTACACCTGTTTAAGGGACCCGTTTGAATCCACATCCAGGATCTCTAAGGCATCCGGAACATGAGCCAATCGGGATCTGAGATAGGACTCCATTTTTTCGCACGGCTGGCAGGACCGTCGTTTGATGAGTACCCAGCCGGTTTTCATGGCTTGATCTTGAGCCTGGCCTGATCAACGATCCATCGAACCGTTCGTGGTGGCACCTCCCCGATGGCGATCAGTGAAAAGGGGCCAAGGTCTTTCCCGAAAGCGGTCACCGGACCCATCCGGGCCATACCTACCAGGGTGGCCGCCTTCGGACGGACGGGGTGGATGAAGACCGATACACTGGCCAGTCCATCACTCAAGAGGATATGACGCACTGGACCCGGCACCAGAGCAGTCGTGTCCTCAACAATCCGGAATCCACGTGGCAGGTCAGCGAACTGACACTGAGGAATCAATATCGCCACCTTACGAGAGCGGGCTACAGGAGGAACGTCCGGTGGTCGCTCATGCCACTGCCCCTTGGGATACCAGCGAACCGTGACGAACATCATCTGCTCGATGACCTGTCCACGGCTGTTCAAGAGATCGGATCGCAGGGGAAACCCGTTTCGTGCATCCAGCCAGAGGCGGTAACCGTATCGAAATCGGTCCTGTGGCCTGATGAGAATGATCCGTGCCGAATGATCAGCCACGCGCCCCAGTTTGGGGAGCAGAAAAAAACGGTATTCGCGCAGCAACGCGTGGCTGAAGTGGCCGCCGAACCCAACCCAGTTCTGCGGTAGACCCGTATAGTGGGCCAAAACATGCATCAAACGGATCGGGTGGCCCTCGAAGAGCAACTCCAGCCGGTGACCATTTTTGAGCAACTCCCGCGGGGGTCCATTGAGGGTCGAGATTCGCTCCCATCCGCCAAAACGGGCCTCACCGTGTGTGATCGCAATGGCCTTCAGCATCGTGTTGTGCTGAAAAACGATGATGCCCCGGTAATTCACCGTAAACAGCATCTTCTGCATGCGCAAAAAGTATCCCTCTGCTGATCGTCCAGTCGTCGCGGATGCAAATGCCACGCCCGGACCGAGCGCCAGAAGCGTCAGAAACAAGCCACCCGCACGAACACGCGTGATCAACGATGGTGCCGCCATCCCTGCTTTCTTCCTGCAACCGTATAGTTATGGGCCGCCATACGCGGGTAGACCATCATCTGTGATCCAGACAGTGAAGCGGCATGGATCATCCAATAGACCTCAAGCTGCTGCCGGACGGCACTCGACGGAGCATTCCAGGCGACAGAGCGAACCTGCCCATACTGGCTTGAGGCTCGACCCCAGACCCAGGGGCGATTGTAAACGGATCGGTCATGTGTCGGCGCAACCCCTAGACCCCCAAAACCCCGCACCGGGCCCAGCAGGAGAACAGCCGCAAGCGAACCGGCGACGAGGCCACCGAGGAGACCCCAGACCCAAACCGGCCGCCCAGCGAGGGCGCGCCGGCATGTTCCCAGGCGGCTCCGGATTCCCATAGTCCAACTGACCCGCTGTGACGCGAGATAGACCGACTGCCTCCAGTCGTGCTCGCGTATGACTTCGCGAATCAGCCCGTAGCAAGAAAGCCGAACCCCCAATTTCGCGCTCTGATGGGCCGATGTCAGCAGACGTTCACATCCCTCCTCATCCAGTTCACCATCCAGAAATACCGATGCCAACTCGATTCCCGTAACGGCATCACAATCCGATTTTCCAGATCCCATACTAACCTCCTGAACTGCTTAAAAGCGGCTCCAAACGAGCATTGATTGCTTCCCGTGCGCGGAAAATCCGCGAACGAACCGTACCGACCGGGCAGCTCATCGCCTGCGCAATCGCTTCATAACTAAAACCCTCGACTTCCCGCAAGAGGATAGCTGTTCGTAAATCCGGTGCCAGATCCTGAATTGCGTTCACAACCGCCTGCCGCACTTCATCTGAGATCAATAACGCCTCGGGTGTTTCCAGGCTGTGCAAGGCTTCCATGCCATTGACTCCATTCGAATCGCCGGACTCCGTGAGTGATTCCTCGCATCGACGGGCATTCACGGATAAATGGTTTTTCGCAACATTGATGGCAATACGGTAAAGCCAAGTATAAAACGCACTCTCCCCACGAAAAGACCGGATCGAACGGTATGCACGCATGAACGATTCCTGCGTAATATCCAGAGCCAGATTCGAGTCATGTACGTAGCGCGTCACAAACTTGAGAATGCGATGCTGGTATTTACGGACCAGAAGGTCGAAGGCAGTTCTATCACCTTGCTGCACCTTGGTAACCAGTGCCCGATCACCGTCGATACCGCTTTCATCCAACGAGTCCATTGCGTTAGGGCTTACGGGTTGAGACCGGGATCTGGCCAAAGAGTTCTCGTGAATCTCTCGATCGACAGTTGCCCGACAGCAAGATTGTAAACACCAAACCCGCTCAAATGGGGCCGATTTGTGATCAACTGATTGTTATTTATGGAAAAAAAGAACATGCCATCCATCTCAAACAACCTGGTCAGGACGCACAGTCTAAAGTTTCCGATGTCCGTTACGCATCAAAGGATTATACACGGGATGACCCCCAAGGTTCCCGCCGAGCTAGGAACGCCAGAGCGTTTTGCGGTAGTAGTCGAGTTCGGCAATCGAGTCGAGTACATCCGCTAGGGCCGTATGTTGGCTTTCCTTGCGGTAACCCGCAAGTACGCCAGGGCTCCAGCGACGGGCCAGTTCTTTGAGTGTCGAGACATCGAGATTGCGATAGTGGAAAAAGGCCTCAAGATGAGGCATCCAGCGGGCCAGAAACCGCCGGTCCTGGCAGATGCTGTTGCCACACATGGGCGACAGGCCAGCAGGAACGTGCTTTTCAAGAAATCTCAAGGTCTCAAGCTCGGCAGAAGCCTCCGTATGTCGACTGGCACGCACCCGTTCGGTCAAACCCGATGCCGCATGATGTTTCTCGCTCCAGGGGCTCATGGTCGACAAGACCGCTTCAGGCTGATGGATGGCGAGTTCAGGCCCTTGTCCGATGATCCGCAGATCCGGACCCGTTACGGCCGTTGCGATTTCGAGGATACGGTCCTCAAGGGGGTTGAGCCCCGTCATCTCAAGGTCGATCCACACGAGATTGAGTTCCTGCCCAGTGGCTCTCTCCGTCAAAAAACTGTTCATGTCCCCCTTCCTCGACTCAACCAGGCGGCCATAGCAACAGTCGCCCGGCCAGGAGATGGACATGCAGATGCGATACGGTCTGGCCGCCTTCATGCCCGGTATTGACCACCAGCCGATAGCCGGATTCCGCAACACCCAGGTTGGCAGCTAGATCGCGCACTTTAATCAGCATCCGTCCAGCCCGTGCAGGATCGATTGCGCTCCACTGCGCCAGCGAATCCACATGATGTTTCGGAATGACGAGAATGTGTACCGGGGCAACCGGATGGGCATCATGAAAGGCCATGAACTCATCGTCTTCTTCCACAATTTTCGCAGGAAGCGCGTGACTCGCAATACGGCAGAATATGCACTCGGACATTAAAGACCTCGTTTCAAACGACCCATTCAATCATAAGCCCGCCGTCCTTGAATGGCCTGGATAAGCGTGTGGCCATCCAGATATTCCAGCTCACCACCCATGGGCACCCCATGCGCAATCCGCGTCGAGGGTACAGCCTGCTGTTGACACAGATGCGCGATGAAATGCGCCGTCGCTTCTCCTTCGACAGTAGCATTGGTTGCCAGAATGACCTCACGAATCCGGCCTTCCTGCAACCTGCGGGAAAAGAGGTCCAGGCCAATATCAGATGGCCCGATCTTGTCGAGCGGCGAAAGGTGTCCATAGAGTACGAAATAGATGCCACGGTAACTGGCCGTATTTTCAAGAGCGATGACATCTGCCGGTGTCTCGACCACACAGACCACTCCCTCATCCCGTTCAGTGGATGCGCAAAGCCTGCACAGCACATCCTCGGTATACATCCGGCAAGACTGACAGAGATGCACATGTTCAAGAGCCTGAAGCAGGGCTTGAGCCAGCTGTCTTGCGAGTTCGCCCTGGCCCGCAAGGAGCGCCAAGGCCAGCCGTTGAGCGGATCTTGGCCCCACACCCGGTAAACGCCTGAGTGCTGTGACGAGTTCAGCGATTTTAGGAGGAACGACTTGCATCACACAAGCTGAGCGGGGCGGCCGCAGTCCGGATGAGTCGATGCCTGAAGCAGCCAACGCGTGACCGGTCTCTGCCCATACCAAAGGCTACGAAAATCCACCGGATCAACGCTTGGCTGGCCGCACAGAGCCTTCCCGGATCTCGGCGCCCCGTTCAAGAAACATCTGGACATTCGGATCACTGTTGAACTCCGCCTGCACCTGCTGCAATTCCTGTTCTTTCTGGTGTTCCTGTTTCTTCGCTGGCGTTTCCCCGGACCCATCTCCGATTTCAATCAGAATCTCCAAATCTCGATGCTCCCGTTCTCGTAACGCTTGATTCACCCGGCTTTTGAGTTGGGGTGTGAGGAGACTCGCAAAGTTGGGAGCCAGCTCCAAAACAAGCGTCGCCCCATCATACTGTCTGCAAATCGTGTGATTCAAAATTTCTCGAGCCATCCCGCTGATCTCGAGATCAGACACATAAACCGGCCACTCTTCTTTCGTGAGTTGCATCCTGATGGCCGGTGTGGGCTGCGTATCCATCCGGGGCGGATGATCGAATGACCCTTCTTGCTGCTGGGCTGACTGAGGCGGCTTCCGATCCGGAAGTTTTGCCACTGGATCCTGAACAGGAGGTGATGCCCTGACCGTGCGGTCGGGCTCGAACGCCAGGAGGCGCACGCAGGTCATGTCAAAGGTGAGTTCAGGGTCATCGATGGTCTTCATTTCTTCAATCCCCTTCCGAATGATTTCGTAGTAGATCTGAAGGTCGAGGGGATCGGTTTCGGAAGCCCAGGCTGAGAGGCGCGTTTCGCTCTCACTGCGAATGCTTACCGGGAGAGCCGAACCGAGTTCAATGCGACAGGCAAGGGTCACGAATAATCGCGCGAGTGATTCCAAAATACCCGTATAATCCGGCTCCAGCGCGTGCAGCGCACCAAGAATCTCACCCATCCGCTGGCGGTCTTTCTTGAGGATAGCAGTTGCCAATGCATCCAGCTGCTCGTGATCGAGTGTTCCAAGGATAGCTGCCACATCAGTTTCGCGAACCGATCCTGCCCCGTAGGTTAGCGCCAGATCCATGAGACTTAGTGCATCCCGCACGCTTCCTTGTGCCGCATCGGCCAAAAGGGCGAGCGCAGCCGGTTCAGAGAGAACCGATTCTTTTTCGGCCACCCAGGCAAGATGTCCTGCGATTTGATCGACGGGCACTCGTCGCAATGCGAAGCGGAGGCTGCGCGACAGGATCGTCACTGGAACCTTTTCGGGTTCTGTCGTGGCCAGAAGGAAATAGACGTGGGGAGGTGGCTCTTCCAGTGTTTTAAGGAGAGCATTGAAAGAGTGCCCGGAAAGCATATGCACTTCGTCAATCAGGTAAACTCGTGCACGTCCACGTGATGGCAGATACGAAACATTTGCGAGAAGCTCGCGTGTTTCTTCGACTCGTGTCCGCGAAGCCGCATCAATCTCGAGAAAATCCGGGAAGCGGCCGTTGTCGATTGCCTGACAGTTTGGGCATTGACCACACGGCTCGGGCCCCATTCCTCTTTCACAGTTGAGGGCTTTCGCAATGAGCCGCCCAAGGGTCGTCTTGCCCACCCCACGGGTTCCGGAAAAAAGGAGTACAGGATGCAAGCGGTTCTGGCCAAGCGCGTTCTGCAGGGCACGCACGGCCGACTCCTGACCAATCATCTCGGCGAACGACCGGGGCCGCCATTTGCGCGCAAGTGGCTGATGGGCGATGCCCGCGCCAGCAGGTTTCGTCTCCGATGGGGCCGTCACTAAATTCCCTTCCGTCCAGAACGCAGTCTGTGCCCTGGAGCACCCGTGGTAAAACGCCCAAGCAGCATTTCCAGAGCCGCCTGTTCAACCCTCTCCAGCACTGGCCATCTCCCACCTGCCTGAAATATTTTCAAAGCGATTATAGCCTCCCCGCGCGTGCGCGGGCTGCCAAGCGCCTGAGTTCACGAAAACCGGTGGCCCAATCGGTCACCCCCGAGCGGCATTTGAACAAGTGCGGCAACCCGTTCGGCGGGGGTCAGGCAGGTGTCTTAAAACCCGTACCGGAAGCTCAGCAGGATCGCCTGATAGGCACCGGTGTCGACAAAAGCCGCAACCCGGCCACGGCTGCTCGTATAAAAGGAGATTCCGCCATAGAGCCCACTGCGAGTCGTGCCGTAGATGCTCTGTGTGATATTCGTTTTTCCCGAGAGAAGCTCACTTCCGCTAAAATGCCGATAGTAAATTCCAGCCGAAAAACGCGCCACACCGAGCCTGTACCAGGCTCCCGCGCGGGATGCAAAATCGAACCAGCGGAGACGGTACTGCTCCGTCGTAACGCTGTCACTCACCCGATGGTAGGTTTCACCCAATCCGACGGTAAAGCCAAAGTCATGCTGGACTGGGAAAAACGCCGTGGCACCAAGACCCGCATAGTATCCGCCCAGATTGAGTCCCGTCAGGCTCGGATTGCCATCCTGGGTGACACCGAGATACCCGCCACGCATGCTGACGTCGAGGAAGTGGTGATACCAGTAATGGCCAAACTCCACCCCGGCTTCCGTAAAATGCGTCTCATAGGAATGCCCATTGATATTAAAAGAAGTCCGAACCCTGGAAAAGTTTAAGGCAGATCCGAATCCCTGCGCACAGGCTACGACAGGCAATCCGAGCAGGCAGACCAGGGCAATGTTTTTCCACATATTTCTCTCCGGTAAAATGACGACTGATGTCAATGAAGGATGTTTGGGTTAAGGAATAAAAATAGCGCTGTGACGGTTTATAGAACAGGGTCTTCCTCTTATTGATAGTCACTATTCGGCAGGTGATTGCATGAGTGCGGTCCCATCGGCAACGAGTGGCATACCTCCCTGCGCGTAACAAGCCTGATCCCATAGGCTTGTGTCTTTCCCGATGTAACTCGCATGGGTCAAGACCCAGCTTGATGAAGGCAGTGGATCAACCAGCGACATAATCGCCCGGATCGTCGTGTTGACGAGCGGAATGATCAGTGGATAACAGTAATGAACCTGGATTTTGAGCAGGTTCGCATCCTGGATGCTCTCTTTGGATGCCGGTCCCGGAGTGGTGGGTTTGTAGAGCAGGCGTGCATTGGGGATAGCCTGCATGTAAGAAACAGCCCCCGCGGGTGTCACAAACGGGATCTTCTGTGCGAAGTCCTGAAAAGCCTGTGCACTCGGGTTGAGGATATCGACTTCCACATCGAGTGGGTTGAATGCAACTGCATCGGCATAAAGACGCGCTTCTGCAGCACCGGTAAGACTCGGTCCGCCGCTCATCCCCTTCTGGTAGAGCGGAGCAAGGCCCTCTGCAATCCCCGTCTTGATATGCGTGTTCGACGCGCTGTAGAGCGCCCCATTGCGGGCACCGTCAAAAGCCGCGAGATCCAGTGTCGACTTGGCCATAAACACAAGCGCAAACTGGATTGAGCCCAGAATGAGCAGGAGCAGCGACGGGAGGACGATGATGTATTCAACCATCGCCTGCCCACTTTCCCGTCCCAACCGGAATATTTTCATGATCCGGACCTTCGAAGCCCGTCTTTCGACATCACGTTATGAGCCGCATCCGGTTTGGATAGCGGGTGGGGCATAGTCATGTGAAGCGCAGGTAGACGACCCAGCGCCTGGATCATCGTTTGGATGTGGGCATGTGCCGGATTTCCGACCGGAATGGCATTGTAGGCCTCGATGAACATGGCCCAGGCCTCACGCAGTTTGACCATGCCCATGTTGTACCAGGCCTCGCCATCCTGGGGATTGATCCGGATCGCGCGCCGATAGGCGGTTACCGCTTTTTTAGGCTGGTCTTGAATGGCTTCAAGATTGCCGATCCGAGTCCAGATATAGGGGTCGTTGGCGTGGGCCTCGGCCAGAATCCGATAATCTTTGAGTGCCAGTGCAATCTTTCCGCTTTGATAAGCTGCGTGCGCCTGGCGACTCACACCAAGCAAGTGGGGTGAACTCAATGCGCATCCTTCGAGCAAAAGGAGCGCAGCCACTCCAATCAGTATCCGGCTCAGGGTCGATCTTGCCATGTGAGGCACATCCCCTTCTTCAAGCCAAGCCGCATGACTTCCCCAGCACGCAACTCCAACGCCACCCGCGCACCCCAGGCCCCTGCGAAATGGAAGGGGCGGAGCGTCGTGGCAATCTTCAGAATGCCACCCCTGGATTCCATAAATACGACATCGAGTGCGAAACGCATGCCAAACGTGTGAACCGATCCACAGTGATCGATCCAGAGGCCCTCACCCGTAGCGAGCGGTGGCCGACCGAGCAGGCCGCGCGCCCGCTCCCAGGCATTCGCCGTGCGGCAGGCCCGTTCCAGAACGGGCCTGCCGCTTTCATCAAGCACACGCCCCTGTCTCAAAGGATCCCCTGCTGCTTGATCATCATGACGATCGGGAACGCCAGCACGATGAAAGTGGTTGGGAAAATAAACAAAACCAAAGGCAGCATGAGTTTCACCGGTGCTTCCATGGCCAACTTTTCCGCACGCTGGAATCGCTCCGTCCGGCGTCGTTCTGCCTGAAGACGCATGACTTTGCCGACACTCGCGCCAACCTGCTCAGCTTGAATGATAGCCGATACGACCGAACTCACTTCCGGAATCTTGAGCCGTGTATCCATGCGGCGAAGTGCATCCGCACGGGTCAGCCCGGAGCGAATGTCACGCAAAACGAGAAAGAGCTCCTGCCGCATCGGGCCCGCAGGGCCCTTATCTACCGTCTGCGCGAGCGCACCGGCTAGATTCAAACCGGCCTCAATTGCCAGGGTAAAGTAGTCGAGATACATAGGCAAGGCTTTGAGTATCTCTTTGCGTCGCGTTTCATAGCGATTTTTGAGCCAGATCGCCGGATAGAAAAATCCCAGCACAGCCAGAAGGGTGGGCAAGAGAATGACCATCGTTCCGCCAAGTGGCCTGAGCGCCAGATATCCGATCACGAACGAACCCAAGGCCGTGATCAGGCGGACTGCCACAAACTCCTCCGCATTCATCATGTATGTGGCACCCGCTCGCGCCAGTTGCTGATGGGTATCCTCCATCAGGCGTACTGAAAGCCGAGAACAGAAGTAATAGGCCACGAATCGGATCAAGGGCCAGAAGAGACGCAGCAAGGGTGGGAGCGGATCCAGATATTGCCGCTCATCATCCGGGACCTGCTCATGCATGGCAGCGATCCACCAGAAAACCAGGATGATGGATCCCGCGACAGAAACGCCAATCAGGATGTACCAGATCATACGTCAATACTCGTAATGCGACGGATGCCCATCCAGCCCATAAACTCCATGAAACCAATGATGGCGAGGACGATCCAGCCCGTCAGGGTGTGAAAAAGAGGGTGCATAGCTTTGGGCTCCATGATATCGAGCACCAACATCAGGAACAGAGGGAGTCCCGCCATGACCACACCCTGCACTTTGCCCTGTGCTGTGAGACTGTCGATTTTTCCCTCGACCTGCATTTTCCGGTAAATCGTATCGGCAAGAGATTCCAGCATGTCCGCCAGGTTGCCACCGGTCTCGCGTGCAATCCGAAGCCCTGCAGAGAACATCATGAACTCTTGGACCGGGAGGCGTTTTTCCATATCAATGAGAGAATCCTCGAAACTGACACCCAAACGCTGTGCCCGCAGCATGAGGGCGAACTCCTGATTGATCGGCGGTTTGGATTCATTGACCAGGTTTTCCAGGGCCACTGCAATGCTGGTTCCCGCACGCAAGGATGAGGCAAGCATCATCATGGCGTCCGGGAACTGCGAAACAAACTGTTTGAGCCGCCGCCTACGCATGCGGGATACAACCATCTTTGGGGCAATAAAGGGAACGGCGAGCCCGATCGCTGTAAAAATCGGATTGCCGGTCGCGACCCAGATGATGACCGGCAGGATGAGATACGCGGCAAACTGGACGACAGCCAGTTTGTTGTAGTCAATGAATACAAACAGATCCGCGAGATCGCGTTGGGCAGTCTCTTTGAGTTTTTCCTTTTGCCAACGGGCACCCAGTCCAAGTGCCTGGTACAGCATCAATAGCATGAGAACAACGGCGACAAACCCCGTCACGCCAATCAGGATAAGAATTTCGGTCTTGGTCATAGACGCTGACCTTTCCCTTCCGTACCGAGGAAAATGTTCCGGTCGACCTCAATTCCCCTGCGTTGCAGGTCCTCATAGAACTCGGGAATCGCTCCAGTCGGAACGAATTTACCCTGGATTTTGCCATCCGCTCCATAACCTTCCTGTTTAAAAAGAAAGATGTCCTGCAGCTGGATCACCCCATTTTCCATGCCAGTCACCTCGGTCACATAGGTGATTTTCCGGCTTCCGCAGGAAAAGCGCGTCTGCTGGACGATCAAATTAATCGCGGATGAAACCTGCTGCCGAATGGCAGCGATCGGAAGATCCATCCCCGCCATGAGCACCATGACTTCAAGCCGCGAGAGCGTATCTCGCGGTGCGTTGGCATGCACCGTGGTGAGCGAACCATCGTGCCCCGTATTCATGGCTTGCAGCATGTCGAGCGCCTCCCCGCCCCGGCACTCGCCGACCACGATCCTATCCGGGCGCATCCGCAGGCTGTTCCGCACGAGATCACGGATCGTGACGGCACCTTCTCCTTCCACGTTCGCTGGACGCGCTTCAAGGGAAACCAGATTGGGCTGGTAAAGTCTCAACTCCGCCGCATCTTCAATCGTGACCACCCGCTCGTCGTCCGGAATGAAATTCGACAGGATATTGAGAAGTGTCGTTTTGCCCGAACCGGTGCCGCCCGAAATCAGGATATTGCGACGTTGCTGGACAGCGAGTTTCAGAAAGGCCATCATCGGTTTACTGGCCGAGTTGAAACTGACCAAGTCATCGTCGTTCAGTCGACGCTTCGAAAACTTGCGAATCGTGATGCAGGGTCCCTTGAGCGCGAGCGGCGGAATGATCGCATTGACACGCGACCCGTCCTTGAGTCGTCCGTCCACCATCGGGGACGCTTCATCGATCCGGCGCCCCAAAGGCGCGATGATCCGCTCGATCGCCGATACGACCGCTTTGTCGCCCGAGAAAACGATCTCCGAGGGGACCAGTTTGCCGCCACGTTCGACATAGATCTGATCGAACCGGTTGACCATGATTTCCGTCGTACTGTCATCGGCCAGCATACTTTCGAGGGGTCCCAAGCCCACCGCCTCATTGAGCGCCCCCTGTGCCAATAGCTCGCGCTGAGGGTCGGCCGACATGGTCGGATCCTCCGATATGATCTCATTGATGAGATCCGCCGTGCGCTTGCGCAACTCTGTTTCTTCCATCTTGCTGGTATCGATCCGCCGGAAATCCATGCGCGAGATCAGGCGCTCCTGAATCAGTCTCAGTTTGGCAAACTGCTGGCTGTCCGCAAGCCCTTCGGCCCTCGGCTTGACCGAATCTTCAGAATTCAGTTTATGTTCTTTTTTCGCAATGGACTCCTGACGAACTGTTTTCGTGCGTGTGTCGAGTGGCGCCGCAACAGCCAGAGGATCGTTCTCGATCTTGGCTTCGCCGGTTACAAACTCGACCGTAATCCGGTACGCTCCGATTTCAATCGTATCGCTGCCCTCGATCGGGCCATACATGCCATTGATCTTCTCGCCATTGACTTTGGTTGGGAAACTCGACGACTCTTCCTTGACGTAGAGGAGGTTATTGTCCACATAGATGGTGGCATGCCGACGCGCGATCTGCCAACCCTGGAGGAGCACCAGATTCTCGTCAGACTTGCCGATCGAAGCACTGGCCGCCATGCAGGTGATGGCTTCGGTCTTCCCTTTGGAGTTCACATTGATTCGAAACATGAAAGGGAACCCCTCAGTGATGGTCAGGCAAAGCGGTAGGATTCATGGGTTGTGGTATAGCACCTCCCCCCGGACTCGACGACTGGCCATTTGATGAGTGGTCAGAAAGGGAGGCCTCTGTTTTGACCACCCCCTTTTTCTGCGGCACTGGAGCGGCCATACCCCGGGTCTGACCCGAAACACGCTTCTTGGAGATGGGCACTCCCAAGTGAGATCCCGGACCCACGCCAAACCCCGGCATGTAAAGCCCCCTCCCCATGGTGGCATCAAACGTGTGGATATAGTGCACTCCCCGGTTGATGACCCGATGATTGATGGGTGATGCCGGGTTGAAGATCACAGGCGTCACGAAGATGACGAGTTCGCTTCGAGAGGCCTGAAAGTCATTCGACTTGAACAGCCATCCGAGAATCGGAATGTCCCCCAGCCAAGGGAACTTGGCCATGGCCTGTGATCCCAGCGAGTGAATCAAGCCCGAGAGAACGATTGTCTGACCGCTGTGCACGTTGACGACCGTCCGAGTCTTGCGAGTCAAGAACCCGGGGTAGCCGTCAATGGTGACAGTCGGATCCAGCTGGCTCACTTCGGTATCGATATTCGCGAGAATATTGCTGTGGCGATCGGCCATGGGTTTGATCTTGAGCATCACGCCGTATTTTTTGTAAAGCACGGACGTCTGACCGAGCGCGCTGGATATGGGGATCGGGATCTCGCCTCCAGCCAGGAAGGAGGCCATCCCGCCGCTCCGCGTGCTGAGTTGCGGATTGGCGAGAATATAGGCACTGCCATCCTGCACGGCGAGGTTGATTTGTGAGGTGAGCGTTGAGACGATGCCGAGATAGTTCTGGAACGGGTTGACCTGAACCGGCAATCCCGTGAGCGGTCCGGGCTGACCGTTCACAAGCCCATTGAGCTGGTTCGCGGCCTGCCCGCCCTGAGCAACATCCCCGAGACGGAAAACAGGGTTGCTGACGAAGTCGCCCACGACGCCGTAGGACGGGCCCGCCATGCTGTTCTGCCACTGGATGCCGAGATTGCGGAGCGCCGATTTCTTGAAGTCGATAACCTGGACATCCAGATACACCATCCGTTTCATGTCGACGGTACTGGCGCGGGTCATGTTGATCACGCCCTTGAAGGTCTTGGCGACCTTAGCCACCTCGCGCGCATTCTCCGGATTGAGACTGCCAGTCAGGACGACCTGGCCATCCGTCATATGCATGACGAGACCCGGGATGGGGTCAAGAATCGCCTGAAGCTGGTTGTAGGTTTGCCGGTTGTCGAACGGCGTGATGAAGATGTGGTAGGCCGTCAGCGATCCATCCCTTCTCCAAATATCGAGATCAGTCGTACCCACACCCCGGCCGATCAGGATGATCTGATTCTTGAGGGTCGTCACACCGATGATCGTCCCGTTTCCGACCGCGACCCGCGTGACGCCATCAACAGGAAGGATCGTCACCTGCCCATCATAGAGTTCCAGGTTTCGCTGGGTGATGCCCGCCGCCTGGACGGGCATGATCACGCCAGTCATACCCGCGGCCGGCACCAAAACGGTGAGGGCTGCACCGGACACGGCAGCCGCCTTCAAGCAGTTTTTAAAAGCCCGCATCGCCAATTTCATCGCGGCATCCCTCCAGAAATCCTCTGTTCAGGCCGCGCACCGCAGTAAGGGGGACAGTTGGGGTTGTTGTTGACATTTTTCTGCATCGACTTCCTCTGCTGATTGAGATAATTATTGATTTGGCGAAGCTCGCGCTGTGACGTCGTCATCGTTGGCGGCACTTTCGGTGCCAGCCGGGCCGGAGCCGGCATCGGACGGCCCAGGGCCACCTCTGCGGTATGCAACCGGGCGTTGCCGCGCCCGACGATGTATTGAACAGTTGACGGATGGCGATGGATCAAAAGCCCTCTGAGCCCAGCCTCGCTCAGAACCTCGGCTCCTGAAAAAGTCGGAACCTGGGGCCACGGGGTTGCTTTCTTGGGCACGAGAATGACTCTGAGCTCACCTACTTTCTGCGCCATGGCCACCCGGGCGGTTTGCACCGGAGTGAGCTCAAGTGTGAGACTCGAATACTGTGCCATGATGTTGTTCACATAGTGGAGTCTCGGTCCAAACGTGTGGACGGGCGTGAACCGTGTATGCTTGCCAGTGGCCACGACCAGTGCGCGATGGATGACGGGAACCAGCTTGCCGCCTCCCGCAGTCTGGTCCACGATGACCATGAGATCGACCCGGTCACCGGGGCGGATGAGACCCGCAATCCGATTGGCGCCGCCGATATCGACGGTGATGGCACGCGTGTTTTTGGGCATCGTCGAGGCGAAATCGCCCCCGTACGGTACCGCGAAATCACGAACCTGAAGCGGCAGACCGCCGAGCACCTCACGGGTCACGCTGTGCCCCGCAAACTCCGGCCAGTTCGCAACCGTGATCGTGTCTGGGTAAATCAGGTCTTTGGGAACCATCCGGAGCGCCATGTCGGCAGGACTTGCAATGGTGCCAGGCGCCAGATTGCCCTTGGGGACCACAACCTGAGTGAGTCTCCCGAGCAGGTTGTGCCGAATCTGCGCCTGATAACGGCTTTCACTGTTTTGAAGATAGTGAATGGCGAGATAGGCTGCGACACCGGCCAGCACAATGGCCACGGTCATAATCACGGCAAAACGATTGATTTTGATTTTAGGCAATTTAGGTGCCATCAGATGGATCCTTTAGGTTTTTAAGGTAAAGAGAGGATGTAGGAATAGTTGGCCCAGAATGCTTTGATTGCATTCGCGAGCTGGACGACCGCCGATGGCTGAGAACCCAAGGGAGCCGTCAAGGCCACGACCGCGATGACCGCAAACGTGACCACGACCAGATATTCGACCATGCCCTGGCCGAGACACATCCGCTGGAGAGGAAAACGTCTAGGCATGGGTGACACGCGTCAAGAGAATGAGCGATCCGTGCGAACTGGGTTCAACCACCATCTGGGCGGTTCGGTTACCCTTCTGAAACATGAGTACGGCCACTTGACCGCGTCTCGTGGACACTTTCTGCCCGAGCTGCACGGCCCAGCCCTTTTCGTGCAGTCGGCGCATATAGAAGCGGGCATTCTGCATGACGCCGCCCGAGTTGACGAGTAACCAGGTTTCGCCGATCTTCCCCGAATCATTGCTCATCAGATTCAAAATAACGCGGCTTCCGGCCAGATCCGGGAATGAAGATCCCCGGTGTGGGTTCGTCGCCACAGCAGGCATGCTGACTCCGATGAAACCCACACTGCCCGACCCGTCGTCTTCGAGCTGTACGGTATAAAAACACGACCCCTCCTTCCGGGCGATGACCTTCCAGGGTCCCACGGGGTAAAGAATGTAATGAGGTTTCCCGTTCGCGAGTGTCCAGCGCCGTGCATACCATTGGAGCAGCGCCTTGCGGGGCCGGGGCGAATGGAGTTCCACGATATTCATGGGCAACCCATTGACCATCATCCGGTGGGCGACGATCGTGAGGCGGGTCGTGGCGGGTGCGGGAGTGGGCGTGCACTCTACTCGCGGCACAGAAAAACCCCAGACCGGAGTCACCCACAAGAGCCCGAACAAAGCCATGCACGCAACCTGCGTAAGTAGAACATGCCTCCGGGTTAGCGGATATTCTGGATGAGTCACTGCTATTGTCGCCTCATCGTTCAGCTCGTTTTGGTGGTCACAGTGCTTCCACCACTCGAGTTGGAGACGATCTGGACGGTCAAAGTCACCGTACTGCCATTTTCGTTCTGGGTGAAGGTCATATTCCAGCTGGTGGCTTTCTTATCACTTTTGCCGGGTTTGGGGCCACCGCTCCAACCCTGACCCGTGAGACCGTTGTACAGCGTGACGCCCGTCTGGTAGACATCCTGCGAGCTTGAGGAAACTGTCGTGGTTCCACTCGAACCACCACCACCTCCCGGCGTCAAAGTCACCGGCACGGTCGATCCGCTGGAGTTCGTGAATGTCAGAGTCACGTCCCCGTTGGAACTGGTCGTTTGAGACGCCAACGTGTAGCCTTGGTTGCCCATTTGCGTGATGACCTGATTGATGGCGGTCTGCGAGACGGTATTACTCGGAGGCGTCGTCCCGCCGCCACTGCACCCGCTGCTGCCACTACTACCGGCGAGTCGGTCACAGGGCAGTTCCTGTGAACTATTCGTCACGATATGCCCAAGTTTGAGTCCGCCGAGATCCGGCAACAGGAAATCGTACTGGTTGATCGAGCTCGTAAAACTCAGGAGGCTTGTCAGCAGAGTCTGCTTGATCTGCTGGTGCACATAGCTCGGATTGGTGGCGCTGCCCGTATCGCTTAATAGACTGTCTGAAGCCGTAAAGGTCAGCGGAGCCTGGAAGTACGTATCCAGAGGTTGCCCACCTGCCAGCCCGATCACTGCGGGCAGAGATGCGCTGGCACTTACGGTTGCGGTGTAGTAGCCCTTGTCATTCCAGCTAAAACCAAAAATACCCAGATTGCTGAAGAATCCCAATAGCTTGCCCACGGTCTGATCTGCATAGGTTGGGCTCGATGCCTGCGTGACCGTGACGCTCCCATCACTTGCGCTCGACATAAAGGGTGTCAGCTTTTGGTCCACCCAGAGCGGACGGGGTGCAAAACTGCCGGTCGAGTTGTTTTGCGCCGCCGTGATGGTGCCACCATTGGCGCTAAAGAAACGCATGAGTGTGCCATTTTGGAGGTTCGCGTCCGGTAGATTGGCGAACGTCGCACCCCGGACCGTGCTTTGGTTGCTCGTAATGGTCCGTTCAAAAGCCACATACCGGGATGCCTCGATTGTAGCCATTTTGAAATCAATGAGCTTGCCAACGAGAGGAATCAAGAGAAAAATCGGAACCAGGAGAAATATGGAGGCAATCACCATCTCGGCGGTGGCTTGGCCTTGCTGGCGCTCCGCGAACCGTCTCTCTTGGCGTTTTGAAGACGAGTCGGGAAAGCTGCAGGGTACCTGTTTCATATTGCGCTTCATGATTGCAGCCATCACTGGACGGCCGCGGCCGCGGCCTGGAGGGCAAGCGGTGTGGGCACGAGGTGCGCTTCCCAGTATGGATTGAAGAGGCTGCCGTAAACCCCTTTCCCATCGAGCAGCCAGTATTGCAACGGGCGGGCGAAATAGGCGGCAGAGGACGCACTCGCACCCATTTGGCTCCCCTTTTCCGCATCCGTCAGGTTGAGTACGGGTGTAGACCCTTGTTGCGCAGTGCCTTGGGGGGCACCGAGCGCGCTCGTTGCATACTCGGTCGTGTCCAGTGTATTGGCACCTTGCGTCACGAAAAGGCTGAGGATCGGAGACGCCATATCAGCTTTCTTGAGGTTGGAGACGTCCAGATAGGAGCGGAGACCGCTATACGTCCCGACTTTATAGGTTGCACTCATGGAGTTGGAACTGAGCTTGCCCGTATAAGCCTGATTGCTGTCATTGGCATATCCGATGAGCGGAATGGGAATCGGGATATCGCCCACGGGTGTCGGGACTTGAATGATGCAGATCCCACCACCCACGAAGTTGGCACTGTCCTTTGCGCTCCAGCTCGCGTTGTTGTTAGCGAGTGTCGTCGAACCCTGATAGATCGCACCTATCAGAAAAAAGCCGTCACCATCTCCGAGGCAGGAACCTGCCGCAACCAGGGGAAACGGCAGCGTTTCCGTATAATCCAGCGCACCAGAACGACCATTGGAGAAGGGATCCAGACTCTGGACGACGACATTGTGAAACCGGTTATTCGGGTCATTCTTGTTATTGAGTGGGGTATAGCTCGTGATGAACTTCTTGGACAGGGCAACATCCGTTCCAAACGTGATGCCGCCGAATGTGCTGAGGCTCGCATTCGGGTCGTTCGCCTTGAGGATCGTGTTGAGCGTCCCCCCTCCAGCCAAAGACGCCACTAGATCCAGATAGGTTGCATCGTAATAGGCTTTTGAAGCGACACTCAGCGCACCTTCAATGATGTTGAGCGTGTCGATCAGGGGTCCGGCGGCAACGTTGAACGCCGTATAGATGGCTTTGGAAGCGGGCCCATAGGTGTCAAACACAATCTGCGGTTCCGGGGTTAGTTCGCCGTTGAAATAAGCCTTGATTTCGTCAGTGATTTCGGTATAGGCACCCGTCGAACCAGAGGTCGGGAAGTTTCCGCACTTCTGGTTATAGATCGTGCAGTAATAACGCGACCACGATGTCAACCCCACAATCTGTGCGATGGCAACCTGATTCGCCACCATGGCACGGTTCGAGTAGGCGGCAAAGTTGTAGGCCCGCGCTACCATGACTGCACCACTATAGGCCGTCGAATCGGCCGCGTTCTGCAGCCGCATCTTGCCGGTCGTGAGCTGCCCGACGTTGTAGAGGAGCAGCGCCGCAAGCAAGATGATTACGATCGTGACGGCAACAAAAACAGAGGTCTGCCCGCATTGACGAGAAGTCATCACACGCAAGCGTCGCTTGCCGCAGGCAATCGTCATCGCAGAAGCAGACCTCCCTTAACTATATTTTTGCTTGCTGGGCCAACTGTCAGATCAGCACAGCAGTCTGTGCAGTTGTACCTTTATAGCCTTAAATTATTGACCAACCGAGTCGGCAGAATTTTTGGCATATGTCCCCAGGTTGTCCTGGTTAGTAGCCTGCGTATTCGCATCAGTAGAAGACGTTTTGGCTTGCCCGAGGCCCGACTGACCCGACTTGCCCGCAAGCTGGCTCGTAATGCTCGCCATCTGTCCACGAACTGTCTGCCCGAAATAGGCGTACACCCCGATCGCAGCAATCGCAACCAAGGCCACGATGATGATGTATTCCGTCATCCCCTGCCCGAGTTGCTTGCGGGATGACCTCAAGGATTTAAGCTGACGCATAAAGTAAACCTCGAAAGTTGTATGAATGTGGAGTCGCTCATCCTTAACTTTGTAAAAAAATGAGACGACGTCTAGCCGTAGACATTGTCCCATGACCGCAACCATTTAGCAAGCATCAAACGCAAGAAAACATTGAGGTCTGCGAAAACAGGCTTACAAAATTCGCTGCTTTTATATTATTACCATTATATATCAATAACATATAATTCTTATTTAAAACACGCATACACATCTACATTTTCACTTCCCAGAAGTCATGCGTCCCTAGCCCTGTGGCCCATAACATACATATAGCTGCCACATAGCAGTGCAGCAAGACTCTACCCTCGTGTGTTTGTCAACCTGCATATTGATAGGCGGTATCTACATGCGGCAGCATGGGACCCCTGCCATCCACTTCAGGCATGTCAAAACATCGTAGAATTCTGAGCTCTCCACACCGAAAAACGGTACTCAATGAATTCCGGCCAGGCAAAACCGATGGAGTCAGTCGAACGGAACCGCACCCGATGAGGGCAACCACCAGTCCAAATATCAGCGCATCTGATTCTTCACATCCTGTGCATCCGAAAAACAGCCGCTACAAGTGGATTGCCCTGTCCAATACCACCCTCGGGATGCTGATGGCAACCATCGATTCCTCGATCGTCCTCATTTCACTCCCGGCGATCTTCCGTGGAATTCAACTGAACCCCCTCACGCCCTCCAACTCGGGTTACCTTCTGTGGCTTTTAATGGCCTACATGGTGGTGACTGCCGTGCTGGTCGTCACTTTCGGCCGCATCGGAGACATGTATGGCCGGGTCAAGATGTACAACCTGGGCTTTGCCATCTTCACCGCGGGTTCGCTCGGCGCATCGTTGGTCTACTTTCACGGACAGGCAGCCGCCCTCACGCTCATTGTCATGCGTATCGTGCAGGGTGTGGGCGGAGCCATGCTCATGGCAAACTCTGCGGCGATCATTACTGACGCCTTTCCTCAAAACGAGCGCGGCATGGCTCTCGGGATCAACTCGGTGGCGGCCATCGCGGGTTCATTCATCGGCCTCGTGGCAGGGGGGCTGCTGGCGGCCGTCGACTGGCACCTGATATTCTACGTCTCGGTGCCAATCGGACTGTTTGGAACCATCTGGGCCTACCTAAGGTTACGGGAAGTCGGCAAGGTCGAAGGGGCACGGATCGATTGGGTAGGCAACTCCCTTTTCGCGCTCGGACTGATCGCGGTCTTGGTCGGGATCACCTATGCCCTTCAACCCTATGGGAGCCACTCCATGGGTTGGCTCAGCCCCTACGTGCTCACAGCACTGATCGGCGGGGTCATCTTGCTGATCGTCTTCGTCCTGTTCGAGACCCGAGTCACCCAACCCATGGTCGATGTACGGCTGTTTTTGATACGGGCCTTTGCTGCAGGCAATCTGGCAGGATTCTTGGCCTCAATCGGCCGGGGCGGGCTGATGTTCATGCTGGTCATCTGGTTACAGGCCATCTGGCTCCCGCTCCATGGATACAGCTTCGCATCAACACCTCTGTGGGCCGGCATTTACATGCTCCCCCTCACCGTGGGCTTTCTCATCGCCGGGCCGATTTCAGGGTCGCTGTCGGACCATTTCGGTGCCCGGCCATTTGCAACGGGTGGCATGCTGGCGGCCGCTGCCATATTCGGACTTTTTATGCTTTTACCTGCGAACTTCACCTACATCTGGTTCGCGCTTTTGCTCCTGGGCAATGGCTTGGCCATGGGATTGTTCGCTGCCCCTAATACCGCCGGGATTATGAACGCCGTGCCCAGTAAACAGCGCGGAGCCGCCTCAGGCATCCGCTCGACTTTCCAGAACTCCGGAATGACGCTCTCCATTGGGTTGTTTTTCACGATCATGGTGGTCGGCATGTCCCGGAGTCTACCGGCTGCACTGAAACAGGGGCTGGTCGCCCAAGGTGTCTCCGCTGCGCAAGCCGCCACCATCTCAAAACTACCCCCGGTATCGGTCCTTTTCGCCGCTTTTTTGGGCTATAACCCGGTCAAAACCCTGCTCAGTTCCACCATCAAAACCCTGCCGGCTGCGCAAGCGTCGACCCTTGTTGGTCCCGGTTTCTTCGCAAACCTGATCGCAGCTCCGTTCCTGCATGGCCTATCGATCATATTCACCTTTTCCATGATCATGTGCCTTACGGCTGCCTTGGCTTCCTGGCTGCGTGGCGGCCGGCCAACTCCAGAAACCAACTCGCATGCAGAGCCAACCCAGCATGGGCATACAAAAAAGCTTTAAAGTGAGCGGCCGTTCAAGCGTACGATCTTTTGGATCATGCGGCGATTCCGGAGACGACGTTTATGGAAGGTCGGATTCGCGCATCGCGAGAAAGCTGAAGCACCCCATATAGGCTCATCTCGTCAATCTCATGACCCAGCTCCGGAGTCTCTCATCCAAGCGCCTCAGATCATACCCACAGACCAGTTCGATTCCCAAAACTGCCGCCAAGCGTTTTCGGCGCCACGCAATGCACGATAGCTCGCTAGCAGCCCACGGGTCCCGAGACCGCCAACAGGATTCTTGATTTCCGAGAACTTGTAAAGCGTATCGTTGGCTTTGGGAGCTTCGGGGTTGCCCATGCGCGCGGCCTTGCACCAAATGACGAACAGCCGATTTAAGGCCAGAAACGCCACATCCAGTTCGTTCTTTATCGGCGCCAGCCACGGACAAATTGGCAGCTTTCACACCGGAACAGGTGGCAGCATTGGCCGGAATGCGCACCAACCACATTTTGCATATAACCCTTTGTTGTAGCGCAGTGTAATTGGTGGTAGGGTTCATGGAGTCGCATCGGCAATAGATTCAGGAGACACATTGCAGTCCAAGCCTGACAACTCGCCCACAGGGATGCAAGATCTCGCCCATCAATACCTGTGCACAGTTGACGAGGCCTTGCACTTCGTGGCCACGGACCCGGCTTACAACCGGATGCTCGGCTATGGACCCGGTGAACTGGACGGAGTGGCGGTCGATACGGTGGTGGCGCCAGAGGACTGGCTGCGCGTCAGAGAACATATCCAACGCCGATTCAGCGGCGAGGAATCCATTTCTCGCTACATCTTTCGCGCGCGTCGTAAGGACGGAAGCGAATTTTATGTTTCCAATATCGCGACGGTGGTCACCCAGGACGGCAGACGCGTATCGGTCAGCGTTTTTGAAGATCTTTCGGAACGGATTCAGGAAGAGTATGACAAACGTACGCAGGAACAGCACTGTGAAGAGGTCATGCAGGAAGCTCTCCAAGCCATGGCCATGATGAGCAGCATGCGGGATCCATACACGGGCAGACATGAGGGGCGCGTGGGCGATCTGGCGATGGCGATTGGCCTGGATCTCGGCCTCGACCAACGGCAGTGCGAAGGGTTGAGGGCATGCGGCACCGTCCACGACATTGGCAAAATATCCGTTCCCGCGGAGATTCTGGCCAAGCCATCGCAGCTCTCGGCGCCCGAATTTGAAATTGTACGGGGGCATGCCTCTCTCGGGTACGAAATTCTGAGGAATCTCCAGTTACCGGAAGCCGTCGCGATCACTGCCCATCAGCATCACGAACGGCTGGACGGATCCGGTTATCCGTTGGGGATCAAGGGCGAAGAAATTATCCTCGAATCGCGCATCATGACCGTGGCCGACATCGTGGAGGCCATGGCCTCGCATCGTCCCTATCGGCCCGCATTGGGTATCGAAGCCGCCCTCACGGAAATCAAGGTACGCGCGGGCACGCAACTGGATGCAAGGGTCGTGGAAACATGTATCCATCTCTTTACAAAGAAGAATTACGTATTTCCAGCGGATTGAGGAGTCAAGGGTAGACTGGCCGCATTCTGCCGTTGTGCGCATTCCCCACGCGCCAAACCGCAGGTTGACCGATCCGATCGTCGACCGTTACTATGCCGTAACCGGCAATTGCCTCTTGCCAAAGGACACACCCGGTGCCTGCCGAGACGGAACCGATTGGGATCTCGACCCACGCCCATGCAAATAGCCGCCCGCATCTCGCGGGGGATCCCGTAACATGAGTGGCATGCCGCTGAAGCCGCCGATGTCGCTGCCAGCCGAATGGTCCGGATGCCGTCTGGCCCCATGCCCATGTTCAGCCGGACCCTGCGTCCATGAGCACCCTTTCCCTGAATCAGCAGGGCGACTCCGCGGTCATGGTCGTGGTGGAAGAGCTCGACTCTCTCTACGAAAGGAAGGGGGCGCAATGGGCTTTCCCCGAGATTGATCCTGGCCGGGGGCATCCTTGCGCCCCAAGGGGCGGACCAGGGGACGCTCTGCCGGAGCGGCACGGAAGGGCCTGAGTCACGTGCTCAACCAGATCGAGTCCCAAAAGCGCCTGTCTTTGACCGACGAGCTGGGCCGGGAGAGGGCCGAACATCGAGGGCTGACCCAAGCAACCGGTGAGAAGGTCACCTTAGCCGATCCCAAAAGTCCCTGGCAGCGTGGGATCCACGAGAACACCCAGGGTCGAATGGCACTCGGTTAAGCCCTCAATCTCTGCGGATGTCCGTGCAACCTGATGTTTTGGCGTGCTTTGCGACGGGTCGTGCTGAGTCTCGGAAAGGGCTTGGGTCGTTGTTTCACGGCGCGAGGTTCGACCCTCCCGGGAC
>DAHXNI010000049.1 GCA_027365475.1 Pseudomonadota bacterium | reverse complement strand
ACCTCCGCCACGGGGCAAGCCCCAAACGGATATGGCTCTACCCGCTGGTGCCCAACGCCCGGCACAGGCTCACGCAAGCCCCGTAGCATCGAACCGCCACCCTGTCCCGAAGCGGCGTCACTTCACATTGAGAATTGCTGGACACAAGTGATCACGCTTGAACTCTGGCTCCCGGGCCAACCTTTTTCCAGCTCGGTCGGATTTTCCTCCGATTCGCGGATTGACGCTGTGTGGACCCGAAAACAGGGCAGACGATCTTCCTATCTGATACAGGTGGCCGAACACGAGAAGACCTGGATCGATTTATCGATTCAGGCCGATCGGATTGCATATGCTGAGGGTGATCTCAGAAAACTCGGTTTTGTTCTCATGGATGCGGCAGTACTCCAGGGTTATCTAGGGCATCTCAGGAAACTGAAGTTCTGGATTCGCTTGTCCTTGGATCGGATGAAACGGCTGTGTGGGTGGGCCTCTTAAGAAAGGGTGGCGGGTGCCGTGCATGCTATTTGCGGCTCAGCGCTCGGTAGACGGCATCATCATTGCGTTTGCCGATGAGAAGAATACGAATCAAATCCTCCGGGAGATCGTACACAATACGGTATTCGCCGGTATCGACACGGTGATACGGGTAACCGGACAGTTTGCGGGAGTCGTGCGGTTCCGGATTTTTGAGTAAATCCAGCATGGTAGTGGCGACCTGCTTAAACGGCTTGGGAGGCAAGGTATCGAGATAGCGCAGCGCGTCCCGCGTAATCTCAAGGCGACGCATTCAGCTTGTTCTGAATATGCTGAAGAGTTTCCTCTTGACCGACCACGCCGCTTCCCAAGGCCATACGAGCTCGTTCCCCCCACCATGCGTCTTCGGCTTCCTGCAAACGCTCGTATTCCTCATAAGAGAGTACAACAGCGGTCGGCTTGCCGCGATTTTCGAGAACCACTGCGGTTTTGTGGATCCGGGCCAGGTAGTCTCCCATCCGGTTACGAAACGCAGAAATGCTGGCGTAATCCATGAATGCTTCCATTAATGTACATCATGTTCATATTGTACGTCATTAGCTGTAATGGTGCACCCTCGAATCCACGTCAGCGTCCGACGTCGTGCAAGCGCTCTTCTACGGTGAGCAGGAACCTGAGATCGAGCGGGCGGCCGAAGCCCCCGCCGCGGACGGTTTGTAGCCGCGGCGCCGAGGAGCCCTTGAAGGCCGAGATCGTTCTGGAGGCTCGCGCAAAAAAATTGGTAAGGCCATCTCAACGCCATGAGATGGCCCATCAGGCGGTTCGGGAGAGATGGGTGAGCAAATAGGCCCAGCTGGTGCGGCCTTTTGCGTGAGCGCGATAGAAGCGACTGTCTCTACGAGGGCACGCTATCGTCCGAACATGCCGAGATCGCGGACTGGCTTATTCGCTTGGGGCACAACCAAAGGAGCTTGGGTTTGACCTGCGCTTCCTCAATCTCCGCAATCTCCCGGGTTGTGGCTTGAACCATACGCACGTTTATCGTATCTACCGAGAGCCAGCCCACCACCTCCGTCCGGAGCTCGCCACGCGGCATGGCGTCGATCGCGGTGGAGAGGGTTTCGTGAGAAACCCGTAGTTCAGCGTATCGGGATACCAAACTGCCCGTGTGCCAGCAATCTGCTCCAGCGCATAGCCCGCCCGCTTGGACAGGCTCGCCTGGAGATCGCGCAGAACCGGATCCCTCAGGGCGGTTCCTGGTCGCAGGCGGCGTGCGACATGCGGGGTGACCGTTACCCCCCGTCCGGGCACGCAGATGGGCCGCCTTGGCATGATCGCCTCCTGCTACCGGTGGGTGCCCCCGGTTGCGACGTCCCGGCGGGCGAACCCAGCCGTTGCGACGGAGTTCACGCGCAAGGGTCGCGGCCGAACGATCCAGGCTTCGGGCCATGGCTGCCGGTTTGAGGCCCATCCCAAGCCCAGTCTGGATCATCGTTCGCTCTTCAATAT
>DAHXNI010000032.1 GCA_027365475.1 Pseudomonadota bacterium | reverse complement strand
ATTGCGCCTGTAGGGCAGGAAAATGAAGAAACGCAGCAAAAAATAGGGCAATAACGGGTAAAATCACCAAAAAAAGGTGTTTTCAAAAAATCCTGGGCGGAAATGGGCGGCAGTCGTGAGCTAAGTCCGACAGGCTGCTAGTGGGTTGCCGATAAACGGTAGCTGGCCGAACTGTCAACAACCAACGCTTTCTGAACACTGAGCAACTGGACATTTTCGGCCCCGATTCGACGGGCCAAAGGTACATCAACCCGTCTTTCTTTCAGCGTCCTCTACCCTCGTTCACTTGGGCATCCCCAGATGAACCAGAATGGCGGTTTCCAAGGCGATCATATCCGCCTTACTTAAGGTACCCATCGCATTTTTGAGTCGGCTCTTGTCTGCCGCCATGATCTGGTCGGCCATCGCCTTGCCCGGTTTGCCGGAAAGCGTGACTAACGCCTCCCCTGGATAGAGGCGATCTGTGTTGCTGGTGAGTGGCACCACAACCACCCGCGCCAGATTCCGGTTAGCCGCATCGTTGCTGACGATGACCGCAGGCCGGGTCTTGCGTATTTCGCTTCCTACGGACGGGGCAAACTCCACCCACCAGATTTCACCGCGCTTCATCGACCATATCTGCCACGAGAGCGTTGCACCAAGCCATCGCATCGGCCTCGCGTTCCTGATCGGCGGCCATCGCCCGGTATCCATAGTCCAAAGCGGTATTGAGCACATGCGGCTTGAGCAGATCTTCGATGAACTGGCTCATGTGTCGCCTGCCGACCGTCCGATACAGTCCTTCATACACGGCTTCATCCAGCGAGATGGTCATTTTCTTGTGCATAGTATTGACTTATACGTAATACATAACACTATTATAGCACAGCATAAAGAAGCGCCTGGATCTCAGCTCGTGGGTGGCCTCCAAACCCCGGGGTGAGCGACCGGGAACGGGAGGTGATCCTGGCCCTGGTGGCGACCCGGATCCTGGCCCCGTATACGAAGCTGACCACCACCCGCCGGTGGCGCACGACCACGCTGGCCGGGGACTTCGGGGTGGCGGAGGCCGATGAGCAGGATTGTTATGCCGCCCTGGGCTGGCTGCTCAAGCGTCAGGGCCGGATGGTGGAGACGCTGCACGGCAAGATCCAACTCTTGCTGTGTGACGGTGCTCAGATTGAGGTGTTTGGTCAGTACTGTCGGATCAATCCATGGGTGTTCTCGTTCGTGCCCCTCTCCCAGGGACAAGTAGGAATACGCGAAGCGCTCCGCCTGACCTTTGCCGACTGTATCTCGTTATCAGTATATATCCCGTGCTCCGTTTCGGCCAACGCAGGCGTTTATTGCCGCAACTCAGCCTGGCTTGGCCGCTCTCGGATGGCGGGGGACCGCTGGCGACAAGCCGCCACTCAAAACGCCACCCAACCCGCAGCATGCAGACCACGCGGATGGACACGAATGGATCAGCGGCGATTTCGATCCCGGATGGTTCGGCCTCGGTGAAGTGAGGCGGCTTGCGTCCAGGGTCACCTCACGCCCAAAGCTTCGTCGGTCTGGAAGCCCACCCCGGAGATCCCGGAGCAATCAGCGGTCGATCGTTTTCATGAGCTCCGGCCGGTAGCGCGGGCCTGCGATCGCACCCGGTTTGAACGCGCGATCAAGCCTTGCGAGTTCCTGGGAACTGAGCTTCACTGAGGCTGCCGCCACGTTCTCCTCGAGATAGCGCCGTCTTTTGGTCCCCGGAATCGGGACGATTTGGGGATCCTGATAGAGGATCCAGGCGAGGGCAAGCGTGGCCGGTGCGATCCCACGCTCTTGGGCCATCTCGCGGATCGCCGCAGTCGCCTTGAGATTGGTTTCGTAATGCCCGCTCGCAAAGCGGGGGTCGCCACGCCGGAAGTCATCCGGCGGATAGTCCTCCGCCCGCTGCGCAGTCCCGGTCAGGAACCCGCGTCCGAGCGGCGCGAACGGGACGAGCCCGATTCCGAGCTCGTTGAGGAGTGGGAGGATCTCCGCCTCGAGATTGCGTTCCCAGAGCGAATACTCGCTCTGAAGCGCCGAGACCGGGCAGATCGCGTGCGCGCGCCGGATCGTCCGGGCTCCCGCTTCCGACAGGCCGAAATACCGGACCCGTCCTTCCCGGATGAGTTCGGCCACCGTCCCCGCAACGTCCTCGATCGGAACCGCGGGATCAACCCGGTGTTGATAAAGGAGATCGATATAGTCGGTACCCAGTCGCTTCAGGGATCCCGTCACCGCCTCCCGGATGTGTTCGGGCCGGCTGTCGAGATCCACGGATTTCCAATCCTCGATCTTGAAACCGAACTTGGTTGCGAGCACCACCCGTTCCCGCCGCCCCTTGAGAAATCCCCCGAGGAGCGTCTCGTTCGCGAACGGACCGTACACTTCCGCCGTATCCCAGAAAAGACAACCGAGTTCGAGCGCCCGCTCGAGGGTTGCAACCGACTCCTTCGCGTCGGCTACGCCATAGGACTGGCTCATGCCCATGCAGCCGAGCCCGATGGCCGAAACGCGAAGCCCCTGGCTCCCAAGACTCCGCTCGGGTAGCGGTCCCTTTGCGGCGGACATCAGGCGGCCTCCTTTCTGAGGGAGGCGAGATCGATCACGAAGCGGTAGAGGACATCGCCCCGATCCATCCGGAGATAGGCTTCATTGATTTTTTCCATCGGGATCATCTCGACCTCCGGTGCCACTCCCCGCTCCGCACAGAAATCGAGCATCTCCTGGGTTTCCCGGATGCCGCCGATCAGGGAGCCGGTGAGATGGCGCCGTTTCATGATGAGCGATCCCGCGGCAAGCGGCGAGGGCGGCGGGACGCCGATCAGGACCAAGGTGCCATCCCGGCGGAGAAGATCGAGCGCCGCATTGTAGTCGTGGGATGCCGAGACCGTATCCAGGATGAGATCGTAGGCACCCGACTGGCTTTTCAGCAGATCGGCCTTCGCGGTGTCCACGAAGTGGTCGGCACCGAGCTTCAAGGCCCCAGCCTGTTTCCGGGCCGAATGGCTCAAAACTGTGACCTCGGCCCCCATGGCCTTGGCCAGCTTGACCGCCATGTGCCCGAGCCCGCCCAATCCCATGACGCCGACCCGGCGGCCGGGTCCGGCCCCGTGGCGTTTGAGCGGGGAGTAGGTCGTGATCCCGGCGCAGAGGAGCGGAGCCGCGCGTTCGCGCGGGAGCGCCTCTGGCAGGTGGAGCACATAGTTCTCATCGACCACGATCCGGGTGGAATAACCGCCGAAGGTGGGCGTCACCTGATCGCGCTCGAACCCGTTGTAGGTGAGCGTCATGCCATCCGCACAGAACTGTTCTTCGCCAGCGCGGCAGGCCTCGCAGTGCCGGCACGAATCCACAAAACAGCCGACGCCGACCCATTGACCCGCCTGAAAGCGGCTGACATCCCGTCCGGTCGCGGCCACCTGGCCCACGATCTCGTGACCGGGAACCATGGGAAAGTGGGAACGCCCCCATTCATCCCGCACCTGGTGGAGGTCAGAATGGCAGATCCCGCAGAAGGCGATCTCGATTGCGACATCGTGGGATCCGGGATCGCGCCGGTCGATCGCGAAGGGCTCAAGTGGGGAGTTGGCGGACTGTGCAGCATACGCACGAATTTTGGACATGACACACCTCGGGGCGGCGGCTTTTCGGGAAGTGAGTGGATCCATTGTAGTCGAGCCCAGCCAGGAGGGCGGTTTCACAGACCCAGTGCAAAGAGCGCAGCGTGATGCTGCCTGAAATCAAATGCGTCCGGGATGAACCCCTCAGCGGGGCACTTGAAGCCGAGCGACTTCTGGGCCGGGTGTTCGGTTTCCAGGCGATCGCATCCAGCGCTTCCTGGGTGAAGCCGCTCGGGTCGCTCCCCCTGGGCAGGACCTTCCGCAAAAGACCGTGGGTGTTCGCGTGGATGCCGCGCTGCCAGGGACTTTTGGGATCGGCCAAGGTGACCTTCACCCCGGTGGCTTGGGTCAGCCCTCGATGTTCGGCCCTCTCCCGGCCCTGATCATCGGTCAAAGACAGGCGCTTTTGGGACTCGATGCGGTTGAGCACGTGGCTCAGGCCCTTCCGTACCGCTTCGGCACGAGTGCCTCCCGCAACCGGAGGGCGCCCTGGACGGTGACGTCCCAGCGGGCGAACCCAGCCGTTGCGACGGAGTTCACGCGCAAGGGTCGCGCCCGAACGATCCAGGCTTCGGGCCATGACTGCCGGTTTGAGGCCCATCCCAAGCGTGGTCTGGATCATCGTCCGCTCTTCAATATTCAACGTGTATAGCGTTTTCCCATGCAACAGGATCTCCTACAAAATGTTGCACTTGGTTTTTGAGCGCGCC